>NZ_CACVAN010000001.1:1285163-1927744 GCF_902726655.1 Virgibacillus ihumii
ATAAATAATGAAATTTACGGAGTTTTAGACATTGACAGTCCCAGCCTGAACCGATTCGATGAGACGGACAGGGAGTATCTCGAAAAATTCGCGGAAATTGTCGAAGGATTTTTGAAGTAATTTATATCAACATCGTTTTACAGACGCAAACTGCATGTATCGTTAATCCAATCATGCGAATACCGAGTGTACGATATATTTTAAGATAATCAAAAAAATTATTAAAAACACAGATTATGATTGACTTCCTGTCTCAAAACTTATATACTATTCGTTGTGTAAAATAAAAAGGTAGCTTAGGTGAACCTGCGTTTTTGTCATTTTGTTCCTCGATATGAGGTGTATCGCGTAACTCTCGGCTGCTGGAGCGATGGTACATGAAAACAAAATGCATAGCGAACTGGAACACACGGTTTTATTTTATGCGAATAAAACAATAAAGGAGGAAATGTCCCATGTCACGTTATACAGATTCCATTTGGAAAAAGTCACGTCGTCTTGGCATTTCTTTAACCGGAACCGGTAAAGAACTTGATAAGCGTCCATATGCTCCAGGTCAGCATGGACCAAATCAGCGAAAGAAGATTTCAGAATTCGGCCTGCAACAACAAGAAAAGCAAAAACTCCGTTTCATGTACGGTTTAAATGAGCGTCAGTTCCGCACGCTGTTCAATAAAGCGGGTAAAATGAAAGGTGTTCATGGTGAAAACTTCATGATTCTGCTTGAATCAAGATTGGATAACCTTGTTTATCGTCTTGGTCTTGCACGTACACGCAGACAATCACGTCAGCTTGTCAACCATGGTCATGTAACCGTTGACGGCGGACGCGTTGATATCCCATCATACGCAGTCAAGCCGGGTCAGGTTATCGGACTTCGTGAAAAATCACAAAATATGGACATTGTTAAAGAAGCCATCGAAGTAAATAACTTCGTACCCGAATATCTTTCATTTGATGAAAATAAATTGGAAGGAAGTTATACACGTTTTCCGGAACGCTCTGAACTTCCGGCTGAAATTAACGAAGCACTTATCGTTGAGTACTACTCACGTTAAGTATAAAATCTGTTATAAAGCATTTAATGCACTTAAAACTCCCAAATCATGTATGATTTGGGAGTTTTATAATCTGCAAATCCCCCATGGCCACATGTCTGCTACGGTTCAATCTTTCAATAACATTCCTTCCTGTTTCATACACGCAACATATAATTATTAATTTCTATTTTTATATGGGCACTTAACGACTTTTTTCCAAATCGTTCATATCCATGTACATAAATTGTCCAATTCCTGTACAAACTACCAGTGAAAACAAAAATTTACAGGAGGTATTTTTTTATGGCACAACAAAACCAGCAACAGGTACAGCAAGCAGTTCAACAGGCACAGCAAGCTGCCCAATCCGGTGATCAACAGCAGATCCAACAGGCACAGCAGCAATTGCAGCAACTTGAGCAGCAAGCGCAACAATCAGCTCAGGCTGATTCCCAGCAGCAACAGCAGTTGCAACAGGCTAAGCAACAACTGCAACAAGCTCAACAGCAGCAAGGACAGCAGGCTCAAGCTTCTCAACAGTCACAGCAAAACAATAATCAATAACAATTTGTACCTATAATAAAAGAAAGCCGCAAGCTGCAATTTCCTGCTTGTGGCTTTCTTATTTTATGCAACAGTATCGACTTTTTCTTTCTTTTTCTTAAAATGCTTATAAATTTTATATGGTCCAACTGTAATCAACGGCAAACCAAAGACAACAAGCATTCCATACCCTAATGCTGTGTAACCTTTGGATACAAGATCCATGATTCCAACTTCGGCAAGCAGCACAGAAGCAGCAAGCGTTATAAATGCAACCAGCCCACTTTGTTTTTTCGTCAGTTTCTTTTTTCCAAGCTCCTCAAGATTGTTATCCAATCGTTCAAGAAAGGCATGAATCATACCTGTAGCGGTCTCAACCAATGTCCAGCCAACAACAATACCAAACAATACGACAACCCAGGCTCCATAACCATCAAGCATCTGCAGCCAAGGGATTTCCGCACCAAACACATCCTCTGACGGATAAAATCCCATCAAAGCAAAGTAAGTCAAGAACCACGGCAGTGTCATCAGAACCCCGGCAACTAGACCTGAAACAAGTGTATCTTTTATCGATTTTTGCCGTTTAACGGTAAATAATGCAGCCGGATATACAGCAAGATTATATCCAACATAAATGATCCCGCTCCAAATAATGGTCCAGAAACTGAAATCACTCACATAACTAGTGTCACCACTGGCAAAAACCTGCATCGCATCATCCCAGGTCGTAGTAATAACCATAATTCCAAAAATAATATAACCAATCATTAATGCAATCGTACCATACGTTTCAAACCGCTCGATCAGCCGTTCACCATACAGATTCAGGATTCCGACAATAACAGCAATTCCAACCACGCCTACCCAGTAATTGATGCCGAGCGTACTTTCCACAATCGATCCGGTTGCGGCGGCCATAATCGAGATTATTAAAACAGCCAATAAAAGGTAGATAATATCAAATAAAAACCAGAATGGACCAATTAAATTCTTCACCATTGACTTATAATCATATGCCCTGAAAATCCTGGCTATCTCGAACATCAGAAACGCCGCCAGACCAAATCCCAGAAAAATTGCCAGACCAGCTACCCAGCCAAGCGAACCAAACTTTGCCCCATATGCAACAATTTCTCTTCCTGTTGCATATCCTCCGCCAATCAATGTCGATTGAAGAATAATCGCCGGGAGAATAAACCTTCCGAATCTTCCATCGAAAAAACTTTTCTTAGCCTGAGTCTGTTCACTCATTGTGCTCCCCCCTTGTATGAAAATAAAACCTGTTCTATTCCACCTCCCATAAAAAATCCAACTATACCATTTTAATTTAGCATACAAGCTATATATTGTCAAGAAAATTTTGATAATTGCAAAACGTAAAAACCCGGCTGCCAAAACACCGGGATTTAAATGATGAAATTTCTCTGTTAAAAAGGTTATCGTCTTAGTTTAGCAATCAACCGAAGAATCTCAAGATAAAGCCATACCAACGTTACCATAAGTCCGAATGCGCCATACCATTCCATGTGTCTAGGCGCATTGCGTTTAACGCCGCGCTCAATCAGATCAAAATCCAACGCCAGATTCAATGCCGCTACAATCACAATCCCAACACTGATCACAATCCCGATTGGACCGCTGTTATGCATGTACAGGACATCATGTACCCCAAACAGCCGCATCACAAGCGTTGCCAAATAAGCCAGAAGGATAGCGCCGGTCGCACAAATTACCCCAATCCTGAACTTTTTGGTAACTTTAATCACACCGGTTTTATACAGTAATAGCATCATGAGCAGAACACCGAATGTCAGCAACGCAGCCTGCATCGTTATACCGCCGTACAGGTCTTCATACATTGCCGAAACACTGCCCACTACCAATCCTTCAGCGAGCGCGTAAGGAACAGATGTAAAAGGGGCAACTTTCGGGACAAAAATTGTAATAACTGCCAAAATCAACCCGGCAATCAGGCCAAGTACCAGCAGTCCATTTACACCAGGTCCGTTGAAATACCGGCTCCATGCGAATGCTGCCGAGAGAAACAGTGCCATTGTCAAAAGAAATGTCCGGTTTATGGTCCCTTGCAATGTCATCTGCTTTGCAATATTATTGCCGGACCGAAATGCTTTATCACTCCAAGCCGGGTTAGCCGTCTGTGAATATGAACCTATACGTGCCAACTATATCCCCCCTCTCGTAAAACGTGCTGATTATTGATAACGAATCAGGAAGTACTTTTTCTTGCCTCGTCTGATAATCGTAAACCTGTCATCAATCCGGTCGGATGAACCAACCACATATTTCGTATCCTGCTCACGTGTGCCGTTTATATAAATAGCACCATTGTTGATATCTTCTCGCGCCTGTCTCTTTGATGAGGAAATTGAACTGTTTACGAGTAAATCTACTAATCCAATCTCCGCTTTTTCTGTTACATATGCAGGCACATCTTTGAAACCCTGCTCAATATCTTCAGCTGTCAAATCCTGTAGATTACCACTAAATAATGAAGAAGTAATCCGTTGTGCCTGCTCCAGTGCTTCCTGACTGTGGACTTCACGGGTCATTTCCTCAGCAAGCCGTTTCTGTGCCAGCCTATTTTCAGGATGAGTTTCCAATTCTTTTTTTAGTGCTTCCATCTCGTCATCTTCCAAAAATGTAAAGTAGTTTAAAAATTTAATGACATCCCTATCATCCGTATTCACCCAGAATTGATAAAATTCATATGGTGACGTCTTTTCCGAATCAAGCCAGATTGCCCCGCCGGACGTTTTACCGAATTTGCTGCCATCAGCTTTCGTAATCAATGGTACAGTCAACCCGAATACGTTAATATCCTCATCCTCGTTTTCTCTGGATCGACGAATCAGCTCCATACCAGCAGTAATGTTGCCCCACTGATCACTTCCGCCAATTTGCAGCGTACAGTTTTCCTGTTCATACAATTTCATGTAATCAAGTGACTGCAAAATCATGTAACTGAATTCAGTATACGATATCCCCTGTTCAATTCTGGCTGAGACTGACTCTTTTCCAAGCATATAATTAATACCAAAATGTTTTCCAGCATCGCGCAGAAAATCGATAACCGTCATACTTGCAAGCCAGTCGTGATTATTTCTGGCGACAGCTGCATTTGAACCATGATCAAAATCAAGCTGGTGTGCAAGTTGTTCTTTTATTTTTTCACTGTAGTCTTTTACTACCGATTCTTCATTTAGCGAACGTTCACTGGAGCGACCGCTAGGGTCACCAATCATACCAGTTCCGCCGCCAATTAATGCGATTGGTTTATGACCCGCACGCTGAAATCTTTTAAGCATAGTAATCGGAACCAAATGCCCAATGTGAAGGCTGTCAGCAGTGGGGTCAAAGCCGCAATAAACAGTTACCTGATTTTCACTGAGATGTTTTTTAAGCCCTTCATCATCGGTTGTCTGATGAATAAGATTACGTTTTTCCAAATCTTTTAAAATATCCATGTCCACCACTCTCACTTTTCTTATAAATTTTATATAAATTCAGGTCCAGCTATGTTATGCGCGAATACCGCATTTCCCCTCACATAACGATTTTTAATCATTAAAAAAACCCATCCCTCCAAAAGGGACGAGTTTATACTCGCGGTACCACCCTTGTTACACCATACGTGTCACCTTAGGATTGTTAACGATGATTCGCACCGTCTTTCATAAAAGAAGCTCCGGAATTGTAATTCGCCTGCATCTGTATACTGACTTCCACCTGCCGTCAGCTCTCTTGGAAAGGGAAATGCAACACTACTGAAATCCATCATTGCATGTTTGGAAAACTCAGGCCACGCCTCATCTTATAGCGAGTGCCGAAGTTCTTCTTATAAAGTCAACCATAACTTATATTTTCTGACGTTATTAGAAACTTAGTTGTCACCAAGCTTTTAGGTGACAGCCATAGTTGCACTTATGCAGTAAGAAAGGATTTATACTTTCTTAACTGCTATAATTTTATTATTATATATTCATACCATACTCTGCAAACAAAAGCAATATGCAGGCACAATTTATTATACATTAATTCTTCCTGCTATGCTATAATAGATTGTGGAATTTTAGGGGGTATTTTATAGTGGATTTCAAACAAATGCTTCACAAATATACGCAGAAGGTGAAGAATGCCTGGAATGAAGGAAAAATTCAGCGGTCATCCAGAATTACATATGATGTTTTCTGGAATGTTATTCTATTTTTCCTTGTCGTAGGTGTTATCGGCGCTTTTTTCGTCGGCGGCTTGGGTGCAGGTTATTTCGCTTCCCTGGTAAAAGACGAACCAGTCAGGAGCTATGCCAGCATGAAACAGGATATATATAATTATGAGCAAACTTCCAAATTATATTTTGCAGGAGGCAACTATTTTGGAAATGTACGCTCTGATATTCATCGGGAAGAGGTCACGCTTGATGAAGTATCCGACAAATTAATCCATGCCGTAATTGCAACAGAGGACAGTAACTACAGAATGCATGAAGGTATTGTACCAAAGGCAATTGTGCGGGCCATGGTCCAACAAGTAACAAATGCGCCTATGCAATCGGGCGGCAGTACACTCACACAGCAACTGGTTAAAAACCAAATACTCACAAATGAAGTATCATTTGAACGAAAGGCAAAAGAAATATTAATTGCTATGCGGGTTGAACGTTTTTTTGATAAAGATGAAATTCTTGAAGCCTATTTAAATATTATTCCATATGGCCGTAATGCATCCGGACAAAATATTGCGGGAATCCAGACTGCGGCACAGGGGATCTTTGGGGTCGATGCTTCGGAACTGAACCTTCCGCAGGCTGCTTTTCTGGCTGGGCTGCCGCAAAGCCCATCCTACTATACACCTTTTAAAAACAGTGGTGGTCTTAAAAATAAGGAAGGTCTTCAACCGGGGTTGAATCGGATGAGTTTTGTACTGGAGCGGATGCACGAAGCAGGATACATCACAAAAAAACAATATGAAAAAGCTTTAAACTATAATATCGTGGATGATTTTAGCAAAGAATCCAAGTCACCTATTGAGAAATATCCGTATTTAACTTTTGAAGCCCAAGAACGAGCGAAACAAATTATAATAGAGCATCTGGCTAAACAGGATGGATACTCCATGAAAGAGCTCAAGGAAAATGATGACCTGATGGGTGAATACACAGCACTTGCTGACCGGGCTATGCGTCAAAATGGTTATAAGATTCATACAACAATAAATAAGAAGATTCATGACAAATTCAAACAAATTGTTAAAAACTATGATTATTACGGGGAACCCTGGACCGGGGAAGTTGTGGTGAATTACGAAACTGGTAAAACAAAAACAATCACCCAAAAAATCCAGACGGGCGGTATCCTGATTGAAAACAGTACTGGTAAAATAATTAGTTTCATAGGCGGCAGAGATTACAATCAAAACAATCAGCTCAACTACACAACACGTCCGCGTCCAAATGGAAGTACCATGAAGCCGATACTGGACTATGCGCCGGCGATGGAACTTGGAAAAGTACAGCCTGGAACACCAATCGCCGACGTTTCAACAACTTTTCAGATACCCGGAAGTGACAATTGGAGTCCAAGTAACTATATTCAGGGATCTTACCATGGCATTGTTTCTGCCCGTAAAGCGCTGGCAGATTCCTATAATATCCCCGCGGCCAAGGTATACAGCAGAATCATTAACCAAAATCCGGCTAAGAACTTTCTGATTGAAGGTATGGGAATTACTACCCTGACAAAAGGTGACCAGCACCATATGTCGCTTTCTCTTGGACAGCCGACCAAAGGAATTAGTGTTGAAGAAAACACAAACGCATTCAGTACGTTCGGTAATCGCGGAAAATTTAATGACGCTTATCTGATCCAAAAAATTACGACCGCAGATGGAAAAGTAATTTATAAACACAAAAAAAATCCGGAAGAAGTTTTCTCGCGGCAGACAAACTATTTAACAATCGATATGATGCGTGATGTTATCGATAGTGGTACAGCATCCTATCTCAATTCGCAATTAAAATATGACTATGTTGACTGGGCCGGAAAAACAGGAACATCAAACAACTGGGAGGATACATGGTTTGTCGGAGTTAACCCGAAAGTAACCTTTGGAACATGGATGGGATACAAAACTCCACAATCGATCAAATGTTCAAGCTGTTCACTTGGTTACAGTAACCGAAATATAAAACTTTGGGCAGAGCTGATCAACGCAGCATCAGATATCAGACCTGACCTTGTTGCACCGCAGAAAAATTTTGATCGACCGGGTGGTATCGTATCACGCAGCTATTGTGCGATTTCAGGTAAACTGCCGTCTGACCTATGTAAACAAGCAGGGCTGGTCATGACTGATCTGTTTAATGCAAAGTATGCACCAACCGAAACAGGTAATAGTTTAATAGAAGGTTCTTACGTTATGGTTAACGGACAGGCAGTTGTTGCGGGACCAAACACGCCAGCAGAATTTACCAAAGGTGATGGACTGGCATTCAATCCGGCATTTCTGGAACGAAAAGGCTGGGACAGACTTGGTAACCTATCCAAACTGTTCCCACGAACGAACCGTGATAAATGGTCAAAAATTGGCTTGCCGCCTTCAGATGCCAGCTCAAACGCCATCGAGGATGACGGTAAAGCACCAAAAGCTCCTTCTGGCGTCTCAATATCAGGTGGAAAGCTAACCTGGAATGAATCCGGCAGCGATGATGTTGTCGGTTACCGAATCTATAAAGCTTCCAGTTCAAATGGATCGTACAGCAAAGTCGGCAGTACAACTGGCACAAGCACATCCATTTCAGGAAGCGGTGCTTACATTGTTCGAGCCGTGGATTATTTCGGATTGGAATCATCCGCATCCAAACCGGCTACGTCCGGACAACCGGATAAACCGGAAAAAGATGGCAAAAACAAACCAGATAAGCCGGATGAACCTGAAAATCCAGGGGATACCGGGAATAACGAAAATAACGATTCGAATAATGGAAATAATGGCGGTACCGATAACGGCAATGGTAACACAGGTGATGAAGGCTCTAACGGTGACGGTGCCGACAGTGGTGATTCCGGCGGCGATGGTAGTTCCGGAAACGGGGAATCCAGCAATGGGGGCCCCAATAACAGTGATATTGATAATACCGATAATAGAGAGACTAACGGTAATAATGGTGAATAAATGACACAGAAACATTAACTTGTATAAAGAAGAAAAATGATCTAAACTCACTACATTAAAAATTACTAAATGCACCGCATCATGCGGTGCATTTTTATTATTAAAACGTATGTTTCTGGAAATTTCCGTAAATCTATGAATCGGAGCCTTGTCGCAGAAGCTTATCAACAGAATTACGATTAGCAGAAATTTTTTCTTTTGCTTGTTTCAACGTCGCTACGATAAGAAAACTGACAATCACCAACAAGAGCCATGAACTCACCTTTCCCAAGTGAACGAGACTCCAGGCATCAGTTTGGCTTGGATACTCCCATGCACCAAAGAACGTTGCGATATTTTCAGCAATCCAAATGAAAAAGCCGATAAGCACAAACGAAAGTGTAAGCGGCATACGGTAGCGAACTCCAGCAATCTCGTATGTGACCCAGGATTTCCAGAATACGATTAGAACAAGCCCGGATAACCACCAACGGACATCAACCCAAAAATGGTGCGTAAAAAAATTTATATAGATTGCAGCTGCAAGCGGAACAACTGCCAAATATGCAGGCCAGTTCACCAAATCTACCCTTAACCTCCTCCATGCCTGACAGAGATAGCTCGCGACACTCGCATACATAAATCCGCTGTACAAAGGCACGCCAAAAATTTTAAAATATCCTTCCCCCGGATAAGACCAGGACCCCATATGTACTTTAAAAACTTCAAGTGTGAGTCCAATAAGATGAAACAATGTGATTACTTTTAGCTCATCCCGTGTCTCAAGTCCGGAACGCACCATCCAGACCTGCATTAGAAAAAAGATAATCAACAGCCAGTCATACCGCGGCAGAAAAGGAAGCGGGATAAATTTTGTAATGGCTAGAGAAGCAAAAATTACAACTGGAAATAAACAGGACATAGCCTGCTCCCAGCCAAAACGAACAAGCTGTTCCCCACCTCTCTTCGATTTCACTGACCATGTTTCTTTCCGAGAAGTATTATGAATGATTGAATTCATACGCATCCTGCCTTCTAAACTTCGACATTAGAAAAATTGGTTGTCACCAAGTCTTTAGGTGGCGACCATATTTGCAAAAAAATTAACAGCAGTATTAGGAGCCTTCCATATTTCCATCACTTCGGTATTCCAAAATATCTCCCGGCTGGCAGTCCAAAGCCTTGCAAATAGCTTCCAGCGTTGAAAATCGAATCGCCTTTGCTTTTCCGTTTTTCAGTATGGAAAGATTGGCCATCGTTATGCCGACCCTTTCGGAAAGTTCGGTAACACTCATTTTCCGTTTCGCCAGCATTACATCAATATTGATTATAATTGCCATATTATTCACCTCAGACCGTTAAATCATTTTCCGATTTGATTGCTATCGCTTCTTTTAATAGCCTTTGAAGAACGGCAGCAAAAACTGCAATTACAATGGAAGCACCAATAATGACCATGCCAATTAATATAAGACCTGGTGCGTCATCCCACTCCGCTATGATATATACAAGTGGCAAAGCAACTGCATACAGGCCACTGATTATGATGGCACTGTTTTTTATCTTTTTGAGCGCTCTTACAGAATGTAAAGAAAAAGCCTGGTTCCTGTCAATATAACTTAAAAGCCTTAATGCCTGGTACAAAGCATAATAATAAGGTATCGTCGCTCCATACATAACAAATAAAATGCTAAATACGATATATGCGAGCTCTGAACCACTTTTCGCCTGGTCAATCGCTTCAACTGTTATTTGCGGAAGCAAAAATATACACACCGCTAGAACCGGAATCCCTAATAAAATAACCGATATTTTTAAAAAGAGTGTTGATCCCCGTTTCATAAAGCACCTCACTAATTTATTTTAATTTGAATTTAACATATTATTTATTGAATATCAATAAATATTTATTGAATTTAATAATATTATTATTGTGTTAAATTGAATAGTCAAATTTAAAACTACTCCGGTTTTTACTAAAAATTCACTACAATCTCCTGTATAATAGGAGTATCAAAGGTATTTTTATTAAGGCGGTGAAAACGTGGAGCATATTAAAACGTATCATTCAATGGAGCGCAATACGGAACAAAGCTCTATCATAATTGAAGGACCGGTGCCTTCATCCGAACTGAGGAAATACCATTTCCATGAACATTTAACGGCATTTCGCCGTGCACCACAACAATTTGAAGCAATCCAGAACATTGCTGATTTTGACGAAGGCCGAATTATAATAGCAAGAACAAAGGATACAATTATCGGGTATGTCACCTATTTGCATCCGGATCCACTTGAGCGGTGGTCAGAGTTTAAGATGGAAGATTTGATTGAACTCGGAGCGATTGAAATTATCCCGGCCTATCGTGGTGCGGGCATTGCATCAGGACTTCTGAAACTGTCCATGATGGACAACTATATGGAAAATTACATTATCATTTCCACTGAATATTATTGGCACTGGGATCTTGACGGAACACGTCTGAGTGTTTGGGATTACCGCAAAGTGATGGAAAAAATGATGGCAGCCGGAGGACTTGTCCCTGCTCCAACAGATGACCCCGAAATTATTTCACATCCTGCAAATTGCCTGATGGTAAGAGTTGGAGAGAATGTTCCGGAATCATCCATCAGCAAATTTGATAAGCTGAGGTTCTTGCAGCGCCACCAGTACCGAAATATGCGGGAGGGATTCTAATGCTCGTTGAAGAGATTATGAATACAGAAGTAACATCTTTACCACCAACGGCGACCATTGCCTCGGCATTAAAACTGCTTCATGAAAAAAAGATCCGCCATATTCCGATAATAAATGAGGAAAAGAATGTCATCGGCATTGTCTCCGATCGGGACGTTCGGGATGCAACACCATCCATATTTGAAGAAAACAGAGAACATACTGAATTGCAAAATGAAATCCATACCATAATGAGTCAGCCGGTAGTAACTGTGCATCCACTCGATCTTGTTGAAGAGATAGCCGGAATTTTTTACGAAGAAGAGTTTGCCTGTCTTCCAGTCGTCAGCAACAATGAATTGGTTGGGGTGATTACAGAAAAAGACATGCTCCATACGCTTATAGAAATAACAGGAACCAATGTACAGAGCTCCCATATCGAAGTAAAAGTTCCACATAAACCGGGTATTCTGCCGGAGGTTGCAGCAATATTCGGTGCAAGGAAAACAAACATCACATCCGTTTTGGTTTATCCGTATAAAAATGATGCAAATTATAAAATTCTTGTGTTCCGTATCCAAACCATGAATCCATTACCTGTAATAAAAGACTTACAGAATGCAGGGTACGAATTGATGTGGCCAAATGACGATGCGGGGCCAAAACGATGACGTGCAATGCTGCTTTTGTTTTTTCAGATGCTTTTTTAAACTATCATTTTCATGCGGATCACCCATTTAATCAAAAACGGATATTACTTTCAAAAACTTTATTGGAGAATTCCGGACTATTAACCAAAGATGACATTATTCAGCCAAGACTTGCTACGATTGAGGAACTAAACCTTTTTCATGATTTAAGTTATATCGAAACTGTTAAAAAGGCCGGAAACGGTGAACTGGCTTCTGATGATGGGTCTGAATACGGCATCGGAACAGAGGATACGCCGATTTTCAAAGGAATGCATGAAGCATCCAGCTATTTGGTTGGCGGGACGCTTGCTGCAGTTGACCATGTCCTGCAAGGCAATGCTGAGCATGCCCTGAACCTTGGCGGCGGACTGCACCATGGTTTTAAGCGGAAAGCAAGTGGTTTCTGTATTTATAATGATGGAGCAGTTGCCCTAAAATATATTCGTAAAAATTATGGATTACGAGCATTATATATTGATACAGACGCCCATCATGGTGACGGTGTTCAGTGGGCATTTTACGATGATCCGAATGTCTGTACCTTTTCCATCCATGAGACGGGACGCTATCTGTTTCCTGGCACCGGAAACGTAAACGAGCGGGGAATTAAGGAAGGACATGGTTATTCGTTTAACCTGCCTATCGATGCATTTACAGAGGATGAGTCGTTTTTGCAGGTCTATGAGTCTGCCCTAAGGAATATTGCTGCATATTTTAAACCGGACGTGATTGTGACACAGAACGGTGCTGATGCACATACATATGATCCGCTGACACATTTGTGTTCCACCATGAAAACATATGACAAAATACCGCAATTGGCACATGAAATTGCCCATGAATATTGTAATGGACGCTGGATTGCGCTAGGAGGCGGCGGTTATGATATGTGGCGCGTCGTACCCCGTGCCTGGGCACAGGTATGGAGCGTCATGAAAACCGGTACTGCAAAAACCGGACCAATTCCGGAAATGTGGCTGAACAAATGGCAGCGGGATGCACCCGTTACACTGCCGAAAACCTGGCACGATGACAAAAACATCGTACCGGACATTCCTCGCAAAACTGAAATAACAGAGAAAAACGCTAAAATATTGATGAATGCATTAAAATATACGCAAAATACACAAACGGGGAGGTGAATGTTTCACCTCCCCGTTTTAACCGATTATTTTGTTGATTTTCTTTCTTCGATTCGATGCGGAAGAACAACTTTCTTCTCGGCCACTTCTTCTTTGTTCATAAATTTAGTCAGCAGGCGCATTGCAACTGCACCGATGTCGTACATTGGCTGCACAATGGTTGATAATGTCGGCCGTACCATCGTAGCCAATCTGGTGTTATCAAACCCGAACACTTCCAGATCTTCAGGAACGTTATATCCTTTATCCTGCGCACCATGAATTACACCAAGCGCCATTTCATCGGAAGCGACAAAAACCGCAGTTGGTTTGTTTTCCATAACCAACAATTCTTCAACAGCTTCAATGCCTGAGTGATACGAATAATCGCCTTTCAAAATATAATCATCATCGACACTGATTGACTTCTCACGGAGTGCACGCAGATAGCCTTTGTATTTCTGCTGATTTATTAATGTATCTTCACGGCCGGATATAAAAGCAATTTTGCTATTTTCTTTTTCAATCAGAAATGACGTTGCTTCGTAAGCAGCTGCTTCATAGTCAATATTTACAGATGGAATAGTGTCTGTTTCATCATATGTTGCTGCCAATACAACCGGAATTGACGAGCTTTCAAACTGGTTAACATGATCCTCGGAAATATTCCCGCCCATAAACAATATACCGTCGACCTGTTTTTCCAGCATTGTATTAATTAACTGCAATTCTTTATCTTTGTTCTGATCGGAATTACTTAGAATAATGTTATATTTATACATCGTTGCAATATCTTCAATCCCCCTTGCCAGTTCAGCAAAGAAGATACTTGAAATATCCGGAATGATTGCCCCAACCGTTGTTGTCTTTTTACTTGCCAGACCACGCGCCACCGCATTGGGCCTGTACCCCAATTGTTCAATTGTAGCCAGCACCTTTTTCCGGGTAGCAGGCTTTACATTTGGATTTCCATTAACAACCCTTGATACAGTTGCCATTGAAACGTTTGCTTCTCGTGCTACATCATAAATTGTTATGTTCACGCTAATCTACCTCCATCATACGGATCCTTATGCATATATCATACTTTAACGCGGGGAAAAACACAAAAAATTTAAGGCCGATCACTGTGATCGGCCTTGGCAAAAACTATTTTTGATACGAAAACGACCCCAATTCTTTGCTGAAGGAATCAAACGTTGGAATATCCATTTGCTGGGCAGCGTCTGATAATGCTACTGCCGGATCCGGATGTACTTCAGCCATTACACCGTCTGCACCAACTGCCAATGCAGCTTTTGCCGTTGGCAGCAGTAAATCTCTGCGTCCTGTTGAATGTGTTACATCAACCATAACGGGCAAGTGTGTTTCCTGCTTCAGAATTGGTACGGCTGAAATATCCAGTGTATTTCTGGTAGCTTTTTCATAAGTTCGGATACCACGTTCACAAAGAATAATATTACCATTGCCCCGTGAAATAATATATTCTGCGGCATTCACAAATTCGGAAATGGTTGCTGACATACCGCGTTTCAACAATACAGGTTTGTCAACTTCCCCTGCTGCTTTGAGCAATTCGAAATTTTGCATGTTACGTGCACCAATTTGAATCACATCAATATAATCAACAGCTTTTTCTATATCGGCAGGATTGACTATTTCGCTTACAACCGCAAGATCGTACTCATCCGCAACCTTCTTTAAAATCTGCAGTCCTTCAAGTCCAAGTCCCTGGAAGTCGTATGGTGATGTACGTGGTTTAAATGCGCCGCCACGCAATAGTTTATTTCCATTGCGCTTAACTGCCTTGGCAACTTCAGCCACTTGATCATAACTTTCCACTGCACATGGCCCGAAAATATTGTGTGTATTTCCATCACCAAATTTTTCCCCATTGATATCAATAACAGTATTCTCAGGCTTCATTTTTCTGGAAACCAGCAATGCTTTTCGGTGGTCATCTACCTGCAATTCCAGGCTTGCTTTAAAAATTTCCTTGAATATGTGTTCAATCGTGGAATTTTCAAATGGACCATTATTTTTCTCTGTAAGTTCATCAAGCATTTTACGTTCCCTTACCGGATCATAGCGCATAATACTTTGTTTATTCTTTACCTTTCCTATTTCTTGTGCAATTTCCGCACGTTCATTGATCAGACCCAGTAATTCCATATTAATCCTATCAAGATTCTGACGTAATTGTTCCAATTCGTTTTGGCTCATCGTAACCCCTCCTGAACACTATGTTTTTACCTGTTGAAATAGGCAGAATTTTAATAATTAGAAACCATTATAACGAATTATTATACATTTGTCATCAGGAATTTTTAAAAAATAAAAACCATTATAACCGTTCCAAAACAGCATTGGAACAGTATTTTCACTCAGAACCACTGACATTAAACCGATAAAGCGCTTACTCCATTATCCCCAATTTGGTTAAAATCCTGCATAATATATGATAATTTTTATTCTCATTTGCTCCATACATATATTTCGTCTGTAAAATCATTCTTCTCCACTTACCAATAAAAAAATCTGCAACGCTTTATAACGTTACAGATTGTTGAATATCTGTTTATTTATTTTTTTCTTCTGCTTCCTCTGCTTCTTCTGCTGCTTCCTCAATTGCATCGGCAAGTTCTTCAGCAGCTTCCTCTGCGGCCGTTTCGTCATTCTTCCGTTCGTTCCATTTGTCCTGAACATTTTTCGTTAGTTCCTGTGTTTTCTGAGAAAATTTGTCTTTGGAATCAGTGGCTTTGTTTTTCAGGTCTGATCCTTTTTCGTATGCCTTTTCCTTCAGACCGGAACCCTTTTCATAAGCAACGTCTTTCAACTGTGTAGCACTTTCATTCAAATTTCCTCTTAGCTCAGTTCCCGATTTTGGTGCAAACAATAATGCTGCAGCGGCACCCACAAATCCGCCGATTAGTGTACCAATCAAAAAATCTTTACTGTTAATATTATTCTCTCCCATATGAACATGCCTCCATTTTTATTTATTTTTTTTCTTTTTTAAATAATCCACGGCTGCATTTCCCCATTTCATTACCTGTGAAGTCGAATCCTGATTTTGTGCTGCCGAATTGGATATGCTCTTCGATAATTTGCCCAAGGAATGATTAAAACCCTTAACTGTTTCCCCGATGCCCTTAAGTCCTTCAAACAATCCATTCAGCTTGGACGATTTTTCATTTACATCGTCAGCCAGCTGATTGGTTTTGCTCAACAAAGCAGATGTTTCAGTCGTTATTCCCTGCATTTGCTGATTCAGGCTGTCCAATGTGCCTGAAACATTGCTCAATGTCTGCTTGGCTGCCTTCAGCGTAATTGCCAGGTAAACGACGAGTACGGCAAATGCAACTGCGACAATTATTGCTGAGATATACAACAAACTTTCCACTGGTAGATCAGCTCCTTCAATTCATATGACGTTTTCGTGCAGAATTCTTCTAAAATGCTTGCTATTATAAATGCTGGAAAATAGTTTTAATAAACAATATCCCAAAATAGTAACACATAAACATTTTAACATACTAAATAGCAGCTTGTACCAAATAACAGCATCTTTTCACCTGTCCATAAAAAATATAAGGGAAAAATAGAGCCTTGTAATTCAGGCTCTTTACGCGTTTAATCTATTTTTGCCAGTCAAAGACAACTGTTCCTCGTATGCCTGCTGAAATTTTTGGATATCACCGGCACCCATAAATATCAGCACACTGTCATCATCTTCCTGAAGTACATCTGTGTTGGACAATTCCAAAATTTCACTTCCATCAATCAGCTTCTGTAAATCATAAATGGTAAGCATCCCGCTGTCTTCTCTTGCAGACCCGAAGATATCACACAAGTATACTTTATCAGCATTGCATAAACTATCGGCAAACTCCTGCAGAAATGTTTTCGTACGTGAAAACGTATGCGGCTGAAAAATTGCAGTCACGGACTTACCGGGGTACTTCTTCCGGGCAGAATCAATAGTTGCGGTAATTTCTTTCGGATGATGTGCATAATCATCAACCAATAATTGTTTGCCGATTCGCTTTTCAGTAAAACGCCGCTTGACGCCCTGGAATGTATCAAGAGCTTTGATATCATCCGCCTTCATATTTTCATAATGACAGATTGCAATTACTGACAATGCATTAAGAATGTTATGGTCTCCGTACATTGGAATCTGAAAAGTATCATAGTACGTATTGCGGACGAACACATCAAATTCAGTTCCATCATCCGTTTCCAGTGTATTTTGCGCCTGAAAATCGTTTGTTTCTTCAAAACCATAATACACTACAGGAACTTTTGCCTGGATTTTTTGTAACTGCTCATCATCACCACAGGCGATAATTCCTTTTTTCACACGTTCTGCCATTGACTGAAATGCATTAAACACATCATCAATACTCGTGAAGTAATCCGGATGGTCAAAATCTATATTGGTCATAATGGCATAGTCAGGTTCATATCTGAGAAAATGCCGCCGGTACTCACACGCTTCAAACACAAAATATTTGCTATCCACATGCCCCTTTCCTGTACCATCGCCAATCAGATATGAAATAGGATACGTTTCATTCAATACATGCGCCAGCAATCCTGTTGTTGAAGTTTTTCCATGTGCCCCGGCCACAGCAATACTTGTGTACTGTTTGAGCCATTCCCCAAGAAATTCATGATATCTGTAGAAAGATAATCCTTTTCGTTTTGCTTCTTTTATTTCCGGATGATCATCAGAAAATGCATTTCCGGCAATTATCGTATATCCCTCTTCGATGTTACTTTCTGCAAAAGGGAAAATCGGGATATTCTTGTTTTCCAATGCTTCCTGTGTAAAAAAACGCTTTTCTACATCAGAACCTTGCACACTTTCCCCGGAATCATGAAGTATTTGGGCAAGTGAACTCATCCCTGTCCCCTTGATACCAATAAAATGGTAAGTTGTCATAAAAAAGAACCTCCAAAAAATATATAAAAACCGTTAATTTTCAACTGAATATAATACAATTTTATTTATTTATTTCAACAGTTACTAAGTAATTATAGCAAAACTTTCCGTGGTGTAAAATAAATTATATTGCATTAATCGTTTTGCGGGCGGAATTCCACTCGTTCCATTAACGGATTTGGACGGTATCGTCGCCCTTCTTTCGCTTCCCGAGTCCCATTAAGCAACACGTTGTCACCGGTGAAGCCGATATTAATTTTCAGGAGACTGCCACCTACACCATACATATCGACCGGAACTCCCAACTGTTCAAAATGACTGATTCGTTTTTCAGTAAATCCTCCAGTCACAACAATATTCACATGAGAAAAACCTTCATCGTCAAGAGCTTTACGAAGCGCGAACACCAGCTCCGGATTGACTCCCCTGGGATCAAATGTACCCATCAGGTGATGATTTCGTAAAAAATACTTATCAACAAGTGTCCTGGATGTATCTATTCGTACACCCTTAAGTTCGTTCCCAAAAACTTTGGCAACCTTTAGTGCATCTGTGATAACGTCATTATTATAATCAACAAGTGACACAAGATCATCTTCCGGAAACATTTCATGGTATGCTTGAGTTGCAGCCACCACATCCCCTCGGAACATCTGAATCATAGCGTGCGGCATCGTTCCCATTCCGTGTTTGCCCCACCATTCATTCATCGCATGTGTGGCCTGTGCTGTAGATCCGCCGATAAATGCTGCATAACCGTCTCCGGCCTGCTGAGTATAATGATCATCACGATCACCCATGAAAATGATTGGCTTTTGTTTCCCTGAAGAACTGGCCGCTTTTACCACATTATATACATTCGTTGCCACTGATGTTCTTCTAGCCAGAATACCATCAATGATCCCCTCCAGGAAACCAAACTGTTGATACGCACCTGAGATGGTCAACACCGTCTCGTATGGCTTTATTTTATCCCCATCCTTCAGTGAATGTATTTCAAGTGTCTCAGGCTTATCTGCAAAAGTATGTACCAGAGCAATAGCTTCATCTGTTCCACATAACACTGCATTGCTGCCTTTTTGGAAAAACTGCATCGTAACATGATTATTTGACAGCTTTTTTTCAACCATCTCTTTTGTTTTTAAAAAGTATACTGCGGAAAACCAACCTTCCTTTATGCGTTCATCAAATTTAAATGTTTTATTTGTCAGCCGTTTAATCGTTCCATTTAATTTTTGCTCAATTTCCTTCATAACCGTTATCTCCTCTTGTCAATGTAGGTATTTAATTTTACAAGATTACTTATTTGCAGGTTCTGCAATTCGCTGCAACAAAAATAATACCCATTATTTTTTATGTTTCAATTTGAGCTTCAGATATGAGAACATCACGGGGCTTGCTGCCGTTCTGCTGGGCAATAATCCCCCTGTTTTCCATATCATCCATCAACCTTGCTGCACGGTTATACCCGATTTTAAAATGACGCTGAAGCAAAGATGTACTTGCGCTGTTCTGGCTGACTACAAATTCAATTGCTTCCTGTAGAAGTTCATCTTCATGATCATCATGGGAAATCTGTTCCAATAACTGTTCCTGCTCAAATGCATACTCAGGCTCCGCAATAGTCCGTGCATAGTCCGTAATCCGTTCAATTTCTTCATCAGAAACAAAAGCGCCCTGCAGCCGGATGCTCTTGCCGGCTCCATTTTCCACGAACAGCATATCACCTTTGCCGAGTAATTTTTCAGCACCGCTTGTATCCATTATCGTTCTGGAATCCACCTGAGAGGAAACACTGAAAGCAATTCGTGTTGGAATATTAGCTTTAATCAGTCCTGTAATGACATCAACCGACGGACGCTGGGTTGCCAAAAGAAGATGAATGCCGCATGCGCGCGCTTTTTGGGCGATCCGGCATATTGCATCTTCCACATCCTGTGGGGATACCATCATAAGATCCGCCAATTCGTCAATCACGATCACCATGAACGGCAGCTTTTCATCCATTCGGTTTTGTCTTGCCATTTTTTGATTGTATCGCTCCACGTCCCTTACGCCTTCTGTTACAAATTTATCATAGCGTTCTTCCATTTCTTTAACCGCCCATTTTAATGCAGCAGTTGCCGCCTTTACATCTGTAATGACCGGTGATATGAGATGGGGAATACCATTATAAGGTGCAAGTTCCACCATCTTTGGATCAATTAGTAAAAACTTCACATCGTTATGACTGGCTTTATATAACATACTGATTAAAATGGTATTGATACAAACACTTTTTCCGGATCCTGTAGCACCTGCGATTAAACCGTGCGGCATTTTCTGGATATTTGTTATCATCGGGCTTCCCTCAATGCTTAATCCCAGTCCAACTGATAGTGGTGACGTGTCATGCTGAAAAACATCACTTTCGAAAATCTCCTGTAAGCCGACAATTTGCGGTTTCCGATTCGGGATTTCAATGCCAATTGTATTTTTTCCCGGTATAGGTGCTTCGATACGTATATCCTTTGCAGCCATATTCAGCTTTAAATCATCACTCAGGTTTTTTACTTTGCTGACCTTGACCCCCATTTCCGGCTGTACTTCAAAGCGTGTCACGGATGGACCTTGCGTTGTGTTCACCACTTTTGCCCGTACATTAAAATGTTTTAATGTCTTTTCCAGCAGGTCTTTCATTTCCTGCATCCATAGTTGGTCCTTTTCTGTCTTTGCTACCGGATCGTTCAATAAGTGATACGGTATCGACGGATATTTCTTTTCCGGAACAGAAGGAGCGGGTGATACATTCGTTTCAAATTTCGGTTTCCTTTCACGATGTCTCCGTTTATCATTTGCCGACATCATGACGTTAAAAGGCAATGGTTTCTGGTCACCGTCTTTTTTATTCTTCTTCTTTCTATCAAACCGCTTTTTCGTTTTCTGTTTCGAATTAGCGTTATGTTTTGAGGCCGGGACTGGATCTCCGTCCGGTTTTGCATCTAACTTTGGTGCCGATTCCTGAACTGGCTCCTGTACAAATTCTTGAACCGGTTCCTGGACAGATTCCTGTTTCAGTTTTTCTGTGACAGCCTGTTTTTGTTCAGAATTTACATTGTTTTCCTGATCGGATTGCACCCGTTCATCCGCATATGTATTCGTTGCAGCAGCTTCAGTCTCAGCGGTTTCCTCGATGATTTCTCCCACCCGATGTTTACGTTGATAAGCAGGTACATTCTCCGTCTCTTTTTCTTTCCTGCGCTCCTGAAAACCATAAATCGGTGACGGCACCGGTGTCGGCTCAAATGGCTTTTTGGAATAAAAATCATCCTGTTCTTTGTCCCGCTGTTTATGGGGCGTGTTTTGCTCGTGAGTTTCCGGAACAGATCGTCGTTTCTTTTTTCGGGCATATGCAGGAATGTCTGATGTTTTTTCCTCTTTCGGCTGATCCGGAATAACAGGAAAACGGAATGATTTTTTTTCAGGATACTGATACTTCATTTTCGCTTGGATATTGTCACTTCTATGCTCTATTTTTCGTCTTGGTTTCACTTCCGTCTGTTCTGTTTCTTCAGTTTCAACAAAAAGAAAGTTGTTGATTTTCTTTTTAAATTGATCCCACATACATCTTCACTCATTTCCATAATAATAGACGCTATTCATATTTTATCAGTTTTTTTATTTTTTTGTAGGGGTAAAACGAAAGGCAACCCTTGTCCGAGACTCAGGTTGCCCAAAGTTTAGAATTCAAACGGCTCGCCCGTCCGATAGGAGTCATCAAGGACATAAATCCCTTTTTCCTTTGGTGCATCAGGCAGCCCAAGTTCCTTCTGTGAACATATCATACCATTCGAAGGAACCCCGCGAAGTTCTGTCGGTTTTATTTTCATTCCGCTTGGCATTGTAGCACCTGGCTTGGCCACCACAACTTTTTGACCTGCATCAACATTAGGAGCGCCACAGACAATCTGCAGTAATTCGTCACCTGCGTCAACCTGGCAGACACTTAATTTATCAGCATTTTCATGCGGATTTTTTGTTTTAACAAAGCCCACAACAAATTTTGGGCTCAAATCAATATCCAGCGAATCCTGTACCCCTTGTTTTTGAAAAACATCTTTCAACTGGTTAAGCAAATCTTCAGTCAGAGCTATTTTACCTTTCCCGGACAGATCAATATTGGTGGAAGCACGGAAAAGATTATACCCGACTACAGTACCGTCTTCTTTTGTGATTTTGGTGATATCACCAATGTTTTCATGCTTAACCTCATAACAATCAGCATCATCCAGTGGAAGAATCAGCACATCGCCGATTCCATCAGGATTATAAAAAATGTCCATTTCAACCATCCTTTGTTATTCTGTTGGCCGATTTTTGGCAAGAATAAATATCGGCTCCAATTCTTTATTTTCATAAATGAACGGCAGCGACGTTATCGGAATTCTTCCCTCCGCAAAAAATTTCATCGTCATCTGTGCCAGTACATCATATCCTGTCTTATTTTGAATATCTGCAAAAATAAGCACATCCTGATGCGGTACAGCAATAGCCAGTTCCCCTTTACTGTTTAATTTCATTTCTTCGAGGAATGCTTCATTTAAAATTCTGCTCGCATCGTAACCGTCCTGTTTTGCCACAAAATAAAAATCATTACCCGCGACTGTATCTTTCTTATAATCATTGTTCAGTGAACGAATATTAAATGTGGCAATTTCATCAATCCGTTCCTGATTCCAGCCCTCTTTTTCAAGCATTGATTCGTCAATCAGCCGATATGATTTCCCGAGATCCAATGCATAATATACTCGTGTTTCAGCCGTATGCTCTTTACATACAAGCTTATCGCCTGACTTTGTCTTTGTTGCAAATGAGGTCGCCCGTATAACCGGATAGATATTTTTCTCCATGCCGGTTAATTCCTGTTCCTCATTCATAACCTTTAAAGCTTCCGTTACGTGTTCAACCAGATCATCAACAGCCTTTTCACCGCGCTCGTTGTACTTGGCAACTACGTTTGGAAGTGTAATCGTTATTCCCTGATTGGATTCTTTCCAGACTATGCGGTATGTGTCTTTATCCCTGTTGTAGGATATTCTGTAAGCGGGTCCTGCCAAACGCTCATCCAGTATTTTTTTCATTTTGATGCTCGTCATTTTCATATCATATATCCTCCTTCCTATCGTGGAAGTCCATCAATAAACGTTATAATCTCTTCTTTGGTTTTACGGTCTTTGCTTACAAACCTCCCAATTTCCTTACCTTCCTGAAACGCAAGAAAACTTGGAATCCCGAAAATTTCGTTTTCGCTGCAAAGATCGATGAATTGATCCCGATTAACCTTCAAAAATGTATATTGCGGATATTTTTCCTCGATTCCCGGCATTACCGGTTCAATTACACGGCAATCCGGACACCAACCTGCAGTAAATAATGCAATTACGTTTTCATTGGTCGTTAATTCATTCCATTCTTCTATTGAAGCTACAGTTTTCATTATTCATCATCCTCCAACCCAATCATATCTTGCTTTACACTGCGAATCAATTCACAGACTTTAAAAAAATCATCTTGCAGCTTGAGCCGAAGTTTTTGTACAAAAGAAAACCAGCCACTCATCATGCTGGCTGGTTTAAAATTCGTCCTTTATATTGGTTACTGTAGTCGGATTGGAAGTTGATATTGATCTGGCAACTTTCATCAGTGCCTTTGAATCATTATCCAGTTGGTCTTTAGTTGTGTAAGTAGTGATTTTTACTCCGCCTAAGCCAACCTGCAGTTCATAATTATCTTCTTCATCATGTGACCGGATACGGATATAGCCGAATTTATTATCATCTTTAAACGACTCAAGCAACAATGCCGACTCCGTTTTTGCAGTCTTATAGCCCAATTGACTGGCTGCACCTTCAAGACTGTTATGAAAAACAATATATGTCTGATCGCCGTCTTTTAAAATAACATTATTTTTACCAGTTTCTTTAACTTCCATCCGGTCTGGCAGATACAATGAAAAACCATCCATTTCATGATTTGCTTCCGCCGTTTTATTGGAGTTAAACACTGCTTCAGCTGATTTTTCAGCATCATTTACCGCTTCTTCTTCCGACTGAAAACTGCAGCCAAACAACACTGCAGTCAGAAAAAGTACGGCAACAATAAGTTTGTACCTCTTTTCCATTTTTGTTCCCCCTGAAACAGTACAATTTACCTCTTTACATAATACTATGATTTTGGAAATTTACAAGAAGTATGTTTTTCCAATACAATTGGAAATAGTTGCGAATTTTAGTAATAAAGGTAACATGGAAGACAGATATAAAAAATGGAGGGGATATTAATGGATCTGACTGTATATTTAGCCGGACAAATTCATGATGACTGGCGTGAAAAAGTAAAAGCCAAGGCAAAAGAAAAAAGCTTGCCGATTTCGTTTGTATCACCGCAGACAAATCACGAACGATCCGATAATGTCGGGGAAGATATTCTTGGAGAGCAACCGAACAAAACAGTTAAAGATGATGCTGCATCCGACATCAATAACTTCAGAACTGAGGTATTAATGCAGAAATCCGATGCGGTTATTGCATTATTCGGGGAAAGTTACAAGCAGTGGAATACCGCAATGGATGCGAGTGCAGCCATTTCAATGAATAAACCGACCATTATCGTACGTCCGGACTCACTGGTGCATCCGCTGAAGGAGCTATCAAACAAAGCGAATGTAACCGTTGGAAACATCGACCAGGCACTGGATGTATTAGCCTACATTTATGAATAAGGAAGTAGTAAGCAGCGGGAACCCCCGTTGCTTATTTTTGGCTGAAGTCATACTGCCCTTTTAAAAGTGTAACAACATGTACAAACATTTCTTTCCGCGAAATCAGTTCATTCGTAAAGATACCAATAGCACCTTCTTTTTTACGGACGTCTTTTCGTTTCGCGAAATCGTCCATTATATCACCAAGCTCCATCCCTTGATTAAGTTTGGCTGAAAATTCCTGCGGGAGCTGAATTCTGGCACCACCAGCGGTAAAGGTAGTGCCATCACTGTGGACAAGTGCACCCCAATTCGTTACATACAGCTGATTGTCCAGTGTCATCACACCACCTTCCAGCCCAATACCAATGTCACACGTTGACTCTGTTACACATTGCCGGGCACGATTTATAGCACCGCGCCGGGTTTCCTCATCCGTCTGAGGTTGGGCACTGACCTGAGATGTTACCTCAATTCCAGTAACATTATCAACATGAAATACCGACCCCACAGCCTCGATTTTAGCAGGATTTTTCGACCCGATTAAAATTTTCATTCAAACACCTCATTTGTTTTTACACCACAATTTTTTCCAAAATTTAATGTTGAAGATGAAGCTTAAACTCTCGAAGATGACCTTCCATCTCTCGAAGATGGCACTCAAACTCTCGAAGATGACCCTCCATCTCTCGAAGATGGCACTTAAACTCTCGAACTCAATCCCCCACACGTCAATATCAAAAATATCAAAACAAGATAAGCTGCCATCACTCTATGACAGCAGCTCGATCAACTTTAATTAGCCTTTTTAATGCTATCCAACGTGCTTTTATCCGTGGATTTAGCAAGCTTGACAATTAATTCCTTGGCCGCCTGATAATCATCCACGTGAATCATTGATGCGGCAGTGTGAATGTATCTGGAACAAATTCCAACCACTGCGGATGGAACCCCGTCATTAGAAAGATGAACACGTCCGGCATCTGTACCACCCTGCGATATAAAGTACTGATATGGAATGTCATTGGATTCAGCTGTATCCAGAATAAAGTCCCTCATTCCATGATGTGTAATCATCGAACGATCAAAAATTCGAAGCAATGCTCCCTTGCCAAGCTGACCAAATTCACTTTCATCACCGGACATATCATTGGCAGGAGAAGCATCAAGCGCATAAAAAATATCCGGCTTGATCATATTGGCGGCAACCTGAGCGCCGCGCAAGCCCACTTCCTCTTGTACCGTTGCACCTGAATATAACTCGTTTGAAAGTGTTTCACCTTTTAATTCTTTCAGTAATTCAATGGATAATCCGCAGCCATAACGATTATCCCAGGCTTTTGCAAGAATCTTTTTATCATTTGCCATCGGTGTAAATGGACAAATCGGCAAAATAGCCTGGCCCGGTTTTACACCAATTCGTTCAGCATCCTCCTGGTCATCGGCACCAATATCAATCAGCATATTGCTTAATTCCATTGGTTTCTTGCGCTGTTCCGGTGTAAGATTATGTGGCGGGATCGATCCAATCACACCGGTAATTGGCCCGTTATCCGTCATAACCTGTACCCGCTGCGCAAGCAATACCTGGCTCCACCATCCACCAAGAGTCTGAAAACGAAGCATCCCATTTTTGGTGATTTTCGTTACCATTAACCCAACTTCATCCATATGGCCGGCAACCATTACACGCGGACCTTCCCCTTTTCTGACACCGAACACACCGCCAAGATTGTCCTGAATCAATTCATCTGAATATTTTTCAAGTTCATGTTTCATAAACCGACGAACCGGTTGCTCATTTCCCGGTGCCCCCTGCAGTTCGGTAAGCGTTCTGAACATGTCCATTGTTTCCTGCTTCATATGTATACCCCCATTATTATGTAATATATTCAGTATAAACGAAAACACGTTAAGCTTTCCACCCTACAGACATACTGCCTAACAGTTTCTATTTTTATTAATTTAAGTTATACTAAGAATTGAATTGAACAACCTAAAATTGGAACAAATTTTGTATAGAGGTGAATGAGATGAGTGTAAAAAAAGCAGTACTGGCAGCCGGTTTAGGCGTTGCAGTTGGCTATGTGGCAAAACAACAAATTGACAATTACCAAAAAATCACCCCGGAAAAAGCATTAAAACAGGCAAAAGAGACATTTAAAAAACAAGGTCCGATCAGCGGTTCATGGATTTATATGAAACCTGAGGAAGTGGAGCGAAACGGTTTGTTGTATAATGCTTATCGCGGTGGCGTAACCAGAAATATCGACGGGGAAAACAAGCAGTTTGAATTCTATGTGGACGTTGAAACAGGTGCAGTCATCGGTTCTGTACAAACAGCATAATAAATTCCTGAACAACCAAAAAAATTTAACTGGCGTGAGGTATTATTATTGCCTTAAGCTGTCCAGCCTCATTTGATAGGGTTTAGACTGTTACGACCGCTTCATGTTCCCGCATGAGCGGTTTTTACTAATGCATGATTCTCCAGTCCGAACACAGAGATAATATAACCCCCTTTGGTATCACAAAATCCAAAGGGGGTTAAACGTTAACATTTTTTCTGATAGTGCAGCCTTATTTAATCAATTCTGCAACTGGATTAAATTTATTCAATTGACTTTACTTATATTCATACCGTTCTCTATCCACCTGATCAATCCGCTTGCCTTCCGCGTCAAATTTGACCGCACGAAGATAGGCGTCATGATAAAATGTATACCATGCCTGCTTGGAGTAGCCAAAATCCATCCATTTCTCTTTCTGATGAACGGAAGTAACAGGATAATCGTCATAGGCAAGTGCCCACAGCTTATTTTGATGTGCATGGGTCGGCATAATGTCAGCCATATGGATAAAGGTTTCATCCCCATCTTCAAATACCAGTATCGAATGGCCGTCACTGTGTCCGCCGGTATGAATCATTTTTAGCCCATCAGCAATCTGCTTTTCATTTTCGAACGGCTGCACCTGCTCCTGAATCGGTTTCCAATTCATTTCCCAGTATGTATTCGCAGACCGGATATTCGGGTTCCGCATTTCATCCCATTCAACCTGAGAGACGTGAATCACTGCGTTCTTAAAAAGAGACTCGTAACCATCACCAACTGCTTTTGTAATACCACACGCATGGTCAAAATGAAGATGCGTCATGAGCATTGCATCAATGTCATTAACCGTCAGACCTACCTCAGCCAATGATTGATTAAGTGAAGATTCTTCCAGCACCCCAAAATTCCGCAACTGTTTATCGGTAAGTTTATCATTACCCATACCAGAATCAATCAGGTAGTTCCGACCGTCCAGCTGAAGTAAAATCGGATCTGTCCGTAATTCAATCTGGTTTTTTTCATTGTACGGATATTTCCTGCTCCATAATGCCTTAGGAACAACACCAAACATTGCGCCTCCATCAAGGAAGTTTACTCCCCCGTTCAGCCAAGTCAACTTTGCCCTGCCTACTTGCAGTGTCTCCATTGTTTCATCCTCCTTTGCCTATACTGTCAGTTTAGCGAAAGAGGGAATGCCATGTAAACAAACATGCATCAGAATTCAGATCGGCATCGATAGATCACCTGTCCCTTAGCAGAAAATTTCTCCTCGTATTCGGTCATGACATTGCCGGGATCATCAATCGCATGCAAATCCAGGTTCACTTCCTTCAAAGTCATACCAAATTCGGAAAAACTGACAAGCGAGTATTCAAACAGACCTCTGTTGTCGGTTTTGAAAATAAGTTCTCCGTTTTTCTGAAGAATATCCCGATACTTTTCCAAAAAGGTGTGAAAAGTCAAACGCCTTTTTTTATGGCGATTTTTCGGCCACGGATCGGAAAAATTCAGATAAATTTGGGAGATTTCATCCATTGCAAAGATATTTTTCAAATCTTCTGCATCTTTATTAATTAACAAAATATTATCATAATCTGTTTCCATTATTTTTTGTGCAGCAGTTACGATAACACTTTTGGCCAGCTCAACTCCAATAAAATTCACGTCCGGATATTTTTCAGCCATCCCAGCAATAAACTGTCCCTTCCCAGTCCCTATTTCAACATAAATTGGGTTGGAATTTCCAAATACTTCTGACCATGAACCTTTATTTAATTGTGGATCAGCAATAATAAAATGTTCATTTTCTTTTAAAAAATCGTCTGCCCATGGTTTATTTCGCTGTCGCATCTAGCAGCACCTTCTTTCGATGTATAGTGAAATTTCAATCGGTGGGCACATCCCCATGGTTGTTAATGGAATAAATCATGCATTTGCACCCCACTTTTTCACTTCATCCACTCATGCATTGCTTAAAGCAGAATTTACTTTCGATTAACCGGTGTTGAAAATCAATAGCATATTAATAGCAATAATGGTTAACACTACCATTTGAGGTGATTTGAAGTGACATTAACCCTAAATAATCAGTTAAAGCTTTTACAGGATATATTAAGTGAACAGAATGAAGATTGCTGTGGTGAGATTTCCGAATATCAGCAAATTAAGCGCCTTGTTCAAGCAATGATGGCGAACGGATCCATTTCTGATGAGGAGCTGCTGCAACTGCTTCCGGAAATCTACAATTATGGGCGGCAGGGGGAAATTGCACATAATGATGCAGAACATATTACCGCAAACAAAGAAAAAATTGAAACTTGGGTTAGCGCTATTCAGCAAATCAATCTCGAATAGTCATGCTCGTTTCTCGGTTCAACTCCCGTAAGTCTTCCAATCTGCGCCGCGCCTTATCCGTTTCATCACGCTGCAGATGCCAATTTAAAAAATAAAGAGAATCCAACAAAAGATACCAATACATTCTTTTCAGCAACAACTGGTCACTTGTCACACCATATTCCCGCAGCCAGTTGTCCCAATCTTCGGGAGGTATATACCATTTTAAAATAATCCCGATATCCATTGCTGGATCAGCGATCATGGCATTCTCCCAATCAATCAGATAAAGTTGTCCTTCCTTTGTTAATAAAAGATTATTATGATTCAAATCACAATGACAGACAACTTGTTTCTGTTCATGCGTAACCGGGAGCAGGTGCTCCAAATTGTCTATGGCTTCGGAAACCTCCGGATAATTGCCGGTTACCCCGATATATTTAAGTTGCTTCTTAACGTCCTGAAAACGCTCTTCCGGCGTTACCGGCTTTCGTCCCATTCGCATCAGCATATGCAGTAATTCGGATGAGTTATGGATTTTTTTCAGTATGGCAGCAACACGATTATGCTGCATTTCCAACGGCATTAATTCCCTGCCCTCAAGCCATTCCTGCGCAGTTATAACGTCCCCGTTTTCCAGCCGCTTGGTCCAGACCAGTTTAGGAACGATGCCTTCCGCTGAAAGAACAGCCAAAAAAGGCGAAGAATTCCGTTTCAAAAACAGGCGTTCTTTATTATTCTCGGCAATAAAAGCTTCCCCTGTCAGCCCGCCAGCTTTCTCAATATCCCATTCTTTACCGAGCACTTCTTTTAACCAATTCACACCAATACCTCAATTCTGCACATTTTGACCTTCCAATAATCCTTAAACGCTTTTACATTCCGATAATAAGACCATAGATTAGATTATCGGATTTTCATTCCTATTTCAAGAACAAACTTTGGATTCAGCTTTTTTTCTTCCTAAAAACACAAAAAAGCTGTCTTTACTGATAATTATGCCCTGCGCACTTTTTCATCGTATAGGAATTAAAAGAAACAATTTAACTGCCACCTGCACCTTTCAGCTGATATACTGCAATCTGGTTGTATTTAGGTATTGATTGGGGAAATATCCGGTAAATTACAACCTGATGAACGGTGAGCTGATACGTATCAACATAGGTATCCTCCAGCTCAGGAAATTTTTCAGTCGGATCATTCCACTTTTTGGCAAGGGTAATATGCGGTGAATAGGTTCGCTTCTCCTGTTCAAATCCAGCTTCATTGACAAGCCCTTCAACCAGCTGCTGCAACTTTAATAACGCTGCTGTTTTTTCTACACCGGCCCATAAAACCCTTGGCTGAATCGATTTACCGAACGTTCCAAGTGACCCTGTCCTGACACGAAATGAATATAAATCCGTTACCTTTTCCAGTTTCTCTTTAAGCTGGTTCAATTGAGCGGGTGAAACCGGACCAAGAAATTTCAGTGTAATATGTAAATCTTCCGGGTGTGGCCATTGTTTGTACGGTACTAATTGCTTTAATTGCTGTTGTTGTTCGTACAAATACTGTTTCAATTCCATCGGTAATGGAACCGCTATAAAATAGTGGGGCAATCCGGCCATGAAATCCCTCTTTTCATTTAACTTTGTTGGACATCCAGTAAAGCCAGCTCTTCCTTTGTCAATTCACGAAAATGGCCCACATCCAGGTCAGGGTCCAACTTAAGTTTCCCCATTTTAATCCGCTTTAAATAAACTACCTTTTTTCCAACCGCTTCAAACATCCGCTTCACCTGATGAAATTTTCCTTCTGTTATGGTGATGTTTATTTCAGAAACAGTATCAGCATGTAGAATTTCCAGCGCTGCAGGTTTCGCGTGATAACCATCAGCAAGTGTTAGACCGTTTCTAAAAGCTTGAATGTCAGCATCCGTTACGGTACCATTAATTTTTGCGTAATATGTTTTATCAACATCCTTTTTCGGGGAAACCAGCTGATGTGCAAGTTCCCCGTCATTTGTAATCAAAAGCAGCCCTTCTGTATCTTTATCCAGGCGGCCGACCGGAAATGGCTTGAATTTTTGGTATGCTTTCGGCAATAAATCAATTACGGTTCGTTCACGATTATCAGTGGTAGCTGAAATATAACCAGGCGGCTTGTTCATCATCAGGTATATATATTGTTGAAAATTTATCGTTTGATTATTCACTTTGACGACATCACACTCTGTATCAACATGCAAACCACTGTCTTTAACAACCGCATCATTTACTGTTACATTCTTTTTCTTGATCAGTGCCTTCACATCTTTTCTGCTGCCAACACCCATGTTTGCCAGCAATTTATCGAGACGCATGAATCAATCCTCCTTACCTGCGAAAAATCTTATCCAATACACGAACCTTACTTCCCAGAACCCGGTCAAGCAAGGTGGATTCGTACGCAAACCACAGATATACACCAGCACCTGCACCAACGCCTGCAATCAGCATAATGATAGCAGACAGCCTGCTTCCCTCAACTTCCAAGAAAGTGCCAAAAATTGCTTTTGTAATCCAAATGGTGATACACATAATAATTGAAAAAATACAGACCAACAAAAACCGCTTTAATGTCTGTTTAAATGGAAAACGGATAGATACGCCGATTCGCCATAAATTAAGTGCTACCGCTGTACCGACCGCAAGTGCAGTACCAAAAATAGCACCCTTTGCACCAAACATATGAATCAGCTGGATATTAAACAGTATTTTCATCAATAAGCCACCAGTTAAACTAATGACAGCAAAGCGCTGCTGATTGATCCCCTGCAAAATGGAAGACGTCACCGTAAACAGGGCAAACAGTAGCGCAACCGGCGCATACCAGCCAAGCAGAGAACCGGTGATATCAAGCCGATGAGTACCATAAAGTGCACCATATGCCGAATCAGACAGCATCGTCAATCCAACTGCCGCCGGTACAACCAAAACAAGGACTATCTGCAGTGCCTGATTAATTTGCTGGTTCATAACCTTCCTGTTGTTATTTGTAAACGATTTGGTCAAAGCCGGTAAAATAGCCAAAGATAGCCCTGTAGCAATTGTCACCGGAATAATCACTAATTTATGTCCGTATACATTAATTGCGCCTAATGCTGTATCATAATTATCTCCTTGTCCGATATCAATCATGGCCCGCTGAAATGTGAGCGTATCAACCAATTGATAAAGTGGCGTTGCGATTCCAACGATTACAAATGGACCCGCATACCGGAATAACTCTGTGATTAAATCTTTCGTGGGTATAGCATGTGAAAATTTTTGCTGACTCAGCCGTTTTTGGATATGCGGTTTCCGCTTTCGCCAGTAATACCATAAAACAACACAGGAGCCGAGTGCACCGACAAATGCTGCAAAGGCAGAAAAACCAACCGCTGTTGCAACATTTCCGTCAATTATTTTCATAATAATAAATGTAGCTGCCAAAATAAACACAATCCGGATTATTTGTTCGACAACCTGCGAAACTGCAGTAGGTCCCATCGATTCATATCCCTGGAAAAATCCGCGCGTGATACTCATTGCCGGGATTATTAATAACGCAAAGCTGACCATCCGAATAACCATTGCCCCTTCTTCGCGGGAAATCGCACCCACATTTTCATTGGCAATAATGAATTTAGCCAGAGGTTCTGCACCGAAGTATAACCCTAAAAATGCAATGAACCCGGTAACCATCATTAACGATATTCCCGCTTTATATATTCGCATACCGGTTTCATAATCACCCAATGCATTATATTTCGAAACGAATTTGGAAACGGCTAATGGGACACCGATTGTTGAAATACTGATTAAAATATTGTATGGGATATAGGCAAACGAGTACAATGCTCCACCTGTCTCCCCAACAAGCGTATTAAACGGTATGAGATAAATCATTCCCAGAAATTTTGATAAAAAAGTGGCACCAGTAAGGAGCATGGTACCTCTGACAATATTCGACATTATTTCACCTGCAATTTGTTCATACTTTAATTGTCATTTTATCATACATAGCAGTCATTCACGCTATATTTTAATTTTTTTCTTATCTTGAAAACATGATATTATGTATACGAAGGGAATGAAGAATGGTGACATATGATGTAATTGTAATTGGCGGCGGCCCGTCCGGATTGATGGCTGCCATAGCAGCTGCTGAGCAAGGCGCAAATACGATTTTGATCGAAAAAGGGCGAAAACTGGGGAAAAAGCTTGCAATTTCCGGTGGCGGCCGCTGTAACGTAACAAACAGGCTTCCCCAGGAGGAAGTAATCAGACATATACCAGGGAACGGGAAATTTCTCTACAGTCCATTTTCTATTTTCAATAATTATGACATTATCGACTTTTTTGAAGGAATGGGAGTGGGATTAAAAGAGGAAGATCATGGCCGCATGTTCCCTGTTTCCAATTCAGCTAAAACAGTTGTTAATGCATTAATCAATAAACTCGATGAACTGCATGTGGAAGTTCGCATGAACACGCCGGTAGAAGCAGTACATTATGATAAGTCAGGGCATAGTGTCATTCTAACGGATGGCGCAAAATTACATACAACATCCATTGTAATCGCTGTTGGCGGTAAAGCAGTACCACATACAGGTTCAACCGGTGATGGCTATGCATGGGCAAAAAAGGCAGGCCACACGGTTACAGAGCTCTATCCAACCGAAGTTGCTCTGACATCAAATGAAGCCTTCATCAAAAATAAACAACTGCAAGGATTATCATTAAGGGACGTGGCATTGACTGTTTTGAATAAGAAAAACAAGCCAGCGGTCACCCACCGGATGGATATGATTTTCACCCACTTTGGAATCTCCGGTCCAGCCGTACTGCGCTGTTCACAATTCGTTGTAAAACAATTAATGAAGGGGCAACAGGAAGTTTCCATGGTACTTGATACCCTGCCAGACAAACAGGAAGAAAAATTGATACAGGACCTATTCAAGTTAATGAAAGAAAATCCTAAAAAATCAATACGAAATATCTTAAAAGGAATTGTACCGGAGCGACTGCTGGAATTTATTTTACAGGAAAATAAGATTGATGCAGACCAAAAAGCAGCAAACCTGTCAGGCGAATCTCTTCGTTCGATCATTTATCATTTGAAGCATTTTTCCATTAAAGTCAACGGATCATTACCACTGGACAAAGCATTCGTCACCGGGGGCGGCGTTTCCATCAAGGAAATCATGCCAAAGACAATGCAATCGAAAAAAATGCACGGTCTTTATTTCTGTGGGGAAATCTTGGATATCCATGGTTATACAGGCGGATACAACATCACCTCCGCACTTGTCACCGGACGGCTGGCTGGAATGAATGCAGCTTTTGAGGCAAGCGAATTGGCATTTGATTCCTGACATGTTTTTTTAACTTTAACCCCACCCTAATAATGTCCGGGAATACCAATGAAAGGGTTGAAAAACATGCAAAAAAATCAAATGTGGCTTCCATTAATCGCTTCTGTCGGCGTTGGAGCGGCGACTTACTACACGATGACCAAAAACAACCAGAATCTTGGACAAACCATGCAAAAAATGGTTCCTTTTGTTACGCAAATGAATAGCGGCGGAACCCGTCAATAAAAAAATTAGCGTACCCTAATTTTAGGGTGCGCTTTTTTGGTGTGCCTCACTGTTCCACACTCTAGGTGGTTCAAATCCACTCGATAACTTTATCCTTTCAAGTATCGTAGCCGAAGAAGAATCCTCGCTGATGAGGCAGGATTGACAGGGTGTCCTCTGCGAAGGGGAATCCGAAAGGTCTGCAGGCAAAGTCCAGCCCGGAACATTGTGTGAACCAGAGGTGGCGGCGATGTTGGGTGACCCGCCCAAAAAACGGGGAAACCTGTGCAGTTGCGCACCTTGTAGGGAAACTAGAAAAGGGAAACGACCTATAGGGCACATCGACGTGATTAGGGTCAGGATGGATGGAACAGAGTGTGTGATTACTGGGGGAAGCACTGTAGACTCCTATCGGTAAACACCGGTAGGTAGGGGAGGTATAACCCTAAATGGGGAAAGCCAAACCGAGGGTACTGCAGGTGGCGGATGGCTCCGTAGTAGCGATGAAATTCGAGCCGATGAAGGCTGGCGACAGTCTGGAGGGGAAAAGTCGGATGAGTAGATGCATGATGTCATCTAACCTGTGTCACGACCAAAAGTTGTGATATGGCGGTGAAGGGACCTGCTTCGTCAACATTGTGAATGGAAGTGAGTGGGAGACGTAACGCATTAAATGAAAAGGTTCACCAAGGGGTACGTCCTGCCGAACATGAAAAGCCATGTAAGGATACAGGTGGACTTGCGACCTGAGTACATGATGATTGGATAGGAGCGATTGGCTTTTGCCTAAACACGTAATCCAACATGGTGGAACAAGCGAGGAATCGCCTCTTGTAGTGACCATAAGACCAATGTGGTGAGTAAGCGCGAAGGTGGTGATGAATATGCGACCAAAGCGCAAATTTTATTCCATCATTGATAAGGTGTACCGCATGAGTAACCTGTACGATGCATGGAATGCCGTTAAGACCAATAAAGGTAGCGCCGGGGTAGATGGTGAAACCATCCTATGGTTTGAGGCGCAGTTGGAACAAAATCTTAGAGAAGTCCAACGGCTTTTGAAGCAACAGCGTTATCGACCGGAACCGGTACTACGTCACTATATCCCAAAAGGGGACGGCAAAAAGAAACGACCGCTGGGCATCCCCACTGTAAGGGACCGAATCATCCAACAAGCCGTACGGCAAATGATGGAACCCTTGTTTGACCGGGACTTTTATCCACACAGTTATGGGTTTCGAAAGGGACATTCCCAACATCAGGCAGTGGACGTCGTAAGACGTGCGAAGAAGAATGGGTATGAATACGTGGTGGATTTGGATATCCAATCGTATTTCGATAATATCCCGCATGACTTATTGATGGAAAAAGTCAAAACAAAAATCGCCGACGGGCGAATACTTGATTTGATTGAAATGTGGTTAAAAGCAGGTGTCATGGAAGACGATCGGTTCTATGACACGACTTCCGGCTCTCCTCAGGGAGGGGTCATATCACCGTTATTGGCGAATGTCTATTTGGATGAATTTGATTGGAAAATGAACCAACAAGGATTTCCAGTTGTACGTTTCGCGGACGATGCGATTATTTTCTGTAAAACGAAGATAAAAGCTAATCGAGCGTATAAAGCAGCTGAAGAGATATTGGAAGGCAATTTAAAGCTTACGATGCATCCCGAAAAGACGAAAGTCGTTCATTTTGATGAAGGATTTCGTTTTCTGGGGTTTCATTTCTGGAAAGACTATCTAGTCCTTCCAGATGAAAGAGCCCGAAAGGTTAAAGATAAAATAAGGCATCTATCAAGAAGACAACAAGGTAAGAGTCTGGTAGAAGTGATTCACAAACTGAATGAAGTCATTCGGGGATTTGCCAATTACTTCAGGATAGGAAATGTCAAAAAGAAATTCGAACGTCTGGATGAATGGATTCGAATGAGGGTGCGAGCTTATATGAGGAAAAAGCGTTCCATGGAGTCGAATTGGCGCATACCCAATAAAGTGTTAGCACAAGCGGGATTGGTTTCAATGGTCAGCTTACTCACCAAACGTTCCTAATTCGTGAGTGAAATAAAGTAACAACTCATTCCCGGAAATGGGGAACTGACGAAGTGAAAGCCGGATGCGGGAAATCTGCACGTCCGGTTTGACGAGGGGTCGGAGGGCGAAAGCCCTCCTCCTACTCTACTTTGAAATTTAGTCTATTAGAAAGAAATTTAGCTATCATCCAAAACCATCCTTATGATAAATTTGCCCAATATCAAAAAAGTACATGCTTTCCAAAGAAAATTCTGATACAGAATTGGAAATGGGCAATTTAGATAGATGCAGATGCAAATGTTTAATTAATTAAACATTGTAGTGAATCAGAATGTCAGCCATTGAGATTATCTCTTGAGCGATGGTGGGAAATGTACAGGCTTTAAGGAAGTGAGTGCAAAGTATGCTGTTTTCGGGCCATTTTTCATTAGACGTTACATACCTAGCACAGAAATAAATATCTACTTTGAAATTTAAATAAATCACAAAAAAGAGGAGCACATAAAGGCATGTACTCCCCTTAAAATTTATGCCTGGCGGCGTCCTACTCTTGCAGGGGCAAAGCCCCAACTACCATCGGCGCTGGAGAGCTTAACTGCTGTGTTCGGCATGGGAACAGGTGTGACCTCTCCGCTATTGCTACCAGACCTTATCAGGAATTTATACCCTGAAAACTGAATAAGCATATATGCAACGCATCATCCAAAGCTGTTTAGTTAAGTCCTCGATCGATTAGTATCCGTCAGCTCCACGTGTCACCACGCTTCCACCTCGGACCTATCTACCTCATCGTCTCTGAGGGATCTTACTCACTCGAAGTGATGGGAAGTTTCATCTTGAGGGGGGCTTCATGCTTAGATGCTTTCAGCACTTATCCTTGCCACACGTAGCTACCCAGCTGTGCTCCTGGCGGAACAACTGGTACACCAGCGGTGTGTCCATCCCGGTCCTCTCGTACTAAGGACAGCTCCTCGCAAACTTCCAACGCCCACGACGGATAGGGACCGAACTGTCTCACGACGTTCTGAACCCAGCTCGCGTACCGCTTTAATGGGCGAACAGCCCAACCCTTGGGACCGACTACAGCCCCAGGATGCGATGAGCCGACATCGAGGTGCCAAACCTCCCCGTCGATGTGAACTCTTGGGGGAGATAAGCCTGTTATCCCCGGGGTAGCTTTTATCCGTTGAGCGATGGCCCTTCCATGCGGAACCACCGGATCACTAAGCCCGACTTTCGTCCCTGCTCGACTTGTAGGTCTCGCAGTCAAGCTCCCTTCTGCCTTTACACTCATGCGAATGATTTCCAACCATTCTGAGGGAACCTTTGGGCGCCTCCGTTACCTTTTGGGAGGCGACCGCCCCAGTCAAACTGCCCGCCTGACACTGTCTCCGGACCGGATTACGGCCCTGGGTTAGAAGGTCCGTACAGCCAGGGTGGTATCCCACGGGTGCCTCCACCGAAGCTGGCGCTCCGGGTTCAATGGCTCCCACCTATCCTGTACAAGCTGTACCAACATTCAATATCAGGCTACAGTAAAGCTCCACGGGGTCTTTCCGTCCTGTCGCGGGTAATGTGCATCTTCACACATCGTATAATTTCACCGGGTCTCTCGTTGAGACAGTGCCCAAGTCGTTGCACCTTTCGTGCGGGTCGGAACTTACCCGACAAGGAATTTCGCTACCTTAGGACCGTTATAGTTACGGCCGCCGTTTACTGGGGCTTCGGTTCTGCGCTTCGCACCGAAGTGCTAACGCTTCCCCTTAACCTTCCAGCACCGGGCAGGTGTCAGCCCCTATACTTCGCCTTTCGGCTTCGCAGAGACCTGTGTTTTTGCTAAACAGTCGCTTGGGCCTATTCACTGCGGCTCACTCGTAAGCAAGCACCCCTTCTCCCGAAGTTACGGGGTCATTTTGCCGAGTTCCTTAACGAGAGTTCTCCCGCTCACCTTAGGATTCTCTCCTCGCCTACCTGTGTCGGTTTGCGGTACGGGCACCTATGAACTCACTAGAGGCTTTTCTTGGCAGTGTGGATGCAGGAACTTCGGTACTCTATTTCCCTCCCCATCACAGCTCGGCATTATTGGACGGATTTACCTATCCAACTGCCTTACTGCTTGGACGCACACGTCCATCGGTGCGCTTTCCTTCTCCTCCTGCGTCCCCCCGTCGCTCAAACGCTCATGAGGTGGTACAGGAATATCGACCTGTTGTCCATCGCCTACGCCTTTCGGCCTCGGCTTAGGTCCCGACTAACCCTGAGAGGACGAGCCTTCCTCAGGAAACCTTAGGCTTTCGGTGAAAGAGATTCTCACTCTTTTTTCGCTACTCATACCGGCATTCTCACTTCCAGGTGCTCCACCAGTCCTCACGGTCTGACTTCACAGCGCCTGGAACGCTCTCCTACCATTGTTCGAAGAACAATCCGCAGCTTCGGTGATACGTTTAGCCCCGGTACATTTTCGGCGCAGCGTCACTCGACCAGTGAGCTATTACGCACTCTTTAAATGATGGCTGCTTCTAAGCCAACATCCTGGTTGTCTGGGCAACGCCACATCCTTTTCCACTTAACGTATACTTTGGGACCTTAGCTGGCGGTCTGGGCTGTTTCCCTTTCGACTATGAACCTTATCACCCATAGTCTGACTCCCAAGGCTACGTAACCGGCATTCGGAGTTTGACTGAATTCGGTAACCCGGTGAGGGCCCCTCGTCCAATCAGTGCTCTACCTCCGGTACGCTTCCCTTGAGGCTAGCCCTAAAGCTATTTCGGAGAGAACCAGCTATCTCCGTGTTCGATTGGCATTTCACCCCTACCCACACCTCATCCCCGCATTTTTCAGCATACGTGGGTTCGGGCCTCCAGTCAGTGTTACCTGACTTTCACCCTGGACATGGGTAGATCACACGGTTTCGGGTCTACGACCGCATACTCATTCGCCCTGTTCAGACTCGCTTTCGCTGCGGCTCCGTGTCTTCCACTTAACCTTGCATACGATCGTAACTCGCCGGTCCATTCTACAAAAGGTACGCCGTCACCCATTAACGGGCTTCGACTACTTGTAAGCGCACGGTTTCAGGTTCTCTTTCACTCCCCTTCCGGGGTGCTTTTCACCTTTCCCTCACGGTACTGGTTCACTATCGGTCACTGGGGAGTATTTAGCCTTGGGAGATGGTCCTCCCGGATTCCGACGGAATTCCTCGTGTTCCGTCGTACTCAGGATCCACTCCGGAGGAGACGCATTTTCGACTACAGGGCTCTTACCTTCTTCGGCCGGCCATTCCAGGCCGATTCGTCTAATGCATCTCTTGGTAACTCCAATGGAGTGTCCTACAACCCCAGAAAGCAAGCTTTCTGGTTTGGGCTGCTTCCGTTTCGCTCGCCGCTACTCGGGAAATCGCGTTTGCTTTCTCTTCCTCCGGGTACTGAGATGTTTCAGTTCCCCGGGTGTGCCTCGCGTACCCTATGTATTCAGATACACGTCCTGTTCCATTACGAACAGCGGGTTCCCCCATTCGGAAATCCCCGGATCGAAGTCTACTTACGACTCCCCGGGGCATATCGGTGTTAGTCCCGTCCTTCTTCGGCTCCCAGTGCCAAGGCATTCACCGTGCGCCCTTCTTCACTTAACTATGAATAGACGTACTTCTTCTTCGCCTTCGCTTTTGATTTGATGTCGTTGATCTTGCTTATTCAGTTTTCAAGGTACAAATGAGAGAATTTACTCCCTCAAAACTGAACCAAACAACCAAGTATGCCTTCCGTAATAATCCTTAGAAAGGAGGTGATCCAGCCGCACCTTCCGATACGGCTACCTTGTTACGACTTCACCCCAATCATTGGCCCCACCTTCGGCGGCTGGCTCCAAAAGGTTACCTCACCGACTTCGGGTGTTGCCAACTCTCGTGGTGTGACGGGCGGTGTGTACAAGGCCCGGGAACGTATTCACCGCGGCATGCTGATCCGCGATTACTAGCGATTCCGGCTTCATGCAGGCGAGTTGCAGCCTGCAATCCGAACTGAGAATGGTTTTATGGGATTTGCTACACCTTGCGGCTTCGCTGCCCTCTGTTCCATCCATTGTAGCACGTGTGTAGCCCAGGTCATAAGGGGCATGATGATTTGACGTCATCCCCACCTTCCTCCGGTTTGTCACCGGCAGTCACCTTAGAGTGCCCAACTGAATGCTGGCAACTAAGATCAAGGGTTGCGCTCGTTGCGGGACTTAACCCAACATCTCACGACACGAGCTGACGACAACCATGCACCACCTGTCACTCTGTCCCCGAAGGGAACACGCTGTCTCCAGCGCTGGCAGAGGATGTCAAGACCTGGTAAGGTTCTTCGCGTTGCTTCGAATTAAACCACATGCTCCACCGCTTGTGCGGGCCCCCGTCAATTCTTTTGAGTTTCAGCCTTGCGGCCGTACTCCCCAGGCGGAGTGCTTAATGCGTTAACTGCAGCACTAAGGGGCGGAAACCCCCTAACACCTAGCACTCAACGTTTACGGCGTGGACTACCAGGGTATCTAATCCTGTTCGCTCCCCACGCTTTCGCTCCTCAGCGTCAGTTACAGACCAGAGAGTCGCCTTCGCCACTGGTGTTCCTCCACATCTCTACGCATTTCACCGCTACACGTGGAATTCCACTCTCCTCTTCTGTACTCAAGTCCTCCAGTTTCCAATGACCATTCGCGGTTGAGCCGCGAGATTTCACATCAGACTTAAAAGACCGCCTGCGAGCGCTTTACGCCCAATAATTCCGGACAACGCTTGCCCCCTACGTATTACCGCGGCTGCTGGCACGTAGTTAGCCGGGGCTTTCTGGTCAGGTACCGTCACGGTACCGCCTTATTCAAACGGTACTTGTTCTTCCCTGACAACAGAGTTTTACGATCCGAAAACCTTCATCACTCACGCGGCGTTGCACCGTCAGACTTTCGTCCATTGCGGATGATTCCCTACTGCTGCCTCCCGTAGGAGTCTGGGCCGTGTCTCAGTCCCAGTGTGGCCGATCACCCTCTCAGGTCGGCTACGCATCGTCGCCTTGGTAAGCTCTTACCCCACCAACTAGCTAATGCGCCGCGGGCCCATCTGTAAGTGACAGCTAGAAAGCCGCCTTTCATCACGTCACCATGCGGTGACGTGCTTCATTCGGTATTAGCCCCGGTTTCCCGGAGTTATCCCAATCTTACAGGCAGGTTGCCCACGTGTTACTCACCCGTCCGCCGCTCGTTCCACAAGCTTCCACCCGAAGGCTTCCGCTTGCTTCCCGCGCTCGACTTGCATGTATTAGGCACGCCGCCAGCGTTCGTCCTGAGCCAAGATCAAACTCTCCATAGAAAGTTGATATATGATTGACACCAATCAACCATAGCTTAGCTTCGTAAATTGAATCCAGGGGAAAGCTTTTGCTTTCGTCCTGTTTTCTTGACATACTGGTTGTTTTTGTTCAGTTTTCAAGGAGCAAAAATCAAAAATGAAATCTATCGATAACATAATAATTATATCATTGTTGATAATGTATGTCAACACAACATTTTTCAACATTTTTGGGGCTGTTTTTCAACAGCAAAATCAATATTACTCTCCATAGATTAAAATGTCAATGATCTTTTTAAAAAAATGAAAGAAAGCGCGTATATAAGAAATCACGCTTTCCCACACGTCAATAACGAATAATACCCGACACCCGTCAAGAACCCCCAACCTTTATGAGTTATAAGGTACAATGCCTCGGGTTCACACCACAACTTCACCTTTCCAATCAAGCATCCCGCCTGCCATACTAGATACTTTATAACCGTGCTCATCCATAAAGGCAGCTGCCGTCATACTTCTTCTGCCGGATCTGCATACCATGATGTAATGTTTGTCTTTATCCAACTCCTGTAATGAATGTGGAATATTTTCAAGTTTAATGTGTTTGGCACCATTAATCATACCTTGGGCAACTTCATCATCTTCCCGCACATCAATAATCACGTCACTTTCATTTCCTAGCAGTTCTTCTACTTCTTCGGGAGTTATTTCATTTATATCATCCATTAATACCATCCTCCGTATAAAAATATTTCCTACTTATCATAACTTCTGACATGAATAGCTTGCAACTATATAACACAAAATAAAATAACGATACAAAGTGAGGTTTTATCCTATGAAATTTATCATCGGCAAATTATGCTTTATTCTGCTTTTTTTAATCACGGCAACTATGACGGCCGCAGAGGGAACCACCAAGATACCATCCCAAAAGCAAATTTTAGAATTCGACGAGGATGTAACAGGTGATGGGCGAAAGGAATCCGTAACCCTTAAAGGTATCAAATTTTCAATGGAAACAGATTACCTTAAAGATGCGTGGACAGAAATTCAACTGGCAAACAATAAAAAATGGAAAATTCCATATGATGGCGGGTATGACCCTAACCTGGAGTTTCTGGATTTGAATCATGATAAGGTTTTGGATATTTTTTATCAAAGTAAGGGACAGGGCGGATTGCACAACCATGCATTACACACCCTGTCAAACGGGGAGCTTAAGGAAATCCAATTACCTGTCCAGCGATACGTAAAAGCTCATCTTACAGATGGATTTGAATTAGAAGTTAAACTTTCACCCGAACAAAAACCATATACTACCAATGTGAAAAAACAGGCTGCAGATTATATTGAAAAAGGAATATATAATAAACAGGGAAGACTTCTGACAGATGGCTCTGTAATAATAGAACCAATTAGTAAATATGAGCCAGTGTTTATTAATAAACAAAAGGGATACGGATTGAAAAGCTACCAGCAAATTAATGGCACTGGAAAATCTGATACAATCGGAACAGTTCAAACAACCTGGTATTACGAAAACGACAAATGGCTTATACTGAAAACAAAATGGACACCTTCCAATTAGCAAACCCGGCTGAACAACAAGCCTTAATCACCGCGTATGCAATAGAAGGTTTTATCTGCAAAAAAGGATCCCGTTCAAAATTAACATGAACGGGATCCTAATATTAATTTGCTACAATATTCACTAGCTTACCTGGCACAACAATAACTTTACGGATTGTTTTTCCTTCAATCCATTCCTGAATTTTTTCATGTTCGAGCGCTTGTTTCTCCAAATCATCTTTCGTGATATCTTTGGGAACGTTTATTTTCGCCCGGACTTTACCCATTACCTGCAGTACAACCTCAGCCTCTTCTTCAACCAGCTTGGATTCGTCATAACGTGGCCATTCCTCATACGTAATTGTTTCAGAATGTCCAAGCCGGGTCCACAATTCTTCTGATAGGTGTGGTGCGACAGGCGACAACATTTTTACAAAACCTTCAACATGCTGTTTGGAAATCTCCTCCGCTTTATACCCTTCGTTAATGAACACCATCAACTGGGAAATACCGGTGTTGAAATGCAGGTTATCAAAGTCTTCCGTCACTTTTTTAACCGTCTCATGATATACCTTATTAAGCGTTTCATCACCATTACCTTCAATAATTTTATCAGCGGTTTCTCCTGTTTCTTCATTTACAATCAGCCGCCAAACGCGTTCCAGAAAGCGGCGTGATCCATCCAGGCCGTTTGTTGACCAGGCAACCGCAGCGTCAAGCGGCCCCATGAACATTTCGTACAAACGAAGTGTATCCGCACCATGCGAATGAATAATATCGTCAGGATTGACAACATTCCCCTTCGATTTACTCATTTTCTCGTGACCCTCACCGAGAATCATTCCTTGGTTAAACAATTTCATAAACGGTTCTTTTGTTGGGACAACGCCAATATCATACAAGAATTTATGCCAGAACCGTGCATACAGCAGATGAAGTACAGCATGCTCCGCCCCTCCGATGTAAATATCGATCGGCAGCCATTCCTGTAATGCTTTTGGATCAGCAAGCTGTTCGGTATTATCCGGATCGACAAAGCGGAGGAAATACCAGCAGCTTCCAGCCCATTGCGGCATTGTGCTTGTTTCCCGACGGCCCTTCATGCCTGTTTCCGGATCGGTTACATTAATCCAGTCACTGTTAGCCAGCGGGGATTCACCGGTTCCAGAAGGCTTAATATTATCCATTTCCGGCAATTCCAGCGGCAACTCATTTTCCGGGACAGCTGTCATAGAGCCGTCTTCCCAATGAATGACCGGGATCGGTTCACCCCAGTAGCGCTGTCTCGCGAACAGCCAATCACGCAGACGATACGTAACTTTCTTCTCGCCTTTACCTTTTTCCTCAAGCCAGTCAATCATTTTACTTATTCCTTCTTCTTTCCCAAGCCCATTAAGGAATTCTGAATTGACATGATTACCATCGCCAACATAAGCCTCTTTGGAAACATCACCGCCTGCAACAACTTCGGTAATCGGCAGGTCAAATTTCGTGGCAAACTCATAGTCACGCTCATCATGTGCCGGAACCGCCATAATCGCCCCGGTTCCATAAGACATCAGGACGTAATCAGCAACCCAGATTGGAATCTTTTTATTATTGACAGGATTAATAGCATACGCACCAGTAAATACACCTGTTTTATCTTTGGCAAGGTCTGTCCGCTCCAATTCAGATTTTGTCTGGATTTCGTTTATATACGCATCAACCGCATCCTTTTGGTCAGCAGTGACGATTTGTTCGACATATGGATGCTCTGGTGCAAATACGGCATAAGTTGCACCAAACAATGTATCCGGTCTTGTTGTGAATACAGTGAATGTCTCATCAAAATCATCAATGGCAAAATTCACTTCAGCACCTTCCGAGCGGCCAATCCAATTCCGCTGCATATCTTTAATGCTTTCAGGCCAATCCAGTTCATCCAAATCTTCCAGAAGCCGGTCCGCATATGCGGTGATTTTAAGCATCCACTGCTTCATTGGTTTACGGACAACCGGATGCCCGCCGCGTTCACTTTTGCCATCAATTACCTCTTCATTGGCCAAAACAGTTCCAAGTGCCGGGCACCAGTTAACCGCCACCTCATCCATGTAGGCAAGACCGTGTTCATACAGCTTGGTAAAAATCCACTGCGTCCATTTATAGTAGCTCGGATTCGTTGTATTTATTTCACGGTCCCAGTCATATGAAAAACCAAGTTCCTTTATCTGTCGTTTAAACGTTTCAATATTTTTATCAGTAAAAGCTGCGGGGCTGTTTCCGGTATCCAGTGCATACTGTTCAGCAGGAAGCCCGAAAGCATCCCAGCCCATTGGATGCAGCACTTCATACCCCTGCATCCGTTTCATCCGCGAATAAATGTCTGTTGCCGTATATCCTTCCGGGTGACCGACATGCAATCCGGCACCTGACGGATATGGAAACATATCAAGTGCATAAACTTTTTCCTTATCAGAATACGTATCTGTCTTAAATGTTTTATTTTTTTCCCAATACTGCTGCCATTTCTTTTCAATTTCCTTATGATTAAACGTCATCAGATTGCCTCCTTCATCAGTTGCAAAACACATCACTCAGGCGTCTTACAGCGAGTGTCAAAGTTCTTATAAAGTTTGGTAAACTTTACACTTTGTTACCCTATAAAAAAAGCCACCCATCCCTATGAAGTAAAGGGACGAGAGACTATAGTTTCCCGCGGTACCACCCGAATTAACACTGAATGAGCGTTCACTTGGATCCTTAACGCAGATTTACGGCAGGAATTACTTATCTTCATCCCTGCAGCTTAAAGGTGAGTTCGTAAATCTTCAGGAGCAGTTTTCACCAGCCACTGCCTCGCTATACCTGGACAATTCACTACTAATCCTTTGCAACGCCGATACTATATGTATATCGCATTTTAATCAATGTGTGCTATTTTGTCAAGATTTGGGACACAATCTTTCACCGCACAAAAGCTTCATGATAGAATAATGATAGTATTTTGCATAGAGGAGCGAACTTATCCATGATTAAAGGTATCATAAATTATTCCCATTACCTGCTTGAAACCGCTGTTGAAAAAGGCGATACTGTCATCGATGCCACGTGCGGAAATGGTCATGACACCATCTTTTTATCCAAACTGGTTGGGAAAACCGGACACGTATTCGGATTCGATATACAAGAACAGGCTGTTACCAATACGAAAAACAGACTTGCGAAAAACGGACTGACCAACACTGACATCATTCAAGACAGCCACAGCAATTTTATCCATCACATTCCAGTCGATAAACTGACCAGGTTGGGCGGTGCTATTTTTAACCTTGGTTATCTTCCCGGAAGTGATAAATCAGTTATTACCAAAAGTGAATCAACTATACTGGCAGTCGAGGGGGTTCTTTCCCATCTGAAACGCAATGGACTGGTAGTACTGGTGATTTATCATGGACACGAGGGTGGCACCGAAGAGAAAGAACAGATTATGAAATATGCCCGTCTGTTGGATCAGAAAGTTTTTCACGTACTCTATTACGGATTCATTAACCAGAAAAATGATCCGCCATTCATTCTTGCCATTCAGAAACGAAATTAATCCCTTTTTTTCAGGCGGTAATAAAACTTTGTATTTAAATGGAAAAACCAGGTACTGCCGCCGCTGACACGCAAAAGCTGTTTGGCCATTCCTTTACCGCCGGACAGCTTGTTTGCTTTGGGATCACCAAGATAGAGCCCAACCAATCCTTGCTGAACCATTTCATGGAAACGATGATCCGGTAGGTGGCGGGCATGCTTGTTCGCCTGTTCGATAAAAAAAGAGATGCGTCTTTTCAAATGGGCTTGATCATCATAAAAACTGCAGAAATTTAAATCTGCTTCCTCAATATCCTCTTGCTGATCAATGTAATAATCCATTAAGATATGAAGCCCTTGCATATAGGGAAAATAACCGCACCATATTCGTTCAGCCAATTGCGCCGGCACCCTTTTCCCAAGCGAATACGACACAAGATAAAAAATACCCAGTGTTGAACCTGCTGCTGCGGAAAATTCAAACCAGGACAACTTTGCCTGGTCCCCCATTTTTTCAAGGTACCATTTCTGAAGCCGCGGAATTCGTTCATCCAGCCTGACATGCTTATGTACTTGCAAATCACAGTATAACTGATTCAAGTGCAGCAAATAATCACGTATTTCATCATAATTGTCCAATGTCCTGATCGTTTTCCGGCATGTTTGGACAAGATCTGTCAGATATGCATCATCTGTATGCTCATCCCGTAGTCTGTAATAATCTTTCATGTCGTTATCTGGAATTAACGCATCAACCATGGATTGATGCAACAGTCGAAAGTCATCGGGATTGAGTGATGTGCTCCGGTCACATAGGTTGTCCAAATAATCACTTATTGTCTGATATGCCACAATAAACCGGATCGCTTCTTTCCATTTATTACCGGCTAATAGTGCGTATACCGATCCTCCCTGACAGTGAAACCGCTTTGCCTCCATACTTGCAAGTGCCTGGGTTCGCAACTCCTGATCGGGTATTTGTGCAGCTCTTCTTTTCCAGTAGTCTAATTCGTCTCTGACTGCCGGGAAAACCTTACAATATACATTTACCATTAATCTCAAAGATGTTTTTGGTAGACCCAACATTGCTCCTCCATTCCTGCCTATCCTTCGATTCCCATTATAACATTTTGCTATAATACATATATGACCATATTTATGAGGAGGTTTCAAATGATTCATCATTATAAAAACGTAAAACCTACGATAAACAACTCTGTATTCGTCGCTCATGACGCTGAGGTAATAGGTGATGTGACAATTGGCGAGCAAGCCAGTATCTGGTTTAAAACCGTTATACGCGGGGATGTTGCGCCGGCCCGGATTGGCAAACGTGTCAGCATCCAAGACTTATCCATGCTGCACCAAAGCCCTGACAATCCGGTTATTGCAGAAGATGATGTAACTGTCGGGCATCAGGTGACACTACATGGCTGTACCGTCCGTAAAAATGCTTTAATTGGCATGGGGGCACTCATTCTGGATGGAGCTGAAATCGGTGAGCATGCATTTGTCGGTGCTGGCAGCCTCGTCCCGCCCGGCAAAAAAGTTCCTCCACACACTATGGTAATGGGCCGTCCAGCTAAAGTCGTACGTTCCTTGACTGAGGCCGACTATAAGGAAATGGAACGTGTTCTGCAATCCTACGTGGAAAAAGGGCAATATTATAAGCACAACACGAATTTGGGACAGGACTTTTAGTATTATTCTAATAAAAGGCTTTTTCATTGTTGCTGCCGTAAAGATGCTGCGACATTGAAAAATCAATTTGTTTAGTACAGCTTACTAGCCGATCCGTTGGAATATACTCGTTTTCACTGCCAGCATAAGTGCAACTTCTGCTCAAGTAAACTACTTTCGCAGTGTCTTCTTTACCGAGGGCAAGTGCCGAATCCTCCCCAGATCGCACCTCGCCTCCTTTATTAGGATATGGTGAACAAACCTAGCGAAAAAACACACGGAGACTGGGGGGACTGAGGCCAGAAGTATCTAACCTTTCTTCTTTTATTACAAAGCTATTTTAATTTCGTTTTCTATAAATATTTGAAAAATAGGAAATATTATTGTTTTTTGATAAATCGCCTGCTATAATTTGGATATATTTGGGAGGTAATTAAATGAAAAAAACAATCGATTACTTAAAAGAGGACCTCTGTAAAGCAAAGGAAGAACTCCAAAATTTAGAAAAACGTGGCCACACTATAACGGAATGGATAGACCACCAGAAGAACATTGAGCAATGTAAAAAACGACTTCAAAATTTTACGGAGAAACGAAAGTATTTGTAAACCCCTCGGATTAACTGTCACTTTGATTCTATTTTGCACTGTATAAAAATTAAAAAGCACAGTTCCCTTTCATATTCCGAAATGGCACCCGTTAAGTTTCAACTATCCTTTTATGAATTTTAAAATTTAATATTATTTTTCCGGCACTTCTCATAAACATAATATAAAAAATAAAGGAAAGGGGCATGAATCATATGAAAATAAATAAATTCAACGTAGAATCAAATAAACAAAAATATTTAGTCCAATTAAAACAGTTTTACTTACACTCGGGATTTTATCAAACTAAAATTAAAGTTTTTGTTCTTAAACCAGAAAAGCAAAATAAACTAGTAAAAGTTTTTAAAACAGAAACAGAACCTAAACAAAAGAAAGATCTTGAAACAAATTTGGAAACATTAGCAAATTCGGCGGTGGAGACATATGAATCAAATAGTAATCAAAAAAATTAAAAGCAATAATTATCGTTGCTTTTTTACTTTTTATAATTAAAAAGAACTTCGTCAAAGCCCTTTTTTAATTCAATTTTTGTTTATGTCATTTCATTATTGAATTTGTGATATATTCAATACTTTAACATAGAATGGCTATCTAAATATTCCTTCTGACTAATACAGCTGTGATATAAGATCCACGATGATCAGTTTAACAAATCCTAGAAGGCGTACCCATTTTTAGCTGCGTTTATCCATAATCTATAATGCATTACTTCGCTATTTCCTAATAGATTAATTAATCATTTTGCGAAAAGCCATGTACAACGACCATTCATTTGCTATAAAGCTGAATATACTACCCATAAACAAGTTAGGAGGATGTTTATGGGGAAATATAAAATAGTCGTTGGCACAACTAACAAGAAAAAAAGCGCCCAGCACCAATATAATTTAGTAACTAGAAATAAAATTAACGCAGATATAAGAATCTATAAAATGGACAGCAGGGAACTTTATTCCGTAGAGGTTGGTCCATATTCAAAAAAACAAGCGCTTCAAAACGTAGATAAAATTAAAGGCCTTGGAATAACAAACGCTTTTATTACACGCGCATAGTGGGGCAAGGAGTGATCTGCCCCTACTATGGCAATTTGGATCCTACCCCACTTTTCCGGAAGCGGTATTGAAAAAGGATCTTCGAGCAAAAGATCCTTTTAGCTGCTTAGTAAACTACCTGTCACTTAATCATAAATGCCCAACGCGATTGAACCAATTTTAAGCATTATCTCCCCCCTCATACTTATGAGCCCTTCATCTATACAACAAACTGGCCCACTGGTAAACAAATTTATTCCTCAACTGCGCCATTATTTAAGAATTCACACATAAGTTCAAGAGGAACAAATACCATAAGAGCGTACAGAATACTAACAACATTTAACTTCAAGAAATATTTCATCTAATAAGCCCCCAATAATTATCTAAATCACCCTATATAAAAGACCGGCGACAACGGTGCAAAGTCCGTGTCGCCGGTCTTACTTATTGCGTAATCGCTTCAATCGCCTTGTCTGGTTTACTTAATTCCTCAACATCAAATTTGTTTTCAATATTGATTTGATGCCACAGCATAAACATGAGCACCGTCCAGATTTTTCTGCTGTAATCACCTTTACCCTGGCAATGTGCATCAAGCAAACTAAGCACATAGTCTTTGTGCAGCAGATGATCTGTCTCGCTTTCCTGAATCAACTGTTTCGCCCATCCATTAAGCTCATTTTTTAACCAATGACGGATTGGAACCGGAAACCCAAGTTTCTTACGGTCAAGCACATGATCAGGGATGATGCCACGTGAAGCCTCCCGTAAAATACTTTTCGTCGTTCCATTGGCAATTTTCATATCAACCGGAATTTTACTTGCCACATCAAACACTTTTTTGTCCAAAAATGGCACGCGCAACTCCAGTGAGTTTGCCATTGTCATACGATCCGCTTTCAACAAAATATCTCCCCGCATCCATGTGTGAATATCCACATATTGCATCTGATTCACCAATGGATAGTCGCTTACCTGATCATAAAGTTTTTCCGTAACCTGCTGATAGGAGACATTTTCATTATACGTCTTTAACAATGCACGTTTTTCGGTATCCTCGAACATTTTTGCATTGCCTATATAACGATTACGGAGCGGAGTTGTTCCGCGTTCCAGAAAGCTTTTGCCGCGTACGCCCTCCGGAATTGCTTCTGCTACCCGGGCAAGCAATGACTTTGCCGGAGTTGGTATTGTATTGAACAATTTCAAAGATTCTGGTTCACGGTAAATATTGTAGCCGCCGAATAATTCATCGGATCCCTCTCCTGAGAGGACAACGGTTACATGTTTACGAGCTTCGCGGGCAAGGAAATATAACGGGACACACGCTGGATCTGCCAGTGGATCATCCATATGCCACATGATTTTAGGCAGTTTCTCCACATACTCCTCCGGTGAAATGATATAGGAAATATTCTCCACATCCAGCTTCTCCGCCGTTTCTTTTGCAACGTCAATTTCTGAAAAGCCTTCCCGTTTAAAACCGACGGAAAACGTCTTGATATTCGGGTTGAATTTTTTAGCCATCGCCACAATAATTGTCGAATCAATTCCACCGGATAAAAATGACCCAACTGGAACATCACTCCGCATATGAACATTAACAGAATCGTACATTACGTCCTGAATCCGCTTGATCCAGTCGTTTTTCTCCATTAACACCGGATTAAACGTTGCATGCCAGTACCGATTGAATTCCAATGCCTGTCCCGGCTTTTTCACAAAATAATGGCCAGGCTCCATTTTTTTAATGCCTGTAGTCAATGTCAGCGGCTCCGGAACAAACTGGAAACTTAAATAATGCTGCAATGCTTCATAATTAACTTCTTCATTTTCCATCATTAACGTAATGCTTTTTTTCTCTGACGCAAAAATAGTTCCTTCTTTTGATTCCTTATAAAATAATGGTTTAATGCCAAACGGATCTCGTGCACCGTAAAGTGTTTGCTGCTCTTTATCCCAAATCAGGATGGAAAACATTCCCCTTAAGTACTGAAATGCATTTTCCTTATGTTTGGAAAATAACGCAGCAATTACTTCAGTATCGGATTCGGTTGCAAATGAAAATCCTTCTTTCACTAAATTCTCCCGCAATTCAACGTAGTTATAAATTTCGCCATTAAAAATAAGCCAGCATTTTTCATCATCATAGCTCAATGGCTGCTGACCGGTTTCAATATCAATAATACTCAGGCGTCTGAACCCGAAAGATACGTAATCATCATGATAGTAGCCCTCATCGTCAGGACCTCTATGTGTAATAATGTTGTTTTGGTTTGTAAATCGGTTAAGCTGATCTTCGTTCAAATCCTCAGGTTTATTTCGCAGTATTCCAATAAAACCGCACATCACTTTTGCCTCGCTTTCATTCATGTTGAACCCTTAAAATTATATCATAAAAGATGCATCTTGACGAAAGCCTTATTTTCATTGAAATGCCTTTGCAATTACATTGTCAAAACTGAAATCCCGATTAATTAATAGGCCGAATGATAAATTTCAGTGTTTCCACCAAAATTCAGGTGGTGACCACAACTAGATCACCCCACAAAAAAGAGGTGCACTTAAACACCCCAGTTATCCCTCTTTTACAATGGCCTGCAATTCTTCGACTTTATCGGTTTTCTCCCATGGAAATAAGATATCTGTTCTGCCGAAGTGGCCATATGCAGCTGTGTTTCGGTAGATTGGACGTTGCAGATCAAGCATCCGAATTATACCTGCTGGCCGTAGATCAAATATTTTTCGTGTTGCGGCTTCCAGCTCAGCTTCATCGACCGTACCGGTGCCAAATGTATTGATGGAAATCGACACTGGCTCAGCCACACCGATTGCATAAGCCAATTGTACTTCACATGTTTTCGCAAGCTTTGCCGCCACAATGTTTTTAGCAACATAACGGGCTGCATATGATGCAGACCGGTCCACCTTGGTGGAATCCTTTCCACTGAATGCACCGCCGCCATGTCTTGCATATCCGCCGTACGTATCCACAATGATCTTACGTCCGGTCAAACCGGCATCACCCTGTGGTCCTCCAATTACGAACCTTCCCGTCGGATTGATAAAAAACTTGGTTGATTCATCAAGCAGATTTGCCGGAACAATCGGTCGAATCACATACTCAATCAGGTCCTTTTCGATTTGTTCAGTTGTTATATCCTGATGGTGCTGTGTTGAAATAACAATTGTATTCACCTTTACCGGGTTATCTTTTTCATCATATTCGACCGTTACCTGTGTTTTTCCGTCAGGGCGTAAATAATCCAAAATTTGCTCTTTACGTACATCTGATAATCGCTTCGATAATTTGTGTGCGAGCGAAATCGGCAATGGCATTAATTCGTCCGTCTGATCACAGGCAAACCCGAACATTAACCCCTGGTCACCCGCACCAATCGAAGCAATTTCTTCATCCGTTTTCCCCTGCCGTGTTTCATACGCCGTATCAACTCCACCGGCAATATCTGCTGACTGTTCATCAATAGCAGTCAGCACGGCACATGTTTCCGCGTCAAATCCGAATTTAGCGCGTGTATACCCAATATCCTTAATCGTTTGACGGACAATTGCAGGAATATCTACATATGTAGTAGTAGAAATCTCCCCCGAAACCAATACTAATCCTGTAGTTACTGTTGTCTCACATGCCACCCGGGCATTCGGATCATTTTTTAAAATTTCATCCAAAATAGCATCTGATATCTGATCGCAGATTTTGTCAGGATGCCCTTCTGTAACAGATTCAGATGTAAATAAACGACGATTTGCAGCCATGTGGCTAAGTCCTCCCTTTAAAAAATAGTACGGAAATCTATCTATTCAGTGTATGTTTATGTTTTAATAAGGTTAGAAAAAATAAAAAAACCTTTCCTGCAATCATGAGGAAAGGTGTCCTGAAGCCTTTCGCTCTTATTGTCCAAGGATAAATCCTTGCGTCAGATTAGCACCTTTTCACAGCATGTGACGGTTGCTGGGCTTCATCGGGTCTGTCCCTCCACCGACTCTGAATAAGAGAGTTTCCGCTCGAAATTCAGCATAACGGAAAAGCGCTGTCATGTCAACAATTTACAAGGGAATGACACACTTGACATGAAAAGTTCATATAAATATTCGTATAATTAGTATGGACTAATTTTATGAATGTGTTATACTAAATAAACAGATTTACAACTTGATTATTAAAATGTACTTTAATTAAAATCCATCATAAAGGAAGGTATCACAAATGAATGCGGTGGAACAATCAAAATTAATCAAAGATTTACTTTCACATGATAATCTGCAAAATAACCTTTCCGTACCACAGCTTGTCGAGAAAATTCTGGCACGTGAAGAGGGAACGCTGTCTGCATCAGGTGCAATTCGTGCGACTACCGGTAAATATACCGGGCGATCCCCAAAAGATAAGTTCATCGTTCGGGATGAGACCACTAAGGACGTCATTGACTGGGGAATCGTCAACCAGGAGATTGATGAGGCATCTTTTGATAACCTTTACAAAAAGGTGGTTGCCCATTTAAAGGAACGAAATGAATTATATCATTTTCAGGGCTATGCCGGAGCCGATACAAATTACCGGCTGCCAATTGAAGTTTTCAATGAATATGCCTGGCACAATCTGTTTTCCAGACAACTGTTTATCGAACCGACGGAGGAAGAATTGGGAACCCATCATTCCGAATTCACTATCATATCTGCCCCTACATACAAGGCAGACCCGAAAGTCGATGGAACGAATTCCGAAACGTTTATTCTTGTCTCATTCAAACAACGCATCGTTCTGATTGGTGGTACTGAATATGCCGGAGAAATCAAGAAATCCATTTTTTCCGTGATGAATTTCCTGCTCCCACAGCGTGACATTTTATCGATGCATTGTTCTGCCAACGTTGGTCAGGAAGGGGATGTTGCATTATTTTTCGGACTTTCCGGAACCGGTAAAACTACGCTCTCCGCAGATCCGTACCGCCGATTAATCGGGGATGACGAACACGGCTGGAGCACGAACGGTGTATTCAATATTGAAGGTGGCTGTTATGCAAAATGCATCAACCTTTCACAGGAAAAAGAACCGCAGATTTATGACGCAATCCGGTTTGGATCGGTACTGGAAAATGTCATTCTTGATGAAGAGTCGCGTCAACCGGACTATGATGACACATCGCTGACAGAAAATACCCGGGCCGCCTATACCCTGAAAAATATTGATAATATTGTTTCGCCAAGTGTAGCTGGCCATCCAAACACCATAATTTTCCTGACAGCTGATGCATCCGGTACTTTACCGCCCATCAGCAGATTAACCAAAGAACAGGCTATGTATCACTTTTTAAGCGGCTACACCAGTAAGCTTGCCGGTACAGAACGCGGCGTAACCGAGCCACAGGCAACGTTTTCAGCATGCTTCGGGTCACCGTTCCTGCCGCTCGAACCGGCGACATACGCTGAGATGCTTGGCGAGAAAATTGATTTGTATAATACAAGTGTATTTCTGGTTAACACCGGCTGGACTGGTGGATCATATGGAGTTGGTAAGCGGATGAAATTATCCTATACACGCGCGATGGTTCATTCAGCGCTTGAAGGCGAATTGAACTCTGCCGAAACAACCAGCGATGAAATTTTCGGACTGGAAATCCCTATGCACGTACCCGGTGTTCCGGATGAAGTACTGATTCCAAAACAAACCTGGGACGATAAAGAAGCTTATGACAAAGAAGCACAATCACTAGCCATGAAGTTTCATGACAACTTTAATCAGTTCACACATGCAAGTGATGAAATCAAAAAAGCTGGTCCATTATACCGGGGTTAATAATGATTGTTTCCTCATCCCACAAGGATTTTTAATAAATGAAGGAAAAGTTTCATCAGCGCAGTGCTGATAACGGTCTCTTTTTACAGAGGCCGTTTTTTATATAGGCAATCACACATTTATGCCGTGAAGCATAGGTTATGATGAGACAACGCATGAAGATTCGAAAATGCAATCACGACAGAAATCGGTGAAATTCCGGAATAATTCCCATAAAGACCGTCAACACGAATTGTCAAGGAAGTATGTGAAACCTAAGGAGGAGAAACAAATGTCATTCCTTACCTTAGACAACATATCACATCATTATTTCGCAAAAAAGTCATTCACAAAGGCGCTGGACAACGTCTCATGCAAGATAAATGAAGGTGAAATCACCGCTCTCCTTGGACAAAGTGGATGTGGCAAATCAACGTTGCTTTCGATTATATCCGGCATCATCCAGCCGACTGAAGGGAATATCCTGCTGGATTTGAAACCGCTGAAACAGACTGATTATACAATCGGCTATATGCTTGAAAAGGATTATTTGTTTTCATGGAAATCAATAATGGATAATGTTCTGGTTGGTCCGAAAATCAGTGGTCAACTGTCAGACTACACCAGGCAAAAGGCAGTGGATCTTCTGCGTGATGTTGGTGTGCCGGATGTTGGAAATTACTATCCCGATAGCCTTTCCGCTGAGATGCGTCAGCGAGTTGCACTCGTCCGGACACTCATTATGGATCCGAAAATTTTACTGTTGGATGAACCATTTTCAGCTACGGATTACCGGGAAAAACGCAAACTGGAAGATGTATTTTCAAAGATGCTCAAGAGCTGCCATAAAACAACACTGCTGGCTACAAATGATATGGAAGAAGCAATATGCATGAGCGATCGGATTATAGTCATGGCTCCCAATCCAGGGACAGCTGCAAGGACATTTAATGTGCCAATCGAGCTTCGTGAAGAACGACCATTTCTAGTCCGCAGACATCCAAAATATCAGCTGCTTTTTGATAAGATCTGGGAAGTATTCGAATCCTTCGATAAGGCGGTGTGGCCTTAATGAAAAAAGCAGGGACTTATTATGGTCTACTTAAAGAATATAAAAGCAGCCAAAAGCATAAAAACAGAATCATCCATTCATGGTTGGTTATATTGCTAATAACCCTTTTCGTCATTTGGGAACTGGCCAGCAGAATAGATTGGTTTAACCCCTTACAATTCAGCTCTCCATCACAGGTGTACGCATTAATTTTTGGAAATGTTTCGAGTGGATTGATGCTGATGCACCTCAGGGTATCATTGCTTGCGACGATTACTGGATTCATCATCGGCACAAGCAGTGGAATCCTGACAGCCAGCGCTCTCTGGTCATCATTACGATTTTTCAACATTATGAATCCCTTTTTTATCATCATGAATGCTTTACCCGTGTTGGCTCTGGGGCCAGTTATCATCGTTCTCGTCGGACCGGGTTATTTCGCAATCATAACCATTGCTGCCATTCTCACGGCCCTGATTACTTCTTCAGTTATTTATTCCGGATTCAAAGCGGTGGATTACAACTATATAAAAATATTGAAATGCTTTGGTGCAACGCGCGGCGACATTTTTAAAGAAGCCGTGTTTCCGGCAACACTGCCGACAGTAATTTTAACATTGAAGATAAACATTTACGTATCCTGGATTGGAATCATCATCGGCGAATTTCTTGTTTCAAAAAAAGGACTTGGCTATTTGACCATTTACGGTGTTCAGATATCTGATGTTACGCTCGTTGCAGCCAGTTTGCTGCTGATTACCATTTCTGCTGTAATCATGCATGTAATCGTTAAACAGACCAAACACTTACTGATCAGGGATTCAAATTAGAAAAAAAGAGACTGGGACAAAAAGTGATTTATCAAAAGAAAAAACGAATCAAATGGTGGACTCAACCGCTCCGGAAATATACTCCGCTTTCCGCGGGCGGCTGTTGAGCCCTCCTCGCGCTTACGCACTGCGGGGTCTCATCTAGGCCTTTCCTCCCGCAGGAGTCTACGTATATTTCCTCCACTAGTCTCTAGAAACGTTCGTTTTTTGAATTACACTGTTTGATTTGTCCCAGCCTCATATATTCAAGTGTTTCATACAATGAATCAGTACACCATCTTTCATTATAAAGCTGTACATTTCATTTGTTTCTACATTGTCAGGAATTGATTTTAACAGAAACGGACCATCGGTTTCATAATAGGTCTCCCGTTCTGTCAGTTCACCGATGTCGGCATAGTAAACATTTTTTATGACATGCCCCGCTTTTCCTGCCACAAAATACTGGGCAATATACCGGATTTTACGCACTGTACCACCCGTTTCTTCCATCACTTCCCGAATGGCAGCATCGAGAGCCGACTCACCGGGTTCCACTTTTCCACCCGGGAACTCAAGGCCTCGGTCTTTATGCCTTGTCAGCAGCCATCTCCCTTTATATTTGCAGATAACCCAAACATGTTTCGGTTTTTTGGAAAACGGGTGGTCATCGAACGATAACTTTACTTTATTGTGATAATAATCTTTAAACGTGTACATTAATCATTTCAACTGCTTTCGTTTTCATTAACATTATTTGTGCAGGATATTCGTTATCTTCCAATTGTTCTTATAGGTGAACTCGATTTTTATCGTATATGCTCTGTACAGTTCGTTTTTATTTCGCTGCACAATCTGTACCACATTCTCATCCTTACGTATCATATCATAGTTGTTCTTTTCCTGAAACCAGAATGGTGTTTCCGTCGGAATAACATATAATCCGTCCGGCTTTTCTTTAAAATAAAAATCCACGTATTTGGATGCTACTTCTCTTGTTGTTACTTTTTCAAATTCGTCTAACAATGCTTCTTTAGTATTAAAATGAACTACCTTGTTATGCTTATTCAAATCCTGTATTAAAACATCCATAAACCCATTTGTTAATGTAACTATTGTATCATGTGAAATCGTTTTATTAATAACTTCGCGATCCTTTTTCTTAGATGATGACTTTGATTCGAATTTTTGAAAGGCTTGTACCTTTTCGATACTTGTCTTGGAAATTTTATGGTCATCACCACTTTTACCCGCAGCCTCAGTCTGTAAATTGGCTGCCTGAATCATGAACAATAATGGCAAAATAAGCGCAATGCTAAAAATCTTTTTGAAATACGAACGATGTTTTGTTTTCACAGCAAGCTCCTCCTTCGTATTATATATAGGATGAATCTGGTAATACTATTCCTTTTTTCAAGAATTATAAACTTAGTATTTGAAGTTCCCTTTGCATTCTCATTCAGCTATTGAAAAAACTCGCATTTGCCTCGTCTTATAGCGAGTGCCGAAGCTTTTCTACTAGGGTCTTCTACCATAATTTATACTTTCTGACGTTATAAAAAGAACAGGATCTTCCAACCCTGTTCTTCTGCTGATGATTACATGTGATTTTCTGATAACACACCCATATTGACTATATGTTCTTTTGTCGCATCATTGCCCAGGTCATAAATCATCCGGAAAGCATCGGTAATCCCCGAATCATAATCATCATTCGACTGATCATGGTGATACGGCCGTATCGGTACATGTGCCCTGAAAAAACCGTTAAAATCTGCATCATTCATACGATCCAGCTTCGCCCGCAGCAGCTGAGCCTCTTCCCATGTAGCATGGATAACAAAATCTGCATTGTTTCCGTATTCAATCCTGGAAATCTCCTGGCTGGCCATATTCACATAATATTTTTTCTTTTCCATACTGCACCTCCCATTCTTAATTTGCCTTAAAATCGAAAATGAATGTACAGAAAAACCCATTAACCGGATGATAACCGATTAATGGGCATATCACTTTAAAAAATTCAGTTAAGCGCGGTCTTTGATGTACCAGTACCAGTTCCTGCACCATTCGCGTAAATACATCTGCCTCTTCCATGCGGAATGCACATTGGCGTGCCGAACATAGGGTCAAAAGTAACATCACACTTCATCTGAAATACCTCATGTACCAGTTTGCACGTTACAATCTCTTCCGGTTTACCTTGTGCGAATACCTGCTTATCCCTAATAGCAACGATATGATGCGCATAACGGCAGGCAAGGTTCAAATCATGCAGCACCATTACAACCGTACGACCATCTTTCTCATTTAACTCAAACAATAAATCGAGAACGTCAATTTGATGTGTCATATCCAAATATGTTGTCGGTTCATCAAGTAAAATGGTATCTGTATCCTGTGCAAGCGTCATGGCAATCCATGCCCGCTGGCGCTGCCCGCCCGAAAGCGAATCAACCGTACGATCCTTCAAATCAACCATATTTGTTACATCGAGTGCTTTATTAACAGCCTGATCATCATCTTTGGACCATTGTTTCAGGAATCCACGGTATGGATGACGACCCTGCTTGACAAGTTCCAATACTGTTAACCCTTCAGGTGTTACCGGACTCTGCGGAAGAATGGCAAGTTTTTGTGCCACTTCCTTCGTTCGCATTTTGGCGATATCCTCACCATTCAATACAATATCGCCGCCTTTGGGTTTCAAAAGACGAGCCAATGAACGTAGTAAAGTTGATTTTCCACAGCCGTTACCGCCAATAAATACTGTGATTTCACCTTTTGGAATCGAAATGTCCAAATCATCTATAATGATATCTTCGCCATAGCCAAGTGTTAAATCCTTCGCTGCCAACGTCTGCATATTGGAATCTCTCCCCGTGTCATTCTTCTTCGCATTCAAAAAAACTGGCTAATTGTCCATATCGGTGTTATTAGCCAAAGCGCAAGCAGAAGACTGTCTTATCAGTTTATTCACCTAAAAAACATACAAAGATAGCTGGAATGTATGTAACTGCTTTTATAATCTCCATATATACAGTTTATTTGCTTTTGGATAATAAGTCAATGACTTTGAGAATCATTTTCAATGAAAAATTAAAGTTTCAGAAAGTACACGAACGACTGTTTCATGATTCTCAGCCGTCATAAATTTTGCATAAAAAAAGGCCATCCGCATTAAATACAGATGCCCTTCCCATATTCCAGATTTATTCATTGTCTTTTACTTTTGTTTCTTCCAGCGTACGGTCAAACTTGGCTAGGTGCTTGCTTGCAAATTCTTTTCCGCCAAGACCGAATGCAAGCCCAAACGCAAGCGCCAGCCCACCCAGAATCAAGATGAACGCTGAAGTAACGATTGATGTCGCAATGCCAAGTTGTGACAGTGCCATGAATCCAGCCAGTACGATAATCGCATATTTTGCGAAAGCGGCCAGAATCTTGATTGCCGGTCCTGCCAGCATATTTACAAGCACTTTTTCAACTATGCCTGCCACAATTAAAGCTATACCCAGTATAAGTACTGCTGCCAGTACATTTGGCAGATAAGCTGTAATGGCTGAAGCAATATCAACCAGGAATTCAAGTCCAATCAAATTTAGTGCCTGCACTGTCAGGAAGAAAACAATCAATACCTGAACAATGTACCCGACAAGTGCTGAAGGTTTCATGGTTGCTTCGGAGGCATCCATATTGCCTAACCGAATTTTGGCCGCCAGTCCATCGAAACCAAGACGCTGTAATAAATCAGTAACAAATCCACCAACTAATTTACCAAGCCACACACCCACAAGAATCAGTGCAACAGCAATGATAATATTCGGAATCATATTCATGATATCATTCAGCATTGAAATTGCCGGGTCGGTAATTCCAGTCAATTCGAGCTTTTCAAGTGCTGCGATTGTTATTGGAATCATAATAAGGACGAATACAAGATTACCAACAAATGCAGCAAGACTTGTTCCTTCAAATAATTTCTGCATCTTCAGTTTAAGTACTAAACCTTCAGAACCTACCGCTTTAAGCAAATTAACGATAATACCTTTGATTATTTTGGCAACGAACCATCCAACAACAAAAATTAAGGCTGCAGCTATCAGCTTCGGAATAAAAGCAAGCACTGTTGCCAGTAACCCCGCAAATGGTTCAGATACACCTTCAATGCTTAATGCATCGAGTACACCAGGGATAAACAGCAAAAGAATCAGATAAAAAACTACTTTACCCACTGTTTCAATAGCATTTTCAGCATCCTCGTCCGTAGCTGAAATCTTCAGCTTGGAGAACACCTTCTGCAAATTAACCTTTTTCCCTCCAGTAACAACCAACCACTGAATAACAGTAGCCAGTACAAACGCCAGAAGTAAAATTAATGCTGCTTTCAATACTGTCGGTATAAAGGCAAAGAATGTTGAGATTAGATCTGATAATGGATTTGCGATCATATTAAGGTTTAACAGATTGAAGAAAATGATAAACACGATGATCAGCAATATGTAATAAACCACTTTCCCGACAATCCGGCTGGAATTTATAGGTTTATCACTTGTTCGGAATTTATCTAACAGCTTTTCATCCAAATCGGTTTTTCCGAGAGCCTTCTCCACGGCATTTGCAATAAGTTTGGCAATTAACCATCCGACAAGTAATGCAACAATTGCAATAACAAAATTTTGCAATCCTTGCATAAAACTTGCGGATAAATACTGATCCATAAAATTCATAAAAACTCCCCTTTCTTGGAATACAGTTATATATACCTTTCAGGGAGTTTTTTAAACATTTTTCGATAATTTTTTACATTATTCTTCCAAAAAATTAACTAATTTAGTTCGAACGATTTTATTGGATGCATTTCGCGGTAAGCTGTCAATAAAATATATTTCCTTTGGCAATTTATACCTGGCAATATGACTTTTCGCGAATTCTAAAATTTCTTCAGCAGTTGTTTCACTGTTTTTCACGACAAATGCTACAGGCACCTGTCCCCATTCCTCACTTTCCACACCGGCAACAGCAACTTCTCTGATGGAATTAAGTCTAGAAAGGATTGCTTCGATTTCACTGGGGTAAATGTTCTCCCCGCCTGATATAATTAAATCCTTTCTTCGGTCTACTACAAAAAGAAAACCATCTTCATCAACATATCCAAGGTCACCTGTTGACAGCCAGCCATCGGCAAAAACTTTTTCAGTTGCATCTTTGTTATTAAAATATCCTTTTGTAACCATTGGTCCCTTGACGAAGATTTCACCAATCCCGTCTTCGGATGGACCAATTTCCAGTTGCGCCGGGAATAACGGTTTTCCTGATGAGCCAAGTTTATCCAAAGCATTATCTGGACTCAGTGTCACGATTTGGGATGAAGTTTCGGTCATTCCAAATGATTGGAACACCGGAACTTTATGTGCCCGGGCTTTTTCCAGCAAGGACTTCGATGCCGGACCTCCTCCAAGCAATACACTTCTGAAATTCTTCGGATAGTCTCGGTCATCAAGAGCATTCACCATTTTTTTCAGCATGACAGGAACCACCGAAGCAATTGTGATATTTTTTGTCATAATTGCATCATTTACCGCATGTTCATCAAATTTTCCCATCAAATATGCCGGAATTCCATAAATAACACTACGCAGAAATATGGACAGTCCACCGACATGAAAAATAGGCAATACAGCGAGCCACTTATCATCTTTGTCCAGCCCGAAATTAAGCATCGATGAAACAGCACTCCACCAGTGATTTCCATATGTGTGCATAACACCTTTCGGAAAACCGGTGGTACCGGAAGTATAAATAATTGTAAATACTTCATCCAGATTTAATTCCTCATGTAAGGGTATTTCTTTTTCCTCCAGTTTTTTTATTTCAGAAAATGTATACACAGAAGCATCCAGCTGCGAACCATGTTCCTGCACCAATACTGTTGCAACGTCAGCATCGTGAATCTGGTAGTTCAGTTCATCGTCAGCCAGGCGCGTATTGAGCATAACGGCAACAGCCCCAAGATAACTCAATGCATGAACAGCAATTACCATATCGCTATGGTTTACTGATAAAATACCAACACGCGAACCAGTTGAAATCCCAAGCTGAACAAGCTTTTTGGCAAATCGCCGGCTTGAATCTTTAAGCTCACTAAACGAAATGGTTGAGCCGTCTTCATGTTCAATTGCGATTTTATCCGGAGCAAGATCCGCTTGTTTTGTCAGCCAGTGTGGAATTGTTTCAGACATTGGTTCATCCCCCTACCGCTCCGGAAATATACTTCGCTTTCACTTTCGAGCATAAGTGCGACATCAGCTCAAGAAAATCACTTTCGCTGTGTCTTCTTTACCGCGGGCGGCTGGTGAGCCTCCTTGTGCATACGCATTAGGGAGTCTCACCTATGCCTTTCCTCCCGCAGGAGTCTACGTATATTTCCTACGCTAAAATAATATATTATTCGACTTTTCCCAGTTTCTAGCTGTTGTCATATTTACTTTCACATGAAAGACCTTTGCCTAAATTCAGCAAAGGCCTCTTATTAACGTATTCAAACAGAGAAATCACGGAAACTTTAACATGTACCACTATCCAACGTTCCTTAAAAACTTAATTACTATTTTACCAAAAATCTGCGGTTGTTCCACATGAATTGCATGTCCCGCATCCTCAATCAGTCTCAAACTCGCTTGTTGCATACGCTTTGCCATCAATTTATTTATTCCAATAAACTTCTCATCATACGCTCCCGCCAGCAGTAAAACCGGCAGTTTCAACTCATTCAGTCTGTCCCACCAAGACGGCTGTTGCCCTGTTCCCATACTGCGAAGTGACATGGCGAGCCCTTCTGCTGATTGGTTTAACCGTTCATTCCGAACTTTTTGTCTTGTTTCATTCGGCAGTTTCTTTTGCGTATCGAACAATGGAATGTTTTCCCAAAAGTCAACGAACGCCTCAATATCATCCCGTTCGAGTCGTTTTGCGAGTTGCGCGTCCCGGTGCCTGCGATCCATTCGCTCCTGATCATCCGACAGACCGGGCGATGAACTCTCAAGGGTAAGTGAACACAGCTTTTCCGGATAGAGCATCGCCAGTGATAATGCTGTCCTGCCTCCCATTGAATAGCCGATCACATGAACTTTATCAAACGCGAGATAGTTAAACAAACTCACCAGGTCCGAGCAGCATTCTTCGATTGTAACCGGCCGGCTGTGCGTTGTTTTTCCGTGGCCTGGCAAATCAATTGTAATAACCTGAAATTCATGCTGCCACTCACGTACAAATTCGGACCATGTTCCAGTGCTTCCGGTGAACCCATGCAACAATACAACCGGTTCGCCTTCACCTGTTGTCTCATACCAATAGGATGTATCACCTTTTGAAAAATACACAAAATCATTCCTTTAGTTTCAATAAATCTATTGTGATGGCTTCCCACTTTCCACGATGCCAGTTCATGTTTTCTGTGCGATCTGTTTTCACTTCAACCACTGATAAGCCATGATACCGGTAACCTGCTTCAAGTGCAGCCTGTAATTCATCGATAGTCGAAGCGTGTGCATATGTTCCTTCATACATCCTGACGATATGGCTGAAATCAACATTCATCGGTGTTCCGAATAATGCTTCAAAATGCTGCTCATGATTTTTTTGCGGTAAAAATGAAAAGATTCCGCCTCCATCATTGTTAATTAATAAAATCGTAATATTGATATTGTATTGTTTTGCTGTAAGCAACCCATTCGAATCATGGAAAAAGGACAGGTCACCGAGCAATAATACAGTCGGTTCACCTGATGCCGCTGCACCAAGACCGCTTGAAACCATACCATCGATACCATTCGCACCACGGTTACCCAAAACATTGACCTGCTTCGAGGTCGCCCCAAAAAATGTATCGACATCACGTACCGCCATACTGTTCCCGACATACAGGGTCCCGCCTTCAGGGATTGTTTCCGCCAGAACCCTTACTGCACTGCCTTCCATCAGATCATCGTCCTGTTTCATCAGATGATGTTTGGCTATATGATTCATTGACTGCCAGGAAGCAAGCCAACTATCATCATAAGTATTCTTTTTAGCAGCAAGTTCTCGGCACAATTCAGCCGCATCCGCATAAATAAACTGAGAGCGGTTGCCAGCGGGTTCCCGGTAACCTGCCTCCTGTTCGACAATAAACTGCGGGACGTCGCCATGTTCCTTTACATAGAAAAGGTATGGCTTGGAAACAGGCATGGCACCGAAGCGGATAATATAATCAGGTTTCAGCTTCCGACGGATTGTTTCATCCCTCAGAATTGCGTCGTATCCTTCAATAACAACGTCTTTATCATGCTTTCCGGCCCGGAGCTGTGAGAGCGGGTCAGCGAGAATCGGCAGCCCCCATACAGATGCAAATTGTGTGATCGCCACAGCTAAATTAGGATCCGTCTGGGGTCCGCACACGATAAGACCTTTCCCGTCCAACTTCAACTGATCAAAAAGCTGTTCTATCTGGTCATCACCCAGCTTCCTTGAGCCAGTGAACGTCGGATAGTAGGCATGACCAGCCTGCTCCCCCCACAAATTTTCCAGGGTGAAATCGGGTAAAAGCGGTTCGCGGAACGGAAAATTCAGATGCACCGGCCCGGCGTTTCCTTGACTCGCGGTTTTCACGGCACGTGAAGCCTTGCTGCGGACATAATGGAGCATGGTATCGTCAGCTTCAGGAAGTGCCATTTCATGAAACCACTTCACATAATCACCATATAATTTCAATTGCCCGATTGCTTGCGGTGCTCCCACATCTCTTAATTCATGTGGACGGTCTGTTGTAAGAACAACCAAAGGAACCCTGCTGTAATAAGCCTCGACAATCGCCGGAAAATAGTTGGCAGCTGCCGTTCCGGACGTACAGACAATGGCAACCGGCTGTTGTTTCTTTTTAGCCATTCCCAGTGCAAAAAATGCAGCCGATCGTTCATCAAGAATCACCCATTGCGACAATTCAGGATGTTCGGATAGTGTCATGGCAAGCGGTGTCGAACGGGAACCCGGTGAAATAACTACATCTGTTAGTCCGCTTTTGGCAAGCTCATCTACAAAATTTGCCGTATATCGAGTCAGTTTTTCTGTGTGATTCATGGTCAGCCTCCTAGCACGGACAACATTGGTGTAAATTTGATAGCTGTTTCCTCATATTCCGCCAGTGGATCCGAATCCCGTACAACACCACAGCCGGCAAACAATGACGCTTCATCCCCTTGAATGAGGCCTGAACGGATTGCTACCGCAAATTCTCCGTTACCATTACTGTCGAGCCATCCAATGGGTGCCCCGTACCAGCCTCTGTCCAACTGTTCATGTTCACGAATAAATTCAAGCGATTTATGACGTGGAACCCCGCCAAGCGCCGGAGTCGGATGCAGTTTACCAATTATATCGAAAATGCTGTAACCGTCCTTCAACGTTGCAGTTATTGGCGTATATAAATGTTGCAAATTTTTCAGTGGGTAAATCACAGGGTGATCCGGTATTTCAATATCCGTGCAATATTGATCCATTCCATGTTTAATCATGCTGACGACAAATTCATGCTCACTGCGGTTTTTTTCATCGTGAAGCAGATTCTCTCCAATTCGCTTGTCCTCAGAGGCCGTCTTTCCTCTTGGCGCGGTTCCCGCCAGACATGTTGAAAGTACATGTGTATCTTCAATCTTAGCCAGCCGTTCAGGCGTTGCCCCAACAAAACAGTGACCATCCTGCTCAAAAGCAAACACATAACTGTTTGATTGCGTTTTTATCAAATTATTCAAAACCGCAGCAATGTCAACCATCCCGTCCAGCTTGACACGAAGTTCTCTGGCCAGGACAATTTTATCCGCTTCATTCTGTTCAATTGTCTCTGTTGCAAGCTTTACTGTATCCATCCAGTCACGGGGGGCAATCTCTTCCTGCCACTTAATCGATGGACCGTCGGATAATACAGGGCGCGGTTTCATCAATACTTCTTCATTCCGTCTGATTATACCAGCTAATTGATTGGCATTTGTTTCCGCATCAGCCCGTACATTTACAGTCAAAAAATATCCGGCTTTATTGACTGTTAACATGTATTCAGGAATGACAAATAAGCTGTGATTAAATTTTTCCCATAGTGATGATTTACGGATTCCCGGATCAAATGACATGCCCCCCAGCGCAAGCAGACCAGTTCCGGGCGTCTGAAAAGGATTGTGTATTATCGCTTCATCCAGCAAGTCCTTCCATAATCTTTCCGTTTTTTGAAATCGGTTGGAATCAGTACTGATGGTAAATGCCTTGCCAATTCCGACAATATAAAACTGTTCTGCAGTACTGGACCAGAATGTGCGATCTTTCGCTAACTGTTTTGCATTCACAAAAAAATACAGCGGATCGATCGCATCTATTTTACGTGTGATGCTGATTAATTTTGCACCATTGTCGTTTATTTCATGAATTGCCCCGTCAAGCACGGACTCAAGCAATTCTTCCTCTATTTCGATCATTTCATGAACCTCCGTCTTAAACAAAGCGGAAGCGCTCTTTTAACAACGTACAAACCGGAGCACTCCGCAATAAGATAAGTAACATACATAAGTACCATATCTATTTTATTCGCTTTTGATGTGTTTCTCAAGAAATCTTTCCTTTTATGTCGTTTTTGTGGCTTTTAACAATTGACACCCCCTGTGGAATTGCCTAAAATTAATATGATATACATTTAGGGAGAGAACAACTGTGAATTCAGCAAATCATACATCAGTAAAACAAGCATTAAATGAAAAAGGCGGATTTCAAATCTGGTGGCGCCTGCTCCGCCCGCACACTTTGACTGCTTCATTTGTTCCAGTCTTTATTGGTACAATGTTTGCCATCCAGGAACATACACTTCATGTCGGATTATTCATTGCCATGCTGCTGGCCTCTATGCTTATTCAAGCCGCAACAAATATGTTTAATGAATATTACGATTTCGTGCGCGGTCTGGACAATGACCAATCTGTGGGCATTGGGGGAACGATTGTAAGGGATGGTGTCAAACCAAAAACGGTCCTGAACCTGGCACTTACCTTCTTTGGAATTGCTATCCTGCTCGGTGTCTATATTTGCGTGGCATCAAGCTGGTGGATTGCAGTAATCGGCTCGGTTTGTATGCTGTTCGGTTACTTATATACCGGAGGCCCTTACCCGATCGCCTACACGCCCTTTGGTGAAATTTTTTCCGGATTTTTGATGGGAACAGTAATCATCTGCATCAGTTATTATATCCAGTCACTCGAATTTACTGCATCGGTTGTGTTGATTTCCCTGCCGATTGCCATTTTTATCGGCGGCATCATGATGTCCAACAACATCCGTGATCTGGACGGAGATAAGGAAAACGGCCGCAAAACATTAGCAATTCTGCTTGGAAGGGAAAATGCCATTATATTTTTAGCAATCATGTTTACTGTATCATTTGTATTGACTGCGATTTATATTTTTGCCGGGCTGTTACCGTTGTGGTCACTCATTTCATTCTTAAGCATTGTAATTGCAGTGGATGTTATTAGGAAATTCCGCGGCAAAACAAAACCGCTGGAAATGCTTCCTGCCATGGTAGCTACCGGTAAAACTAACACGATATACGGATTTCTCTTAGGATTATCATTACTGATCAGCAATTTTGTATAAGGGAGGACCTACAATTGGATGTATCCAACACACTCATCGAAACACTTGGAATCGAAACAGTGAAAATGGACAAAGATGAAGTGATCATGACAATGCCGGTTGACAAGCGGACACACCAGCCTGTCGGATATCTGCACGGTGGCGCCAGTGTTGCACTTGCCGAAACCGCAGCAAGCATGGGCTCCATGTTGAATGTTAATCTGGAAACACATCTTGTTTTCGGCATTGAAATTAACGCAAATCATGTAAAAAGCAAACGCGAAGGAACGGTTACCGCATCTGCAACCCCTACACATGTCGGAAAAACAACTATGGTATGGGAAATTAAAATCACTGACGAAGCGGACAACCTAATTTGCATCTCCCGTTGTACGATTGGGGTCGTCCCAAAAAAATAGCTGCTTCTTTGATAAAACCGCTTGTCCGTTCAGGCGGTTTTTTTGCGCTGTTCCATTATTTTTCTTCTCTTATTACTTGGATTAAAAAGTTTGATCATAAGGAAATATTGATAATATCTCTGTAATAAGTGCCGGATGCACCATGAAAACGGCTTGATGGGAGTTCCATCAAGCCGCATGCAATCTTGTTATAGCTTACGGAAAACGCGGGAATTTTGAAAAGTCGGGTTCGCGTTTTTCTTTGAAGGCGTCGCGTCCCTCTTTTGACTCCTCAGTCCTGTAGTACAGCAATGTTGCGTCACCGCCTAGTTGTTGCAATCCAGCGAGACCGTCTGTATCAGCGTTAAAAGATGCTTTCATCAGGCGCAAGGCAGTCGGGCTTTTCGCAACAAGTTCTTTTGCCCATTGAATCGTTTCTTCCTCCAACTGTTCCAACGGCACCACCTTATTGACGAGACCCATCTTATCCGCCTCTTGGGCATTGTATTGCCTGCTTAAATAGTAAATTTCACGCGCCTTCTTCTGACCAACGATTTCGGCCAGGAAGCCTTGTCCATATCCAGCGTCAACACTGCCCACACGGCTCTCAGTTTGACCGAAAATTGCGTTATCCGCAGCGATTGTCAAATCAGAGATGACGTGAAGACCGTGACCGCCACCAATAGCGTAACCGGCAACCATCGCAATAATCGGTTTCGGGGTGAAGCGCATAAGACGCTGCAGGTCAAGCAAATTCAGTCTTGGAATCTGATCAGTTCCGACGTAACCACCGTCTCCTCTTACCATCTGATCCCCACCGGAACAAAATGCCTTATCTCCCATTCCAGTGAAAATAATCGCCCCGACATTGCCGTCATTTCGGGAATCGCTAAATGCATCGATCAACTCATCAATCGTTTGCGGGGTAAACGCATTGTGCTTTTCCGGGCGATTGATTGTGATTTTGGCAATGCCTTCTTCACATTTCTCATACACAATATCTTCATATGTACGCACTGATTTCCATTCAACTGACAAATCACTCAGTCCTTTCGATTTCAATAATCCATTCCTATACTATATTATCAAATATCGTGATTATTTTACATTATTTTTGTCCGTATTCCTTTTCTTACTATTTACAAATCTTTACATTAGAAAAACTCGGTACTCGACAAGCTGTTGCAAGATGCCATCGTTACCTGTGAAGATAGAAAGTTTAATACTTCCCGCTAAAAAAGAGCACTTCCGTAAACGAAAGCGCCCCTCTATTATTATGCAGCTAAATTCGATTGTTTTTGTTCTATCCAAGTTCTCATTTTTACAAACAGCGGTACAAACAACATTCCCACTATAATACCTTTTATAATATTAAATGGCAGAACACCGAGTGATACTGCTGCCCATTTTGCAGCGCTGCTCATATCACCCCAGCCCATAAACCACGCATATGCAGGCAAAATAACGAGATAATTCAATACGCTCATACCAATTGCCATAATGACAGTTCCGGACACCAATCCGGAGATAATGCTTTTTACACCTTTGTATTTATGATAAAGTACTGCAACAGGTACAATAAACATAACCCCTGCCAGGAAGTTTGCTGTAACGCCAATCGGATCGCCTGCACCTGAAACAATCAGATACAGCATATTTTTTATTGCCTCCACTAGCACCCCCGCCATCGGTGAAAAAATCAGTGCAGCAACTAATGCCGGCACCTCACTAAAGTCAATTTTCAAGTACGGCGGCAAAAACGGCAGTGGAAAATTCACAAAAAATAGGAGCAGCGAAATCGTTCCAAGTAATGCCAGAATAATAAGTTTTAACAGTTTTGATGATTGTACATTTGCAGCTTTCATCATCAATTTCCTCCCTCATCTTTTATCGATTCACATCTATGAAGTGATGAAGGATAAGCCTATTCCTGGACATACAAAAATCCCTAAAGCCTAATCGGGGCCTTAGGGTATTATTCACAGGAAAATAGAGGCGCATACAGCACCATATTTCAGCTCGCATCTTCTCCCATCCAGACTGTAACTGTCGGTCCCGGACTTACACCAGGTCAGCCGCAAAGAATATTCCTTTGCGGGTCACGGACTTAGAACATAAATTGTTCATTACCGTCGGTCGGGAATTGCACCCTGCCCCGAAGATGGAATCGATATGTTATTTAAAGATATTATACTATTAATTTATGTATTTGAAAAGTGTTTTGCTTGAAAAACTATTGATTTGGTTCCCCCACAATTTAAAGAAGGGCGCCATCACAGCGCCCTTCCACATCAACTACCTGTTATTCATCGCCTTCGACATTGATAAACAGTTTACCGTCCGTTGTTTGACGTGTTTCATTACCAAAGTCATCGACGACTTTCACTTCAATCACAGCACCCTCTGCGACCACGTTACTTGGTGCAGTCCAGTAGCCGACATAATGTCCGTCTTCCATTTCCATCATAGGAAGTTCGGTAGCATTGGACACTTTTGCCTTGGCATTTGTCAGTGGCATGTGAATAAAGAATGTTGCTTCTTGTCCAGGCTCACTGTCAAATTCAATCCGTACACTTTCACCTGAATCAAGATGTTTATCCTCAGTCGGTGTCAGATTACTGATCGTCGGTGCTACAAAGTCCACGTCAATCGTCACCGTTTTCGTAGTCGTATTACCGGCCAAGTCTTTGGAAACAACTTCGATTTCATTTTCTCCGTTGTTCAGCAGAATCCGCTTGGAGTATGATCCATCATCAGCAACGTCTGCTGTGCGTCCATTGACTTTTACAAAATCAAGATTGGCATCTGCAACAGTTCCTTCGACAGTCACGGTCTCACGATTTGTTTTATCCCCATCCTGAGGACTGTCAATGGTCAGTTCAGGTTGCATTGTATCCAGCGTAACGGTGACCGGATCAGATTCACCTGTGACAGCACCATCCAATTTAGATACTGCTTTGAATTCATTTGCACCTTCTGTCAGCTCCACGTCGATGGCAAATTTACCATCGTCACCAATTTCGGCAGTTCCCGCTTCTTCCCCGTTATTCATGAGCTGAATCGTAGTGGTAGGGGATGCAGTACCTTCAACAGTCAGGTTCGAATCATTTGTAATCAAACCTTCGTCCGGTGAAGTGATTTCCGGAGCGGCAACTTCATAGCTGACCCGGGCGCGAATCATATAGTTACCCTCACTGACTGGTGATGGTGACCATGTTCCGCCGACATATTGGTAACTGCGTTCAGCATTTGTGCTGCTTTCATCCGTTGCAAGCCCTGGTGCATTCGGATTATCATTTTTTTGGATATACACCATATAGAAATCGCCGTCAACAATTATATTCTGTTCGCGAAGATCAACGACAGTCCACTCGTCCAGATCACGAATTGCTTCAGCATCGATTGGACCGGCAATCTTTTCGCCGGGTGCACCATCAGGACCGGATGCATCCCATACTTCAACCGCAAAGTCTGTGCCACCCGGAACCGGCCAGTCCGTACCATGGAACTGGAAGACACCTTCTGTCACGACAGCTGAGTCTTTACCCTCAGGCAAGGACATTTTTACTGCCCAGCCATTTCCAGCATCATAGAATGCACGTGCATTTTCTGCAGTTCCATCATCATAGCCGATTTCACCGCCAGGATACGTGTAAAATGGTTCCAGCTCGATATCAAGTTGTTTGTCTTCAGTAAGGTTTACTTCAATTTCCTTACTGTAGTAATCTCTTGCAAGCACTTTTACAGTGTATGTTCCTTCATATCCCGTAATGGAATAGTTACCATTTTCATCAGAAGTGACAGGCTCAACGTTAGCATCCTCCACCAGCATGATGGTTGCACCTTCAATAGGTTCACCTGTCTGCTGGTCAGTAATCGTACCGCTGATTGTTGCCTGTGGAAGTTCTTCAAGGGTAAAGTCTGCCTGCACGGTAGCATCTGCTTCCAGTGTTACGGATTGTTCTTCTGATGCAAACCCGTACGATTCTGCTTTCAGTGTATAGGTTCCTGCTGCATGGCTTAATGAATAGTTACCTGTTGCCGGATCAGTCGTTACCGAACGACCGGATTCCAATACACTTACAGTCGCACTCATTGGCAGCAGATTTGGATTTACTGCGTCCTCCTTAACAGGTGGTTTTTCTTCTTTAGGCATTAACGGCTTGATCTTATCGGGATTAACGTTTTCCTTCAAACCAGCTTTCGGATTAGCCTTAACAACGCCAAGTCCATTGCCGCGGAACAGACGATTCTTATCGCCATTGTTACCGTTATTACCCTTTTGCTTTCCAAGGGAGGCTTTGCTGCTTTGTGACGTATCCGTTAATGCTACATCATCAATATACCAGCCCGGTTCAGTAACACTTCCGTCAGTGGTCAAATTAAACCCGATATATACACGCTGACCGCTGTATTCAGATAAATCAACTTCTGCAGGGGCCCAACCGTTTGAATCGCCTTCTATTTGCTGCAGTTGCGTCCATTCCTCACGATCAGTGGAAATGAATACATGGCCGAAATCATAGGCATTTCCGGAATCGTATTTTTCCAGGTTATGCCACTGATTGAACTGCAAATATGCATTTCCTTCCGGTAAGTCAATCGGCGGCATAACTAATGTTGCATTCGTATCGTCCCCATATTCGCCATCAAGGTTTGTTGCATAAACCTTTTCACCTGATGCTGCACTATCAGGACCTGATGTTGGTTCACCCCACTCCCAACTGTTATTGGTTCCAAAAGAACTCCAACCAGTAGGGTCTGCTTCAAAATCTTCCGAATATCCAACGGAAATACCAGCTTTTACTTCAACGTTATATTCTTCACTGACAACTTCATTATCGCCAAAATCGTTAACGATCCATTTATATGTCAGGGTTCCTTCAGCAATTTGATCGCCGGGAATTGTGGCTTCATATTCTCCATCTTTAAAATCACCGGAGATACGCCCGGCATCAATCGTCTGCCAGTCCCCATTCGTATCAAGGTAGCTCAATTGAACCGTATTGACACTGATGTTGTCACTAACCTGAACATTCAAATCAAGATCCATACCTTCATACGTTTGACTTGGAGGATTGTGGTCAAGTACAGGTGCCTCACTATCTTCACCAGGCTTTGTAACCGTACCTTCAATTGTGCCTATTCCACTTTGAATGGCTGCTACGGCAGCATTTGCATTAACCAGACCATATCCATATCCATTATTCGGTGACTCAGGATATTCGTCATCGGTTAATGGAATGGCAGTATCCATCATAATCTGCTCCATTTCATCGACAGTCAGGCCGCTGTCAACCTGATGCATCAACGCTGCGACACCCGCTACTGCCGGTGCAGCCATTGAAGTGCCGCTCCAACCGCCTTCATATCCACTTCCAGGTACAGAGGATCGTACCCCTACTCCGGGTGCCGAAACGTCAGGTTTTATTTCATCATAAGGTGATGGTCCCTCCAATGAAAAACCTGCTAAATTATTATTACTATCCGTTGCCCCAACTGCAAAAGATTCCGGATAATTTGCTGGTGCTGCAACGGAACCGGGACCACCTGGATTAAACAAACCAGTGTTACCGGCAGAGAATACCGGCAAAATTCCTGCGGCTCTCCAGTTGATTACAACATCACGATACCATTCATCGAGTCCTGGTCCGCCTCCCCAGGAATTATTTACAATATCAGGCGCCTTATCGACACGGGCATTCCCTTCTGAATCTGTCGGTGCCAAAATCCATTCAGCAGCCTCAAGCAGATCAACGTCCGTTCCGCCCGCAGATGTAAATGCTTTTACGGAAATAAACTGCGCCCCCGGTGCAACACCAATCTGATTGGATCCGTCCGGTTCACTTCCTACCATTGTACCGATTGTGTGTGTACCATGCCCCAAATCATCATATGGCTCAGCTTGACCTTCCGTTGTATCAAGCCAATTAAAATCATGATTTACTTCACCTGTTGCCTCATCATAACCACGGTAGTTATCTTTCAAAGCCGGGTGATTCCACTGAACACCGGTATCAATACTGGCAACAACTGTACCGGAGCCGTCGATACCCGATTCCCAAACCTGTGGAGCTCTGACTTGTTCCACATTCCACTCCACATTATCTGATCCTGAATTAGGTGTTTTAGCATTTTTTGTCACAGCATTAAATAGCTGCCTTGTTTCGTTAGGTAAAATTTTCTCGACTTCGGCAAAGCTTGCTACATTTTTCGCCACTTCCTTAGTAGCAGTAACAGCCATCCCATTGACAATATAAAACGATTGAATATTGTCAGCATTGCCTTTTTTCTTTTGCTCCTGCAAATATTTCTTTACATTGCGCTGTGACTCAAGGGAGGTTGACTTCAGTTCGGAAATTACTGCTGAACGCTGCACAAATTCTGTCTTTTGTGCGGTAAGATCTGCAGATTTTGCACTTTTCCTGGCTTGTTTTGCGATCTTCATCGAATCTGTTGTTTCTTTAAACTTAATCAGGAAAGTCACTTTTTCCTTCTGCTTAAACTGCTTTTGCAGCCGGTTGTTCATCTTTTCTTTTGCAACAGCCTGGGTGTCTTTAACCGATTCATGAAGTTTTCCACTCGACTCGGCGTAAGAAAGCCCCGGCATTACAAGCGAAAATACCATAAGCAGTGATGCGACCATACTAAAGATCTGCACTTGACGCTTTTTCTTGCGCAATTTCATTCCTCCTCCTTGTTTTTAAAATACCGTAATACACAAAAAAGCTCCCACTCGCCTCCTTTACTAATAAAATCAGTGCCGGTTCTCAGCTGAAAGTGGAGCTGTTTGTAATATCTTTGTTGTTATTGTAATCGTACTGTATTATTTTTGAATTTTCCGTCGAACGATGTCGATAAATCTACCTACCACAACAACTGATAAATTTGTCGTATTTTGAGAGGATTACCCGCTGGACAAAAGTACCAGTTTTTACCTGCTACACATGATATAATAAGAGCTAAAACATGGTTATATCAGTATAAAAGCGTGTATCACCTAAATTTCAACATTTATCTTTCATTCTTTAATTAAAAAAAACGCATCGAAAAGACCACTATATTTCCTTTTCAATTACAATCTTTTGGGTTATTGCATAAATTATGGTTATTTTTTCCTGTTATGACACATGCACCAAATGTTTATAGATAGAATGGCATAGAATTTTCCAGTAAAATGAGGTTCTTTTATACTAGTAAAAACCTTCGAAATTTATGGACATAAAAAACCCCGAATCGTAAAAAAGATTCAGGGTTCTTGAAACATTTGATTCAGTCTTCAAGTGGATTCAGACTTTCATCCCCATCCAAATTAGCAATCATCGTTACCAGCAATTCGATTTCTTCTTCAATATCTTTTATGCTTGCCGATTCCACCGGTGAATGCATATAACGAAGTGGAAGCGAAACGAGTGACACGGGTACTCCCCGGCCTGTCAAACGCATTCTGTCCGCATCGGTTCCTGTCATTCTCGGTGTCAGCTCATACTGCACATTCATCTTCAGTTCCCGTGCAGTTTTCTCGAGCAGCTTATTGATTTTACTGTTAATCGGCGCACCTTTTGCCAATACCGGTCCACCTTCCAATTTTACATCACCATGCTTGTTTTTATTTACACCCGGGTAGTCAGTCGCGAACGTCACATCGATGGCAAGGGCCATGGTTGGTTCAATCCCGGCAGCAGCAAAATATGCCCCGCCCATATTCGTTTCTTCATTAACAGTACTTGCCGCGTATACACCGACATTACTTCCCGTTTCAGACAGCCGTTTCAAAACTTCTGCTACGATAAACGACCCTGTCCGGTTATCCAGGCCGCGGCCGGATACATAACGGTCCATCAGTATTTCGGGATCTGTTTTATAGACCGCTAAATCCCCGATCTGCACATATTTTTCCGCTTCTTCTTTTTTGCGGTACCCACAGTCGATAAACAAATCTTCCAAATCAAAATCATTTTTCAACCCGCCATGGTGCTGGGCATTGACCCCGATTACACCTGTTACCTGTCCATTATAGCCGAGGACGGTAACCTTCATCCCGACAGCGGCTTTCGGGTTAATGCCGCCCATTTTGTCAAAATGCAAAAATCCATCCTCATCAATCCGGTTAATAACGAGAGCAATTTCATCACAATGACCGGCCAGCAGCACTTTAAACGGTGCAGCAGGATTGAGGACACCAATTGCGTTTCCTGCATGATCCGTTTTGATTTCATCTGCAAAATTCTGTACATAGCTGATCCACTTTTTCTGAATTTCCACTTCATTGCTTGATGGTGAAGGTGTATGTAATAGTTCCAGCAAGAAGTCCCGGTTCGCTTTTTCCATTTTTATCCTCCTTCAATCCTGATTCGTAAGTTTCCACGTTCCCATCATAGCAGACTTTCCGATATGAAGCACATCTGTTTACCTTGTATGGCCAATTGGGTAAACTTAGTGCAGAATCACATTGAAGGAGTGGACGACAAATGAATCTGAACGACTGGTTTGATAAAGGGATGAACCCTGATGCTTATATCGAGGCAATGGAACAGAACAAAGAAAACCTGCTGCATATTTACGACAACTTCACACCACCTGAGGACGATGCATTTATACAAGAATTACAGAATAAAAATTTGCGTGCTATTGTTCTAACTGAAGATTGGTGTGGTGATGCGATGTTGAATATCCCTGTATTGTTGCGGTTGGCAGAACAGGCACACGTTCCGGTTCGTATGCTTTTAAGAGATCAGAACCTCGAACTGATGGATCAATACCTGACCAACGGCAAATCCCGCTCTATCCCTATTTTTATTTTCATTGATGAGGATGGAAAGGAAGCAGCAAAATGGGGACCGCGTGCCGATAAAGTCCAGGAATATGTCGATGAATCCAGACAAAAGCTTCCGGCGAAAGAGGCCGATGACTATGATGAAAAAGCAAAAGAAATGTACATGTTTATGTCCAAATCATTCCGCGACAACGCGTCTTTTTGGAAGTCGGTTTATGAAAGCATTAAAAATACATTGAAATAACCTTAGAAAACTCACCATTTAACAGGGTGAGTTTTTTACACTATGAATAGGATTATTATGCTGTTGCCTATACTATCCATATACTATTTTTTACAAAAGGTGACTTCATGAATATCGAAACGTTTAAACATATTTATTTTCGCATGCCGATAATGGTAAGACTGCTGCTCTCGGTATTTGTATTAATGCTGACATTCGGCATCATCATTAACATGGTGGAGCCGGAAGAGTTTCCAACGATCCTTGATGGTGTATGGTGGGCGGTCGTGACAGGTGCAACTGTCGGCTATGGAGATATGGTTCCAGAAACAATACCCGGCCGAATTATTGGCATGTTACTGATTCTATCAGGTGGTGGTTTGCTGACATTTTACATTACGACCTTCTCATCAGCTACCGTCAATCACGAGCACGAACTCTCCCAAGGGAAAATAGCCTATAAAGGAAAAAAACATATTATCGTCGTCGGCTGGAATGAACGAACAAGACAACTTGTCAGAATGATAAATGATAAGGATGCGACAGTGGAAATGGTATTGATCGACCGTACCGTCAACCATTTGCCTTATCAACACTTTCCGGTACATTTCATTCAAGGCGACCCGAGTGAGGATGCGACCCTCGCTCAGGCTAACATTGAGCATGCAGCCTCCGTCATTATAACTTCAGACATTACAAAGAAAGAACGACAGGCCGATGTCTTAACAATTTTGACGACCGTTGCAGTCCGTGGTAACAATGAGTATGTCCCGATCAATGCCGAAATTCTGTCGATTGCGCAAGTCGACAACGCAATTCGCGCAGGTGCTACGACGGTAATCAGTTCCAATGACTTTATGAGTACACTGTTTTACCATGAAATTTTCCATAAAGAATCCACCCGGCCATTTGAAACCATCCTGAACATGTTAAACAGTCAACAGTTTATTCAAAAACCAATTCCTGAAAAAATGATAGATTATACATTTCAGGATTGTCTGACACATTTATTACAGGAACGGGAGCTGCTGATTGGCATAATCCGTGATGAAAGCTGGGAGATGAACCCCTCTCCCGATTTTAAACTGCAAGAAGCTGACATGCTGATAGTACTTGAATCCTGGAAGCAAAATCCCCCGAACAATTAAATATACCATTTTTGCTTCAATAGAGTATTTGTGTTAAAATATTTTATTGTGTAAAAAGAATCGAATAAGGTATAGGAGTTGTTCAGCATGCTAGAAAAGTTTGAGATTGATCAAATTTTGGAAGGAAAAGTTACAGGAATTCAACCATATGGTGCATTTGTTGCTTTGGACGAGGAAACGCAAGGATTGGTTCACATCTCCGAGGTGACGCACGGATATGTTAAAGATATTAATGATCATTTGGCTGTTGGGGACAATGTAAATGTAAAAATTTTGAACATTGATGAAGAAAACAACAAAGTATCATTATCCATCCGTGCGACAGAAGAACCGCCTAAAAAAAGCCCCAAACCTGGTAATAACAAAGCACAGGAAGACTCAAATGCAGGCTTTAACACACTGAAAGACAAACTCGAAGAATGGATTGAACAATCAAAAGAACGTGAAGGTACTTTTAAGAAGTAGAACAAAAGGCATTTTTCAGGGAACGATTAATCGGCGTTCCTCTGAAGGATGCCTTTTCTGTATCCCCCAAAAGTTCATTCTTGATTTAGCCGGATAACTTGGATAAAGTGAATGTAAGTTCAACCTAAGGAGGATATCATGACACACGTATCATTTTCATACAGCAAAGCATTACCATTTTTACAACAAAACGAGCTTGATTATTTGAAACCGCAAGTTGAACAGGCGCACCGGGCGTTACATACTAAAACAGGTCAAGGAAATGATTTTCTGGGCTGGCTTGATCTCCCGGAAGCGTATGATAAAGAACAATTTTCACGAATTAAAAAAGCAGCCGATAAGATCCGAAACGATTCAGATGTCCTCCTGGTCATTGGTATCGGTGGATCTTATCAGGGCGCTCGTGCAGCGCTGGAAATGCTGAATCATTCATTCGGACTTAACCCGAATGGACCGCAAATTATTTTTGCAGGACATCAGCTGAGTTCAACCTACTTGCATGAATTATTTGATGCACTAGAAGGTAAAGATGTTTCGATTAACGTCATTTCCAAGAGCGGAACAACAACGGAACCGGCCATCGCATTCCGTATCTTTAAAAAATATCTGATTGAAAAATACGGTGAATCTGAAGCACTTCAGCGAATTTACGCAACGACGGATAAAGCAAAAGGTGCTTTGAAAACTTCAGCTGATCAGGAAGGATATGAAACCTTTGTCATTCCGGATGATGTCGGCGGACGCTATTCGGTTCTGACCGCAGTTGGATTGCTGCCAATTGCTGTCAGTGGTATTTCCATTGACGACATTATGCAGGGTGCACGTAAAGCAATGGATGACTTAAATAATGCTGACCTTGAAGAAAACCCGGCATACCAGTACGCAGCGGTACGGAATATTCTTTACAATAAAGGAAAAACAATTGAAATGTTAATCAATTATGATCCGCAGCTACAGTATGTTGCTGAGTGGTGGAAGCAATTATTTGGTGAAAGTGAAGGCAAAGATCAGAAAGGCATCTTTCCTGCATCAGCTAATTTTACAACCGACCTCCATTCGATGGGACAGTATATTCAGGACGGCCGGCGGGATCTTTTTGAAACGACTTTGCATGTCACCAATCCAAAACATAACATAACGCTTGAATCGGATGAATCCAATTCCGACGGACTCAACTACCTTGCAGGAAAAACGATTCATGATATTAATAATAAAGCATTTCAGGGCACCATGCTCGCCCACACAGATGGCGGTGTGCCTAACCTGGTTGTCGAGCTGCCGGCACTTGATGCATACACATTCGGTTACATGGTTTACTTTTTTGAAAAGGCATGTGCAATCAGCGGATACCTGCTTGGAGTAAATCCGTTCGACCAGCCCGGCGTGGAAGCATATAAGAAAAACATGTTTGCGCTGCTGGGTAAACCCGGCTTTGAAGACCAAAAAGCCGACCTGGAAAATCGCTTAAAATAATAAATTTCCAGTACAGAAAAAAATTACAATTTTATTGTCAAATTATGTTTATATAGTTGAAATCCGGGTATAACTATAAATGTAAGACTTTCTCGTATTCCCCCTGTAAAGCAAGGCGTTTTAACGCTTTGCTTCTTTTTTGTTTAAATGGAAGGTTTACTTTAACGTACATCGGGTTGGGTGCTTCCCAGATCGGGTGGAGCCACTTCCCTATTGAACGGAACATTCCCGAATCAAGTAATACCACTTACCCCCTATTTGATTCTACCCATAAGAACAACCCGTTTATCGGGCTCTTAAACTTCAATTTTGTTATACTTTACGTAGATAAAATTTCTGCAGGAGGTTTACTATGGGAATATTTGAAGAAATTCACGACCGCAAAAACACAAGATCCGTCAAGTGGGATATGCTGAAGCCGGTTTTTCAGACCGATGATTTGCTGCCGATGTGGGTTGCCGATATGGACTTCAAGGCACCACAGGCTGTTAATGATGCATTAAAAGAACGTGCGGAACATGGTATTTATGGGTATACCATTATTGATGAAAATATAAAAGGGTCCATATCCAACTGGATTGAAAAGCACCATAATTGGACAGTGAAACAGGATTGGCTATCATTCAGCCCCGGTGTTGTGGCAAGTCTGCACATGGCGATTCAGACTTTCACAAAGCCAAACGATAAAATATTGATCCAAACACCGGTTTATACACCTTTTTATAAAGTGATCGAGGGGCATGACCGGCAAATCGTGAAGAATGAACTTCAACAAAAGGATAACTACTACAAAATTGATTTTGACGACATGGAGGAAAAATTAAAAAATGTGCAGGCACTTCTTCTGTGTTCACCACACAACCCTGTCGGAAGGGTTTGGAAAAAGGATGAACTAATGAAAATGGCTGAACTGTGCCTGAAACATAACGTGCTGATTTTATCCGATGAAATTCACGCTGATCTTATCTATCCGGATCAAAACCATACGCCAATTGCGTCCCTTTCTAAGGATATTGCCGATCAAACAATCACATTCATGTCACCATCGAAAACTTTTAACCTGGCGGGGCTGCAGGCATCGTATATCATTACTTCCGATAAGGAAAAACGTGTTGCCCTGGAGAAAAAATTAGGTGAACAAGGGCATCATATGTTAAATACAATGGGAAGCACTGCTCTTTACGCAGCATATTCATACGGAGAGGAATGGCTTGAAGAACTGAAGCATGTATTAAAAGAAAATCGGGACTACGCAACCAAAATGCTTGAAGAAAAAACAGACGGGCTGTTGCAAGTAACCCGTTCAGAAGGCACCTATCTGTTATGGATTGACTGCAGTAATTTGGATATGGACAAAACGGAATTAAAAAAATTCATGATTGAAAATGCCAAAGTCGGCCTGAACGCCGGAGCCGAATATGGTAATGAAGGTGATGCGTTTATGCGCATGAATCTGGCCTGTCCGAAAAAAACAGTGGAACAAGGCGTTGCTCGCATTATTCAGGCAGTAAATAACTTGTAACTATGAAGACTCGCCAACTCATTGTTGGCGAGCCGTTTATTTATTTTTCCTGTTGTTTTTCATTAAATTGTGTTGGATCAGTCGGGGAATTTTTAGTGCCCTTGTCCTTGCTGGTGGTAATTTTGCCACAGGCAATCCGCGGCCCGGAGTCGCCACTCGGCTGGCTCACCCCATCATCCTGGCCTGCAGTAATTACAAGCGAGGTTCCGTCACCCTCCGTCAATGAATTTTTGCCATCAAGTAACGTTGCCTTCGGAAGCATCAGCTCCGCTTCAACAAGACCGCCCGAATCAGCTTCAATGTTTGGCAGATCACCGAGATGAGCGCCTTTCGGATGCATCAGGCCATGCTCCTTTCCTCCAGGATTCAGATGATTTCCAGCACTTTTAAAATCCGGAGCCTCACATTCAGCAAATTCATGCACATGAATACCGTGAAATCCCGGTTCAAGACCTTCCAACTTTAATTTCACCTGTACCCCATCAGGTCGTTCCGTCAGTTTTGCCGTACCAATCATACTCTCGTCCTGGTTATACATATTGACAGTTTTATTTGTTTCATTTGGCTGACAAGCCGTCAACAGCAATAGTAATATAATGATTAAAACCCTCATCGTCGCCGCTCCTTTACAAACACTTTACGAGTAGTATCTGCAAAGGACCAAAATTTAAACGGACCAATTTTTATGGTCCGTCACTCTTTGTCATGGTTATTCAGTTTATGCTGATATTGCTGATTAAACTCTTTCTCTTCTTTTTTGGACTTTTTATAAAAAAGATACATTGCCACTGCGGCACCAATCATAAAAATAATCAGTGTTATCACTGCAGGAATATATTCCGTTTTATCTTCCGGAAAATAAAGAAATTCCATCATCGTTATCACGTCCTCATTGGCAAGTATAACATTTTTTAATAATCTGCGGAACAATGATTAGCCTTTCACTTTAATTTTTGGCACAATGGAAATCAAGGGAGGTACACGATATGACAATTTCAATCGGGGATACTGTACAAGTAAAATATAATTCAGGAAAATATATTGGTGAAGTTGTGGAAGATCGGGGAGACCGTATTCTGGTAAAAACAATGGCCGTTCAAAAGCATCCGAAACAGGGAGACCTGCATAATCTCGGACAGGTTGACGGTGTTTTTTTTCATGAGCGAAAAGCACTGGCACACTATGAAAAAATGAACGTTGTCCGCTCTGCTGCGCGTCTATTCGACGAAGAAGTTCCGGGATACAGTGAATCATTGCGCACTGCAATCGACGAACTGAAAAAAACTCTTACAAAAAAAGATACAGAATACAATCAAATGGCATTGGAAAATTTAAAAAACCTGGAAGAACACGACTATACGAAAAGCTATTATAGATAACGATGATTAAGCTTCAGTACCAATCTGCAGCCGCTACAGAAACAGAAAAAAGAGTCTCACACAGTATATTTGTGAGGCTCTTTTTTCCTTACACGGTTGGAACGCGTAAATTTTTCTTTTTTTTCGGTGGCTTTCCGTATATTTTTGTTGTTATCTTAGGTGCGTAGTTAAACAAGAGCATTCCAAGAAATGCTGTAATAATAATGTATATACCGCCAAAAATCTTGATTGATCCGGCAGCGATTCCGGCAATGACAACGGAAAACTCACCTCGTGCACACAGGGAAAGCCCAGCCCTTAATGCAACCCGTTTTGGAAGACCATAAAGTTTTCCGCCAATAATACCGACCAATATCTTTGCAATAAATGACCAGGCAACAAGTGCAATTAACATGCCTATAAATGGAACACCTTCCCCCAATTCAATGGTTGTCCCGAAATAGACAAAAAATGTTGGCAGCATTAGGTCCCGGACCGGTGTAACGGTTCCTTCAACCTGCTCAATTTTACCGATTTCCGCAAGCATAACACCTGCCAGAAACGCACCTAGTACTTCGGATAATCCCAAATAAACAGCAAATCCGCCAAAGGTTACCGCAATTCCCACCAACAGAACAATTTTAAAATCTTCATCATCGATTCGCAGCAGAAATTTTTCCACATGTTTAAACACTGTTTTACCAAGAATAATTGCAAGAAGTGCCAGTCCGATTATTTTACCTACCAATAACAGCATATCCATGCTGGTAAACTGGTCGCCGCTGCTCAATGCAATAATAATAGCGATCAAAATGGGAGCAACAAGATCCTCAAAAACCAATATGCCTAACACATATTCCGTTTCAGCATTTGCCATCCTTCCTTTATCATCAAGAAGTTTGGCTGTTATCGTTGAACTGGTCGCATACGCAATACTCCCTATGACAAACGCATCGAACCAAGCCATTCCGAACAGTACAGCAATGAAAATCGAAACAAATAAACACAGAATCACATCGATTAAGCCGGAGCTCCAAATCTTTTTGGCCATTCCGCCCAATCGTTCCATATTAAATTCAAGCCCCAGTAAAAAGAACAACAACACAATAGCTATTTCACTTGAAAAATGCAGGATTTCATTTTCGTGCAGTAAACCTGCTATCGAAATCCCAAATAGAATATAAAGAATAACATTCGGAAACCTGGTACGGAATCCGATGTATCCCAATATAAAAATACCTAATAAAACTAAGCCGGCACCCAGCAACGCAGGGACATCATTCCACAAACAGCATCATTCCTCACCCTTACAGAGTTTGGACAATGTGGAGATTTGTTCTTCTTTTCCTACAGACATGAGAACATCTCCTGGTTTCAATGTGGTGTCGGCTTCTGGTATTGCGATAACATCTTCACCATGGACAATTCCAATAATTGTTGCACCCGTTTGATTCCTTACATCGGACTCCTCGATCGTTTTATTCGCAAGAACCGACTTTTCATCGAGTGTAATATAATCAATAATAATCTGCCGCTTAAACATACGCATTTTATCAATTCCAACCGGCTGATATGTGGCTCCAAGCAATTGGGCTGCAATTTCTCTCGTTTCATCTGGCGTTAAATCCATTGCAAAATCAGCTTCATCATTTTCCGCATCATCAAAGAAATAAAGCTCTCTTTTGCCGGTATGATGAACGATGATAACTAACATATCATCTTCAGCAGTTTTCAATGAAATTTTTTGACCAATCCCCGGTAACTGGGATACAGAAATATTCATTCTTGTCACCTCTTTATTGTCTGTTTTCCATATGCATTAACAGAAAAACCCGGCATTCGTTTCGATCGCAGTGAGTGCCAACGTTTTTCTGATAAAACATTAGAAAAACTCAGTATTCACCCCGTCTTACAGCGAGTGCTGAAGTTTTTCCCATAAGGTCTGTCATCATTTATATTTTCTATCTTATTAAAAATAAAAAACCTAGAGGCATTATCTCTAGGCTAATTTCTTTATTCTCCCAGATGCTCTTTCATGACTTCTGTTACGCCTTTGATTGCTTCTTCCTCATCACCGCCGGTTGCGGTAATTTTCACTTCAGCATCTTTTGGAATTCCAAGCGACATAACACCCATGATTGATTTCAGGTTGACGCTTTTCTCTTTATAGGAAATTTCAATTTCTGATTCAAATTGTCCCGCTTTATTCACCAGTAATGTAGCCGGGCGTGCGTGAACCCCGGTATCCGCTGTGATTTTATACGTTTGTTCCTGCATATTATTCATCCTTCCACCTGTATGTTCATTTATGTAGATTTATAATCTGCACTAAGTTTATTATAAACAATAACTGCTTATTTGGAAACCCAAAAGTTAATCATTCCGTTTATCTATTTTACACCACTTATTTGTTTTTAAACACGCAATGTGATACCGTTACCTTGAATAATACCGAATCTTAGGAGGTTCATGAAAATGAGTGTTCATATAGGGGCTAAAAAAGGTGACATTGCCGATAAAATTCTTCTGCCGGGTGATCCTCTAAGGGCGAAATTCATCGCGGAAACATTTTTGGAAGATGTAAGCCAATACAATAAAGTACGCGGCATGTACGGATACACAGGTACATACAAAGGTGAACGCATCTCCGTCCAGGGAACCGGGATGGGTGTTCCATCCATTTCCATTTATGTTAATGAACTGATTCAAAGTTATGATGTACAAAAATTATTGCGAGTAGGAACGTGTGGAGCTATCCAAAAAGATGTCAAAGTACGTGACGTCATTCTTGCCCAGGGTGCTACAACTGATTCCAAAATGAATCAAATGATTTTTGACGGTATTGACTATGCACCAATTGCCGATTTTGACCTGCTGAAAAATGCCTATGACACCGGGGTTGAAAAAGGCATGAACTTACGAGTCGGCAACGTTTTCACAAGTGATACATTCTATCGTGATAATGCACAGGAAATCAATGAGCTGCTTGCCAAATATAAAGTGCTGGCAATTGAGATGGAAACAACTGCACTTTACACACTTGCCGCAAAATTTGATCGCCAGGCATTGTCCGTACTGACCGTGTCCGATCATATCCTTACCGGTGAGGAAACAACATCAGAAGAGCGTCAAACAACATTTAACGAAATGATGGAAATTGCTCTGGATGCGGCAATCAAATAATCGGACTGACAGGCACTTTCAAATTTTGGAAGCGCCTGTCTTTTCTTTTTATTGTTTACCATATTAATAATAAGTTGACAATATTCTGCTGTTCCATTTATGATTATAGATGGAAGGGAGAGAACGTCATGAATGATTTAAAAGCAACTGACCTTACTTTTGGTGCAGTCTTTGTTTGCCTGATGACAGTTGGGGCTAATATCGCAGTCTGGTTTCCAATGCTGGCTATCCCCATTGGCGGCGCATCCGTCCCGATTTCACTGCAAACTTTTTTTGCCATACTTGCTGGACTGATGCTCGGAAGGAAGCTTGGAAGCATTTCGATGATTACGTACATACTAGTTGGTGTTGCTGGTGTTCCAGTTTTTGCAAACATGTCTGCTGGACCAATGGCACTTGTTTCACCAACCGGCGGATTTATTTTCTCATTTGTATTCATTGCATTTTTTTCAGGAATGATTGCGGAAATGGGCAAGAAGCCCTCCATTCCAGTGTATACCGCTGCAGCGCTGACAGGTCTGATTTTCAATTATGGAATCGGTGTCACGTATATGTATATTGCCATGAATACGTGGCTTGAGCTGCAGGTAAGCTATCAGGCAGCATGGATTGGAATGATACCATTTCTGATTAAAGATACGGCCCTCGCTGTTCTGGCAGCTGTTTTCATGATCAACCTCGCAAAAAGGGTTCCTGCACGATGGACCTCAACAGCAAAAGCATCATGAAAAAAGTGAACCAACCGATCGATAAGCAATTCAAAGGCATTCCGATACAGGGATGCCTTTTTCGCGTGATAAACGAAGGCCATTGTGATAAAATTGCATATCATACAGCACGATAAGTATTTTAAATTTATCCATGAAAAACAACAGAAAGGATGTTCATGATTCATGGAGCTCATTGCAAATTTCCCATTATTGGCAGCATTATCAGCAATTATTTTTGCCCAGGTTGTTAAAATCCCAATACGGCTTGCAGTTACAGGCGAATTCAAACCGGGTCTCGCCTTCAGTACTGGTGGTATGCCGAGCAGTCATTCTGCGGCAGTTGCTGCATTGACAACCGGAGTTGGAATCATCGAAGGCGTTGCATCAACTATTTTTGCCGTTGCAACGGTTTTCAGCATCATCATTATGTTTGATGCATCCGGTGTCCGCAGGCAAGCTGGTGAACAGGCTGTCGTTCTGAACAGGCTTGTTAACGATTTTCAATACTTTGTTGATGGTGCCAAGGACTGGAATCAAAAAGAGGAATATCAAAAACGCAAAGAGTTGAAGGAACTGCTGGGCCACCAGCCGATCGAAGTGTTTTTCGGGGGTCTGTCAGGAATCACCATCGCCTTTTTGCTTTATCAGCTATACTAAAAACAGGCGTCCCATAAATTCTGGAACGCCTGTTTTGATCAGCTCTTATTTATTTGGTTGCGAAATACCTGCAATGCATGGTTTTCATTCATTTTTTTCAGTTCTTCAGCCGTTAAAGAACCATCACCACGTTCGATGATATATACTTCAACCTTTTTCTTGCCCCATTGCGAATAAACATCTTCCACCGTTTCATAATACAAATCAATTTCATTCCCATTAATCGCTCCGCCTTTATCGGCGACTACACCATAACCGTAGCCCGGAATAAACATAACCGTTCCAATCGGATACACATCCAGATCCGCTGCAATAGTAGAGTACAAGTCTCTTTTGACCTTAATACCGGAATAAGTAATCCCATATAATGGATGCTCCGATGTTTTTCCGGTTGATTCATAACCTGCCGTGTAACCGGTAGCAATCACCGTATTACTTGGATATTGCTTATAATCCACAGCGTCAGCCAAAGTTTGCGGACCTTCAACCCGTTCGCTTGAGATATACCTTTTATCCGGCTGTACAACATTAAGTTCTTTCTTTTTCACCGCAGTATGCCTTTGATCCTTTGAATGATTATCGGCCACCACATTATCGTTCACGATCCGGGCATAAGCATCGGTAAACAATCCATTTGAAAGGGCTGATCCTGCCGTCCATATTACCGCAAGAGACAACAGAAAAATCCCGGCATTTCGAATAAATTTTAGATTTTTCAATGATAACACCTCACTCTGCATGTCATCATTTCCAATCTATTAACTTTTTATTCATGCAATCGGATTAAAACATTTGATAGCCGCTCTTACGAAGGAATCTTATAACAAATCCGGAAACAATGGTACCGATAAATCCGGCGCCAAGAATCGTAATATCAACAACCGTGATATTTATTAACCGGGCAAACGCTTCTGAAAACGCACTGCCGGGATTTTTAAAATATTCCACCGTTGAAAAGTCATCCACAATCATCAGAATAATTATCGGATAAATGAATGCCATCAGCCATGTGCGCCGCAGCAGCATATTTAAAATAAATGCGAGTCCAAAAAATATAACAAAAAACAATAATATCGAAACAACTAATTGAATCAACGCTGTGTCTCCCTTCACACTTACATACAAAGTCCATTTTATATGAAAAAAACACGGGCAACAAGTCCAGCTTCTACCCCTCTTTTCAACAATTTTGCGACAAATAATCAGTATATGTTTTTGTAAAACATAATGCTGTGTTCATTAATACACAGATGCCAGTTGTTTGTGATACGATAGGAATGGTGTTTCAATCGACAACAATAAATGGGGGAATTTCCATGTCAGATAAAATATATGACGTAACAATTATTGGCGCCGGCCCCACTGGCTTATTCACAGCTTTCTATGGCGGAATGCGCCAGGCAAGCGTTAAAATAATTGAAAGTTTACCGCACACTGGCGGGCAGCTGACTGCCCTGTACCCAGAGAAAGATATATATGATATTGCAGGATTTCCAAAGGTTGGTGCACAAGAGCTGGTGGACAACCTGGAAGAACAGGCAAGTCTGTTCGATCCGACAATCGTCCTTGAACAATCCATTCAAAAAATTGAACGGTTGGAAGATGACACATTTAAGCTCATTTCAGATAAAGAGGTTCATTATTCAAAAACAATCATTATCACCGCCGGAAATGGCGCATTCCAGCCACGTCGGTTAAATGTAGGTGAATGTGACAAGTTTGAAGGTGTTAATCTCCATTATCATGTGAAGGATATGAATCAATACAAAGACCAGAACGTCATGCTGCTTGGTGGAGGGGACTCCGCAGTGGATTGGGCGTTGATGCTTGAACCAATTGCGAAAAAGGTCAACCTTGTCCATCGTCGTGATAAATTCAGAGCCCACGAACACAGCGTCGAAAAGCTTATGGCATCAAATGTTGATATTTTAACTCCATTCGTTCCAAAAGAAATCAGCGGAACAGATAAAATTGAAACTGTAACACTTGAGGAAGTTAAGGGCGATAAAAAAATTTCGGTAGATGTTGATTCCGTGCTCTGCAACTACGGATTTGTGTCCACCCTGGGACCTATTAAAGACTGGGGTCTGGAAATCGAAAAGAACAGCATTGTCGTCAACTCACGCATGGAAACAAACATCCCGGGCATCTATGCAGCCGGCGATATTACCACCTATCCCGGCAAAGTCAAACTCATTGCCACCGGATTCGGAGAAGGACCAACTGCTATTAATAATGCTAAACAATACATCGATCCGAAAGCCCGCATCCAGCCAAAGCATTCAACTGCAATGTTTTAATTAGAAAACCCGAACGCTATTTCCAGTGTTCGGGTTTTTTCTATCGTATGATTGATGTTTTCCTCATACAGTTGATGTTTCGCTCGTATGGTCGATGTTTTCCCCGTACGGTCGATGTTTCGCTCGTATGGTTGATGTTTTCCCCGTACGGTTGATGTTTCGCTCGTACGGTCGATGTTTTTCTCATACGGTTGATGTTTCGCTCGTACGGTTGATGTTTCGCTCGTACGGTTGATGTTTCCTCCGTACGGTTGATGTTTCCTCCGTACGGTTGATGTTCCGCTCGTAAAGTTAATGTTCAAGACTTTACAATCAACAGCAAGGACCCGTTTCACACAAAAAGAGCGCCGCTAAAGCGCTCCACTTCCACAAATCATTTAGCAATTTTCCGGCGTGCCCTCACGATTCTTCGCTTTAAACGAAGAGCCGCAGCCGCAAGAAACAATTGCGTTCGGATTCTCAATTGCAAACCCGCCGCCCATCATGTTTTGTTTATAATCAATTGTTGTACCTTCTATAATCGGTTCATCCTGATTGAAAATTACAACCGGGATTCCGTTGATATCATACATATTATCCAAATCATCATTCACGTCGTGTTCAAATCCGAGTGAGTACGAAAGCCCGCTGCAGCCACCACCTTTAATACCGAAACGCAGACGAACACCTTCTTCTTCACCTTGCATCATTTCTTTCACCTGATCAGCTGCTTTATCCGTAATGGTAATAACCATTTTTACCCTCCTCTGTATTTTGACGGTTTTATACGAATCGTTACTATAAGTATACAAACGATGTACGAAACGTTCAAGCAATCAATCCCGGAAAAAATAAACGCCTTCCGTAATGATTTCCGCCCCGCCGGTCATCCAGACCACTCCATTTAAATCCCAATTAACAACCAAATCACCACCGCTCAAGTGGACGGTGACCTCTTTTCCTCGCTCGGACTTTCCATTAAGAACGGCAGCGACAACAGACGCACATGCTCCGGTTCCACATGCCTGGGTAATTCCTGAACCACGCTCCCAGACACGGAAATTCAGTTCATCGGATGAAACCACTTCAACAAATTCAACGTTTACCTGGTCTGGAAACCGCAAATCGTCCGTTATAACCGGCCCCAATTCATGAAGTGGAGCATCTTCAATACGATCCACAAAAAAAATCGCATGCGGATTTCCCATTGAAACCGCGGTAACCTTCAATTCTTTACCATCAGTTACAAAAGGTTCAGCAACAACTTTATCCTCATCTGTACCCATCATTGGAATGAGGGACCGCTGCAAAATCGGTTCACCCATGTTAATTGTTATGTCATTAACAATACCATCCGCGGATGGGACCACCGCTTCGACTACATTGGCTTTCGTTTGAATTTTAAAATCCTCTGTTTCTACAATCCCTTTTTCAACAACATACTTTGCGACGCAGCGTAGTCCGTTTCCACAGTTCATACCTTCAGAGCCATCTTTATTAAAAATCCGCATCCCAACATCCGCAACATCGCTTGGATGAATCACAATCATGCCATCTGATCCGATACCTGTATTGACATCCGATACCCGGCGCGCCACCTCAGGAAAAAAACGCTCATCCAAATCAAAATGAAATAAATCAATATAAATATAATTATTGCCAAGTCCATGCATTTTTGTATAAGGTATCTTCATTTTAAAACCCCGTTCCGTTATGATTGCAATTCGATTCCATGCTTATCCAACTCTTTATAAATGGGCTTAAGCCGTGGAATACCCTCAGCAACCAATTCATCATTTACAAAGACAATCGGATAGAATAAATCCTCTTCAAAAATTCGTTCTGCAAAATCCTGATGTTTTTCAATTTCAGGCGGATTATCAATATCGATATACTCATACGTAATATCATCGGCAACATACTTCCTGCCAATTGCTGCCTGCAACCATTCATACGTATCCTTTGATCCAGGGGCACCAACACAACTCGCACAAATCTGTTCCGCCCCGTAAACGGTAATCTGCAAATTTTTTCCCATATTGACCCCTCACCTTCATAGTTACTTTTATTTTACAAAATATTGATTTAAAGATAAAATAAAAGAAGCTATAATCAGTGAAATAAAATTCTGGATAGATTTTTTCGCCAATTCGGTTTATAATGATAATCAGAAAGGAGAAGATGGATAATGCAAGAGCAAGTACAGGAAGTGTTAAGCAAATTACGCCCATTTTTACTGCGCGACGGTGGAGATGTGGAGTTAATTGATGTTGATGATGATGGCATTGTACTTCTTCGTCTCATGGGTGCGTGTGGCAACTGCCCAAGTTCCACGATTACTTTGAAAGCTGGGATTGAGCGTGCATTAATGGCTGAAGTTCCCGGTGTAACAGAAATCGAACAGGTATTTTAAAAAAATATATACATGAAAGCAGACACCCCATCGTGTCTGCTTTTTTTAGTGTGCCTCACTGTTCCACACTCTAAGTGGTTCAAATCCACTCGATAACTTTATCCTTTCAAGTATCGTAGCCGAAGAAGAATCCTCGCTGATGAGGCAGGATTGACAGGGTGTCCTCTGCGAAGGGGAATCCGAAAGGTCTGCAGGCAAAGTCCAGCCCGGAACATTGTGTGAACCAGAGGTGGCGGCGATGTTGGGTGACCCGCCCAAAAAACGGGGAAACCTGTGCAGTTGCGCACCTTGTAGGGAAACTAGAAAAGGGAAACGACCTACAGGGCACATCGACGTGATTAGGGTCAGGATGGATGGAACAGAGTGTGTGATTACTGGGGGAAGCACTGTAGACTCCTATCGGTAAACACCGGTAGGTAGGGGAGGTATAACCCTAAATGGGGAAAGCCAAACCGAGGGTACTGCAGGTGGCGGATGGCTCCGTAGTAGCGATGAAGTCCGAGCCGATGAAGGCTGGCGACAGTCTGGAGGGGAAAACTCGGATGAGTAGATGCATGATGTCATCTAACCTGTGTCACGATCAAAAGTTGTGATATGGCGGTGAAGGGACCTGCTTCGTCAACATTGTGAATGGAAGTGAGTGGGAGACGTAACGCATTAAATGGAAAGGTTCACCAAGGGGTACGTCCTGCCGAACATGAAAAGCCATGTAAGGATACAGGTGGACTTGCGACCTGAGTACATGATGATTGGATAGGAGCGATTGGCTTTTGCCTAAACACGTAATCCAACATGGTGGAACAAGCGAGGAATCGCCTCTTGTAGTGACCATAAGACCAATGTGGTGAGTAAGCGCGAAGGTGGTGATGAATATGCGACCAAAGCGCAAATTTTATTCCATCATTGATAAGGTGTACCGCATGAGTAACCTGTACGATGCATGGAATGCCGTTAAGACCAATAAAGGTAGCGCCGGGGTAGATGGTGAAACCATCCTATGGTTTGAGGCGCAGTTGGAACAAAATCTTAGAGAAGTCCAACGGCTTTTGAAGCAACAGCGTTATCGACCGGAACCGGTACTACGTCACTATATCCCAAAAGGGGACGGCAAAAAGAAACGACCGCTGGGCATCCCCACTGTAAGGGACCGAATCATCCAACAAGCCGTACGGCAAATGATGGAACCCTTGTTTGACCGGGACTTTTATCCACACAGTTATGGGTTTCGAAAGGGACATTCCCAACATCAGGCAGTGGACGTCGTAAGACGTGCGAAGAAGAATGGGTATGAATACGTGGTGGATTTGGATATCCAATCGTATTTCGATAATATCCCGCATGACTTATTGATGGAAAAAGTCAAAACAAAAATCGCCGACGGGCGAGTACTTGATTTGATTGAAATGTGGTTAAAAGCAGGTGTCATGGAAGACGATCGGTTCTATGACACGACTTCCGGCTCTCCTCAGGGAGGGGTCATATCACCGTTATTGGCGAATGTCTATTTGGATGAATTTGATTGGAAAATGAACCAACAAGGATTTCCAGTTGTACGTTTCGCGGACGATGCGATTATTTTCTGTAAAACGAAGATAAAAGCTAATCGAGCGTATAAAGCAGCTGAAGAGATATTGGAAGGCAATTTAAAGCTCACGATGCATCCCGAAAAGACGAAAGTCGTTCATTTTGATGAAGGATTTCGTTTTCTGGGGTTTCATTTCTGGAAAGACTATCTAGTCCTTCCAGATGAAAGAGCCCGAAAGGTTAAAGATAAAATAAGGCATCTATCAAGAAGACAACAAGGTAAGAGTCTGGCAGAAGTGATTCACAAACTGAATGAAGTCATTCGGGGATTTGCCAATTACTTCAGGATAGGAAATGTCAAAAAGAAATTCGAACGTCTGAATGAATGGATTCGAATGAGGGTGCGAGCTTATATGAGGAAAAAGCGTTCCATGGAGTCGAATTGGCGCATACCCAATAAAGTGTTAGCACAAGCGGGATTGGTTTCAATGGTCAGCTTATTCACCAAACGTTCCTAATTCGTGAGTGAAATAAAGTAACAACTCATTCCCGGAAATGGGGAACTGACGAAGTGAAAGCCGGATGCGGGAAATCTGCACGTCCGGTTTGACGAGGGGTCGGAGGGCGAAAGCCCTCCTCCTACTCTACTTTGATACTCAATTAACCATTATTAACCGGAGTTAATGGATCCTTCCCATTAAACACTGCTGCAAGATTATCAAGACACAGCTTGAGCATTTTGGAGCGGGTTTCCTCACTTGCCGACCCTATGTGCGGCAATGCAACCACATTAGCGAGCTTGACAAGCTGGTGATCAGCACTGATTGGTTCACCTTTGAAAACATCCAATCCAGCGGCACGAATCGTTCCGTCTGTCAACGCATCGTATAAGGCATTCTCATCAACAGTACCACCGCGCGAAACATTCACGAAAACTGCTGACCGCTTCATCTTCCCAAAAGCCTCCCGGTCAAATAAATTCGCAGTTTCATCCGTTAACGGGACAAGACAAACTACAAAATCAGCTTCCGCCAGCAGTTCATCAAATTCTTTATACACCGCACCTAATTCCTGTTCAGCGTCAGGCTTGCGTGACCGTGCATGATACAATACATTCATATCAAAGCCTTTTGCACGACTTGCCACCGCCTGCCCGATTCTGCCCATTCCGACAATTCCGATCGTTTTTTGATGTACATCAGCACCAGCCAGCAAGTATGGTGACCAATTTTCCCAGGCATCTTTTTTAATATATTCACTTGCTTCCACTATCCGACGGGCAGTCGCCATCAGGAGTGCGAATGTCAAATCAGCAGTTGTCGCCGTCAGCACGTCAGGTGTATTCGTTACCGTGACACCCTTCTCCTCTGCAGCAGCAACATCCACATTGTCAAAACCGACCGCCATGTTGGCAACAATTTTCAACTTTTCCGCATGATCCAGCAATTCACGGTCAATCTGCTCGGTCAACAAACAAAGCAGCCCTTCCGCATCATTCACTTCCTTCAACAGCACATCCCGTGGCACTGGTTCATCCGCTTTTTCCCACATCCGAAATGCAAACTGATCCTGATAGGGTTCCAGCAAACTTTCTGGAATCTTCCGTGTTACATAAATAACTGGTTTCACAAATCATTCGCTCCTCTATGCTTGAATTCTTTATAACCAGTGTAACACAGGGATCTCCAACCTTTCACAATCGACACCCGCTTCGTCAAAGAACTGTCCCAACCGTCGTTCATAATCCGCTTGACGTTCCAGCAGATCCCTCATTTCCCGCACACGCTGGGTGTCCTCCGAATTGGAAAAGCCACGTTCAATCGCATCAAATAAATGAATGGGAAAAATCAGCCGGGCATAGATCAATCGCCAACTGAATACGGACAACTGCCGCTTCTCCTGATATTCGTTCAAAAAATCCCTGATTTTATTCAGCGGATCATTTACCTGCAGGAGATTGTGACGGATATGTTCAGCCAAATCCCTTGCCGGATGATCATAAACAAGATCGTTCGTCCACACAAATCCATCCGCAAGTTTTTCGGAGTACCTTCTTAAGCATACGGTCCCTTGATCCACCTCCGCAAACCGTTTCTCACCTTCACTTTCCTGCATGTATTGAATCGCATTTTCACTGATACCAACAATATATGGCAGCGTATCAGCAAGCAGTAGACTCCATTCATCGAAAGCCTCTTCCGCATCTAGCATAATTTTGTTTTCAAATGCTGTCAGCTTATCAATCCACAATTGCTTCCACTGACCATAACTGGAAATCTCCCTCGGTTCATACGGGTAATCCAGACCTGCGAGATGCAGGTCTGCCAATGCCTTTCCCTCCGATTTTCTTTGACCAGATGCAGCAAACGCAGCTTTCAAAACAAGATAATGGTTGCCCTGGTAACGTGTGAACCAATCCCCATTCACATTTTGAATCGGATACGCAACTTGTGTATAATTATTTTCAACTAAAAAATATGCCGTAGCCGCTTGCTCCATATGTATAATTTCCCTAAAATCAGCTGAAATGGTAAAATAAAGAAAGTTATCCTGCTTAAAACCCTCCCTTCCGTTCACAATAATATTTTCACGTGCATGTATATTATAGTAATCGGCAAGCAATTCCCTCATGGATATCCACTCCATTCGAATAATATCTATATTATATCTATGTATGTATCAGCAATTTTTTAACTTTTATTGAAAGAAAAGGTGATGAAAATGGACAAAAACACACAACAAAGCGAATTGGAATTAAAAGCAAGAGAATGGATGACACAACGAGGAGTTACACTGGATGACATTGCCGAACTGGTATATTATCTCCAGGCAAAATATCATGAAAATCTAAGCATGGACGACTGCCTGCACAACGTCGACCAAGTATTAAAAAAACGGGAAGTGCAAAATGCCATCCTGACGGGAATTCAGCTTGATGTACTTGCGGAGAAAAAACTGCTCGATCAGCCACTGCAAAAAACAATTGAAACGGATGAGAGCCTGTATGGAATAGACGAAATCGTTGCCTTTGCCATTGTAAATGTCTACGGATCAATCGGCTTCACGAACTATGGCTATATTGACAAACAAAAGCCAGGCATTCTGCAGAAGCTGAACGACAAATCAACCGGAGAATGCCATACATTTCTCGATGACATCGTTGGAGCCATTGCCGCTGCCGCATCAAGCAGACTTGCACATGGTACAGCTGATGTAAAACAACTGGATGACTAAATTTAAAAAAGCTGCTCTAATGTGAGCAGCTTTTTAGATTCTTTCTATCCATTCATATAAATTTTTCACATAGTGCGTCGGCTTTTTTGCCAAACCAGAATAATCAGCGAACGATGTAACACCGGTAAAAACCATCAGCGTATCCAGCCCGGCATCCATCCCGGCACGGATATCGGTATGATAATTATCACCAATCATCAGTGTATCCGCTTTGGATGAACCGATTACAGCCAAAGCCTGTTCCATGATAATCTCTTCCGGTTTCCCGATAAAAGTCGGCTCCCTGCCCGTGCTCACGGAAATCACCGAAGTCAACGCACCATTACCCGGCTCCAAACCACGCTCGGTCGGAATCGCCACATCACTGTTGGTCGAGATGAACGATGCGCCATTCCGGACTGCAATACATGCTGTTGACAGCTTCTCATAACTGATATTGTGGTCAATGCCGACTACCACAAAATCACAATTATTATCGCTTATGCTGAGACCTTCTCCTTGAATTGCATTGTGCAGTCCTTCCTCGCCAATTACAAAACACCGCGCACCTTCTTTTTGCTTCCGAATATATTTCGCCGTCGCCATACTGGATGTAAAAACATGTTCCGGCGTCGACCTGATATCCATCTGTTCCAATTTATCCGAAATCTGCTCCGGTTTTTTGGAGGAATTATTCGTTAAAAATAAATACGGTATACCTTTTGCGGCCAGCTTATCAACAAACTCTCCGGCCGCCTCAATCCGTTCGTTCCCTCTGTACATCGTTCCGTCCAAATCAATTAAGTATGCTTTATATGTCTTCAAATACAGTACCTCTTTCTAATCATCATTCTTTATAAATGCATTCGCCACTCCAAGTTCTGTGTCCAAATATTTTCTTACATAGGAACTGAATTCTGACAGCTTTTCCATATGGTTCTTTAGAGTTTTCTCCAGCAATTCGTGATCAACAGACAAATACTCTTTAACAAGATGTTTCCGCAGCTGAATAACTACCTTCAATCCTTCATCATGACTCTTCGGCACCACTTTTTCATCAACCAGAATATCAATAATATCCTCATAGCTGCCCGGATCACGCATAATAAATCCGTCAATCATCATGTTCCCGACATCAAGCATCGATTCGATCACCATATGTACCGTTCGTTCCAAATATAATTTTTCCATAAATGAACCGAACTGATGCTTTTTTACCTCTGCCAGCAGTTCATTCATATAATCAAGTGTTTCTTCTATTTGTTTACGATCAACAAAATACATTTTTCACCCTCCGCATATCTTGCTCATTTAACTATATCATAAGAACCAATACATGTTATAGTAAAACAAAACTGCATGGAGTGAGTTATATGGATGAAAAATTCAATATACTAAAAGATGAAACACATACAAAAGAAGTCCGTTATATCAACTTTAAGGGTGATCTGCAACGCTATGACTTTGTTCTCATAAAGCACGAAGATGATCCAGCCAAGCATATTATTATCTATTTGCAGAAAAATCGTTTTGCGTTTTTGGGACTGGAGGATCTCGATAAAGAGGGCGAAATCGAGCACTTTTTTCATGAGACGGAGATGGAAGCGGATGAGATTCGGGAGTTTTTAAGGGGAGTGTTGTAAAAGACAGGGAAGATGCTATTTGGCACCTTCCCTGTTACCTACCTTTGTATGAAAAGTCTGCTTGTTACTGAAGTTAATCGTTATCTCTTAGATCTTCACGTTCGTCATAAGCCTTATCCCGAACGTTTTCTCTATGCTTATATGCTTTTTCCCGAATTATTTCCCGATACTTGTAAGCTGTGTTTCTAGCGTATTCTCTAAGTTTATATGCAATATCCGATGCAATACTTCTAATCTCTGATCCTTCTATATCCATAGCCCTTTCCATTTTATATGTCAGATTTTTGATGCGTGTTTCTTCGTCATAAGCCGTATTTACCATTTCGGTTTCCATATCATAAAGTTCATTCACTCGATCGGTTTCCGTATCATAATATTTATTGACATTTTCTGTTTCCCAGTTATACCACTCGTTTATAAGTTCTGTAGTTTCTTGTTCAAAAAATTCATTTAGTTCCTGTTCAGTTCTTACTGTGGAATATTTTCCCTCGCCCGCTTCTGCAACCTGCTTTAATTGCTGCTGTCCTTTATCGTTCACATCAAATCCAATGATATTGACAATTGCCTGCATATCAGATTGATTTAAACTCTTGGCAGCCTTTACGGGATTTCCACCACAAGTCTCCACCCCATCACTAACCACATAAATGATATTTTCTGTATTTTTACCTCTCTCGTTCTTTAAGTTCTTCTTTGCCAACTCCATAACACCTGCTAATGGCGTCCATCCAGCCGGTGAAAAGGAGTTTAATGCTTTTTTAAATGATTTCTTTTTATAAGAGTCAAGAGAATAAATTTCCTCGATACTATTACAGGAAAGCTTTTTATCACTATCAGACCCAGTACCTTTGTGGCCGTAAACTGTTAAAGAAATATTTGCAGATTTAGGAAGGTTACTTGCGAAAGTATTCACTGCTTCCTTTGCCAATTCCATCTTTGTTTTGCCATTAATCATTGCCCCCATACTTCCGCTCGCATCAAACAATATGGAAACATTCACCTTTGGCTGTTTTTTCTTTCCCGGTTTTTGCATTTCGCCGGGTTTTGAACTCGGATTTTTAAATGATGTGTCTACACTGTTGAAAAATTCATAATAAGAACGATAATCTTCCCCAACCAAAGATAGAATCTTATAATAATAGTCTTTAGCATCAAGATCTTTCGGAAGCTGTTGCATGATTTGAAGCACTTTTTCTTCATTATAATTATCTCCACTATATTTGGCGTCCTCTAAACTTATCTGCATCCTTTCCTCAACATTAGAAAAATGCAAATGCTTCAAATCTGACTTATCATATGAACTTTTTTCATCTGCCTTCTTCTTTTCATCATCAGCTTGCTCAGTCGTTTCTTTTTCCTTTTGATCCGTTTCTTGTTCGTTATCCGCTCCACATGCTGATAACCCCACTAACATAGATAACAGAAACACAACAAATAAGAACTTCTTCATCCAAATCTCTCCTTGTATTTTTTACCAAGTCATCATATCGATTGTTTCCAAGCAAACCGGAATAAGAAGCACAAGAACCGTCCCAGTAATTCACAACCCACGGCTACAAGTTTTCAACAACTACAACTATCATTCGGCATTTCGGTATCGGTAATTATACTTGTAATAAACCACACGTCTCTCAGTCTTAAATGTAGGTTGGCTCCAAATATTCCTCTTTTCATTCGTTTCCTCTGTTTTAACCATCTGGATTTCACCTGGTTCCAATTCCATTATGTTGGAATCAATGACCTTTAATTCTTCTTTATTTGCATCGAGTGCGTAGATCTGGAGCTGTACCTCTTTTGTGTTATCAAGATTATTCCTTACATAAAACACATTTTTATATTCTTCATCACAGTTCCTTCTTCTGAAACAATCACTTTCTGAGAGAACTTGAACTAATGATATTTCCTTATTTTCCGAGGAATTCTCCATTGCACTAATTGCATTATTTAATGTAACAGCATAGGAAATTTTGTTGCCCAATGGCATAAACCACAGAAAGAAGATTAATAACGTTCCAGCAAACACCCCGGAGAAAATCCATACTACTTTAGGATTATGTAATGTTTTTGATAAATTTTTTTGGCGTGCTATTACTGTCGTTATAATGTTGATAATCGCAATGATAACCCAAAGTGAACCAATTACTATCAATCCTATCATACTTGTAAAACCATTTTGGAAGAATGAAAGGTTATAAGCAAAAGAAAGATAGAAATTAACCACAACGCTAAGTATTAAAATCACAACAAACAGTATCAACGGACCCTTCCTATTAAACTTTTCCTTGTCACCTTTTTTGACGTCAATAAAGGACCATAAAATCCATATAAACGGTAGTAAATAAGCAACAATCACAATTCCCATATAAAACAAGTTTTCCACCTTCTTTTCAATCTGATCAGATAAAATATTAAATTCAACACCGTGTATACATGGGATCGGTTCTTTTGTTCCTTATGAACTCAGTTACTTTTAATGGCTATGGATTATGCAAATTGTATCCATGCTAAGTAGCGCAAGAACCGTCCCAATAATTCTACATCAATCAACGTCTAATCCTTCGCTTTCTTTTCCCTCATCTTATCAATTATATCACTGGCCTTCTGCTTCTCTTCTTCAATACGTTTTTCCAGCTTATCTTCTTTCTTCTCGTTGAATTTATCGATTTTTTCTTCTCTTGCTTCAATCATTTCCCTCACTTTATCTTCTTCCTCTTCAGATATCTTTTTCAAAGAGACCAGTTTCTCCATACCATCCAGCAACAGAGCATTTTCGTTCTGGATAATATCGCGAAAGTCAGCTGCAATTGCGTCCAGATCATCATTCATGTGAATGGCATCCCATGTCAAGTCAACACCTTCCATAGCACTCCACATGTTTAGTTCAGCAGTTTCCACCGCTTCCTGGATATTGTTCTGGGCAACCTCAAAAATATCTGTACCAGAATCAACATTCGTGAAAGATCCACCGCCAGCTTCCGCTACTTTTTTTAGTTGAGCCTGTGCTTTGTTCCCAACATCAAAACCGATAATATTAACGGCAGTCGCGATACCTGAATCATGCAGCTGTTTTGCCGCTTGTACCGGATTACCGCCGCACGTTTCTTCTCCATCACTGATAATATATACTACGTTCTTCACATTATCTCCTGAGTTTCCTTGCAAATCTTTCTTAGCTGCTTTAATAGATGCTGCCAATGGTGTCCATCCAGCAGGTTTAAATATCGATAGCGATTCACTGAATTTTTTCTTATCATATGTACTTAAAGGATAAACGACTTCCGTACTGCTGCAGGACATTTTCTTATCTTCCTGACTCCCGGTACCCTTATGCCCATAAACACGGAGCATTACTTTTGCATCTTTTGGAAGCTGAGAAACAAATTTTTTCAGTGATTTCTTGGCTGCTTTCATTTTCATCTCGCCACTCACATAAGCTCCCATACTGCCACTTGCATCCATTAATAAGGCAACATGAAGTTTCTTGTATTCCTCCTGCTTTTTAGAATCACTACTGCCTTCCGGTGCTCCATCGACCAGAAATGATGGATTAAAATTTTTGTATTTCTTCAAAGCCGGGCCATAATCTGCTGACAGATAATGAATTAAGTGATTATAGGCTTCATCGGCGGTCAGGTCTTTTGGTAACCTTTTCAGCGCACTAGACCATTTCTCCATGTTCTCTTCATCGGCTGAATAAAATTTCCCGGGACCTTCGTTTACCATTGCTTCCGGTTCGCTCGCTGCTTTTGGAGCTTTGGGCTCTTCCTTTTCTTCTTCTGCCTGATCGGACTGTTTATCTTTCTCCTTAGTAGCAGCCTGTTCATTGGTAGAGCATCCTGTTAACAAAAGTGTGACCAAAAGAAAGATGATTGTAAACAATATACTGATACGCTTCATTAATATCTCTCCTCTTAAAAAATAAAACTTTAATCTAAAGGCACTTTCAGAACGGCCTGTTGCTGATCGGCCCAATCTTCAATAAGATTTCCTGTCGTGTGCTGACCTTTCTTCCCGTATTGCTTCCATACATTTTCCCAACTGTATTCTGAAGGTTTAAATATAAACCGCAGCGTATAATTTTTTAGACTTTTTGATTGAGAAGGGTTCTCAATTTGTGCATGAAAAGTACCATCCGGGTTAACACGAATTTTGTCGCCGGAACCAGTCCTGGCACCTTCCGGACTAAGTATTGTTAGACTTAATTCACTACCCTCTATTAAATTACTCTTTCCATCTATAAATACAAGATTTTTATTATATGTAGCATCGGCTTCCATTCGAATTTTTGATCACCATAATCTTCAGGTTTTTTCCAATCTGGCTTTGTAATTTCTTTAGTAGCAGACTTGCTATTATTTAAAGGTAAAAAAACATTAGTACTGGCTTGTTTTCTGACCTCTTCTGAACTTTCATAAAGACGCACAAATGGACCTTTCAGATTTTTACCAAACTCCCTATATTTCTTTTTAATGGAATCAGATGTTGAATCTTCAGGACGAAACCTAATTTTTACATTTAGTCCATATTCGTACTCTTCCGGAATCTCAGTTTTATACACAAATGAACCATCCTGTCTGACCTTCCACGGTAAGATGATGGCTTTTATATGTTACAGACCCGTCAAATTGTACATTTAACGGTTCTTTCGCTTCTGTAGAATTATTATCTTTTTTACTTTCCTGCTCAGTCTCAGCTGACTCCCTGGATTCAGTGGACTCATTTGTTTTACCAGCATTCTCATTACCGCATCCGGACAAAATAAATAATAATGTTATAATTGCAACTGTTAAATACCAGATTTTTTTCAAAAGATATACCTCCATTTTCGTTCCGCATCATTATGACACACCATATTCAGCAAAAATTATATGGTATCTGCCTTCATAGAATTACTGGCCTTCCACGTTTTTCAGTATTTTAAGCCATTCTTCCCTTTGCTCATCATTCATTGAACTTCACCCTTAATAACCAATGCTTCTCATTCCAATATGTATACCTTCTTCATAAAAGAAAAGGGAAAATGCTATAAACCATTTTCCCTTGTTCAATTTATGATGATGTTTTACCGTATTTTTCTTGGATTTGACTTATATGATTAGTTCGCATAACAGGTAATGCCGTTCCAACTACAAGAGCGGTTAATGGAAATCCTGCCGTACCTGACAACCATTCAAATACGGTAACTGGAACAAAGATGGCATAGATAAAAATCATCAATATCATGTAGAACCTCCGCCACTTCTTTTCAGATTTGGACAATAATTACACTCTCCTTTATCAGAAATATTTAGTTACTTTCTGTTTCAAGTTCTATATTATATTCCTCAACTAAACCCAAGAACTTCTCATCTGCTTTCTTTCCTAAATTTATAGCCTCTTTTAATTGTTTATTGGCTTTATCAACCAGTTCCTTTGCCTTTTTCTGACTAATACCTTCTCCCATTTTCTTAACTGCTTCGAATTTCATCTTTATACCCTTTTCCCATTTCTTAAATTGATCCAATCGCATTTGATGCAATTCCTTGACAACATCAGTTTTAGGTTCTTGCGACTTCATGTACTCTGTAATTTCCTGAACGATTGGCATTGCCTTTTCCTTCTGCATCTGATATGCAGCTTGAGGGTTTGCTTCTTGTAAGGATTGTTTAATAATTTTATCCAATTCTTTCCCTTTGTGATTCACATTTTTAAGATAGCTGTTATGATACTCAACAATTTCTTTCGCCTGATCAGAAGCACATGCAGTGAGCAGCATGACTAGTGACAAGCCAATAAAGAATAAAACTTTTTTCATTCGCATTTATGATTCTCCCTCTATTAATTAAGTGGAATTGTATTACTATAATTCCAAACCTCATCCAGAAAATCTATTTTAGGACCGGCCGACTCCTGATAGACATTCTCCTTAATGCCTTCCATATATTCATCAAATGAGATACCTTCCATTTCATTAGCTGCTCTTACATAAAATTGGTTATTACGAATATATAAAACCGCGCCTTCCAATTTTCCACCATTATCTGTAATTGTTTCCTTCACTTCATTGATTACTTTTTGTTCGATATTCTTATTCCGGAGCAGTTCATGTAATTTCTGCCTGACAACTTCCTTATTTAACTCCTCTGTTAATACTTGATCAAATGCTTCAACCTCAATTTCATTCCGGGACCAGTCACTATATCCTCCGCTGTTTGCCAGTACAGTTGCCCTATCATCCACATCTTCTTCAATATTTTTGAAGAAGGCTTGAAGTGCGCCTTCTAAGGTATCATGTTCATAATCATAAATAACTTTCCGAACCTCTTCATAAAGCACACTTGATCCAGATAAACTTGCCTGCTGAACTGTTGTTGCTGAATCCTCTTTTGTGGCAAGTGCAGCCCCTAAATTTAATACAAAAACAAGCAGAATCATAATGATGCTCAACATACCAAGGACAAAAAGAGCAATATTTCCATCTTCGTTCCTGATAGATTTCCACATCATTCAATCACCCTGCCATAGGCTGTCGTTGAATATGGAACAGAAGGCAATGGATAACCAAAAATTTCTTCAGGTAAAAAGAGGAGATGAATATTAACACTTACATTGGCGGAAAATTCCTTATTTCCTAAACCGGATCCAGAAATAGATGTTGTCTGAAGATAACTGCCGGTAGATGATAATATTTCGCTGGCAGCATCACTCGCCTCTGCAGGGTTTTTTGTCACGGAATACACCGTAGCATATTCATTTGCAGCGGACTGCGTAACGAGTACAGCATTGATACCAACAACAAATTGGACAATAATCATTAGCAACATCAGAGCCAAGGGTACAATCCCCAGGAACTCAATTGTAGCTGATCCATCTTCACTTTTAACTTTTTCTTTCCACCATTTAAGCATCTTAAACTCTCCTACCCTTTTATATTGACAGCATCTATAATTTCGGATGTCGAATATCCTTTTTCATGGAATTAATACGCTTTTTTTGTCCCGTATAAAAATATTCCCATACAGCTTCCTTGTGTTCGTTTTTTGTCATATTTTCCAAACCTTCAACGTAAGTTACGCTATTAATTTCTTTTGCCAATTTCCGTTCGCCTCTCGCAAACTCTTTTATATATTGATTAGTTTCAAAGTTGGATGAATTTTTTATAGAATCATTACTTTTTCGAATTTGTTCCGCTTTTTCAAATAAGTTTATTGCATCCTGATTAATTAACAACTGCTTATATTGTATATAATCCATTTCCAGAAATACTTCTTTAGTATAATCGATATCTTCAGGTAAAAATCCGAAACCTTTTTCTTCCTTCTCTTTATAATAATCCATATATTCATTCATAAGATTGATATGTTTTTCTTGAAGTTCTATCTGAGTATTTAATGCTTCCAAGCAAGAATGATAGATTTGCTGTTCATTTTCAGATAGCGATGCGTTATCAAGAACACTGCTAAAAAAATCCCTTGTTGTATAAAATGCTTTCATATTAATGTTTTTACGCTGTCCACCATAATTTATAATATTCGAGGATAAAACCAACAAAAACAGCATCGATTCTAATGCATTGTTATACTCTTCTATAGTGGAATTTGAATTAGTTGATAAAAGTACCATTGTTGTTTTGTTGGTTATCCTCTTTTGATAATAAACGAGATAAAATTCATCTCCATTTACATGAAGGTGATGTGGATTAAATTTAATTTTCTCGAATAACCTCTTATATTTTCTGGCTTTAACTTCTAATTCGTTCATTCTGAGCATCATCCCCACATTATATTACTAAATGTAACTGTCTAACCTTTAAAACCATCCTGTTACTGTATCCCAAGCACTTGATGCTACATTTTTAATAGCATTTCCGGCCTTTTTAGCAAGATGTTTTCCGGTATCCCACAAATTACCCTTCCAATTATCCGCAAATAATTTAACACCTTTGGATACCACCCAAATGCCAGCACCAACTGCTACCATACCGGCACCGATTGCCTGACCGCCTGGTATGGCTGAAGTCACAACTCCAGCGTTCATCAAAGTGTTTCCTAAACTCGCCGTTGCATCAGCTACAGCAGACGTTTTTTCCGCTCCGGAGGCATCACTTGTTAAAACATCATACGCCTTAGCACCTTTGTATCCAGTTTCGAACGCGGAAACTCCAGTACCTACAACTGCTGCAGCAACATTCAATTTCGATAATGCCCCGACAGGAGCTGCAGGCGGGGTAAAATTATCTGCAACATTTGCAGCATCACGCAAACTATCTGCTGTATTAGCGACATCCTGTGCGTTATCTGCCATCGTAGCAAATTTACGTGCAGTTCGGAAATCCTGGACACCCTTAACACCATCAGCCACATGTGTATATGTATCGTACATACTGTTTATAGCATTATTTCCAACTCCAAGTTTAACCCCGTTCATAAGTAAATTGGAATAAAATCTGCCACCATAATTAAATTTAGGATTATAACCAAGATCTTTTAAATTTTGATAGGTTTGAAAATCGCCAATTAACTTTGCCTGACCCATCACCACATCGTTTAAAATATACTTGCCAACGTTATATTCCTGTGGAAGTTTTGGGTATTCTTCAAGTCCAATATCATTATTAGTTCCATTACCGTTAGTGCCGCTTCCGTTTGTTCCATTTCCTTCCGTTCCATTGCCGTTGGTGCCGTTTCCGCTCGTTCCATTCCCTTCTGTTCCATTGCCGTTGGTGCCGTCTCCATTCGTTCCATTTCCTGCTGTTCCATTGCCATTGGTGCCGTTTCCGTTCGTTCCATTCCCTTCCCAACTTTTACCTTCCCATGGGTTCCCTGACCACAGTAAGCTGTCTCCATCCCAGGAGTTTCCTTCCCAAGAATCACCTGACCATGTATTACCAGACCATTTTAAATTATTACCATCCCAAGAATTTCCTTCCCAAGGATTACCTTCCCAGGTATTTCCCTCCCATGGTCCAACAGCATAAGAAAGAGGAGTAAGTACAGGTTGAAAGATAACAAAAATTATCGCCAATGAAACTAATACTTTTTTAATCAATCCGCTCATAATCTTCCCTCATTTCCAGAATGAATAATTGCACTCAGATGAATACGTACATTCAACTGTTTTCAGAAACATTAACATCTAAAATTTCCAACGACGCTCGCCACTTAATTATATAAGATGTTGTAAGTATAACGATGAAAGGAAAGATAAGAATATTCAATGTCATTTGAGTAATCATCTGTGCTGCAAAAGAAGAAGTAATATTAAACAGCTGATAGGTTATGAAAATACCAATTAATAGCTCAGCAGTTCCGGTTATAATGAGTATCAGTAAAATCTTAAATAAGTTCTTTTTGCCAATACGAAAACCTTCTTTATAAGATTTCCATACTGACTTATTATCAAATACACTTATGTAAGGAACTGGAAAGAATAATGACAAAATAATTAAACCTGGTATTAGAAATAACATAAACCCTATAGTAGTGAGAGTAGATATAATACAAGCAAATACAAAAACGGTAAATCCTTTAGTTAAAAAGCTAAATATAGACTGGCGTAAGTTATTTTCAACACCCTTATATTCGTTATATACAAACTGAATATAAGGAACCTGCGCATATAAGAAAAACAGTAATGTTAATAGCCCATAATAGATGTCCGCAAAGGAATAAACATTAGAGTAACTTGGGGTTATAGCATATATGTAGTTTGTTATAAATGAATGCAGCATGAGTAAAGGCAAGGTTGTAGTTAACATTAAAACAAGTATTTTTTCAAATTTACCTGTATAGACTTCCCATGCATTGATTAATGGTTTTTCCATGGTATTCTCCTTGTCGGCTTTTAATTAAGTTATATAAAAACAGCAATTATAACCTACTTTGGATAACGCATTCTTTTTCTGGAAGAAGCATTTGTCTCAGCCAAGTTTCTATAAAAGTCTTTTATAGCACCTTCAATGTGCTCTTCTTTCGTTAATGTTTCCATGTCCGTCTGAAATTTAAGACTATCTATTCTTTTACGTTGCCTGCCCTGGTTAATAGAAAATTCCTCTAAATAACTTCTTACAGCATTTGTTTTATATTTCTTTAACTCCGGTATTTCTAATTCTTTAATATATTTAAATTTTGGTATAGACTCATAGTTAGCGACTAATTGCTTGTATTGAATATAGTCTATTTCACCCATGTAATTGACTGCTTCTTCAATATCTGAATTTGTAAAGTTTTCTATAAATCCCTCATGGAATTTTTTTGTTTTTTGATAAAACTCTTCATATATTTTACCAAGGCGATCTTGCAAATCTAAAATCAAGTTTATTCTTTCAAGACAATAAGCAATTTCTTTTTTGTCCTCTTGTTTTAAGTAATTCTCTCCATTGTTTAAAACATCAGTAAAAAATTGTTGTAACGTAGTAAACGCATGCATATCAGCAGTTGCTTTTTCGGCACCAAATGACATAATCGATACTGTAAGTTGAGCATATTCCATTAATGCATCGTATGCCATCAAGTATTCACTTTTTTCGGCCTTGGAGGTTGGAGAAACCACCGCGCAATCAGTCATTTTCTTTCCTCTATAATAATTAACAAAAAAGTATTGGTTATTATTAATTAAAAAAGAACCGGGATTAATAGTAAATGATTCTAAAAATCTTTTGTGTTTTTTAGCTTCTTTCTTAACCAGTGGATTATCATAATACATTGTTATCACTCACTTCAGATTGGGTTTAAAGTTAACAGAAATGAGCTAGTGCTCACCTCTGTTAACCAAAGAGACCTGTCACAGCGTCCCAGCCTTTTTTAGCTATATTTTTCGTGCCTTCCCAGACTTTTTTACCAGTTTCCTTTATAGAATTCCAATTCTCAGCAACATATTTAGTAGCTTTTGAAGCTCCCCACAATACTGCTCCTCCTGCAACCATTATACCACCCGCAACTCTTGCACCCGGTACTGGTACTGCAGAAGTAACAACTCCAGCGTTCATAAGAGTGTTGCCGGCACTTGCAGTTGCATCTGCAACTGCCGCAGTTTTATCTGCACCACTTGCGTTACTATTTAATACATCTGAAGCATTTCGAATTTCACCAATAGTTTTGGCACCTGAGGCAACTGTACCTATGGCTGCAGCAGCAACATTAAACTTAGATAATGCTTTTTCAACTCCTGCGGGTGGGGCAGGAACCTTTTTCATAACAGATAGTGCCTTATTTGCTTTTGTTGATTCTTTTGTTTGTTGTAAAACTTTAGAAGCATCACTTGCTTCATCTGCGGTATTTCTTACATTTTTTGCATTTTGAAAAGCCTTATATCCTTGAGCACCATCATAGAATTTAGTACCTACATCATACGCACCCGTTAATGTACTATCCACACCAGCTAATTTCAAACCATTCACAAGCATGTTCCCATACACTCTTGATGCCGAAGACCCGAAACCAGATTTTGTTATCCCAGAATCTAAGTATCGTTGATGCCTTAAACCAGCTTCAATAAAGGTAGCAGTACCACCAATCACATCTTTGGCAACGTACTCCGCTACTTTTGCTGGATCTAAATCAGTCTCGTTTCCATCGGTACCATTTCCATTAAATCCATCTTGTGACCAAGTATCCCCTGTTGTTCCATTTCCAACTGTACCTTGACCATTTGTGCCGTTTCCATTGAATCCATTCTGGGACCAAGCATCTCCTGTTGTTCCATTTCCAACTGTGCCCTGACCATTTGTGCCGTTTCCATTGAATCCATTCTGGGACCAGGCATCCCCTGTTGTTCCATTTCCAACTGTGCCTTGACCATTTGTGCCGTTTCCATTGAATCCATTCTGGGACCAGGCATCTCCTGTTGTTCCATTTCCAATATATCCGTCGATAGACCAGCCTTTCATATACCAAGGAAGACTACTCCACTCATATCCTAACCAATTAGAACCATCTGTTTTTGATCCATCAGTACCTTTACCTTCCCAGGGGCTTCCATCCCATTCTAGTTCGGATCCATCCCAGGAATTCCCAGACCAGGAGTCACCATTCCAAGAATCTCCTTCCCAGGAGTCTCCAGACCATGAACTAACGGCATAAACAGTTGGTGTTATTACTGGAAAGAACGCGATAAAAATAACAGAAGTTATAATTAATAACTTCTTTATCCAATTATCAATTTAAATCACCCCATTTCTACAAAAAGTTAGCAATCTGGGTGTTTACTTCTGGGTTTGTGTATCATATTTCTTTTTGATTTTCTCTTTCATTTTTTTTACATTGTCGGCACTAATTTTTTTAAGTTGTTCTTCTAATTCATTTCTTGATTGTCGAGCCATCTCTTCTATAGTATTTCTTCTTTCTAGAAATTTTTCCTCCTGTTCATTTGTAATGTATCCTTTTTCATTTAACATAGTAATAATTGTGTATAGTTGTGTTGTTAATACATCTGTTTTATAGCCCCATTCATTCGTCAAACCAAGTATGTCAAAAGAATGTTCCACTTTCTGATATTCTGCATCATTTAACGCCTGTTCCTTCCAATCTTTCCATGCTCGCAATACTTCTTCCGCACGACTAAATTCTTCTTTTAATCCTTCTTGATTGGAAACGGAAGTAAAAATACCATCTGACGCTTCTGCCATTTTTTCCAACTGTTTCTGTGCCTTAGAATCGGTTTGAAATCCTATTATATTAATAATTGGCTTTGCATTTGATTTAGAGAATGATTTTGCCACCTTTACCGGATCTCCATCACAAGTACCTATTCCATCACTAACTAAATAAATAAGGTTCGTATTTTTTTTAGAATCAAACTTTTTCATCGTCTTCTGTGATTGTTTCAATGCGGCAGCAATCGGAGTCCAACCACTTGGTTTAAAGCCATTCAGTGCTTTTTGGAATGTCTGTTTTTCATAAGGCGCAAATCCATAAATTTGCTCAATAGCACTACATGACATTTTTTTATCTGCTTCAGAGCCAGAACCTTTATGGCCATATACGCGTAGTGATACATTAGCTTCTTGTGGAACACTGGACAGGAAACTATTAATCGTTTCTTTTGCAAGTTGCATACGTGTTTTCCCATTTTGTGCAAGTGCTGCCATACTTCCACTGGCATCTAAAATAATTTCAATATTATAGTTTTCTTTAAAATGGTAACGGGCATCTGGAAGTTTTGGATTACCAAATGAAGCAAACTGCCATTTTTTAATAACATCTTCAGGATTAGGAAAGTCTACTGAAACTAAAGAGTATATGTAACTAAAATATGTTTCCATTTGCTTATCAGTTGCCTGTTTAGGTAGTTTACCTATTTTTTCCATTTTATTTATAATTTCTTTTTCAATCTTCTTATTAAACAAATCAGCAGTTGCATATGGACCTTTTTTTTGATTAATCAAACCTGCTGTCTTTTCTGGGGCATCAGGAATGTTCCTTCCACTAACATCTAGAGATGGCTTATTATCATTATCACTATTGCTTTCTATGTTTTCATTCTTGTCTTGTTTTGTTGTTTCTTTTTCTTGTTGGTCCGAAACATTTTTTGGATTCTTATCTTCTTCATTATCACTGCAACCGACTATAAAGATTAATAAGGTAAGAAATAGTATCAGCACTTTTAAAACTTGTTGCATAACATAATACCCCATTTATTAAAATTTATTAGTTACCCCCGCCAATGTCTTGAATAAATCCTTTGATTTTTTTCAATACAGCGTTTCCTATAGACGTATCATTACTGAACGCTTGGGAAATAACTCCAACCATAATAACAATAACCGCAGCAATCCCAATCCACTCAAGTGTTTGCGACCCTCTTTCATCCTGTTTGATGCTTTCAAATCTGTTAATAGCCTTTGCGTAGATTCCATTAATAAAGTTCATTCTAAATTCCTCCTGTTTATTAAAGTAGATTAAAAATACTATTTTCACCCATCAACATATTCATGATCATCAAGCCCGCAATCATCAATATGGAAACAGGTGCAATTAAAAATGTTGTGACCAAAGTTACTTTTGGCGAAGCTTTAGCTGCTAATTCTTTAACTTGTTCCTGCCTTATCTGCCTTAAATCTTCCGCCTGAATTTTAAACGTCTTTGCTATCGGTATCCCTAGATCCATTCCCTGGATTAAAGCCTTGATTAGCGATTGAAATTCTTCGTTGTCATTTCGTTTTAATAATTCACGATATGCTTTTTCCCTTGGAACACCAAGATCAATTTCCTGATTAAATCGTGTAAACTCCTCACGAATTGGACCGTCGAAATATCGAATCACCTCCCTTAATGCGTGATCTAAACTAACACCAGCTTGTAAACTGGTACTTACCGTATCCATAAAGTCTGGTAAATCTCTTCGGATTAATAACTGGCGCTTCTTTGCCTCCCTCCGAATGAGTATAATCGGTATAAAATAACCGATTACTGGATTAAATATAATCATATATTGAGAGAATGGCAGCCCAATAACCATGGATAGTAACCCAGAAAAGAAGCCTATGATGAATAAAAATATTTTTAATCCCTGGAAACGGGATACCGTTAACTTTAATGGATTTCCGGATTTTCTCAGCCATTCTTCCACCATATGGTTCTCACTGAAGAAATTAATTCGCTGTCCCAAATCTGCAAAGTCATCTGCGTAATTCGTAATACGGCTGAATATTTCAGCCCTTCTATTTTTCTTTTTTACTTTTTTCTCAAACGGATCGATATGCGTTACATCTGCAACATGGTCAATTGCATACCGTTTCTCACGAAGAAATGTCCATAAATGTTTCATTGCAATCAGACAACAGAACCAAAAAGCGATTATTGTTAAAATAATTAATGCATCCATATACTACACCTTTATATTCGTTATTTTTCGTATCAGAAAAAATGATAAAACTATTGCAATGAGAAATATAATCAAGATAATCAAGCCAAAACCGGAAAATAATGGATCGATAAATCCGTCTATTACATTATTCATGACCAACAGCAGAAATATAGGTAACGCAGGTACAATAAATGAAATATATTTTTCTTCGGATGTCATCGTTTTGATCACCTGATTCAGCACCTTGCGTTCTTCAAAAGTGTCAGCCATTGTATCCAAAGTTAGTGCCAGGTTTCCTCCTGTTTTTTTCTGAATAAGCAATGTTGCGATAAACAGATTGAAATCCCGGGATTTATTTCGCTTCTGCACCGAACGAAAGGCTTTTTCCATCGTAACCCCAAGCTTCAATTCATTTGAAATTCGTTTAAATTCATCACCAGCTGGAGCTGATACCTCTCTGGCAACAATATCGATTCCCTGATTAATGGTTAACCCGGATCGTGCTGCATTTCCAAGTATCCTGCATATTTCGCCAAGTTGTTCATTGAATCGAATTTCATAGTTATTTTTCCTAAAGTAAAACAGTAAATAATTCGCAACAAACAACAGCAATATCGGCAGAAGCATCGCCACCAAAATTGGCATACCAAAAACTGAATAACACAGGACAAACAATGTAAGATAACCAGCCACAAAAATACCTATGTATTCTGAAGGCAGAAGATTTAAATTAGCATTCTGTAATTTATTGCGCAATGCCTGGGAAGACTCTTTTTCATCAAAATTGTCCCCCCATTTACTGATAAAACTTTTCCGTTCTTCTTCAGGAAACCACTGTTTAACCTTTTGTTTCCACTCTTTCTTTTGTGACCGGTAACCCAAATAGTAGTAAACAAATATCAGAAGAGACAATACAGCTAAACTATAAAGTATGGACACTGCTATATTCATAATCTGCCTCCTCCACTGGGGTAAAGAAATCCATATCCAAGTCTATTCCAAACACTTTTAAGTGCGGTATACATTTAGGAATGATGCCAGTAGGTGTAAAATGCCCCTTAATATTTCCTTCACCATCAACACCTGTTCGCTGAAAACGAAAGATGTCGCGAATTTCAATTTTATTGTCTCCTGTTTTTTCAACTTCGGATATATTGGTAATTTTACGAGTACCATCTGTAAGCCGCTGTACCTGAATAATATAATCTAGTGCACCGACAATGTAATCACGAATTACATGTGTAGGTAGATCCATACCTGCCATTACGACCATACCTTCAACACGATTTATGGCATCAATTGGTGTATTCGCATGTACTGTAGTTAATGACCCTTCATGACCGGTATTCATTGCCTGAAGCATATCAAATGCTTCCGAACCACGTACCTCACCTACTATAATCCTGTCCGGACGCATCCGTAACGAGTTCTTAACAAGATTTCGAATGGTAACCTCACCATTGCCTTCCACGTTCGGTGGACGCGCCTCCATTCCAACTACATTCGGACGATCGAGTTTAAGTTCTGCTGAATCCTCAATCGTAATAACACGTTCTCCATGCGGAATTGATTTCGCCAGTGCATTCAATAGCGTCGTCTTACCACTACCGGTTCCCCCGGAAATTAATACACTTAATTTCGTTTCAACCAATGCCTGCATGAACACTGACATATCATTTGTGAATGTATCATACTGCTGCAAATCGTCCATGACAAAAGGTGTCTTTCTAAACTTACGAATGGATAGAATCGTTCCATCCAGACTGATTGGCGAAATAACTGCGTTTACACGGCTTCCATCCGGCAACCTGGCATCTACCATCGGTGAACTTTCATCGATTCTTCTTCCCAATGGTGCTACCACCCGGTCCACTATATGACGAACGTGTGCCTCATCTTTAAATGACACGTTCACCCGCTCCAGTTGTCCTCTTCGTTCCACATAAATTTCAGTAGGTGAGTTCACCAGAATCTCTGTTATAGAATCATCCTTCAGCAAGGGCTCTAGGGGACCAAAACCGACACTTTCATCAATCAGCATGGATAGAAGTGATTCTTTATCCTGACGCGGAATGACTACCTTTTCCTCTGACATAAACTGGTTAATAAATCGTTCAATTTTCAAACGCTTATCTGATTCTCGCAAACTGGTAATCTGCTCCAGATTTACTTCCGTCAAAAGCCTACTTTTATAATGCTCCACTAATTCATCTATGTATCCATTATTGGACACAAAACTAGTATCTATGTCATTGTCAGATTTTATTGTTGAACTTCTTTGAAAGAGAGACATGATACCACCACCCATATATTATTTCAGCATGGAGTGAACCCATTTATGTACATCCTTTGCCACTGGAGTCATTTTCTTTTCCTTTGGCGCTTTACGTAACGGTTCACCTTGATTTATATACGCCTGAACGTGTTTAATATCCTTTCTTATTTCAGCTGCTATGCCATAGGATACAAATCGTTCCATATCCTTTTTATTTAATTCCTTTTCTTTGCTTTTAAAATTCATTACAAATTCCATTCTTTCATCCGTAATGATCCCTAAGCGTTGGAATAATGATTCTACGTTTTTCAATACACTTATCGCAACAGTATCAATGTTCATTACATAATAAATTCGATGCGCTTCTTCCAACACTGTAAATGTTCTTTCATCCATCCAACCCGGCAAATCAACTACTATAAAATCATAGCTTCGTTTTGCCGCTCTTAAAAGCTTTAGTACAAATACGTCATTAATTTTCTCGGCCAGTTCAGCATCTCTTGGACCAACTAATACATTTAAATCGGAATGTTCTTCTTTTTCGGATACATTTCTTATATGATGCTCGCCAATTTCGTTTATTACCGGCAATAAATCAATTATGGATCGGTTACTTTCAATTCCCAGAAAAGTTTCAGCACCGCCATATTGCAAATTTAAATCGATGAATAGTACTTTTGCAGTCGATTCAAGTTTCAGCGTTTGAGCAAATGTTGTACTTAATAATGATTTACCAGTACCGCCGCTGCCGCTGTAAAACGCAAATACCTTACCACCGCCCCGTTTAAAACTGTCCGCTGTTTTCTCCTCCAGGCTGCCGGCTTCCCTCGACATCGCATCCAGGCGCTCCATAAAGATAAGTTCTTCCCCTGGTAACACAAAAAACTCGGAAACTCCCAATCTAATGAGTCCCCTTAGCAACTCAAAATCCTCTTGATAATTCAAACAGATAATAGATGCGCTTGGATTTTCCGCCAAAACAATTTGTGCATCATCAACAGCTGACTTACCTTGATTCACAATAATAATTAATTGTGCATTATATTTGGTTAAATCTGTTGCTGTAACAAAATGCAATTGAAAAGATTCATTAATTTGCTCATTTAACGAAGCAATTAATTCTTCGTTATTCCCTAAAACGTAAATGTCATTAACTTTGCTCATTTGTGTCCTCCACCTGCATAGCTATGTGCTTCTTTTATTTCTTATCACTTTTTTTTTCGTCTTTTTTGGAATCCTTTTTCTGCTCTTTTTTCTTTTCTTTATCGTTAGACGATTTTTCCTGCTTATCAGTTGTTTTCTCAGTGCCAGATTCCTCTTTTTGTTCTTCGCCTTCAGATTCCGAAGTTTGACCTTCATTTGACTGTTGCTCTTGTACCTGACCAACACTTGATTTAACGATTCTTAAACTGTCAGCATAATTCTGCATATGTATCAATTCAGGAACTTTTTCAAATGGTACTTCCAATTGTACTCCTTGAAATTCCCCACTTTTATTTTTAGCTACTCTTGCCACTTTAACATCTTTCATGAAAACTTCAGTTACAGGCTCTTCTTCAAAACTATGGGAAACGATGATATCAACTCGATCGAGTGCAATTAACTCATCATCAAAAAAAACTTTCTCAGATTTTATCAGTGTAATTAACCTATTATCTGCCGCAGTAACTGTTGAAGCTTGCTTTAAAATATTTTTAGTAATTATATCACCTGGAGACAGTGGAACTACTGCAACTTTCCCAACTAATGTATCAATGTTTGTAATATGTTCCTCACGAAGATATTTTTTAGGTATCTCATCTGTTGTGATATCTTCTGGCGTAATCACAGATCTCGATGAAATATCATCTTTTGCAACATAAATCGTCACAATTGTTCCTAGGTTAGTATTCAAGGCTTGAACTTTCTTCAATACCAGAAAACCCGATATCAATGCCAATACTAGTGCAATGAGAAAAAATATTATTGCCTTCCTTTTCGATTCAAGCATTCATTGACCCTCTTTCCCTTCATTAAATAAGACATAAATACAGCTTACTTAAGGTTTTTCTATACTACATCATCACACAAAAATGAAATATGTCAATTCCGTTACAGTGGGTAAAAAGAAATAGTTGGTTGGTTCTTCCTATACCCCCGCATAAAAATCGTCAAACCTTTGTAACAAATTAGCCTGAAAACAGTTAAAAAGAACTATATAATATCCATGATTTTACACTTTTGTCGGATATTTCAATTTTAAGTAGTCATTTAGACTTATTTTTAATTATTTTGTAAGTTATGACATTTATCTCGAATTCAAGATATTTGTTGGGAGAAAGGGACCATTGAATTTTGGAGGAAATTGGCAGGTTTTCTGGTTTTGTTTTTATCAAAAGATATACAGAGAGAAAGGATGATTAAAATGGCAAAAGGCAGCAAGAAAGAATATCGTGATTTTTCAAATGTTAAAAATGTCCGAGAGAATCTGGTTCCTGAAGAGTTTCCTGAAGGTCCGGTCGGGTCCTCTATTAATGCCGATGAGCCGCCTTACAGTAAAACGACTCCTTGGACTGAAGGACAGCGGCGTCAAAGTGCCTTTGTTTATCCGGATAAAGACCAGCATGATGAACTGCCCAGAAAGACCCCGGGGAGCCACCCGCTGCATGATGAGTCCGGCGATGCGACCGATGATGTGGATGATTTAGACGACGGTGTGAACGTTTCGGACGATTTATACGATGAAGAGCAGTAGTTCCGGATGAACTGCTGCTCTTATTTGTCGATTTTTTTCAAAATGAAATAAGCGCAACCAAAGTTGCAATACTCATAAAGGTAATCATCCAGTGTGCTGATTTTTGTATCAAATACGGCTTTTGAGTTCTGGTCATCGTAAAATCCTTTTAACCGGAGCTGTTCATAACCCCAATCGCCAACAATGAAGTCGTATTTTGAAAGGATGTCCGAATACCGTTCATTAAGACGGTCTTCCTGGAATCCATCTTTAACATTCTCGATGATTTCATATGTTTTTCCTTGGATTTCAATCAATTGTGCGTCACCTCTCATAAAACTGTCTTTAGTTTATCACATTTTAAAGTCGTTGCAACCAGCAAATCATGAATTACTTTGTATGAATTTTTCTTATTTCTACAAACTAAAGCCATAGAATATTTATGGAGGCTGATAACCATGACGAGGATGATATTGCTTTCTTTCATAATGATGTGTGCAGTTCTCGCGGGATGCGAAAATACAGAAAATACGGCAGAGGAGCATGACCAGATTGTTGAAGAATTGGATCCATCCAATGAAAATACACCTGATAATCCTGCACAGGAAAATAAACTTGGCTATGTCAGGTACACGAAAGAGCAATTAAACAATAATAGTGAACAGAACCATTCCGTAAACATAGACCGTACAAAAATGGCAAACATGATCACAAGAATTATATTGCGGAACGATGGATTTGAGGAGGTCGCAACACTTGTCACCGATCAGGAAGTTTTAATTGCATACGCAAAGAATAGTGCATTAAATGCCGAAGAAGCAGCGGACATTGCTAAAAAAACTGCAGTATCTGCCGTTCCAGGTTACTTTCATGTATATGTATCCGGAAATGAAACATTAATGGATGATATTCAAAGTCTGCACAATTCGAGTATTCAGGACAACAGTTATGATAACACCATTGACAGTATTATTCGTGAGATGAAGAAATCACCGCAAGGAAATTAAAAAACGGAACAAGCTCCGGGTAAGGAGGTGGAAATCACTGCATGAGCAACTTAAAAAAGATGATGGTGTGCTTCTTGTTTTTAGCACTTATTTTCCAAGTGCAGCAAGTTCATGCAAAAGAAAAAGATTTGTACGATGAACGTATGGCTCTTTATAAAAAAACCCAGGCAGTAACACAACTGCCATGGTATTATATTGCCGCAATCGACCAGTATGAACGTAACAGTAAAAAAAGCGATGATGAAGAACAGCTTGTATCGATATCCATACCGTCTGAGATCTGGTTTGGCATTGGAAACAGTTCACGAATCAAGGCAGAGAGCTTTATTCAGTTTTTTCAAGGACGAGGCAAGGATGGTAACGGGGACCATAAAGCAAATCCAAATAATCCCGAAGATGTGCTCTATACAATGGCAAACATAATTATGGAGTATGGTCCGGCAAAGGATGAGGTGAAAATTGCGCTTTGGAATTATTATCATCGTGATCTGACTGTCCAGACAATCATGAATACAGCAAAGGTTTTCCGTAAATTTGGGAAAATTAAACTGGAGGATCGGGATTTCCCTGTTGCCACCGAATATAATTACAGCTACAACAGCACATGGGGAGACCGCCGCGGTTTTGGGGGACTACGGATTCATGAAGGCACCGATATTTTTGCCGATTACGGAACGCCGGTTAAATCAACCACTTACGGCGTGATTGAGATGATGGGCTGGAATCTGTATGGAGGCTGGCGTATTGGCATCCGTGATATTAATAATATTTATCACTATTACGGGCATATGAGCGGGTACAGTGATGATATTGAAGTCGGGCAGGTTGTTAAACCTGGCGATGTACTTGGAAAGGTCGGTTCCACCGGCTACGGCCCTCCCGGAACTTCCGGAAAATTCCCGCCGCACCTGCATTACGGCATGTACAAAGATAACGGATACAGCGAATTTTCATTTGATCCATATCCTTATTTGAGGAAATGGGAGCGAATGGCGAAAGATTGAGGGGTGAGTGTGGCCGTCTTCTGTTTTTTGGTGCAGCCTTTCTCCCTTTTCGGATGAATCTCTCCCGTTTGTCCCGCTGACTATAGCAAAAAAGAGCCTCTACCCATTGGTAAAGGCTCTGCTTTTATTTATTTTGATTTTTTAACTGCGTTTGTAATACTTGCTGCCAGTCCTCCCCAAATGATTACCATACCAAGGACCATAACAACGATAGCTGAAGCACTCATTTAGTTAGCCTCCCCAGTTTTCTTTTTGTTAGCTTTTCCCGATGACTTCCATTTGGAAAGCGCAAGCAGAATACCTATCACAAGCGCACCGCCTGCGACAAACCAACCCCCATATAAGATAAAGGCATCAGAATAACCACCATAATTTCCTGTCGGTGTATCAAAGAGTTTCAACAAGTTATCCCGGAACAGCTGGAACATGGTGTAGCCCAAAACTATCGGGGTAATGAAGGTTAAGCTGACGTTCCACCATGCGCGAATTCGTATATCTGATATTTCATTTGCATGTTCTTTAAACGTTCCCAGTTTACGCAAGAACCATGCAATCAGGATTACCTCAACCAGACCGAGCATTGCCACGCCAAACTGATTAATAAAATAATCAGCCGCATCAAGGAAGTTCAGTCCACCCCGTGTTGCAAAAAGCAAGGAGATAATTGCCGCTGTCCCACCACCGAACAGTACAGCTTTGTTGCGTGAAATTTTAAATTTGTCAACCAAACCAGCCACATATGTTTCGGTAATCGACATTAATGATGTTAAACCGGCAAGCACCAGTGAAATGAAAAACAAAAATCCAAACAGTTCATTTAATGCAGGGAATTCGTTAATGATGGCCGGAAATACTACAAATGCCAGTCCGACACCACCTGCAACAACTTCATCGACGGCAACCCCCTGTTGTGATGCCATGAATCCCAATACTCCAAATACGCCGATACCGCAAAGCAATTCGAAACTTGAGTTACCGAACCCGACAATAAATGCATTGTTTGTTAGATCCGTTTTTCTCGGTAAATAACTGGAATATGTGATCATGATTGCGAATGCAATTGACATACTGAAGAAAATTTGCCCATATGCGGCAACCCAGACGCTTGGATCCCAGATTTGGCTGAAGTTGGGTTCAAAAAATGCATTCAGCCCTTGTACCGCGCCAGGCAATGTAACCGCCCTGATAACAATAATAAGAAAGATAATTACTAATGCAGGTATAAAAATTCTGTTAGCGATTTCAATACCTTTTTTAACACCTTTAAATAAGATTCCAAGAACAACTATCCAAACTATGATCAGTGGAATTAATACTCCTGGAACAAATCCTCCAACTTGACCGGGATCTGCAAGATTTAAATAATCATTGAATAAAAATGTTTCGGTATCATCTCCCCAGCTCAGATTGATGGAAAATATGGAATACGATATTGCCCAGGCAATAATAACCGAATAATACGTTGAAATGACAAAGGCGACTAATACAGCCCACCAGCCAATCCATTCCACTTTCTTGCCGCCCATCCGATTGTACGTCAGCGGTGCGGAACCACGATATTTGTGCCCCATGGTAAATTCCATTATCAAAATTGGAATACCGGCTGTTAATAACGCTATCAGGTACGGGATAAAAAATGCCCCGCCACCATTTTCATACGCTACTGCAGGAAAACGCCATATATTCCCCAGACCTACCGCAGAACCGGCTGCAGCCAAAACAAAACCTGCTCTCGAACCCCATTGTGAACGATTTTCCATTGTTGGACTTCCCCCTTTTTTCCTTTATTACAATCCAATGTATGTCTGATTGTAACAAGGAATGTTAGTAATCTTTATTTTTTTCAGATATTTATGTTTGTATTATAACGGTACTTTCCTCCTATGTCAAAAAATAAAGGCAATTTTCAGCATTGCGCGATATAAAAGAACCCTTTCGCCACTGGGGACAAAAGAGTCTTTTGCTTCATCTACTGTTTTGTTGTTTCCATAAAATGGATAAATAGACCTGCTGCAATAATAATAATTAATGAAGCAAGCAGAGCAATTGACACCAAACCGGTAAAACCAATTACGAGATAGCCGACAGCTGCGGAAATGGCTGCAATAATTGCATACGGCAGCTGTGTGAGCACATGGTCAATATGATTCGATCCTGCACCAGTTGATGACAGGATTGTCGTATCAGAAATCGGTGTACAATGGTCACCGAATACAGATCCGGCCAATACCGCCGCTAGTGACGGCAGCAGCATGGTCATATCGGTTATCGAGGCAACCTCTGCCGCTATCGGAAGCATAATGCCAAATGTCCCCCAGGATGTTCCAGTTGCCAATGCCATTATGCCTGCAATGGTAAAAAATAAAAATGGAAGCAGAGACGGGCTGATGGATGCATCATTAACAATACGTGATAAATATTCACCAGTCTCCAACGTCCCCATAATTGATCCGATCATCCACGCCAGTAATAGAATGTAGATTGCCGGCATCATTGTCTTAATTCCTTCAATGCTTATTTTCCAAAGTCCCGGTTTCGGTTTTGTCTGCAGCCAATGGAATACCAGCGCAGACAGAACGGAAGCAAGTCCGCCAATAAACAACGAAAGATTTACATTAGTATTGGCAAAAATGGATAATAACGTAATTTCTGTACCACTCGTCATCATGCCGGTAACAACCATTGCAGCAACAGTCGCAACAATTAAAACACCAATAGGAACAAGCAAATGGTATATTTTTCCATTGCTGTGCGGATCGAATGCATCGCCCAGGTCACCCGGCACTTGTTCCGAATCCGGATTAAGCAGCAACCCTTCTTCAACGGCCCGTTCCTCGTGTTTTCGCATCGGACCAATATCCATGCGAAAATACGCAACCATAAATACTAGCAGCAATGCGGCAAGTGCGTAAAAATTCATTGGAATCATCTTAATAAAAGTTTCCAATGGCTGAAGATCCGTGATTTCATTTGCGGCAAGTAAACCGCCGATAATCCCGATAATATAGGCACCCCAGCTGGAAACGGGAGAAATAACGGTTACCGGTGCTGAAGTGGAATCAATAAAGTACGCAAGCTTGGCCCGTGATATTTTGTGCCGGTCTGTCAGCGGCCGTGCAATTTGCCCGACAGCGAGACTGTTGAAATAATCATCGATAAATATAATTAATCCTAAAACGCCCGTCATCACCTGTGCACTGGTTCGTGTTTTCACCCGTTTAATCATCCAATCACCAAAAGCCCTGCTCCCGCCGGATGCGGTCAAAAAAGCAGTCAACATACCGAGTAACAGTAGGAATCCCAGCAGCTGAAAATTTCCGATATTCAACTGGCCGCTTGTAACAAATATCCCATAAAAAACATTCCATATTTCCGTCAATGAATAAATAATGGCAAAATCATGAATAAATAATGCCCCCACAACGATTCCGGCACCAAGTGACAGCAAAACCCGCTTCGTGAGTAATACGAGCACAAGCATAAGCAGTGCTGGAATAATTGAATAAAATGTTCCCTCCATAGTTGCTTCCTCCATTTTCGTTAATGCACTTACTGATCTATAAACCACAAAAAAGCAACGATAGAAAATAACCTACCATTGCTTCAGTATCTGTTATCCTCCATTTCGATCAGTAGTTCTCCATGCATGTAGTATCAACATGACAGTGTATCCTTTATTCAAAAACACACCAGCAATAATAGGTCTGACCACCATTATGCTTCGGCAAGTGACCCTTTCATCAATCGTCTTCGATGTCATACTCAAACTGATTACTCATGCCAGTTGCACCTCTACCTCACCGATCTGATAAGGTAATGCCTATTTAATTTCCTCACATAGTATAGCAAGTTATTCATTTTTCTTCAAGGAGTCTTTTGGAATTGATATGGATGGATTGTTGCCATCAACTCCATAAAACTCCGGCACCTGTCCCATAATAACGGTTGAATCAATTGGTATTTTCGTACTGACTTCCTCTACTTCCGATGTAAACGGAATGACCACCTGCACATCAGCCTCGACAAGTATGTAAATAGTAACCAATGAGTTGTTAATCCCAAATGGTTCCACCTCTCTGACGACATCCGTTCGCACACTTCCGGCAAGATCCAAATTAACCGGAATTTTCGGACCCAGATTGGCAAGCGCCGCATTACCTGTTATCTGGCCAAGCGGGATTTCCACAACAGTTGGATCTTTTCTTGGCAAGTCTTCAGCATTGCCGTCATATTCAATCGGTTCATTCAATGACTCCTCGTATTGGGGTTGCCTGCCTTCATTCATCGCCATAAAAAATTCTTCAACTCGGTCTGTAGTTACTCTGTTTATTTTACTGACTACATTTGTTTTCCAGCTAAGAGTGGTAACTTGCCCCTCATTATCTGTTGTGGTTTCAAATATATCATCGAAATCATAATTTTCTGCAAATTTAACAGCCGTGTTGATTCCCCTAGTTGCAAACTCCTGCGTTTTAATTATCGCTATATCCATCAGGACAGGTTTAAAACCCTGATTAATAATCCAAAAGCTGAACCAAACGGCAGCGATAAATAAAATCATAGTAATAACGATTATATTCTTTGTCCGAAGTGGAGACCGTGGTGTTCTTTTTTTGCGGAATACCATTGGCTGCTTCATCATTAAAAAAACCCCCTAAAACAACGTATGCTTGTTTACAGGGGGTTAGAATTATTTTTCAGCTGTCAGCAATGAATTCAGTCAGGAAATTTTCAGCAATGCATCTTTGCCGATCATTCCCGGCTCCCAGCCGTATTCTCTGGATGCATCGGTAATTTTCTCAAGCGGTGCATGGAGCAATTGATCAATTGTCTTCACACCAAGTGCACGGCCGGCGATAACGTTTCTATCTTTAAGCACTTCATTTAAAACATCCACATCCAGTGCTCCACACATAATATAGCCGACCTCATTGGAAATCACCAGTAAATTTGTTTTCGGAAGTTCTACAGTTATTGCCGTAAAATACATGCCATCCACTTCTAACGGATTAACGGTCATCATACGGAAAAAATGCCTCCCTCCTGCTATACATAATAGGCTATGCAGGCGAAAGGCATATTGTCACCATAATTTGTGTAATGGATGCATCAGCCAAAATGGGTACGCAACGTATCTGCAAGCAAATCACGCAGAAATTCCGGCAAATAGAACTGCTTCGTTTCCGACTTGGCTATTTCCGGAAGCAGACGGCCAAATGTGAACGTATCAGCAGTCGCTAGCTTGTACGTTTTATCCGGGTCAAGCGGACGGCCATTGCGGGTTACCTGTTCCACATATTCATGGCCGTCTTTACGGATAACTGTATCCACTTCCAGCCCGGAAAATATCATCTTGCCAATCACTTCACCACGAAAGCCGAATCCTTTCAGCTTCAGTTCAGTCAATTCCTTCGTATAGGAGGCTCGAACAACTTCAACTAGTTCGTCACCATTCAGCTCCACTGTACAAGGATTGATTGGATGGGGACAAATGTGATGAATATCCTTATACGTCACATCACCCGCCGGAAATTGATCCAGCAGCAGCCCCGCATTGAGCATAGCCACGTCCGCTTCGGTCCATGATTTCAGGGTGTCGGTCAGTTTTTGCATCATTTCTGTCTGCTGAAACCACTTTACCTCAATAGGCTGCTCCAGATGAATGACAGGATGCCCCAGGAGCTTATCGGCACGAACACTCATGTCATACAATGTTTGTTCAGTCTGCAGATCTTTTGCCTTATGGGTAATATCAGTTGTATGAGCTTCTTTTTTTATAATGGATTTAGCGGCGTAATCCCATGTTAACGTCACTTCTCCGATAAACGCACAATGCTTCCCTGCAGCAGTTATCAGCGTGTTGTTAATGACCTCCCCTGTCCGGAGCAAATGGTGTGTATGGCCGCCAATAATCAGATCAACATCTTCAAAACGACGAGCAATCTCTTGATCTTCCGTGATTCCGAGATGTGACAATAGCACGATTACATCCGTTTCTTTTTTTAGTTCAGCAATATATTTTTCCAATGTTTGAAACGGGGGTGACATGTGCCAGTCCAATAATTCATAAAACGCATTAAACGGTGCCGTCAACCCGATCATCCCGATTTTCACCCCGCCTGCTGACTGAATGTTAATCGTCGGCTTCTGCCAGAATGGTTCGTGGCCAGTCATACTGTGCAGGTTGGCGCATGTCACCTGAAATTCCGCGTCATCATATAAATGGTACAAATCATCATGAGCCAGGGTGATTCCTTCATTATTACCGATGGTCGCAAAGTCGTAGCCTGCATCATTCAGCAGCTGTACATTGGCTTTCCCCATAAATGCCTCCGCAATCGGGTGAACCCGGTCCACATGATCTCCAATATCGATCATCCAGCATGAACTGCCTTCTGATGTGCGGCGTTCCTTCTCTGCTTTAAAATACCCGACGACACGCGACCAATTTTCAAAATTGCTATGTAAATCATTTGTATAGTAGAAATGTATTTGTTCCTGCATGAAAATGCTCCTTACATAATTCCCTCAATAATTAAGCGTGCTCCAATAATAACAAGTATGAATCGCAGCGCCCATTCCAATATATTTCCTTTGATGAGCTGGTTAACCTTCGCACCGATTACCCCACCGATTAATGCCCCCGGGATAAACAGAATCGCATACTCCCAAATGACATGCCCCAGGAAAATATGGGTTCCGGCACTGATAATGCCAATAAAAAAAATCATGAACATCGATGTTGCTGTTGCGATATGAACTGGAATACCAAAAAGTAAAATTAATGCCGGTACCATGATTGACCCGCCGCCAATTCCAAATAGCCCCGAGAGAATCCCGACAATAACAGAAATGACAACCGCCTGCCATACAGATATTTTATAATGGTACGTCTGGTTATCGACTGTGAAGGTACGGACTTTAGCTGCATTGGTTAAATCTATATCCGGTCGTTTCCGTTTAATCAGAAAAAGCGTGGATAAAGCAATCATCAGGATACCAAAATACAAAGTAAATCGTTCGGTATCCACAAATTGATTCAGCCACGACCCGAAAATACCGGCCGGAACACATCCAATCAGAAACAGAAGACCCGTTTTGTAATCCACCCTCCCCTGCCTCATATAAGAAACTGTTGATGAGAGAGCGGTAAAAACCATTGTGACAAGGGAAATTCCGACAATCATCTGCGGTTCTGCCCACGAGAACACATCCGAATGTTTATATAAAAATAACAGGCTTGGAATAAGGACAATCCCGCCACCGAGCCCAATCAGGCTGCCAACAAATGCCGCCGCGACAGCTATTACAACACATAAAATATAAACCAATACAATCCCTGCCAATCCAAGTCTCTACCCTTATAGTAGCATTAATCGAAAGAGAATTGCACGATTTTAAATTGTAGTGACTCATTCTTATTTTCATGAATCGGGCAAAAAACTGCAATCGTCCATACAATTGGAGTGCCACATAAATCCATTATTTATGTGGCACTGTGTAAAGCATATTTACTTAATCATCTTTTTCACCTTGGTCATTATCATCTTTTCTTTCTGCGATTTCACTTTTTTCTTCCCTCCACCATAAAGCTTCCTCAGGATCCTCTAAAACATCCTCTATTTCATGCTGTTCCTCTACAGCAGGCGGCTGTCCTCTGAGTGATTTTCCTGAAGTTTCGACAACAAAGAATGCAACAATAATTATACCGATAACCGATGCAAACATGATATAGTATGCAGGAACCATCCTGCTCATCGTTGCACTGATTAACCATGAAACAACCAGCGGGGCAGTACCGCCAAATATTGATGTTGCCACATTATACGTAATCGCCAATGACCCGTATCGTACTTCTGTAAAAAAGAGGGAAGGCAATAACGACGGCATAACACCTTGGAAAGAGGCAAGTAAAGCGCCCAAAATTAGTAACCCCAAGAAAACCAGCCAACTATTTCCACTTCCGATTAACAGAAAGGATGGGATTGATAAAATAATCATTCCGGATATCCCGAACAAAATAATCCGCTTATTTCCAATACGGTCACTAAAATAACCTGCCATTAAGACAAATGGAATCATGATGACCATCACGACCAATATCAGCAACAATCCTTTTGTATTTCCATAGCCAAGCACAGCATTTAGATGAGAAGGCATGTAAGTCAAAATCACGTAGTAAACCGTATTGTAGAATGATACCAATCCCAAGCCAATCAGTAATGACCTGCGATGATATACGAAAATATTTTTAAGGGATGCTTTTTGTTTTTTCTCTTCCTCTTCTTCCTCACTCCTGGATTCAAAAGCCGGAGTTTCTTCCAAATTACTACGCAAATAAAACCCAATGATACCAATAGGTGCAGCTATGATGAACGGGATTCGCCATCCCCAGTCATGCATCGTTTCTGATCCCAGTACATAACTTAGAAGAGTAACAATTCCAGCACCAGTGATATAGCCTACCAACGTACCTACTTCCAGACCGCTGGATAAAAATCCACGTTTCTTATCAGCCGTTGATTCGGCAATAAATGTCATAGCACCTGAATATTCCCCACCTGCTGAAAAACCTTGAATAAGCCTTGCCACAAGCAATAATATCGGTGCAGTTATACCGATGGAAGAATAGGTTGGAATCAGCCCGATGCTTAGTGTTGCAAATGCCATGATAATTAACGTAATAGCCAGTATTCTTTTCCGTCCGATTCGGTCACCAAGCATTCCGAAAAACAATCCACCGAATGGACGGACCAAAAAGGCGACAGCAAATGTAGCAAAACTGAACACTAACTGTAATGGACCGCTGAATTCAGGGAAAAACAACGCACCTAGAATAACCGCGAGATATGAATAAATACCAAAATCAAACCATTCCATTGCGTTACCAATTGCTGTTGCGATAACTGATTTCCTTGCCAGCTTTGTGTCCACAACAGTCACATCATCTTTATGTAAGTGTTGCATATTTTTTTTACGAAATTTTTTCTTTTTATCCACCTAGTTGCTCCTCCTCGTTTTCGTCTCTTTCTTATCCTAACCGAAACCCGTGGAATTATATTTTATTTCCACAAGTTTTATTTTCCTTTCCAGAAAAAATTAAAACCTATTTTATGTGATTAACTAAATAAAATTACCTGAGTGACTGAAGCACCTCCAGTTTAAAAAATATGTATTGACTATTATAACAATCTCGTCCAGCAGCCGAAATGGTCAAATAACCTATTTTTGCGTTCATTTGTCATGAACAAAAAATCCACGAAGCATATTATGAACTTCATGGACTTCAAATCCTACAAAAAATTTGAGGCATTGCTACTGTAATTAAAGTTACCCATAAAAATAAGACCTTCACACCAAAAAACCCCTTGTCACAAATATTGCTGTGACAAGGGGGGTATTTATTAACCGATAGAACCTTCCATTTCCATCTTGATCAGCCGGTTCATTTCGACTGCGTATTCCATTGGAAGTTCTTTTGTAAATGGCTCAATGAAGCCCATGACAATCATTTCAGTCGCTTCTTCTTCGCCAAGTCCGCGACTCATCAGATAGAAGAGCTGTTCTTCTGATACTTTGGATACTTTAGCTTCGTGCTCCAGTGAAATATTGTCATTGTTGATTTCGTTGTATGGAATCGTATCTGATGTTGATTCATTATCCATAATCAGCGTATCACATTCGATATTGGAACGGGCATTGTCTGCTTTGCGTCCGAAATGGACAAGTCCGCGGTAGTTAACTTTACCGCCTTGCTTGGAAACGGATTTTGAAACAATGCTTGACGATGTGTTTGGAGCCAGGTGATACATTTTTGCACCTGCATCCTGAACCTGCCCTTTTCCGGCTATTGCGATTGACAGTGTATTTCCCCGTGCGCCTTCACCCTTCAGAAGACATGAAGGATATTTCATCGTCAATTTGGACCCAAGGTTTCCGTCGATCCATTCCATTGTTCCATTTGCATCAACAGAAGTACGTTTTGTAACCAGGTTATAAACGTTATTTGCCCAGTTTTGGATTGTAGTATAACGGCAGTACGCATCTTTATGAACAAAAATCTCAACAACTGCACTATGCAGAGAGTTTGTTGTATAAACCGGTGCAGTACAGCCTTCCACATATTGTACGGAAGAGCCTTCATCGGCAATAATCAGCGTACGTTCGAACTGCCCCATATTTTCCGAGTTAATACGAAAATATGCCTGCAGTGGTGTTGTTGATTTAACACCTTTTGGTACATAGATGAACGAACCGCCGGACCATACTGCTGAGTTCAGTGCAGCAAACTTATTGTCCGAGGAAGGAATAACTTTTCCGAAATATTCTTTGACAAGATCTTCATTTTCTTTCAGCGCTGTATCCGTATCCTTAAAGATGATACCGAGTTCTTCCAAGTCTTCCTTCAGGTTATGGTATACTACTTCAGATTCATACTGAGCTGATACACCTGCCAAATATTTTTGTTCCGCTTCCGGAATACCAAGTTTATCGAATGTCTGCTTGATTTCATCTGGTACTTCATCCCAGGTTTTACCTTGGCGCTCAGATGGTTTGACATAATAGACAATTTCATCAAAATCCAATTCCGAAAGGTCGCCGCCCCATTGTGGCATCGGCATTTTATAAAATTGTTCCAATGATTTCAAACGATAATCCAGCATCCACTGTGGTTCTTCCTTCATTCTGGAAATTTCTTCAACCACTTCACGTGTCAAACCTTTTCCAGAGCGAAAAACTGATACGTCTTTATCATGAAAGCCATATTTATAGTCTTCCATTTCAGGCATGTTTTTAGCCATGCTGAATACCTCCTTATAGTGTTCGTACTTTATAGTTCCAAAACTGATTTAATCAGTAACCCTTTTATTCCTGAACACCTTTTTCCATTGCCTTCCATGCTAGTGTAGCACATTTGATGCGTGCAGGAAACTTGGATACGCCCTGCAATGCTTCAACATCCCCAAAGTCAAGATCACCGGTATCCATTTCTTCCCCAAGCATCATCTGTGAAAAAGCCTTTGACATATTCAGTGCATCTTCCAGCTTTTTCCCTTTGATTGCCTGTGTCATCATGGATGCTGATGACATGCTGATGGAACAGCCTTCACCGGTAAACTTAGCATCTCTGACAATACCATCTTCCACCTGCAGCTGCAGCTGGATCCGATCCCCGCATGTCGGATTGTTCATGTCGACAGTCAATGCGTCACCTTCAACAGTCCCGCGGTTTCTCGGATTTTTATAATGATCCATGATTACCTGTCTGTATAGTGTATCAAGGTTGTTAAAAGACATCACCGAAATACTCCTTCGTCTTCAAAAGTCCATCAACTAAACGATCAATATCTTCCTCTGTATTATACAGATAAAAGCTTGCACGTGCGGTTGCTGTGACATCAAGCCACTTCATGAGAGGCTGGGCACAATGATGTCCTGCCCTGACCGCAACACCTTCCGCATCAAGGACTGTCGCGGTATCGTGCGGATGAACATCATTCAGATTAAAGGTAACCAAAGCTGCCCGCTCTTCCGGACCATAGACGGTTTTCCCGTCAAGTGCACGCATTTTATCAAGTGCGTATGCAGCAATTTTATGCTCATGTGCCGCAATGTTATCCAAACCAACATCATTCAGAAAATCAATTGCTGCACCCAACCCGACTGCTCCTGCTATAATAGGGGTTCCACCTTCAAATTTCCATGGAAGTTCTTTCCACGTTGAGTCGTACAGATTAACAAAATCAATCATTTCCCCGCCGAATTCAACTGGTTCCATGTTTTCAAGAAGTTCCCGCTTGCCGTAAAGTACACCAATACCTGTTGGACCACACATTTTATGACCTGAAAATGCATAAAAATCACAGTCTATTTCTTTCACATCGACCTTCATATGCGGTGCACCCTGAGCCCCGTCAATTAGGATTACAGCACCGTTATCGTGAGCGATCCGGCTTATTTCCTTAACCGGATTGATAGTTCCAAGCACGTTGGAAACGTGTGTTACCGCAACTATTTTAGTGTTGGGTGTTACAGTTTCCCGTACATCCTCAAGAGCAATCGTTCCATCATTTTGTAATGGAATATATTTCAATGTTGCACCTGTTGCTTTTGCAGCCTGTTGCCAGGGAATGATATTGCTGTGATGCTCCATCGGGTTAATCACAATTTCGTCCCCTGTCGTCAGGTTTGCCCGGGCATAACTGTATGCAACTGTATTAATCGAAGTGGTTGTACCGCGTGTGAAAATAATTTCAGCGGTGCTGTCAGCATTAATGAAGCGCCGCACCTTTTCACGGGCACCTTCATATTTCTCTGTCGCTCTGGTACCCAGCGTGTGAACACCGCGGTGTACGTTCGAATTATCCTGACGATAATAGGTATCTACAGCGTCAATAACCGATTGCGGTTTTTGCGATGTTGCCGATGAATCCAGATATACTAAAGGATGTCCATTCACTTCCTGGTTTAATGCAGGAAATTGCTGCCGTATGGCTTTTACATCCATTAGTAAACCTTCCTTTCAATTACTCGTGTCAACTGTTCTTTCACGGATGCAATCGGCAATTCACCAACAACCGGTGCAAGGAATCCATGAATAATCAGGCGCTCCGCCTCATGACGCGTAATACCACGGCTCATCAGATAATATAGTTGAAGCGGGTCAACACGTCCGACAGAAGCTGCGTGACCTGCTGTAACATCGTCTTCTTCAATTAAGAGAATCGGATTGGCGTCACCTCGTGCTTTTTCACTGAGCATCAATACACGGGACTCCTGTTCAGCATTCGAGCGTGTTGCACCATGTTCGATTTTGCCAATACCATTAAAAATTGCAGTCGATTGTTCTTTCATAACACCGTGCTGCAGAATATGGCCTTCCGAATCCTTGCCAAAGTGCACGATGTTAGCTGTGAAGTTCTGTGTTTGCTTCCCACGTCCAACAGACACGGCACGTGCATTAGAGCCGGAGTTGTCACCAACAAGATGTGTCACATTTTCTGAAACCGTGTTACCATCATTCATTTGACCCAGTGCCCAATCAAGTTTGGCATCACGATATGCAACACCACGCCGGTTAATATAGGAAGTGGTTCCTGCCGCAAGATTATCAACTGCGCCAAATGAAACTTGTGCATTATTGTTGGCAATGACTTCTGTTACAATATTTGCAACGGTTTCCTGTTCAGCATTCTGTGATACATAGTTTTCCACGTAGGTAAGGGAACTATTATCATCCGCTACAACCAATACATGATTGAACAATGCTGTTTCCGGATCTTCCTGCCAGAAAATAACATGAAGCGGATCTTCCACCTGTACGTTTTTTGGAACATAAACGAATGCCCCGCCGTTCATTAATGCAGCATGAAGTGCAGTCAGACGATGTTCATCAATCGAAACTGCATCTTTCATGTAATAACGCTGAACCAATTCCGGATGTTCATTTAATGCTGTGAAAATATCGGTAAAAATAACACCTTTCTCTTTCAGCTCTTCACTTACGGAAGCATATGCAAGTGTGTGGTTACGCTGTATCAGAAGATTGCCTGATTCGTTTTCCATATCCAGAAATTCCTGAATATCTGCCGGCAAATCATTCAATGATGAAATTTCATCGCTTTTTACTGCTTCATGCTTGAACTTATTGAAATTCCATCTGTTGATTTTGGTTTTATCGGGTTTTGGCATTTCCAATGAATCAGCTTGCTCCAAAGCTTGAAGGCGTAATTCCCGCATCCATTCCGGTTCATTTTTGTCTTGTGAAAACTGGCTGATATATTCTTTGTCGTATGGCAGCTTTGTTTCTACAGTCATTTTACCCCTCCTAACTTTTTACGCTTTTTGTTCAACTGTTTCGTCGTCTTCAATGCCAAGTTCTTCCTTAATCCAGTCATAACCTTCAGATTCAAGGCGCTGCGCCAGTTCAGGTCCGCCGGATTTCACTACACGTCCCTGCATCATTACATGCACTTTATCCGGAGTAATGTAGTTCAACAGACGCTGATAGTGGGTAATAATCAGGCAGCCAAAGTTGTCATCACGCATTTTATTAATCCCTTTAGATACGACTTTCAATGCGTCGATATCCAGACCGGAGTCAATTTCATCCAGAATCGCAATTTCCGGTTTGATGAGCATTAATTGAAGAATCTCATTACGCTTTTTCTCCCCGCCGGAGAATCCTTCATTCAAATAGCGCTGTGCCATGTTTTTGTCGATCTCCAGAAAATCAAGCACGCTGTCCATTTCCTTAATGAATTTCATCAACGAAATTTCGTCGCCTTCTTCACGGCGTGCGTTAATAGATGAACGCAAAAAGTCGGATGTTGTTACACCGCTGATTTCACTTGGGTATTGCATACCAAGAAACAATCCTGCCCGTGCACGCTCATCAACTTCCATTTCCAGAACGTTTTCACCGTCCAGGAGCACTTCCCCTTCAGTGATTTCAAATTTTGGATGACCCATGATTGCTGAAGCAAGTGTTGACTTACCAGTACCATTGGGTCCCATTACTGCATGGAATTCGCCACCCTTTATCGTAAGGTCTACACCTTTTAATATTTGGTTACCTTCAATGGTTACATGAAGATTCTTGATTTCTAACGTCGATCCTGCCATGTTGATACCTCCAGTTACTATTTATGTTCTTTATTTCAAATGGACTTTATATCCATTCTCAATCTATTCTCATTATAATCTTAAATCATTTCGAATCTATAATCAACTCTTTAATATGCATGAAATAAGATATTTGAATATAAAAAAACTTCAAGTTTATGACCAAGTTTCTACATTATTATATATTATTTATTGTTGGAAATTAACCTTCCAGTAAAATTTCTTCAATAAAACATATCAAAAAATCGCTGGTACCCAAAGGGAGCACCAGCGATAGTCTTTATTTATGAAGTTGACTGTCAATTTCAGCTACTATTTTCTTACATTTATCATATTCATGCTGTCGTCTCTTTTCAACATAAATGCGTTTGTCAAGTTTTCTTTCATACTCGGCAAATCCAATTCTGTGCGACTGTTGCATCGCTTTCTCCATCTCTGGAGTGTAATTCATTTTAATTCCACTATAAATAGTGAATCATCCTTTCGAATTATTTACAACAATTATCGTAACACAGGACAATTCCCACTCCAAAAGCGATTTAAACCTCTGTGAAACCCCAGGTCCATGTTTAATTCACTGAAAAATAGATAGCCGACTTTCATAAAAACATTTGGCAAAATGCTCTGATTTGCTAGGTTTTCCTTAAAATTCGACTTTCGAGCAGACCACTTTACTTGTCGTCAGATGCCTTGCCGTCAACCGGCACAACCGCTCCATCGAATTCTTTCAGGATATAATCTTGAATTTCCTTGGAATGAAGCACATCCACCAGTGTATTTAATGCTTCATTATCCTTGTTTTCTTTCTTAACAGCAACCACATTCACATACGGTGATTCCTCACCCTCAATAATCAGTGCATCCTCTGTCGGATTTAAACCTGCGCCAATCGCATAGTTTGTATTGATGGCCACCAGTGTATTTTCTTCCGTTTCATAAAGTTCCGGCAGAAATGCTGCTTCATATTCAGGGGAAAACATCAGATTTTTCGGGTTTTCCACAATATCATCGACGGTCGCTTCCACTTTATCAACACCATCAGCCAATTTAATCAGGCCTGCTTTTTCAAGTAAGGCTAATGTGCGACCATGGTCTGCAACGGAACGACTCATCAGTACTTCCGTTCCTTCCTTAACTTCTTTAAGACTGTCATACGTTTTGGAATATATCCCCATAGGTTCGATATGGATGCCACCAAGGTGTGTAAAATTATAACCGAGTTCTTCCTTTTGTGTTTTTAAATATGGAATATGCTGAAAATAGTTTGCATCAATTTCACCGTTGGACAGGTCTTTATTTGGCAGTATATAATCCTGATATTCCTCAATTTTAAGGGTAATACCCTTTTCCTTCAAAATTGGCTTTGCTTTCTCCAAAATTTTTGCATGTGGTGTACTGGATGCACCAACTTCAATAACATTGTCTTTCGCGCTGGATTCCTCCCCACCGCACGCTGCGAGTATCAAAATAAATAATACAGATAATAGTGCCAAAATCTTTTTCATCTGAATTCTCCCCTTTTATCTTTTATCTAATTTTTTGGAAATAAAGTCTCCAATGAACTGAAAAATAAATACAATAATTACAATTAAGATTGTACAAATCAGAACGACATCAAATTCCTGGCGTTGAAAACCAAAGAAATAAGCGTAACTTCCAAGTCCACCTGCACCGATAACACCTGCCATCGCAGTGTAGCTGATTAGCGCAATGGCGGTTACGGTCAGACCTGATACAAGTGCAGGCATCGATTCCGGCAACAGAACCCGAAAAATTATTGTCAAGCTTTTAGCACCCATTGATTTGGCTGCCTCGATGACACCTTTGTCCACTTCTTTCAGGGCAATTTCAACAAGCCTTCCGTAAAAAGGTGCCGAACCGATTATCAAAGCGGGCAACGCGGCATTCGGTCCGCGGACTGTACCGATTAAAAAGTCAGTAAAAGGAAAAAGCAGTAAAATCAGTATAATAAACGGTATTGCCCGGGACACATTCACAATGGCTGCAACAATCACGTTAAAAGTTTTATTCTGCCAGATACCGCCTCTATCTGTCAGATAAAGCATTAGCCCTAGTGCAATCCCGAGAACCAGTGTCCCAATCAATGCGAGGACCGTCATATAAAATGTCTCATATGTCGCGATCCATAACTCCTGTGTATCGATATTCGGAAACAACTCAGTCAACATCGCGAACCACCTCCACTTCAACAGAGGTTTCATTCACTATATAGTTAACTGCCTTATCCATTTCAGCCAATTCGCCATCGATCTGGACAAACAGCGTTCCATATGCCCCACGCTGTGTCTGCGTTATTTTCCCCTGCAAAATATTAATGTCAATGGCAAACTTTTTGGCAACTTTACTGACCAATGCCTGATTCGCCGTTTCCCCAATGAAGTGCAAGCGGATGATTTTGCCGCTTTCATACGTTTCAATCAACTTAGTGTAGCCTTCATTCTCGTCACTGGTTCCCATTACCTGTTCCACAAATTTTCTCGTGACCTGTTGCTGGGGTCTCAAAAAGACATCCAGCATATCACCCTGTTCAACAACTTTTCCTTCTTCCATGACCGCAACTCGGTTGCAGATTTTACGAATTACATGCATTTCATGGGTAATCAGGATAACAGTCAGCCCGAGTTTTTTATTGATGTCGACTAAAAGATCAAGAATCGCATTCGTTGTTTCCGGATCAAGTGCTGATGTAGCCTCATCACAGAGGAGCACTTTCGGCCGGTTAGCCAGTGCCCTAGCGATGCCGACCCGCTGTTTCTGTCCGCCGCTCAATTGTGATGGATAGGCATTATCTCTGCCGGACAAGCCAACCAGCTTGATTAATTCCTCTACACGGGCTTCACGTTCACGCTTCGGCACACCGGCGATTTCGAGCGGGAATGCAATATTATCTTTTACTGTCCGCGACCAAAGTAAATTAAAATGCTGAAAGATCATCCCGATTTCCTGTCGCGCCAGTCGCAACTGTTTATTATTCAGTGCTGTAATTTCCTGCTGATTAATGACAATCCGTCCATCTGAAGGATCTTCCAAACGGTTCAAAAGCCGTACAAACGTACTTTTTCCAGCACCGCTGTAGCCTATAACGCCAAATATTTCTCCTTCGTTTATCGAAAGGGTTAAATCGTCAACAGCTGTAATTTCATTCTTATTTGATGTGAATACTTTGCTTAAACCCTCTATTAAAATCAACAAAATCCTCCTTCAGACACTATTATGCGCCATAAAAAATAGAAAAACGTCTTTCCGTAAGAGAACAGAAAGACGTAAAATTGCATCTTCACGTTCTCTCATCTGTCAAAGCAAATGCTTTGCAGGAATTGGCACCTTTCAAATAAAAAATTATTTGAGGTTGCCGCGGTTTCGCAGGGCCAGCCCCTCCACCGCTCAGGATAAGAGAATTCACATATTTAATTAATAAAGTATAAAAATGATATTAGCACGCTTCTTCATGCATGTCAATTATTATTTCACAAATAACTCAGGTTTATATTTCATCAGATAGTTATATATATTTGGAATGGAACGAAATGCATAAACCTTTTCTTTTACCTCGTCCCTGTCCTTAATCAGCAGACACGGAACACTTTCCACTTTATACTCCTGCATCAAATCAGGATTCAGGGATGCATTCATTTCATAAAAAATATGTTCGCCATGTACCGACTCAATTTTATCCAGCATCGATTTTGCCAGACTGCACGTTCCGCAAAATGGTGTGTAAATATATAGTAGAAAACGTTCCTGCTGCAAAACTTCCTCAGTTGCTTCCTGCAAACTTATCACCCTATTGTAAAAAAATCGGATTGACCCTGATACCTTTTCCGGCCAATTCCACTGCTATATCGTGTTCCGGGGTTGCGGCAACTTCGCGGTATTCACCGCTTACATGCATATGTTCGGCATGAGGAAGTTCCCGTGTCAACTGCCGCCGCAATTTAATTCCGGAACTGTCTTCATCCACCAAAATATAGACGTCACGATCGTCCAAATTGTACGTCTCCAGCAGTTCATCAAATCGCTCAACGCCAAGTGTGCCATTCGTGCAAACGACATCCAGTTCTTCCGCTATAACCTTTTTAATTTGCTTCTTGTCGGTCAAACCTTCTACAATAATTATCTTTCCCGGATCATCCGTCATCACCAAATCGCTCCCAGCTGAAAACAGATTCATTTTAAATTATAACACAGCACCCAGTCTGTATTGTTATTTTATGCCTCGATGCAATAATTCATTACGATTACAAAATTCAGCTATCTTTAAGGCTTTATAACATCGACCGTATAAGCTTGCCATCTGCAAAAAGAAAAAAAGCAGGCCTTGAGCCCGCTTTTTCTTTAGTCTTCATCTACAATTTCTTCATATTTTTCAGGTGAAAGCAGTTTATCAAGTTCTGATTCATCTGATGGCTCCACTACAACCATCCATGCTTTGTCGTACGGGGATTCATTAACAAATTCAGGACTGTCTTCCAGTTCTTCATTAATCTCAACTACTTTTCCGCTGATCGGCGCATACAATTCCGATACTGTTTTTACAGATTCTACACTGCCAAAAGGCTCATCCAGTTCGAGTTCATCACCAGCTTCCGGAAGTTCAACAAATACGATGTCACCTAATTCGGATTGTGCAAAGTCGGTAATGCCGATTCGTACTTTGTCACCTTCTTTTTTAACCCATTCGTGCTCTTCTGAATATAACAAATCTTTCGGTAAACTCATTGAAATCCCTCCGATAATAGATTGCATTTTTACTATACTAAGTTCGGGCTGTTTTTTCCAGTACTACTTCCAGGTTTCCTCAAAAACCTCTTCTTTGAAACCAACCGTTACATTTTCTCCATCAGTGACAATCGGCCGTTTAATCAGCATACCGTCAGACGAAAGCAATTCTGCCATTTCTTCTGCATCCGCATCTTTGATTTTTTCCTTTATGTTTTGTTCCCGATATTTCTTCCCACTCGTATTAAAAAATTTTTTAGCTGGCAGACCGCTTTTATCAATCAATTCCAACAGCTTATCTTTAGACGGTGGCGTTTCTACAATATGTACAGGCTTATAATCCAATTTCTGTTCGTCCAGCCACTTTTTTGCCTTTTTACAAGTACCACAGTTCGGATACCAGTAAAATGTCAATCCCATTCCGCATCCCTCCATTTATTCCTATTGGATACATTATAGCAAAAATACGGAAGAATGGTCGACGAAAAAGCTGAGAATAAAAATTCGACGTAATCCATCAACTTCTGGTAATGCCAAACCGCAGTCAATCACGTGCTTGGAAAAAACAAAACTGCAGCACCGGTTAAGGTGAGGCAGTTTTGTTTTCTTCTTACACGTAATATTTTTCAGATTCAATTATTCCCGCTGCAATTTCACGTTTTTTCGCAATTACGTTTGTCGGCGTATGACGGGTCAGTTTCCGCAATGATGACAGCATCATACGGAGTGTGTCACCGGATTCAACAGCAATTAACGTTTCTTTTGCATCCGCTTCGATGCGGTTAAATGCTTCCTGCACATATACTTGTGTATACAGAAGTTTTTGCTTCGCTTTTTCTGCACCGTCTTTGTTGAATGCCTTTTCGGTACGGAGAATGGCAGATTCCATATTGTAAACCTCTGCTGTCATATCAGCTAGGTTAACCAGGATTTCCTGTTCATTCTCGAGCTTTTTCATATATTTTTGTGCAGCGAGACCTGCGCCAAGCAGCACCATTTTCTTCGCGTTTTTCAACAGATATTTTTCCTGATCCAATGGTTCGTCGCCAACTTCTTCCGGCATCATCATCATGAGCTCTTCCTGCAAAGTTTGTGCTTTTTGCAGCAGTGGCAACTCGCCTTTCATTGCCTTTTTCAGTAATGTTCCTGGTACAATCAGCCGGTTAATTTCATTGGTTCCTTCAAAAATCCGATTGATCCGTGAGTCACGATACATGCGGGCAACTTCATATTCTTCCATGAAACCATACCCGCCATGCAGTTGTACCGCCTCATCAGTAACATAATCCAGACACTCTGTCGCTGTATATTTGTTCATCGAGCATTCAATCTGATACTCTGCGATGGCTTTTGCAACTTCACGCCCATCCTTCAACTGTTCATCGGTCAATGCCCCCATGCGCTGTTCAAACAAGCCTACTGTCCGGTAAACGGCACTTTCATTGGCATATGTCCTTGCCGCCATTGCGGCAAGTTTTTCCTGTGTCAGGCTGAATCTGGAAATCGGCGTATTAAATTGCTTCCGTTCGTTCACATATTTTGTCGCGAGTTCAATTCCTCTTTTTGAACCGCCGACACCGCCGATTGCCAATTTGTAGCGGCCAACGTTCAGGATGTTAAAGGCGATTTTGTGTCCCTTTCCTTTATCACCGAGCAAGTTTTCCACCGGCACTTCCGCATCTTCCAAAATAAGTGTACGTGTCGATGAACTTTTGATTCCCATTTTATGCTCTTCCGGACCTGTAGAAACACCCGGAAATTCACGTTCAACAATAAATGCTGAAAAATGCTCGCCATCAATTTTGGCATAAACAATGAAAACATCGGCAAAAGCTGAATTCGTGATCCACTGTTTTTCACCGTTTAAAATGTAATGTGTACCGGCATCGTTCAATTTTGCAGTCGTTTTTGCACCAAGCGCATCAGAACCTGAGCTCGGTTCTGTCAGTGCATATGCGGCCAGCAATTCACCTGTCGCCAGTTTGGGCAGATAGTTTTCTTTTTGTGCAGCATTTCCGAAAAATACGATTGGAAGTGAACCAATTCCGACATGGGCCCCATGTGTTACCGAGAATCCGCCTGCGCGTGAAAATTTCTCCGTGATTAATGATGAACTGATTTTGTCAAGCGCCAGACCGCCATACTCTTCCGGAACATCAGCACCGAGTAGCCCAAGTCCCCCTGCTTTTTTCAGCAAATCCACTGAATGTTCAAATTCATGATTTTCCAGATTGTCAATCTTCGGTAATACTTCACCAGCAACAAAATCTTCCGTCGTTTTAGCAATCATGTTATGTTCATCGGTAAAATCTTCAGGCGTTATAACATCATCGCCTGTCAGGTCTTCAATTAAAAATGCTCCGCCCTTAAAAAGCCTTTCTTTCGTTTCGCCCATTATAATCGTTCCTTTCCATTATGGAATATTGGCCAAGCATCTCGCTTACCCAGAAATAAACCGTTGTCAAATCGAATTAACCGTTGATTTGTGTCACTCCCTCGATTGGCGTTACACATTCACTTACAGCAGTTCAAACACACCGGCTGCACCCATTCCACCGCCGATACACATGGTTACGACACCATATTGTACGTTCCGCCGTTTCATTTCATGAATGAGGCTAAGCGTTAATTTGGTTCCTGTCATGCCAAGTGGGTGACCTAGTGCAATTGCGCCGCCATTGACATTGACGATTTCCGGATCCAAATCAAGCGCCTGGATGACCCTTACTGATTGAGATGCAAACGCTTCGTTCAGTTCAATCAGACCAATATCTTTCAGCTCCAATCCGGCAATTTTTAATGCCTTTGGAACTGCTCCCACTGGACCAACGCCCATAATTTCCGGCTCAACCCCGGCAACCGCAAATGAATGAAATTTGGCCATTGGCTTCAACCCTTCCGCATCAGCCTTTTCCCGGTCCATTATCAAAACCGATGCCGCTCCATCGCTCATTTGTGAGGAATTTCCGGCGGTTACAGAGCCTTTCACATTGAACGCCGGGCGTAATTTTGCCAAGATTTCGGTTGTTGTACCTTCACGCACACCTTCGTCCATTTTGAACAACGTTTTCTTTTCTTCAATGTTGTTTTTTGCACCGACAACACGTTCTGTAACTTCGACCGGTACAATTTCATCGTTGAAATTGCCGTCTTTAATTGCTTTAGCCGCACGTTCATGACTTTGTGCTGCAAATTTATCCTGGTCCTCCCGTGAAATGTTAAACCGATTTGCTACTTCCTCTGCTGTATAGCCCATTCCCATGTAATATCCAGGAGCGTCCTGGACAAGCTTTGGATTTGGTTTAATCACGTGACCGCCAACTGGAACTAGACTCATAGATTCGGCACCACCAGCAATCATCGTATCACTTGCACCGACCATAATACGCTCAGCTGCATAAGCGATACTTTGCAGACCGGATGAGCAATAGCGGTTAATTGTAATTCCCGGTACATCATGTTTCAGTCCGGCAAGACCCGCAATATTTCGTGCCATGTTCATGCCCTGTTCTGCTTCCGGCATCGCACATCCGATAATCACATCATCAATATTGCCAGCATAATTGCCGGCCCGTTTTAATGTTTCTTTTATTGTTAATGCTGCCAGGTCATCAGGTCTCGTGTTGGCCAGTGACCCTTTGTTTGCTTTACCTACAGGGGTTCTTGCACCTGCAACAATTACTGCTTCCTTCACCTTTTCTTCCCCCTCTTCAATTAGTTGCGTAATGGTTTACCTTTTAACAGCATGTGCTGCATACGCTGTTGTGTCATTGGTTCTGAAATTAAACTCAGGAATGCTTCACGTTCCAAATCAAGCATTGTCTGCTCATCGATTAAAGTACCTTCTTTAATGCGTCCTCCTGATAGCACATAGGCCAATTTTTCAGCAATTTTCACATCATGGTCTGATGCATAGCCCCCAAAGCGCAGTGTTTTTGCTCCAAGGAGCATCGCGGCATAACCGGCATCTCCAACAACCGGAATTTTTTCAGGCTGCGGTGCTTGGTAGCCCGACTTATCCAATGCAAGCACACGTTGCTTGGCATCATGTAGCAAGTGATCCGGATTTATACTGATGGCATCATTTTTATTCAAAAATCCGTTCTCTACAGCTTCCTCTGCAGATGTCGATACCTTTGCCATCGCTACTTTTTCAAAAACATCATTGGCAACTTTGGTCAAATCCAGCTTCACGCCCTTCGGCAGATTGCGGAGTTCTTTCAAATAAAGTTCTTTTGTTCCGCCACCGCCCGGAATGAGCCCGACGCCAAATTCAACAAGTCCCATATACGTTTCGGCTGATGCCTGAATGGCCGCAGCCGGCAAGGAAACTTCCGCACCGCCTCCGAGTGTCATATTAAATGGCGCAGTGACCACCGGCTTTTCGGAATACTTAATGTTCATCGCCATGTTCTGGAACTGGCGGACAACCATGTCGAGTTCAAAGAAATTGTCATCCTGTGCTTCCATCAGCATCAAGCCAAGGTTGGCACCGACACAGAAATTTTTACCCTGGTTACCGATTACAAGTCCTTTGTAATTTTTGCCGACTTCTTCAATGGCATGATTTACCATTTGAATAATGTCCAGTCCGATAGCATTGCTTTGTGAATGGAACTCAAGCAGTGCAACATCATCTCCCATATCTATCAAACTGGCACCGGTATTTTTTTTGATAACACCATTGACTTCTTTCATCCGCTTTATATTAATCTCTTTCGGGTTAAAATACTGTTGATTGTATTCGCCGTTGTCATAATAGTAGACATTGCCATTTTCCGTTTTATAAAACGAGTCATTGCCGCTTTCAAGCATTTTCAATACCCATGCCGGAATCGTTTCGCCTTCTTCCTGCATACGCTCAACAGATTTTTTCACACCGATGGCATCCCATGTTTCAAATGGGCCAATTTCCCAGCCAAAGCCCCACTTCATTGCCTGATCAATGGAAACAATGTCATCAGCAATTTCACCGCTCAGTTCAGCCGAGTAAAGCAATGCCGGTTTCAGCACAGACCAGACAAAGTCGCCTGCGCGATCACCTTTCGCATTTACAAGCGCTTTCAATTTTTGCCTTGAACCTTTCTCCTGTTTGGCCAGTTCCGTTGCCTGGGTCTTTAATTTTCTGCGATCCTCATATTCCAGTGTGTTCGGGTTCAATTGATAGATTGTACTTCCATCTTTTCCTTTCTTCTTCAGGAAGAACCCTTGGCCGCTCTTTGCGCCGAACCAGCCTTTCTCCTGCATTTTCAACATGAAGTCAGGCACCTCGAACAATTCTTTTTCCTTGCCTTCCACCTGATCATGCACATTATTTGCCACATGAATGAACGTATCCAGTCCGACAACATCCAATGTGCGGAACGTGGCACTTTTCGGACGCCCGATCATCGGACCTGTGACTGAATCCACTTCCCCGATACTGTAGCCGCCTTTCAGCATTTCCTGAACTGTTACCAAAAGTCCATACGTACCAATCCGGTTTGCAATGAAGTTCGGTGTATCCTTCGCTTCGACAACACCTTTACCTAAAACGTCCTCCCCGAATTTTTTCATGAAAGCCAGAACTTCCGAATCCGTATCTTTCGTCGGAATCACTTCAAGCAATTTCAAATAACGTGGCGGATTGAAAAAATGTGTGCCCATAAAATGTTTTCGGAAATCCTCTGAGCAATCTGCTGACATCGCTCCCACCGAAATCCCTGATGTATTGGAACTGACAATCGTTCCCTCTTTACGATATTTATCCACATTGGCAAAGACTTTTTTCTTAATATCCAAATTTTCAACAACGACTTCAATAATCCAGTCAACATCTGCCAGCTTCTCCATGTCGTCATCCATGTTACCAATCTCGATTAAATCGAGGCTCTTTTTGGATGTGATGGGTGATGGCTTTTGTTTAAGCAATGCTTTTTTGCTTTCTGCTGCCATACGATTTCGGACAGCGTTGTCGTCCAGTGTAAATCCTTTTTTCTCTTCATCCTTGGTTAATTCACGCGGTGCAATATCAAGCATAATTGTTGGTATCCCTACATTGGCCAGGTGTGCAGCAATTCCGGATCCCATTACACCTGAGCCCAGCACCGCGGCACGCTTGATTGAGTGCTTCATGATTTGTCCCCCTCACTCTATTTGAATGAACACTCATTCATTTTTTATCGTAAAAATAAAAGATAGCTCCCTATCCGTCTATTCCAAGTATAAATTATTATCTGATTTTTAGCAAATAAAAATGAATTTATTTTTGTTGAAGATTATTGCACGTTAGACTGTTCCCCTTTTGAAAACTGCGTTAAACTGATATAGGCATCATTTACAGAAAGGAATTTGAGATATGAAAAAGTTAATGTACGAATACCTGTTAATTATTATCGGCGCAACACTCGTCGCTCTTTCTTATAATATATTCCTGCTGCCGGCCAAACTTGCAGCCGGTGGTATTTCCGGGGTCAGTACCATTCTGTATGAATTGTATGAGCTGAGTCCAGCATATACCCAGTTTCTGATCAATTTACCGATATTTATTCTGGGCTGGATCGCGTTGGGAAAAGATTTCAGCGGTAAAACACTCGTCGGAACATTTTGGGTTCCATTTATCATTTATTTGAGTGCAGATATCCCGTATACCATAACGAATCCATTGTTGGGTGCCATCTACGGCGGAATCATTCTGGGTGTTGGCTTAGGCACGGTTTATAAAGGCGGCGGGTCAACCGGCGGAACCGCAGCGATTGCCCAGGTTGTCAAAAAATTCACCGGTCTTTCAAGCGGCTATTCGCAATTAATTGTTGACGGTTTTGTCGTTATCTCTTCTATAATCGTCTTTAATTTGGAGTTGACACTCTTTGCATTAATGTGTATCTATATTACGAGTAAGACAATCGATATGGTCCAGCTGCGCACTTCCGCATCAAAGCTTATCCTGATCATTACCGAGCAGGAAGAAAAAATCCAACAATTGATCAATGAACAAATTGATCGCGGTATGACAAAAATCCGTACGGTAGGCGGTTACTCAAACGAGAACAAAACAATGATTCTCTGTGTAACAGAACAGCAGGAAGCTGTACAGCTGAAACGGATGCTGCAACAGGAAGAACCAACTTCATTTGTGATTTTCCTGAACGCATCAGAAATTCTCGGCCGCGGCTTTTCGTTGGACAAGTATTATGGGCAAAAGCTGTAGCACGGAGTTAATTCGCATCCATATTGCAATCACTGAATCTATTTATTCAGTGATTGCCTGATTAAATCAACGCTTTTCAACTTCTATCGGTAGTTGATCCGAATGACCCCCGTATGGTTGATGTTCTGCTCATGCGGTTGATGTTTCGATCGTACAGTTGATGTTCCGCCCGTGCGGTTGATGTTCTGGGTTAAGTCCGTATAATTGTGTAAAAGCGAAATAAGAAAGGGCCATATTAATTCCTATGATACAATGTTTTCAACCACAAAAACATAAGGAGGAATTAATGATGACCCAACTACATTTTAACCTAAACATGGACAAGTTAAAAGATGAGATTATGAACTCCAATATGAACGCTATCTATAAATCAACAGCTGTATTAATTCTGAATGAGTATATGGAAAAGGAACGGGATGAATTTTTGGACGTTCCGCCATACGCCCGTACTGGTAGTTCACGTGATTATCGAAACGGCTATTATGAAAGAGAATATTTGATGAGTATTGGAAAGATCAAGTTACGGGTTCCACGGACTCGCAGCGGTGAGTTTTCACCAAGTATTTTTGAAAAGTATCAACGCTGTGACCAGGCTTTCGTTCTTGCCCTGCTTGAAATGGTGGTGAACGGGGTCTCCACACGCAAGGTTCGAAATGTAGTAGAAGAATTGTGTGGAGAGAGCGTATCCAAGTCCTTTGTATCATCGCTTACAGAGAAACTAGACCCTATCGTCAATAAATGGGCGAATCGAAATTTGGCAAACACCTATTATCCGTACATTTTTGTAGATGCCATGTATATCAAAGTTCGCGAGCATCGTAAGGTTGTATCCAAAGCTGTCTACATTGCGACAGCGATAAGCGAGGATAACCAACGGGAAGTGCTCGGATTAAAGGTTGACCATACCGAAAGTTACGAAGCTTGGAAAAGCTTTTTAAAAGAGCTGAAAGGCCGGGGGCTGCATTCACCAAGACTTATGATTTCAGATGCCCATAAAGGGCTCAAAAAAGCAATACAGGAGGAATTCCTCGGAACCTCATGGCAACGCTGCACCGTTCATTTTAAACGAAATATTGTGGATCAACTGCCAAAGAAGGGTATGTCAGAGGTAATCACGGGGTTAAAACGGATTTTTAAAGCCGTTACACCAGATGACGCAAGAAACTTCAAGGAGGAGTTCGTCACGCGTTACGAAGAAGATCCAAAGCTAAATCAAGCACTTAAGACATTGGAAGAAGGCTTCGATGATGCCATTCAGTATCTCAATGAAGAAGAGAAATATCATACATTCATACGCAGCACGAATTCATTGGAACGCCTAAATGAAGAAGTTAGAAGGCGGGAAAGAGTCATTCGTATATTTCCGAATACACAATCCGCCTTCCGTCTAATTGGCGCAGTACTAATGGATTATGAAGGGCAACAAAAGAATAAAAAAAGGTTTATTCGAAACAAAAGTTGAAGAGGATTCCAGCGCGCGAAAATTTGATGTGGTGGGAAGGGCCCTTCCCACCACATCAAATTCACATAAATACCATCATAAGGTTGAAAACTTGTATTGGACTTTTACACATAGATAAGGACTTGACTATGTTCTGCTTGTGCGGTTGATGTTTCGCTCGTGCGGTTGATGTGCCGCTCGTACAGTTGATGTTCCGCCCGTGCGGTTGATGTGCCGCTCGTGCGGTTGATGTTTCGCTCGTGCGGGTGATGTTTCGCTCGTGCGGGTGATGTTCTGCTTGTACGGTTGATGTTCCGCTCGTACAGTTGATGTTCCGCTCGTGCGGTTGATGTTTTCTCCTAATCAGTTGATATTCTTCCCATGCAAATAGTTCCCCCTAATATAATCAATATAACCGGGCAGCGCTTCAGGCGCCATTCCGATTAATTTTTTGAAAATGCCTTCTAATACAAACATAACATTGGCAGGCCGCACATTTTCGGCGAGTTCGATACTGACTGAAATGCAATCACCTCAACTGTTTCCACAATTTTATTTATAACGACAATTTCATGCAGTATCCCACCGTTTAAAAAAGCTAATCGTAATCATTACTGTTTACAAATCGTAATCATTACGATATGATGATGAAGTCCATTTAACAGAGAAAGGATTAGATCATGCGTTTTTACAAACTACTACTCACACTTTTTATTACAGGAATAATAACTGCGGGATGCGCTTCATCGCCATCGGGGCAGTCCGATAGTGAAGGTATGACTGTTTATACTTCGATTTACCCAATCCAATATGCAGTCGAGCGGATCGGTGGTAATACATTGAATGCTGAATCTGTTTACCCGCCAGGGGTTGATGCACACACCTATGAACCGACAACGAAGGAAATGACCGACATCGCAGAAGCTGATGCATTTATTTATCTCGGTGCCGGCATGGAAGGCTTTGCCGAATCTGCAGCAGATGCACTAAGTTCGCAGGATGTCAAACTGATCGAACTCGGAACATACGAAGAACTTTTTCATAAAAATTCCGAACATAAGAACCACAAACATGGCGGGCATCAGCACGGGGGTAAAGATCCGCATATTTGGCTTGATCCGACCCGTATGCTTGATATGGCCGGGATCATTAAAGGGAAATTGATTGATATGAATCCGGAAAAAAAAGAAATCTACATCGACAACTTTAACAAGCTGAAGAAAGATCTGCTTGCATTGGATAAACAATTTAAACAAACGTTAAAGAATAAAGAAAACAAGGAAATTCTTGTAGCACATGCTGCCTACGGGTATTGGGAAGAACGCTATGGTATTGAGCAGATTGCCATTAGTGGACTGTCATCAAGCGAAGAGCCATCACAAAAAGAATTGACCAAAATTATCGACACCGCAAAAGAACACAATATGAAGTATGTCATTTTCGAACAGAACGGCGCAGATCAGGTGTCCAAAATTATTCAGGAGCAGCTCGGTTTAGAGGCATTGCACATCCATAATCTTTCCGTACTCACACAGGAGAATATTGATAATGGTGAAGATTATTTATTCCTGATGAAACACAATCTGGAAGTACTTGATACAGCAACCGATTAAGGAGGTATTCCCATGAGTGAACCGATTGTTTCCATGAAAAATATTACGTACGCATATGAAAACAAAACCGTCCTGAATCACATCAACTTTGAGATTCCCTCCGGAGCCTTTATGGGTCTTGTAGGACCAAATGGGGGAGGAAAAACGACTCTAATTAAACTGATTCTCGGACTGCTGAAGCCGGATCATGGTCAAATCGAGCTGTTTGGAAAGCCGCTTGAAAAATTCAAATCGAAAAATAAAATTGGCTTTGTTTCCCAGAAAGCAAACTCTTTTAATAAGGGATTCCCGGCTACTGTTTTTGAAGTCGTATCCATGGGGCTTACAGCCAAAATCGGTTACTTCTCATTTCTGAAATCCAAACACAAAGCACAGATTCTGCATGCCATTGAACAGGTGGGGCTGCGCGACTATGCATATGAAAATATCGGTACCTTGTCAGGCGGCCAGCAGCAACGGATTTTTATTGCCCGCTCCCTTGTCAGTGAACCGGAACTGCTGATTTTGGACGAACCGACAGTTGGAATTGATTATGAAAATGTCAAACGGTTTTATGAACTGTTGCACCGTCTCAATGATAAAAATAATATAACATTACTGCTTGTGACTCACGATACTGGCACGATGACTGAACATGCAACAGATATTGTCTGCCTGAATAAGACACTTCATTTTCACGGAAAGCCGGAAGAATACACATCATTATCTGAGAAAGATTTATCACGATTTTACGGACACCCTGTAAATATTGTGGCACACGATCATTAACAGTTGGGGGGAATATCATGCTGGCCGATTTTATACAATACGATTTTTTACGCCATACTTTTTTGACCGGGCTCCTGATTGGCATTATTGCCCCGCTTCTGGGAACGTTCATCGTTGTCCGGCGCCTGTCATTGATTGCAGATGCATTATCTCACGTGACACTTGCCGGAATTGCCTTTGGCCTTTTAATTGAAAAAAAAGTTGCTGCAGGAATCATTACACCATTATACAGCGGAATGGGATTTTCTGTGCTCGGATCCATCCTTATTGAAAAACTCCGCAGTGTTTATAAAGCATACGAGGAACTGGCGATTCCAATTATCCTGTCGGGGGGCGTCGGACTGAGTGTGATTTTCATTTCACTCGCAGACGGTTTCAACACCGAGTTGTTTAATTACCTGTTCGGCTCTGTATCAGCGGTAAGCAAAACAGATTTTTATTCAATCCTTGGCATTTCCATCGTCATTATGATTGTTATCCGAATTTTTTATAAAGAACTTGTCACCCTGTCGTTTGATGAAGAGCATGCCGTTGTTTCAGGACTTCATTCCAAACAGATTCATTTGCTTTTTATTGTAATGACAGCACTTGTGATTGCCGCATCAATCCGGGTTGTCGGTGTTTTGCTTGTATCTGCACTGATGACATTGCCGGTTGCAGCAAGCATGCGGCTGGCACGGGGTTTTAAACAGATGCTTATTCTGTCCATTATTTTCGGTGAACTCGCTGTTGTCCTCGGATTGATCAGCGGCTATTATTTCAGCATCCCGCCTGGAGGTACAATTGTTATTATCTCCATTATTATTTTACTGATTTCCATTGGGATGAAACGATTTTCATTAAAATCTAAGGGAGAGAGTGAACTCGAATGAAACTCGATGAAGCTATCAAACAATTGAAAGAAAAAGGCTATAAAACTACTGCTAAACGAAAAGATATGCTGACGTTTTTTGTGAAAGCTGATGGATACCGGACCGCCAAAGATCTGATTCAATTTATGGAACCGACATACAAAGGGATCAGCTTTGATACTGTCTACCGGAACCTGCACCTTTTTGATGAAGTCGGAATTCTGGAAACGACGGTTCTGAACGGTGAAAAACAATTCCAGATTACCTGTACACATGACCATCACCATCACTTCATCTGCAAGGAATGCGGCAAAACAAAAGAAATTGCTGTCTGCCCTATGGATGAGATCCAAAGCGAACTGGGGAATTATGCTATTGAAGGGCATAAATTTGAAATTTACGGGTTATGTCCGATGTGCCAGAGTGCCTGATGCAATATTTAGCAGTTGGTATCGTTGGAATGGCGGGTGCGCTGGCCCGTTACGATATTTCAATCGTTTTTGCGACCGGTTTCGGATTTCCTTTTGCAACATTAATAGCCAATTTATGCAATTATTTTTTGCTCGAAATTATAAAGCGGTTGCGTAATCATAATAAAATTGTTTAATTTTGAAGCTATAAAACGCATTACACCGTCCGCATATGTGGACGATTGTTTGCTTTCTTGTAAAATTACTGAATACGAACTTATGGAAGTAACAATAAAGTCGTTTAAATTCAAATACCTATGCCACAATCGCGCCTTTTCATGAATATTTGGTTTCAAAATAAATAATCATCTTCATACCAATTGTATATATCCTTAATTGTTCAAATAGTTTTTACAACATCAGCATCCTGAAAGCAAAGAAAAGCAGTCAAAGAATGATTTTAACTGCTTCTCTTATTATCTTTCGGTTTGTATTCCGCTTTTATTGATTTCCATATCGATATAATCATAATCAGAAGAATGACTGTAAATGGCAAAGCAGCTGTCAATGAAGCTGTTTGCAAAGCATTTAATCCCCCTGTAAATAATAATACAAGGGCAATTGCTGTAATAAGAACACCCCATATTATTTTGGTTATCAGTGCTGGATTCAAACTTCCTTTGGATGTCATGGTACCTAAAATATAAGTTGCAGAGTCAGCGGAAGTTACCATGAATGTAAAAATCAGCAAAATTGAGATAATCGATAAGATGTCTGTAAAAGGCACTACTCCCAATGCTTCAAATAAGGCAACTGTTACATCTTCATTAACAGCCTCTGCAATCTGCGTTCCATTATTTAAATCACTGTACAATGCGGTTCCGCCAAATACGGCAATCCAAACACAGGCAATAGCTGGTGGTACAACCATCACACCTGCGACAAATTCACGTATAGTTCGGCCTCTGGAAACCCGTGCTACAAATGCTCCTACAAATGGAGACCAAGCGATGGCCCATGCCCAATAGAATATCGTCCATTGGTATACCCAATCGCCACTTGTATATGGTGTCAAGCGCAGGCTGTACTGAACAAAATTTGTTATATAGTCGCCTATACCGAGCACAAAAGAATTTAAAATAAATACCGTTGGTCCCAGTAAAAATACAATTAACATAATGAGTAGAGCGAGTCCTAAATTTAAGTTGCTCAGCCACTTTATTCCTTTATCCAATCCTGTACCAGAAGAAACTAAATAGCAAACCAGCATGATTAAAGCTATTATGAGCTGGACTCCAATGTTATTTGGAATATTAAATACGGATGACAACCCTCCATTTAGCTGGATAAACGATAATCCGACCGTTGTCGCAACACCCATGACTGTAGCAATTACAGCCAATATATTAATCGCATTCGCTACCCCCCTGTTTTTCCCGATAGCGGGTTTGATTGCAACAGAAATCAAGCCACTCCCCTTTTTTCTGAATTGAATAAAAGCGATAGCCAGCCCGGCAATCGCAAAAACCGCCCACTGGCTGATCCCCCAGTGGAAAAAGGAGTAACCCATTGCCACCCTGGCTGCTTCCTCTGACTGAGGCTCAATACCCGGAAATGGTGTTACAAAAAAATGACTCATCGGTTCTGCGACACTCCAGAAAACAAGAGATACGCCAAAACCTGCCGAGAACAACATGCCAATCCATGTAAAAAATGGGTATTCCGGGCATGAATCAGAAGGCCCTAATCGCGTCTTTCCATATTTACTTACGGAAAGTCCAATCAGGAACAGAATAATAATAAATACAGCCAGTAAATAAAACCATCCAAAGTTTACCGTTGTAAAATCAAAAAGTGTTTGTGCTACTTTGCCAAACCGCTCTGGCATAAAAGCCCCAATGATAACTAACAAGCCAACAATAATTGCTGAAATAAAAAATACTGGATTTTTATAAGTATCTTTATTCTTCATAACATATCCTTTCCCGTTTTAGGTGATTTTTTTGTGAGGAGAAGATTAAAATATATTATAATTTACCCGACTTGTATTCCGCTAAACATTTTCGAGCACTGAACTTTAATCCTTGTTATTCGAGGATTGCACTCTTTCTTGAATAATAGGTTGTTAAACACATACTAACTTCCCTTACTGTTAGGAATGAGTGCATATCGAATCGGATAGAATGAATAATATCTTAGAAGAAATTGAGAGGAATAACAATGGAGCTTCAGATGATTGAGGTTTATGCACCAAATAATTTTGACTATAAAAAGGAACTGATTACAAACTTTTCCTCCATCTCCCATTGGACTTACCCTGCCAAAAATAACCAAACATTAATACGAATTCTTGTAAAAAAAGAGGATTCCGAAAACATACTGAACTATCTGGAAAAGCTGGCGCAGCAGAAAAATCATGAATTTGACGCTGTACTTTACACCATAAAAGCTTACATCCCAAGCAGGCTTAATGAAAAAAATATCCCTGATGATGGTAAAGAAGAATTTGAGCGGGCCAGTAAACATGAGTTATATTCCGTTGTTAAGACATCAGGAGAATTTAACACAAGTTTTTCCTGGTTCACTATTTTTGCAGCGCTTGTTGCTGCAGTTGGCATTATACAAAACAGCCCTACCCTGGTACTTGGCGCAAATGTAATTGATCCGTCGTTCAGACCAATCATCGGAACCGCCTTTTCTTGTGTAATAGGTGAAGGGAAATTAGCTAAGAAAACTATTGTCACTGCCTTGTATGCAATCTTTATTCCCATCGTAATCGCTGGGTTGTTCGGATATTTTTTTCCACTTCCAACCGATAGTGGTGAATTTATTGCGCAAACAAACGTCCATATGCTAGATGTACTGGTTGCAATTTCCGCTGGTGGCGCAGGAGCATTATCATTTGTTAAAAGGTCAAAGGGGCAATTAGTTGGTGTGATGGTTTCCCTGGCTGTCCTGCCAACAGCAGTTGTATTCGGTATGATGGCTGGTGCAGCAAGGTGGGAAGATGCCCTGACCCCATTGCTGCTCCTGCTAATCAATGTAAACGCCATTCTTTTATCAGCCATTGTTGTCTTCTGGATAAGCGGTATAAAGCCCGTGAACTGGAAGGACATTAAGGACGCGAACACATCACGACTTAATGCCCTTCTGTTCACCAGTATTATTGGGATTACACTAGTCATAACGGTTATCCTGATTTAATTTTTCATCAATGCCTTTAGCTCTTATTATAAGGAAAACAACTTATTTAATTGCCTTTTTGGAAAGTATACACAATCATACCCCCATCACATATTCCAAGAAAGCAAGAAAAACACCTAAGCCATAGGTTATAACGATATAAAAAGCAAATGTTTTTATCTGCTTTCGATGTAGAAACAATCCTTTTATTATTTAACAGCAGCAGTGATATACGTTTTTTGTTCATTAGCAATCGCCTTAACTGCTGCGTGGCTAATAATTTACCTTATTTATACAAAATCACCCCTTTTTTCCTGTATACTGATACAACAAAGGAGGTTGTATAAATGTCCAAGGGAAAGTCCGCCACGCTGGGAGTCATTATCTTTTCACTGACAGCACTTATTTTGGTTATAACTATAAATGCAAATGAGAAGAAAAAACACCTTGAAGCAAAATTACATAGTCCCATGGATAATCTGGCAAAAGAAAAATCGATAGTGTTCAAAGTTGACGACAAAGAAAAAACCAAAAAAACGACACTGGGAAACAAGCAAAAATCTGAAACCTATGTTACCAAGTACATAGCAGTTTCTGAACTGAATGTCTGGAGCGGGCCGGGTGTTGACCATGAGGTGATTGGTATTTTGAGTCTAAACGAAACTATTAAAGTGGCGATGGAAAACACAATCAATGGGTGGGTGAAAGTAAATGGTACAAACATCCAAGGCTATGTAAATGGAAACTATCTTTCCGGTGAGAAAACCAAAGTTGTTTCTAATGCCCCCAGAGACAGCAATACTAACAATCACGATGAAGAAAATAATGGCACCCAAAGTGAAGATTCAAACCAGCAAAAGGATTCAACACAAAAGGACACAAATATTCAGAAAGAGCGGGACCGAACGAATAATAATTCCAATGAACCGAAACCAACTGTTCCAAACAACGACGCACAAAAGCTTAACACCATTGATGCAAACAACCAATTAATTTTAGTGACAACCAATGGTTATGGAACGAGTTCGGCAACCGTTCAGACTTTTGAACGGAACTCACAGGGAGCTTGGGCGCGTATACTGTCGATACCAGGACACATCGGTAAAAATGGGTTTGCTGTAAATAAAGTGGAAGGTGACGGAAAAAGCCCAACAGGCAAGTACTCCATTGGCTTTGCCTTTGGACGAAGCGGGAATCCGGGTACAAAACTTCCATTTCGGGCAATAACATCTGACCATGTTTGGGTCAATGACTCGAATTCTTCGTTATACAATACATGGCAATCAAGACAGGAAACTAAGCAGCAGTGGAATAGTGCAGAAAACATGGACATTCCGGCATACACGTATGGTTTTGTCATAAATTACAATACACAACAAACACCAGGTGCCGGGAGCGCTATTTTCTTTCATATTTCAAACAGTTATACACTTGGATGTACGGGGGTTTCAAAGAACAATGTCGTAAAAATTTTGCAGTGGCTTGATCCAGCCAAAAACCCGGTAATTATTCAGACACCGGAAAGTGAACTGGCAAGTTATTGATTAAAAAGCGGCAGCACCTCTTCAGATGCTGCCGCTTTTAATCCATTTAACCAAATACCGTTTGCAAAACTTCCGTTTCCTCATGATCGAGCATATTCTTATGAATGATCTGGTTTGCTGGTTTATTCATCTGTTCTTCCAGTTCATGAGATCCGTCTGATTCACCGATAACATATATTTTTTCCCAGTCATGATCTTTCGCCAACTTATCCATTTTTGGAGCGATTTTTTTATACCAGCGTTGCCTATTGGCCTGATAGCGTTCTTTAAATTCGTCCTGCTGTGAACTTTTACCACCAGACCCCATTGATGCATCCGCTTTATGCGGTCCGGTAAACTGACGCCAATGGTCTGTATCCAAATCGAATTGATAATAGGACGTATCCAAAATTTCATTTAACGCTGTTTCCATCACTTTAATCTGATCCTGCTGCACCAAAATAATACCGGACTTCGGAAATTCATCATGAAGTTTTTTCAACTGCTCGAGCTGTGGTGTTTCCTCCCAGTAAAATTCTGTTTTTAACCGCATTTGAACCCGGGTTGCATACCATACACTTTCATCAGCAGAGGCAAACAAAATGACCCCTCTTTGCAGATGCTGTTCATTCGAATGAATATATTTTTCCGCTTTCTGCTTAACAAGTTGAAAGTTTTTCAGTTCTTCCTTATCATCGGATTGTTCCAGATAACTTTCAAAATTCCGTAACCCGTTCTTAAAATGAATTTTCCACTCACCAGCTTGCTGCTCCGGATCAGATGGATCTGTGTTCAAATACATTGATAATACTTTATTTGTACCGTCTTTTTTTACATTTTCCAGTTGCTTAATCTGTTCAATCAATTCCATGTAATATCGGCACCCCTTTAAAATAATTGTTACTGTTTCAGTTTCCGATATTATCTGTTTGTAAACATGCTAGGAGATGAGCTTTAATCCTACTGCGGCTGACAGAACCATACTGATGAACAGCACCCTGCGCCAATCGGTGGATTCCTTATAGAAAATAATTCCTGCAAGTGCGCTGCCAACTGTTCCAATCCCTGTCCAAACCGCATATGCAGTGCTCATCGGGATAGTTTGCATGGCAATACTCAGGAAAATAAAACTGCTTATAAAACCACCCAGCAGCCAAACAAACGAATTGATACTTTTTTCATTATTTATTTTATTTATCCCCATTACACCGACAATTTCACCGGCTCCTGCGATTAGTAGAAATACCCAACTCATATTGCGTGCTCCCCTTGCTCTTCAGACGTAATCATTTTTAACCCGACAACTCCTGTTAACAGAATTGCAATCAGGATAGTTTTTGCCAGGCTGAAGGGTTCACCAAAAATCGTAAAGCCCAGGATTGTCGTCCCTACTGTTCCCATTCCGGCGAAAACTGCATATGCAGTTCCAACCGGCAATTTTCTTGAAGCAATTATTAGCAAATGCATACTAAAATAAATCGCAAATGCTGTTAAAAGCCAGGTTCCAACATTATAAGCATGTTTTAATCCAACTACCCAGCCAATTTCAAATAACCCTGCCAAAAATACAATGTTCCAGCTTTTGTTCATTTTCCTGCCTCCTGAAATGTTAATATCTCCTATTAGGGAGGGTGATATTTATTCAGATCAAATGATGGTGATGATGTTGTGTCACGATCGGTTGATGTTTTTCCCGTATGGTTGATGTTTGCCTCGTACGGTCGATGTTTTTCCCGTATGGTTGATGTTTGCCTGATACGGTTGATGTTTTTCCCGTATGGTCGATGTTCTCCCCGTACGGTTGATGTTTTCCCCGTACAGTTGATGTTCTCCCCGTAAGGTTGATGTTCCACTTATTACACTAATAGCTATCCAAAACAAAAAGCCCGGGACGATATCGCGCTGATATCCTCCCGGGCTTTTCTCCCGCCGTGAACACATACCGTGCGTCTTCTCTCGGACCAGTCCAGCCAAACGCTGCGGAACCCTAGAAGACTTTAATAATGACAGTATAGCCAATAATTCTTTTCCGGTCAACCTTTCTATGTACGGATAATTCCCGTTGCAGTTTCATACCTTTATATAAAGAAAAAATTTGGACGAGATATGTGGTGAATGCTTCCATGTTAAATAAAATAATTTCAACACTATTTGGCAGCTGCCTGATTGCGATTGGGATTAATTGCTTTGTTATCCCGCACCATTTAGTGGATGGCGGTATTATCGGACTTGGTTTAATCGCCAAATATACATTCGGGCTCAAGCCTGGTTTAACCATTATTATCCTTAGCCTGCCACTATACATCTATGCCTGGTTTCATTTTCGCACCTATTTTTATAATGGGATGCATGGTCTGCTGGTTTCATCGTGTCTTATTGATTATTTTCACCCATTATCCACGTTGAATACAGTACCTATTCTGATTAGTGCGTTGACTGGAGGAGTCGTGATCGGGGCAGGCATTGGAATTATGCTGTACACAAAGATTAGCACGGGGGGGACTGACCTCCTTGCTTTAATGATTTCAAAAAGTACTTCACTCAACGTTGGGATGGTTATTCTTTTCATTGATGGCCTCGTCATTTTGATAGGGTCAACCGTTATTAAGGAAACAACTATTTTTTATTCCAGTCTGATGGTTGGTGTTATTGGATTGACCACATCCGTCATTACGAAAAAAAGCAGCTGACAGAACACTTCTGTCAGCTGCTGCATTCTATTTATCAACCCTTCCAACCGGAAAGATTAATTATAGATATTATAATTTTTCTTTAAGTAAGCCTTCTAAAATAAATGATTCTTTAGTATAAGGATAGATCTTTTTAAAGCATAGCTATATTTTTTATTGAATACGGCGGACGTGACCGCTGAAGTGTTTGCTCCAATAAACATTGTTCACACTGGCAACTGCTACGCCCGTACTGCTTTGCGAACCGAGAAATTTACCGTTACCCAAGTAGATTCCAACATGTCCATTTGTTTTATACGTGTTGAAGAAGATAAGATCCCCAGGCTGTGCATTACTGTATGAAACTTTGGTTCCAACAGACTGTAATGCTGATGTACTTGATGGAATGGATACGCCAGCCTGCGCAAATGCCCATGACACAAATCCGGAGCAGTCAAATCCTGCAGGTGTTTTTCCTCCCATTACATATGGAGTTCCTGTTACAGTGTACCCGGCCGCAATTGCTGAACTAAAGCTTCCCGACGAGACATTGGATGAGTTGCTGCTTAATTGTGTTAAGTCACCACCATCACTTGAAGAACTCGCTGACGCACCAGAACTATTGCTGTCTGACGCTGAACCCGTGTTATTACTACGGGCTGAAGTTTCACGTGCCTGACGCTCGCGGATTTCCTGTTCAACTGAAGCAAGACTGTCATCCTTATTTTCCAGTTCTGCTTTCATCTGGCGTAAATCTTCTTCTTTATTCTTCAATTTTTTCTTGTCAGCTTCCACTTGTTCTTTTTGTGATAAAATCGTTTTCTGTGTAAATTCAAGCTCTGCCTTCATATCTTTTAAATTATTCAGCTTTTTCTCAACCTTGTCCTGTTTCTTTTCAAGCTTTGCCTTATCTTCCTTCTGACGTTCCATCAGCTTTTCATCTGCTTCGGCAATTTTTGAAACTGCAGAAACCCGGCTGATCAAATCACTGAAGCTTTCAGAACCGAAAACAACTTCCAGAAAGCTGACATCTCCGCCGCTCCGCTGATATGATTTGATTCTGTCTTTCAATATTTCATAACGTTTTTCAATATCTTCTTCCAATTCCTTTATTTCTTTTTCAAAAGCAGCAACTTCCTTTTTTGTATCGGAAATTTTAGCTTTCGTTTCATTCATTTTTTGTTTATTTTGCTTTAGTGCATTTTCAACCTTCTTAATCTTTTCATTTAATTCTTCCAACTCTACCATTACATCGGCAATTTTAGACTCAGCTTTCGACAAATCTTCTTTTATATCTGACCGTTCGGATTGTACTTCCTGTAAATTACTTGGTGTTTCAGCGTAAACGGTTGTTCCAAAAATTGCACTGCCAAAGACAACCACACCTGCAGTGGCAATTGTACTAATTGTTTTCTTCAACTTTCTATTCCCCGCTTCCCTTTCACAACCGCAAAATCTGTCTATGTATGTTCCTGATTTTCTGGGTAATTTGCAGTAATGTGATAATTTATAATAGATTATGTAACTTATTATCTTAGGCAATTCGCATTATATCATGTAAAAATGACATGACTGTAATAATAGTATTACAATTGTATTTCAATAATGAAAGCGGGGTTTTCACATTAAAAAAGCGCAGTATACCTGCACTTTTAATCAAACCATCCCTTTTTTTTAAACCAGAAAAACATCAATCCGCTGATCGCCAGCATCACAAACCATACGATAAAGTACCCATATTTATTGTCCAATTCCGGCATATACACGAAGTTCATTCCATATACTCCGACAATAAACGTCAATGGCATAAAAATAACCGAAATGACTGTCAAAATCTGCATCGTTCGATTTGTCTGGTGCGCATTTAATGATAAATAGCTGTCCCGAATATCCTGTGTCATTTCCCGGTTTGAAGCAATCATGTCGGCAACTTTGATCAAATGGTCGTGGATATCTACAAAATATTCCCGCCGGTCATGAATCCCCTCCAGTTTGTGCGTGTTCAGCATACGATATAAAAGATCACGCATCGGATGAACTGTCTGCCGCAACTTCAGCAATTCACCCCGACGGTCAAACAAATGTTCAAGCAATTGCTCCATCGATAAACGTTTGGTATTCTCCTCAATTTCATTTATATGATCCTCAATGTCATAAACAATAGGGAAATATTTGTCGACAACATTGTCCAATAACTGATGAAACACGAAATATTCATCCAGCATATCCTTTTTCTTCGTCCGCTCCACCAGACGAAATGCAGCATCAACCGATCCCGAAGCGTGTTTATGATACGTTACGATCCTGTTATCTTCAAGAAAAATATCAATTTCTTTTTTGGACAAATCCTCTTTATCAACCGCATGAATCACAAAAAAAGAATGATTATCGTAATAATCCATTTTTGGCCGTTGCAGATCATGCATACAATCTTCCACCGCCAGCGGATGGAAATGAAAATATGACTCCAGTAACATAATTTCATCCTGGGATGGTGCTTCTAAATCAACCCAGACCCAGGAAAAGTTTTGTTTATTCAGGTCTTTTATTTCCAAATTATGAACGATACTGTTGTCATCTGTCTGTGCCACAATACGCATCATGTCATTATCCTTTCTTTCATGATACTTACTTTTTCCCAATCCTTCTTTGATTAAACCAAAAATCGTTAATATAGTTCTGGGATAAACTGTAGAAGGTGAAGCTTTGTCAGTGATTCCTATCGGCGAATTCGGCCGTTCTATCAGTGAAAAAGACAGTTCTATCGAATTCAACAAAAAAGACACCCCATCAATGTGAGGTGCCGAATATTTATGATGTAAATTGCTCCGTCTCGGTTGAACCAGCCAATGCCCCGGTTGATGAAGTACCTCCGGATATCACCTGCGCTACTTCATCAAAATAACCGGTTCCAACTTCACGCTGATGCCGGGTTGCACTGTAACCGGCCACCTCACTGGCAAATTCCGCCTGCTGCAATTTGGAGTATGCTGCCATTCCCTGATCTTTGTAGCCGCGGGCAAGATCAAACATGCTGTGATTCAGTGCATGGAATCCTGCTAATGTAACGAATTGAAATTTGTAACCCATTTTGCCGAGTTCATCTTGAAAGGAGGCAATTTCTTCATCCGACAGCTTTCCTTTCCAGTTAAATGACGGTGAACAATTGTATGCAAGCAGTTGATTTGGATACTTCTCATGAATCGCGTCAGCAAACCGTTTTGCTTCTTGCAAATTTGGTTCGGAAGTTTCGCACCAAATCATATCAGCGTATGGTGCATATGCAAGACCGCGTGCAATCGCCTGATCCAGTCCGGATTCCGTTTTGAAAAATCCTTCCGCTGTCCGCTCACCTGTAATAAAATCTGCATCATATGGATCAACGTCACTTGTTATCATGTCAGCCGCATTGGCATCCGTTCTGGCAATAATAATTGTTGAGGTTCCCATCACATCTGCGGCAAACCGGGCAGAAATCAGATTTCGAACTGCTGTCTGTGTCGGAAGTAACACTTTTCCGCCCAGATGTCCGCATTTCTTTTCCGATGACAGCTGATCTTCAAAATGAACGGCAGACGCACCCGCTTCAATCATGGATTTCATCAGCTCAAAAACATTCAGCTGTCCGCCAAACCCAGCTTCAGCATCCGCAACAATCGGTGCAAACCAATCAATCGAATCGTTACCTTCCGCATAATGGATCTGATCAGCACGCTGCAGTGCCTGGTTAATCCGCTTCACAACATTTGGTACACTATTAACCGGGTACAGGCTCTGGTCGGGATACATTTGTCCGGCCAGATTCGCATCAGCTGCTACTTGCCAACCGCTTAAGTAAATTGCCTTCAATCCTGCCTTCACCTGTTGAACTGCCTGGTTTCCAGTCAACGCACCGAGCGCATTTATATATTCCGGTCCATTTATCAGATTCCACAGTTTCTCCGCTCCCCTTTTGGCCAATGTATGTTCAATATCAATCGAACCTCGCAATCGTATGACATCCTCTGCCGAATAAGGCCGCTCTACATTCATCCAGCGCATATGATTTTCCCATTCATTTTGAATCTGTTCCATACGTTTTTTTGACATTTTCGTGTCCCCTTTCGATTAATAATTGTACACAGATAATGTTGGAATACATTGTTATAATACAAAAAAATAAAATGATCTTTGTTATATAACAATGATGGTAAAAAAAATTACTCTTCCTTTTTAGACAGACAATAATCACATTCCAGTACCATACTTCGCTCATCAATTCGCTTTCCACATTCAGGACAAGTAGGGGTTTTCATTTGTTAATCCTCCTTTTGTATAACAGTTTATTAATTTATTTTATTGTTATAATACAGTTTATGCGAAAGGAAAATAAATTGCAACCCCTTTTTTAAAAAATGTTTAAATTTAAGAAAGTGCGAATAATAAAAGGTTGAAAACAGCCACAGTTACTGGAAAAATAGAAAATGATATTAAATCATTGGAGATGACTTTGTATGACCCGATTTAAAATTGCCGGCAGCCGTACAGTTAAAACCGGGCTGTCCGTATTTGTTACGGCTTGGATCTGTGTTTTGCTGGATTGGCCGCCCGTATTTGCTGTTATTACCGCGATTGTAACCATTGAACCAACTGTTTCGGACTCCATCAAAAAAGGAATTGTGCGTTTCCCGGCATCTGCAATCGGTTCAGCATACGCGGTATTGTTCATTTCCTTATTTGGGAATTCACCGTTGACTTATACACTTGCTGCCGTTATGACCATTGCCACTTGCTACAGGCTGAGACTTTACGCTGGGCTGCTTGTGGCGACATTGACCGCTGTCGCGATGGTCGAAGTCATTCACAGCAATTATCTCATTTCATTTTTCATTCGGTTGGGAACGACTACAACCGGATTGCTCGTATCGACCGTTGTCAATCTAATTATTTTTCCGCCCGATTATACAGATGAAATTACCCGTAAATTACAGCAGACGGCAAAACAAACAGGAATTGTCATAAGGAAGGTTTACCAAAATATACTGGGGAATCAAAATGTAACTGACAATAATGTAGAACATGCTTCAGATCAATTGGACACCATCATCCACAGTGCAGAAAAACTTGTCCGGTTTCAAACAGAAGAATCCAAATATCATCCACTGGCCGGCAGTGATAAACAGAAATTTGATCATGCGGAGAAGCAATTAATTCGGTTGCGTTTGATTCATTATCACGCAAGAAATGTCATTCGACTTCCATCAACTACTATTACCTGGACTGACGAGGAACGCTCCATTATCTTTCAGGCTGTGGATAAGTTGTCAGATGCACTGATTCATAAAAACACCTATAATGCTGCAATGCATCAAAAACATTTGAAACAAATTACGGAAATTTTTTGGAAGGTTGATAAGCGCATACCGGGAGAAACAACAAATTTTCCGGAAGAATACGTCATGCTCTATGAACTGGTTTCCATCTACAATCTGGCAGCCAATTATCACAAAAAGCCCCAATGACATGAGGCTTTAGGGGAGGTTCGCACGTTTTGGCCGGGTTTTGCGCGATATTCGCCACGCACGCTTTTTCGATAAATTTTTTAAACTAAATCATTTTTAAACGCATAAATAACTGCCTGCGTACGATCATGCACTTCCAGTTTTCCGAGAATATTACTGACATGGACTTTTACTGTTTTCAGGGCGATGTACAATTCATCAGCAATTTCCTGATTGGTTTTCCCCTGGGCAATCAGCAACAATATTTCCATCTCACGGTCTGTCAACTGATCATGCAACACATCGGCAGGCTTCTCTCGCATCCGGTTCATAATCTTGCCGGTGACTTCCGGTTCCAGAATCGATTCTCCTTCATACGTCTTTCGTATTGCTCCTGCGATTTCATCCGCTTTCGATGTCTTCAGCATATAGCTTGTTGCACCTGCTTCAAGCGCCGGATAAACTTTTTCATCATCCAAAAAGCTCGTCACAACAATAATTTTAGCTTCCGGCCACTGTTCGATAATCTGTTTGGTCGCCTCAATTCCGCCCATTTCAGGCATGACCAGGTCCATCAGAATGATATCCGGTTTCAGTTCAAGTGCCAACCGTACTGCTTCACCGCCATCATCCGCTTCTGCGACAACTTCGATATCGTGCTGTGCGGATAAATAAGCTGATACACCGATCCGCACCATTTCATGATCATCAGCAAATAATACATTAATCAAGCTGCTCACCCTCTTTTTTGTAGCTTGGTACTTTAACCTCCAAACGTGTTCCCTCATCGGGCAGACTAACCACCTTAAAGGTACCTCCGATTTGATAAGCCCGTTCCCGCATGTTTTCCAATCCGTATGAGCTTGTTTTCACCTTCTCCAGATCAAACCCCATTCCATCGTCAACAACACGCATAATGATCATGTCATCCCGTTCAATCAGCATTACATTTAGGGAAGAAGCTTTAGCGTGCCGCAATGTATTCGAAACTGATTCCTGTAAAATACGAAACAGCTGGTCTTCCACGCCTTTTTCGATTGTAAAATCTTCCGCCTTCCATTCAATGGTCATCGGTACTTTTTGGGTCAGTTCAACAAGCAGTTCTTCGACACCTTCTTGCAGTGACTTTCCTTTCAAAGGTACCGGACGGAGGTGCAGCAATAATGCCCGCATTTCCAGTTGTGACTGATGTATCATTTTTTCGACCATTTTTAGCTGCTTGCGGATTGATGTATCATCTGGAGGATTTGTTTCATTAATTGCCGATACCATCATGGAAGCAGCAAACAACTGCTGACTGACAGAATCATGCAGTTCTCTTGCCAGGCGGTTACGTTCCTGAACCACTATTTCCTGCAAACTCTTTTCCCGTTCCTGTGCGCGTTCAGAGACTAATCGTTGTGCATGCTCTGTCTGCAGTCGGATTTTTTCCTGAATCTGTCCAACGTGATACTGAATTTTTTCCAGCTCCTTATAAGGTTCCTCATCCTCAGAGAGCTTTTGTCCTTTAACTACTTCATCGAGATGTTTTTCAACCCGCTGGACCCTTTGCCGCCAATACCAGCCGGTCATAATTCCGATAACAGCACCAGCTGTAATAGAAGTCCCGATTACGTATAAAAAGTATGGTATATCATAGAGTGTTCGTTGCATAATATCGGACCACTTTTCGGGTGGAAACGCTGCGAACGTCAACCCAGCAACAACCAATGTAATGAACACACTGAAAAATATCGCGGTAAAGACGTGCCGTAACATCGTGCTCATATACGCTTCACCTCGATATCGCCGGAAAGCTGTGATGTAACAATCTTTACTCTGGAAGCTGCAGTATCATATCGTTCTGTCCGGTAAAAAAGTGATTGATTCATTAATTTCCAATGATGGTTTCCCAAAATATGCACTCTGCCGAAAACTGAACTGTGATGCACGCTTACTTCCACTTCGTATGGTACATATATCGTTATATTCCCGACAAGGTGACGGATTGATATTACCGCTGTATCATTCGGGAGAACAGTATTGCTCAAATCGATTACTCTATCACCGAATGCACCGTGAATATTAACATCACGCCACTGATATGCGGTTTCCGTTGTATGCTGATCGCCAAAAATTTTATGATCAAATAACGGTTTTTGCTGTACGATTGGCTGCTCATCTGCTTCTTCAGCTCCCGGCAGTTCAGGATTGATTTTTTCAGCTTCCTGTTTTGACTTGGAATAATTCACCAAAAACAGAACAATCGCTGCGATGATCAAGAAGCGTACGGCAAGCATATTCAGAATAGAAAAAACAAGGCTGATTAAACCAAGCCAGAAAAAGATTTTCCCCCATAGTTTAGTAAAGTTTTTCCAGCCAATATAGATGAAAAACCCGGAGAACAGTGCCGATACGATCATCCCGCCGTGAAAAAAAGCGATTTCTATGACAAAGAGGATCACTCCAATAATCAGTATCCAGTTTAATGTATCTGTCGACAAACGTTGAAACATGAAGTGAGCCCCTTTCTTTAATAGTGTTGCACATTTCAGTAAAACGATTTTATGCTGCCACCTGTTAAATCAAACAGACGCAGAAGAACTGCGCCTGTTCAGTATACCACGATTTGGAAATGTGCTCTATGCGAAAATTTTAGATACCGCTAGTTTGCCTCTTCCTGCATCTCTTTTTCCAGCTTGGCAATTTTGCTGTCAAATGTGCTTCGGTAGTAAGAACTGTTCACTTTGTATTCCAATCCTTCAATATACTTTTCCATTTCAGCAAAGCGGTGGAACGGTTTTTCGGTGGAATCATCCACTACCAGATTGATCTGATGATTGGCGCGGGCGATATTCTCCCTGCCCATCAGTTCCATCCGGCGCAAATGCATGTCTTTCAATTTATGCTTCATATCTTCGTATTTCTGTTCCAGCTCTTCCAACTGTTGGACTGCTTCTTCACGGGAAGCCTTCATGCGATCGGCACGTGCCTGATATTCTTCATACTCCCTTACTGCGAACTCGTGCATCTGGTCTTCCCCGGCTTTTTCGGCAATACCAGCCTGACGCTGCCGCTTATCAGCCATGTCCTGTGCTTTATGATACTCCCTGGTAAATTCGTCTTTCAGTTTGTGCTGACGGTCAACCAGCTTCCGCACCTTTTCTTTTTCCAATTCACTTTGCCGCAAATACTGGTTTAACGCTGCAATTGGATTCTTTTGCTCCTTTTGATCCATCATATTATGGAGATCTGCCGAAACCGAATCCTTAATCCGTGTAAAAATGTTCGTCATGATTATTCGCTCCTTTTGATTTTATCGATTTATTTCCGCCCATTGGCGTTCAAAGTTCTGAAATGGATCATCACTTTCCACAAATTGTCCTGCAGGTTCAACATCATCTTCTTTCCAATTCTTATAAATCAGATACAGCACATACGCTGCCGCAACTCCAATAACTGCATATATGTTGGAAAGGCCGATACTAAGTACGATCAGCCCGGCAATGACCCAGCCGATTTTAGCTGCCGTTGAATCACTTTTAACAAACTTTTTGAAAATCACATACAGCAGCCAAACACTGACACCCAGTAAAATCATCGGACCGAGATTTGCCAACAGGATGAAAAAGGCAACCAGCCCTCCGACAAACAACATAAATTTCTTCATACATTCCGCCTCCTTTCTTAACTCAATCTTATCGGATAGAATGCTCGCGCGTAATGATCCCCAGCCATATTTTGAACTAGGTCTGAAGGCGTATTATAGAAAAAATAAAATAAGGTGCACCGCATCTATTAGGCGGAACACCTTATTAGAGAGATATACTATTGACTTAGCTGCAATTCCTCTGCCAGCAGCCGGTACGATTTCAGCCTTGCTTTATAACTGTGGGTAATCGTCACTATCATCCATTCATCAACATGGTAGGATTCCTGCAAGTCCTCCAACTGCTTTCTCACTTCTTGCGGATTTCCAACAATCATTTTCCGGCGCATGTTCCGGATTGTCTCCTGCTCCTCACCTGAAAAATTATAGATTTGCGTGGCATCAATCGACGGCACCTTCCCATCGCCTTCATCTTTAGTCTTCTGAATACTCCATAACATGCTGCTTAATGCCAATTGTTCCGCTTCCGTCGTTGTTTCGGCACAAATAACTGAAACAGTCACAATTGTCCGCGATCCCTGTCCCTTGTATTTTTTTACAACCGCCGGTCCGTCTGTATCGCTCATAAAGTGCCCGAATACATACGGCAAACCTTTTTCGGCAGCCAATGCGGCACTTTTTTCACTCGTTCCAAGCAGCCATACTACCGGCGATGTATCAGGAACAGGAGATGGCTTAATTTTGGAATACATCCGTTCTTTTGGAAAATCGTTATGTAAAAAATGCAACAAGTCATCCAATGAGTAAGGCATCCGGCGTACATTTTGCAAAAAATCACCGGAAAGTGCAATGGATGCTTCAGCCGATCCACCAGGGGCACGGCCGATTCCCAAGTCGAGGCGGTCCGGAAATAACGTCGCCAGCAAATTATATGTCTCCGCAACACGAAATGGTTTATAATGCGGCAAAAGCACAGCACCTGCGCCAATTCGAATCCGTTTCGTCCGCGACCCGATGATGCCAAGCATGACATCAGGGTTGGAACAGGCAAGCCCGGTCATATCATGGTGTTCAGCAATCCAATACCTCGTAAATCCGAGCGCATCTGCTTGAACAGCCAGTTCAACCGACGCATTCAGCGCATCTTTAGCTGTTTTTCCGGATGAAATGGGTGACTGATCCAAAATACTGAGTTTCATTTCTGTTGCCCCTTTTGATCATTGGTTTCATTACCGATGGCATCCACCATTTTCTCGGCAGCCCGCCGGTAATAATTACTCATATTTGTCATAACCGCAATCATCAATAACTGCTCAACATAGTCCTGATCGTTATCGTCCACCCGCTGCACTTCCTGATGGACAGCATCCAAATGGTCATGAACATTTTTTTTAAACAGATCAACATTATCCTCATCCAATTTCAGATAACTTTGATAAAAGTCCTGCAGATTAAAGTCTTCCTCTGTCAGTTTTTGATTTAATTTTTGCAGTGTCTGCTTCACATCATTGATGGATAGTGAACCTTTCATCTGATAAATCATACTAATCAGCATCAAATGGTCACTGGAATACTTTTTATTTTTGACCGGGAAAAATAACTTACCCTTTGCATAATTATTAATCATCGTCTTTGTCAGCACTTTTTCATTTTCATTCCGCTTGGTATCTGCAAATTTATTTTCAAAAAGTTGGATGACCTGGTCCATGTACAAATTCAATTCCGGAATATCCTCCAACGATAATTGCCAATCCAGGTGCATATTTTTAATGAATTGATCAACCTTATTCATAGTAAAACCCCAATTTTCTTTTTTGTACATTATACGTGAATATATCAGGCAAGTAAATGTTGACTACATATGGTTATACGTATATTATTGTTATATAGTTTTTAAAACTACGTGTGAAGGAGATGAATATCTTGGGTGTTTATATTCGTGAACCAGTCAATGGACTGACACATTTATTCGGGGCAATTCTTTCGGTAGCGGGGTTACTCGCTCTGATTCTTAAAGCCGCAGAAACTTCGGACTCAGTACTTGCCGTGATTTCAGTAGCCATTTTCGGAATCAGCATGATCCTCTTGTACAGTGCATCAGCGACATATCACATGGTCATCGCAAAAGACCGGGTAATCGCGTTTCTCAGGCGTATTGACCACTCCATGATTTTCGTGCTGATTGCCGGGACATACACCCCGCTTTGTCTGATTAGTCTGCAGGGAACCACCGGCTGGATACTGTTCGGAGTCATTACGGCCATCGCCATCGCGGGAGTAACGTTTAAATTAATCTGGTTCCATGCACCAAGACTGTTATCAACCGCTCTATATGTTGCAATGGGCTGGATTGCGATTTTTTACAGTTCACATCTGCTGCCAATAATCGGCGGGGAAGGAATGTTCATGCTCATTCTTGGCGGAATGTTTTACACTGTTGGCGCTCTTATTTACTGGAAAAAACCAAAATACCTTTCATTTAAACATTTTGGCTTTCATGAAATTTTTCATCTGTTTATATTAGCCGGAAGCCTGTTTCACTTTATTTGTATATATGGATATGTCTTATAAAAAAGCAGCCTGTTAAGCTGCTTTTTTTATTGACTTTCAACCGCGTCGAATGCCTTCTTTTCTTCTTTTGTAAAAAACAAACTATATAAAGCAAGCAAAATAACAATACTTAATATCGAAAAACCATAGATGAAATGATAATTTGTAGCCGCAGCAAGCATTCCCAATCCGGTTGATCCAATCGCCATTCCTAAATCCATTGCAGAGAAAAACATCGCATTTGCTGTGCCTTGTTTTTCCCTTGCCACCAGACCCACTGCGATTGCCTGAAAGGTTGGTGTCACAATTCCATAGGAAATACCATAAAACACTCCGGCAGCAAGAAGCGTTACCGTATGATGGGTTACCGATAACAGAAATAATCCGATCATACCCGAAATTGCTGCAGGATATATAACAACTTTATGTCCGTACTTATCATACCATTTTCCGGAGAAAGGCCGGATTATGGTCATCATGATTGTCATCAGGAGAAAGAACAATGAAACAGATTTGAGACCTGCTTCATTACCCAATCCGCTCAGGAAGCTGATAACTCCGCCTAATGTAATCGTGAAGAATACGGTCAAAATACACGGAAGTAATGCTTTTTTGTCAAAAACATATTCTTTTAATGTGATATTTTTTGAACTGCCACTTTCTGCAGCAGGAATTTCAGGTGTTTTTACCAAAAAACAGAGAATCAGTGCAATTACTGTCAGCAACACCGATAAGATAATCATTGCATTATAGGAAAAAAACTGCAAAATTGCCAGGGCAAACATTGGTGCCACACTTGTTCCAATGCTTGTAGCCATGCCGTAATAACCAATTCCTTCGCCCAGCCGCTTCACAGGAATAATGGTTGTAGCCATCGTTGCAAAAATAGTTGACACAATACCAAAACCAATCCCATGCAGCACCCGCAAACAAAGCAATAAGGAAACTGAATCCTGTCCATAACTCAGTGAAATTGACAAGATAATAAATAATAGCGCAGCAGTACTGATCAATTTCATATTAATCTTTTGCATCACATAGCCAATCAGCGGCCGTGTTAAAATCGCTGCAGCCATAAATACAGTGGTCATTAAACCAGCCTGGGCAGGGTTATTTTTAATTGATGTAATGTATGCCGGAAATCCGGCAGTCAACAACTGTAAACAAAGAAAAAATAAAAAAGCCATTACAATAATGGCCAAAAACTGTAACGTCCATAACTTAGGTGCATTTCTCATATAAAACTATTCCTTCTTTCTATTCGGTTCGTACATTAATAATGTGTCAATGTTCTTTTCCAGTGAATTTAACACTTCCTGGTAAAGTGAAAGCTTATCCCTGTCAATTCCTTCAATAATTTCACTATATACCGTATCCAAATAAGGCCCAACCTCTTCTACCAGACTTGATCCTTTTTCCGTAATCTGAATAAAAAATGAACGGCGGTCTTCCGGATTCCGTACCCTCTCGGTATAGTGATGTTTTTCGAGCAGATCAAGGATTTTCGTTAAGGTAGCCTTATCTTTATCCGCACGGTCGGATAATGTTTTTTGCGTAATCAGACCATACTCATGTAATGTTCGAAGCACTGCCCACTGTTCAGTCGTAATGTTAAACTCCTTCAAGTGATGATTCACAATCCTCGATATTTTTTTGCTGAGCCGGACTGAGGCAGAACCTATGGCTTTATCCATACTCATGGACATGGCAGATGCTCCCTTCATTCAATCTGTTACTAGTATACACCAAAATAAAGTTTGTGTAAATATAATTCGTATACAAACTATATTTTTTAAGAAATGATCCGGTGTATGCCGGATCATTCCAGAGTTCTTCTAGTATTCCACCAAATCGGATTGAATGTAGTGATAAAGAAGTTCTTCCGTATGATGCAGCGACTTTTCATGGGTTCGTTCATAGGCGTGTGAAGAATCAATTCCCGGACCAATCAATCCGTGAATGATATCGTGACCGGCCCCCATTGCTGCAGATGCATCAGAACCGTAATATGGATAAATATCCAGCTTGTACTTGATATCGTTGGTTTCTGATAGATTTACAAGATGCTTTCGCAATCCATAATGGTACGGACCGCTTGCGTCTTTTACACAAATGGAAACGGTATACTCGTCCGTTGACTGCCCATCACCCATGGCACCCATATCCACTGCCATATATTCCACTGTTTCCGGGGTAATATTCGAATTACCGCCATAGCCAATTTCTTCATTGTTAGAAATCAAAAAATGCGTGGTGTATGGCAGCGTCACGTTCTCCTCTTTCAGCCGCTTAATCAGCTGTAAGAGAACTGCAACACTTGCTTTGTCATCGAGATGGCGCGATTTAATGAAGCCGGTATCTGTGAGCTGTACCCGCGGGTCAAATGCTACAAAATCGCCAACTTCAATTCCGAGTGCACGTATGTCGTCAGCACTTTCCACCTCCGCATCAATCCGCACTTCCATATTTTCCTGATTACGTTCAGCTTTACCGGCATCTTTATACACATGAACGGAAGTCTGATGCATCAGAATCGTCCCTGTGAAAACGTTACCGTCCGAGGTTTGTATTTCACAATACTCCCCTTCAACAGCATTAAAATGGAAGCCGCCAATCAAATCAATGCGAAGCCGCCCGTTATCTTTCACTTCTTTAACCATTGCTCCCAATGTATCAACATGCGCTGTCAGCATACGGTGTTCATCCGTTTTTTTGCCGGGCAGTGTTGCAATCAGACCGCCTTTCCGATTGCGTTTTGTTTCCACTTGCAAATCCTTTAAGAAGTCTTCCACGAAGCTGATAACTTTACCGGTATTGCCGGATGGACTTGGGATGGAAACAAGCTGTTGCAGCAATTCCTTTGTTTCATCAATATTTGGATATGTTGTCATGAAACGCTTCCCCCTTCTATGTAGTTACCATTTCATTATAACACTATGGGGATAATTTTGAGCTTAAAATCGATTGATACCATACCGTTATCGTTCGTAAATTATTTATCTATGTTTTGCAGCATTTTCTTTGCTAAATTGTGAGAATTCCTTGCGAGCTTACCCTTCAATCACCTTTACCATATATTTTCTGCTGCCTCTCGGCCCATCAAATTCACAGAAGTAAACACCTTGCCACGTTCCAAGTACCAGTTCGCCACCGGAAATAATCAAAGTCTGTTCATGTCCGACGGTACTTGTTTTCAAATGAGCAGCTGTATTTCCTTCTCCATGCCTGTCCGACGGATGCTCCCACGGGTAGGCCTCATCAAGCCGCATCAGCATGTCCGTTTTTACATCCGGATCTGCATTTTCATTCACAGTAATCCCTGCAGTAGTGTGCAGAGATGATACAACTGCAATACCGTCTTTCACATTATTGTTTCGAATCCATTGTTCAATAGAGGAAGTAATATCGATCATGTCAGAATGTTTATTCGTACTTAAGTAAAATACATTTTCCATTTTAGGTTTCCTTTCGCTAACATCTTTTTTGTTCATTCTACTGGAATTTGTTTTGAAAATAAACGGATATAAGATTCGATCGTTCTTTTCTACGACACCAAAGAATATCTTCACTGATTTTTGGTGGAACAGCTATTGTAAGTAAAAACCCCTCTAGACTAAGCCGGTCTTGAAGGGTTCTTGAAAAGGTCGAAAAAACATCGTGATCTTTAAGATACCTTCAAAGTCGATATTTATACCTGAATATCTTTTAGCCGAAACTAGGTTATAAATGTTATTAATCAGATTTTGTCTAGTTGAAGGATTGTTTAATATTTGGCTGACCAATTCGGAATTAAATCCGATTGGCGTTAAATTGGTAATCTTGGCAAGCGGAGCCGTATCACATCGCCATGCTGTTTCGATAGCCTCCAGTTCATTTAATTGACTAAAAGAACCGTCACTTGAAAGGTGGTATTCAAAAAAGAATCATACTTGGAATAGGGAGCGAAATCATTGATTAATGCAACATCATTATCCGTTCCAGTAATATAAATATAACTTAAAGTGGAGACTAAATATTCCGGAAGTTCCGGAATAAGCACTTCCATTCCTGGTTGCAAATTGTTCGGGTCTAACGCCGGATTCACCTCCATTAACCTGTCTAAAGAAACGTAAGCCATTTGTGCAATCTCATATAACGTGTCTCCCGATTGAACCGTTATGTCATTTTATCGATCAATAAAGCCTGACCGGGAACAATCTGTGGTGTGATCAACCCATTGACAAACCGAATAATATCAACTGAAATATTATATTTTTGACTAATCGAATACAGCGAATTACCGGAATTGACCGTATAAATAAACAATCTTATCCTTCTCTTCAATTTAAACAACTGTCTAAAATATTGCTGGGCTAATCACAATATATTTTCAGCTGATTTTTGTTACCTGAATTGACATCGTTATAGTTAGCAGTTAGCTTCTTAATTATATTCGTTAAAACCATATTATTACCGGGTAGTCATTCTTGGTGTCCTATCAATAATGGGAGGATTTTTATGTACATTTAACTTGTAACTTCATTAATACATAGTGTATAATTTAAAAAAGGGAACATAAGTTCCTGAAAAGGAAAAGAGTTGAATATAAATGAAAGATTGGGAGGCTTCTTACATAGCTGGGATTATTGATGGTGAAGGAAGTATTACGCTAACAAAAATGCATGTCAGAGAACACAGACGACCATGCATCTCGATTTCTTCAAATGACAAGGAATTACTATTATATATCCAGAACTTAGCTGGTGGTAGTATTTATAATAAAAAAAATTATAATCCAGCGAAGCATCAAAACTCATATACACTATACATTAAAACGAAAAAAGAAGTTTTTAATATCCTAAGAGTAATTCAACCGTTTTTAAGAATTGAACAAAAACGAAAACGTGCAAAATGGATTCTTGATGAATATGATTTAGTAACTGTAAGAAATGGAAAGTATAATGAGGAATTATTGAACCAAAAAATTACTTTTGAAAATAATTTTTTAATCTTTAGATAACTTAAAATGATATTTATTTCATTTTTTAACCTATATATACCTACTACTGTTTTTCAAAGCTTTGATGTTAATGATTTGAACTTTATTTTATTATAGACTGCCTGTTTTTTCAGAGTAATACAAAATCAACCCAAATAAAATGAAAAAACATTTGGGTTAAGTCAAAATAAAAAACCACCAACATTATGTATTGGTGGAGACGGTGGGACGTGCTCTTCCATGCTTTCGACATGGCACTGACTATATCTTGAACCTGTTTTGCCAGGTACTCCGGCGTCTTATGCGGAACATTGATTTACCTTTCTTGGTATAGTTTCCACATCCTAGTACTACCATGATGGCAGCCTATGAGTCGATACACGGCTGTTGGATTGCTCCACATACCGCTCGGCATTGCCGTATCGCTTAAGGCGACTTAGGTTTCACCGATAAAGCCGGATTTTCACTTTTGCGTTGCCACAAAAGGCGACTATTTACTAATCGAACCCACGTCCAGAGATATCGCCACTCAAGCATCTACACGCATAGTTGGTATATTATCTTTCACTGCATCTTCAGCCTACCAACAGGCTTCAGAGCAGCTAGTCTGATTCGTTTCAACTGTCATCCTCAGACGGTGGATGACAGTATAGCCCGCTTCATTTGAGACCCTTCAATCTGCCACACGGGCGATGGCAGGAAGGATCGCTTTAGAACTACTTACGCAGCTGCTAAAGCAGGTTGATTTGTTTCTTTGCCAGTTATTATAGGCGATAACGTTTTACGAGCCGTAACCTCGACGCGCAACTTGAGCTCAATCTATCCCTGTCGAATCCGTAACGTCCCCATGTAAGGAGAATCGCTCGGAATAGAACGAGCAATATTCAATTGATAATTTTATTATAACATATGGACTGCTGAAATCAATCCCTGGAAGGTTTTACCGCATATTTTCCTTGATAGCACGATCAACATCACGTTTCATCTGTTTACGTTTCAAGTCTTCACGTTTATCATATTTCTTTTTCCCTTTTCCAAGTCCAATCAGCACTTTAGCAACACCATTTTTAATATAGACTTTTAGCGGTACCAATGCATACCCTTGCTGTTGTGTCAGCCCAACCAGTTTATCAATTTCTTTGCGGTGAAGCAGCAGTTTACGTGTACGAGTTGGATCATGGTTAAACCTGTTTCCCTGCTCATATGTTGCGATATGCATATTGATCAGATGGACCTCACCTTTGTTAATCCTTGCGTGCGAGTCCTTCAAATTTATCCGTCCGGCTCGAATCGATTTGATTTCAGTTCCCTGCAAAACAATTCCTGCTTCATACGTATCCTCAATAAAATAATCGTGCCGGGCTTTTTTGTTTTGTGCGATTGCTTTTCCGTTTCCCTTTGGCATAGCGTGCTTCCTCCTACTACTTGCATGAACCTTATTCTATCAAAAACCTCCCAGAATTCCAATTGTTTTTGATGCTGAATGTGTTTTTATAGGCCCTTGATATGACAAGTCAAGATGAATTCCGGACCCTTGAAATTCCGGGAAACTCTTGAAGTCTCTGCGCAAACTCTCGAACATCCTCTAAACACTCCTATTTCATCTGCCGATCCTTCAACTTAAATAATCAACAGCAAACTCAGTGCCATAACAGCCATACCGCTGATTAAACCATAAATCGAAACATGTGCTTCATCATATTTTTTGGCAGCGGGAAGCAGTTCGTCAAGTGAAATAAACACCATAATTCCGGCAACTGCAGCAAAAATAACACCAAATGTGATATCACTCAAAAATGGCATAAGAATCAAAAAGCCGACAATTGCTCCAACTGGCTCAGCAATCCCTGATAAAAACGAAAGCCGAAATGCTTTGCGCTTATCACCTGTAGCATAGTATATCGGTACAGACACTGCAATTCCTTCAGGGATGTTATGGATTGCCACTGCTATCGCAATTGCCAAACCAAGTGCCGGATCCTGCAATGTGGACATAAACGTGGCAATACCTTCCGGAAAGTTATGAATTCCGATGGCCAGTGCAGTAAACACCCCCATCTTCAGTAAATCCGGGTCTTTTACTTTACTCCCGTTTTTTCCCATATCTTCTATTTTCTTTAACTCATGCGGGTTGGAATTCTTTGGTATGAAACGGTCTATCAAGGCTATTAATACTATTCCGCCAAAAAAGGATCCAACCGTAAGCCATGTTCCACCCGTCTCGCCAAGTTTTCCTACAAGCGATTCCTGCGCTTTTGTAAAAATATCAATAAACGATACATAAATCATCACACCCGCTGAAAACCCCAGCGCAAATGATAAAAATTTCGTATTGGTTGTTTTTGCAAAGAATGCCAGTAAACTTCCTATCCCTGTTGCCAACCCGGCAACCAGCGTGAACAGGAAAGCTAACATAACATCATGTGACATCGCATTTGCCCCCTCGTGTTGTCCCAATTAACAAATGTTTACCTTGGTCAACTTTTATAGTAACAGTTATATTCTATTCCAATTATTCACAAAATGCAACTGTAAAATTGTATAAAAAAACTAATGCAGGTTCCTCACATCACTCAAATTTTGAATAAAAATTCGAGTGATGGCCCGCATTAGCTTTCTGTTACAATTAAAATGTTAACCTTTGTTCTATTTTGCTTTTTTTCGTGGAGGCTGATTATCCACTAATTCAAAATCAACAACACGTTCATCGAGATTTACTTTGACGACTCGCACATCAACCTCTTCACCAATTCGGTAAATATTCCCGGTTCGCTCCCCGATCATAGCATAACTGCGTTCATCAAAATGATAGTAATCATCCGTCAGATAACTTACATGAACAAGTCCCTCAACGGTATTTTCCAATTCGACAAACAAACCGAAATTAGTAACGGAACTGATAACACCAGTAAATTCCTCACCAATTTTATCCTGCATGAATTCGGCTTTTTTCAAGTCGTCCGTTTCACGTTCGGCATCAACTGCCGCCCGCTCCATTCCGGACGTATGACGAGCAATTTCCGGCATATGGTCTTTCCAGTATTTGAGTGTCTTCGGATCCATTTTTTTGTCAATCAGATACGTTCGAATCAGCCGATGAACGGTTAAGTCCGGATAACGGCGGATCGGTGAGGTGAAATGGGTGTAAAAGTCGGTTGCCAGTCCGAAATGTCCAACACTTTGCGGATCATATTTTGCCTGCTGCATCGAACGCAGCATCAACTTGGATACGATCATTTCCTCGGGCTTTCCTTTCACCCCTTCGATTATTTTCTGCAATGCCTGCGGGTGAACCTCGTTTGCTTTTCCTTTAACAGCATAACCAAGCCCTGCGACAAACTCAAAGAAATGCTGCAGCTTTCCTTCGTCCGGATCTTCGTGGATACGGTGGATAAACGGAACATCCATCCAATGAAAATGTTCCGCAACTGTTTCATTGGCAGCAAGCATAAATTCTTCAATCAACCGTTCTGCAACTGACCGTTCGCGTAACACGACATCACTCGCTTTTCCATTTTCATCAACGAGTACCTGTGCTTCTTTAAAGTCAAAATCAATTGCTCCGCGGCCCATTCGCTTGCCACGCAGTATTGCAGCGAGACTTTCCATCTGCTCAAACATCGGGACAAGCTCTTGGTATTTATCGCGAACTTCTTCATCATGGTCAACTAATATTTTATTAACATCCCGGTATGTCATGCGTTCGTTCGTTTTAATAACGCTTTGAAAAATCTCGTGATTCACAACTTCACCTTTTGAACTAATTTCCATTTCACAACCGAGTGTCAGCCTGTCCACCTGTGGATTTAACGAACAAATTCCGTTGGACAGACGGTGTGGAATCATTGGAATGACCCGGTCAACCAAATACACACTTGTTCCGCGCTCAAATGCTTCCTTATCAATTGGAGTATCCTGTTCCACATAGTAACTGACATCCGCGATATATACGCCCAGCATGTAATTGCCGTTGTCCAGTTTTTTAACGGAAACCGCATCATCCAGGTCCTTCGCGTCTGCACCGTCAATTGTGACAATTGTTTCATCCCGGCGGTCAACCCGATTTTTCAATTCTGCTTCCTCAATTTCTTCCGGGGTGTTAGCCGCTTGCTCAAGCACCTCCTCGGGGAAATCTATTTTAATTCCGTTCTTATGAATGATGGAGATGATATCGATACCCGGATCATTTTTATGTCCGAGAATGTAAATGATTTCTCCTTCCGCACTCTTGCCGGCTTCCGGATATTTGGTAATATGAACGATTACTTTATGTCCAGTGACAGCACCGCCAAAAGCTCCTTTTGAGATAAATATATCATTTGGAATCCGTTTATCATCAGCAATAACAAACCCAAATGATTTGTTATTTTCAAACGTTCCGACAATCTGATGTGTCGCCCGCTCCAAAATCCGGATGACAGTGCCTTCAGGTCTATTGCCATCATTGCTCTGCTTTTCAAGCCGAACCAGCACTGTATCATTATTCATTGCCGAACCCATATCAGAATGATGGATATAAATATCGGCCTGATTTTCATTATCCGGAATTAAAAATGCAAATCCTTTCGCATGCATCTGGATTCTTCCCCGGATCAAATTCATTTTTTCCGGAAGTCCGAAACGATTTTTCCGGGTCCGGACAAGTTCGCCTGTTTCTTCCAATTCATTAAGTGATTTAATAAGTTCTTTAAAATCTTCTGATTCGGTCAATTCCAATTCCTGTTCCAATTCATTCACGGATAAAGGTTTTTCCCGATGTTCATTAAAATAATCACGTAATCTGTCTTTAATTGTTTCACTCATACGTTCACCTTCTTTCCCTAGTATTGTTCACGTTTTTTCAACATTATAATCATTCACTCCAGTCAAGTGACTCGAGAAAATCATAAATATCCTCGTGCAATTGTTCTTTTTCCTTATCCATCGTTATCACATGGCTGGAATTTTTATACCATTTAATGTCTTTTTGATCGGATTGGATATTTTCATATATATAATCCGCACTGTCTGTGTTAATCATTTCATCCTGACCAGCCTGCACTATCAAGGCCGGCGAATAAATCATATCAACATTATTTTTTACTTCTGTAATAAATTTCCCCAGGTCCCGGAACATTTCAGACGAATTATCAAGCAATTCACCAATTTCCTGATCAATCGTCTCCGCATCTTTTCCTTCCAGCTGCTTGAATTCTTTTGCTTTTGCCTGAAAACCTTTTGTGAGTTCCGTTTCATTGTCAAAAAACATTGGGGCACACATCGTAACAAGCCCCTTTACCCGATTGGAATAAGCAAGTTTTAAGCTGAGCACTCCACCAAGCGACAACCCTGCGACGGCAATTTCTTTATAACCCAGCTCTTTCAAATGATTATAAGCATTCTCAACGTCTTCCCACCATTGTGCCGCATTTGCCTCAATCAACGCTTCCGGTTCTTTTCCATGCCCCCGGTAAATCGGTGCATGACTGGTATAGCCTTTTTTTTCCAAAAAACGCCCCAGCATGCGAACATCTGCCGAATGTCCGGTAAACCCATGTAATAATAATACCGCACGCGGGCCGGCTTCAAACGTAAATGGTTTTGGTAGTTTTATTTTCATTCTGCTACATCTCCTTCAGTAATTCCTGGTACAAATACCATACCCTATTAAAAAACCCTTATCACATGATTTGCGATAAGGGTTTTCTTTAAACTATATATGCACTTAGAAAAGCAAACACGAAAAACAGCACCCCGGTTACAACTGTTCCTCTGTGCAGCACAAGATCTGCACCGCGGGCTTTCTGTTTTCCGAAGAGCTGTTCGGCACCGCCGGAAATTGCTCCGGAAAGTCCCTCACTCTTACCAGATTGCAATAAAATAAGCACAATCATTACAATTGCATCAATTACCAATAAAATATTTACGATTCCTGCCATAATCAAATGACACCCCCTGTAACGGACAAATACCTACAAATAATGTAGCATAATCACATACCGAACCGCAAGTTATTTCACCTTATTTTTGGACGTTTCACTGATTTCATTTTAACATAGAAAACAGACTATATACGAAATGGATGGGTTAAATATGGAGGAATCGTTTTGGATAACAATGGATGATAATGTACAGGTTTATGTTAAGAAATGGTTCGATCCTTCAAAACAACCGAAAGCCATTGTCCAGCTTGCACATGGCATGGTCGAACACATAAACAGGTACAAGGAATTTGCTGAATTTTTACTGTCACATGATATTTTCATCTATGGAAATGATCATCGGGGACACGGCAAAACTGCAGAAAAGCAAGGGCTGTTTGGTTATCTGGCTGACGAAAATGGTTTTGAGCGGACTACCGAAGATCTCTTGGAAGTAACAAAACGAATTAAACAAGATTATCCGGATATCCCCTTGTTCCTGCTTGGTCACAGCATGGGATCATTTTTGGCGCGAAACTATATCAACAATCAAAGCAGTATGATTGACGGTGTAATTTTATCAGGCACCGGATATTTTTCCCGGACAACGAGTCTGGCAGCCAAACTGATTGCTTCCACCCTTCCACCGAAAGAAAAATCACCTTTAATGAATTCATTGGCATTCAGTTCGTACAACAGGCAGATTAAAAATAAACGGACCAACTTTGACTGGCTGTCCAATGATGCAAAAATCGTTCAAACGTATATGGAGGATCCATTGTGCGGCCATATTCCGACAGCACGATTTTTCTATGACCTGATGACAGGACTTATTCTGATTCACAGCCGGAAAAGCATCACATCGGTCCGCTCCGAATTGCCGATGCTGTTCATCAGCGGCAGTGATGATCCGGTTGGAAACTATGGAAAAGGTGTCTGGAAAACAGCAAATATGTATCTGGATGCTGGAATCGATGATGCCATTGTCATGTTATTTGATCATGGAAGACATGAATTATTGAACGAAAAAAATCGTGATCTTGTTTATAACGACATACTGAACTGGGTTGAAGCGCGAATGGGTCACAATGCTTGAACCATTCAGCAGAAAAAAGGTAAAATAAAAGGTGGAACAAACTGAATTTGAAGGGTTGGTAATGTAATGATTCAAGGAATAGCAGCTTCGAACGGTATAGCAATTGCCAAGGCATACTTGCTTACTGCACCGGATTTATCTTTTGAGAAGAAATCAAGCGATAATCCTAACATAGAAGTCGAACGCCTGGAGAAGGCACTGGAAGTTTCTAAAAACGAACTGGAAAAAATAAAAGCACACACGAAAAAGGAAATCGGGGACGAGCATGCGGAAATTTTTTCAGCGCATTTGCTCGTTTTAAGTGACCCTGAAATGATAAACCCGATGAAAGAAAAGATCAATTCCGAAAATGCCACGGCTGAAGCGGCACTGGACGAAACAGCCAACATGTTTATCGATATGTTCAAAAATATGGATAATGAATATATGCGGGAGCGTGCTGCGGACATACAGGATGTAACGAAACGGGTAATGGCCCATTTGCTCGGTGTAACTTTCCCGGATCCCGCGCTAATCGATGAAGAAGTTATCGTCATCGCAAATGACCTCACGCCATCTGATACTGCACAGCTGAACCGCGAATATGTGAAAGGCTTTGCAACCGACATTGGCGGGCGCACATCACATTCGGCCATCATGGCAAGGTCACTGGAAATTCCGGCTGTTGTCGGAACCAAAAAAGTCACCAGTGATATTAACAAAGACGACTTGGTTATTGTTGATGGTATTGAAGGAAATGTTATCGTTAATCCATCAGAGGATGAACTGACTACCTATAAAGAAAAACAGGAGTCATTTGCAAAACAGAAAGAAGAATGGGCCAAGCTGAAAGATGAGCCAACCATTTCAGCTGACGGAGAGCAGGTTGAACTCGGTGCAAACATCGGCACGCCCGAAGATGTAGCGGGTGTTCTTGGCAATGGCGGTGAAGCAATCGGACTTTACAGGACAGAATTTTTATATATGGGCAAGAGTGAACTGCCGACAGAGGAAGAACAATACGACGCCTATAAGTCCGTACTCGAACAGATGGATGATAAACCGGTTGTTGTCCGTACATTGGACATCGGCGGCGACAAAGAATTAAGCTATCTTGATTTGCCCAAGGAACTAAATCCATTCCTTGGCTTCCGGGCAATCCGGTTTTGCCTGGAAAATGAAAATGTATTCCGCACGCAATTACGTGCGTTGTTACGCGCAAGTGTACATGGCAACTTAAAAATTATGTTTCCAATGATTGCAACACTTGAAGAATTCCGCCAAGCTAAAGCCATACTATTGGATGAAAAAGATAATTTGACACGGGAAGATGTAAAAGTTTCCGATCAAATCGAAGTCGGCATTATGGTCGAAATTCCATCCACTGCTGTAACGGCAAAACAATTCGCCAAAGAAGTGGACTTTTTCAGCGTTGGAACGAATGATCTGATTCAGTACACAATGGCAGCCGACCGTATGAATGAACGCGTCTCATACTTGTATCAGCCATACCATCCGGCCATACTGAACCTGGTTAACAATGTTATCGAAGCAGCACATGCGGAGAACAAATGGGTCGGCATGTGCGGCGAAATGGCCGGCGATACAATTGCCATTCCGATACTGCTCGGACTCGGCCTGGACGAATTCAGCATGAGCGCAACATCCATTCTTCCAGCCCGCACACAAATCCGCGGACTGTCGAAGGAAAAAATGGCATCTTATAAAGACAAGCTCTTATTAATGGGAACCGCTGAAGAAGTTGTTGAGTTTGTGAAGGAGAAGACGGAATAAAAATTACTGCATCAGCCCGGACATAATCATGTCCGGGCTGATTGTTTTCTATTAATTTCCCTGCTGTTTTGGTTTTATAGTTCCACATGGCCAGCCACATGATTTACACTGGGCGTCCCGATACGACCTCCAGTTTCCCATCAATCGGTGTGCGTCCCTTATCCCGGGGAACCTTCTCAGGATATCCAATCTGCATGACTGCTGCTATCTTAAATCTATCATTATCCAATCCGATATCTTCTAAAAACCCGCTGTCATGCATGTACGGGGTGATTGTCCACAACATGCCGATCCCATATTCCCAGGCTGCAAGTTGTGCATTTTGAATGAATGCACAAACCGATGCATACTCTTCTTCATAACGAACGGGATCTTCCTCTTTTTCAAAATAAATCACGGCATGATGCGGAATTTTCATAAGAAAGTACCTCATGGATTCAGTCATCTTCACCGTCTTAGGATTGTTATCAGTCTTAAGCATCCCAATCCGCTGATAGCTTTTTAGAATTGCATCAATTAATACACGTTTACCTTCCTCTTGGTAAAGTTTAATGTTCCAGGGCTCTTTCATGTAATGCGTAGGGGCATATGTGCCATACGTGAAAATTTCCTTTAAAATCGACAAATCGACTTCGGTATTTTTAAAATTATGAATGGATCTCCTTTGTTTAATTGCATCCAATAATTCGATGGTTATCACCCTTTTTTCAAAAATCATTTGCCGAACTATTGACCGGTCATCGTCGTCATAAAATCCATATAAAATTTTTTGTAGTCCAGATTAAAAGCAATCCGGTGCGGTTTTACTGCCGATGCTTCGCTCATCGTTCCACTTGGCCGGATATCAGCAATACTCTGCCCGCGTGCAGGTCCGGTTTCCAGTTGAACAATTTTAACGGGTAATGTTTGATACGTGAACATATCCTCCTTGATAACAGCCATCATGGTAAGAACATCATGCACCGGTGCACCCTGGAGGTTAGGATAGATTTCTTTGTAAGCATTATAGTAATAATTCAGCATCGGTTTAATAATATTCAATCCGCCTACCCGATCAATATAATCAATCATTTTTGGTGTAACGATTGCCTTTTGCGTTACATTCAATGGAAGGATCGTAACATTTTGAGCATATTTTAACACAATTTGAGCAGCAATGGGGTCTCCGTAGAAATTTGCCTCTGATACCGCTGTAACATTTCCCGGAACCCAAAATGCACCACCCATGAAAAAATACCGGCTGACATTAGTCATTAATGACTGATACAGAATAAACAATGTTGCAAGCGAGGTAAGCCTGCCAATATTAACAATAATCAGGTCATCCTTATATTCATTTATTATATCAACCACTTCAAAAAAGTTTTCCACAATTCCATTATCTTCAACTTCCGGTGGAATAATCGGTCCGAGCCCATACTCCCCATGAATTTCAGTGAAATATGCCGGAGTCTCACCTGTCATTGGCTTTTCTGCACCGCCAATCACCTGAATATCTGATTCGATATCCAGCAGATTCCGTATATAGTTGACATTAGCCAGTGCATTTTCCCTCGGAATATTGCCATAATCAGCCACAACACCAACAATATCAATCTTATCATTAAAGTAGGCATAAATGAGTGAAATCGTGTCATCAATACCGATATCCCCAAACACGAGAACTTTTTTCGTCATGATAACGCCCCTAATTATACAGTATTATCTACACAATATTCCGGAAGGGGGTTGTTCCGTGTATGTTTACCTTGTTAAAGAGGCTATTATAGCTGTGATCCAGCTATTTTGAAGTGGGAAACGTAACTGCGTTCGATTCGCACGTTTGACGCTGCGTTCGCACGTTTGACGCTGCGTTCGCACGTTTGACGCTGCGTTCGCACGTTTGACGCTGCGTTCGCACGTTTGACGCTGCGTTCGCACGTTTGACGCTGCGTTCGCACGTTTGACGCTGCGTTCGCACGTTTGAAAATTCGGTTGGTGCCAGGCACCAACCGAATTTTTGTCGAATAAAAAAGAGCGGAAGGTTCCGCTCTTTTTCCTGTATCAATTTATAAAGTTGACAACACTGTACGTTTTTTCCTTATTTTAAATTATAAAATGAATTTAAACCGCCATACTCGCCCATACCGGCAAGTTCGTCTTCAATCCGGAGCAGCTGGTTATACTTGGCTACACGGTCAGTCCGGGATGGTGCGCCGGTTTTGATTTGTCCGGCATTCGTTGCTACTGCAATGTCCGCAATCGTTGCATCTTCTGTTTCGCCGGAGCGATGTGAAATTACCGCGGTATAGCCGGAACGCTTGGCCATTTCGACCGCTGCAAACGTTTCAGTCAGTGTTCCAATCTGGTTCACTTTGACAAGAATGGAGTTGCCGACACCTTGTTCGATGCCTTGTGCTAATTTGCTTGTGTTGGTCACGAATAAATCATCACCAACCAACTGCACACGATTACCGATGCGATCCGTCAGCAGCTTATGGCCTTCCCAGTCATTTTCATCGAGTCCATCTTCAATTGAAATAATTGGATAGTTGTTAATAAGCTCTTCATACCAGTCAACCATCTCAGCTGATGTGCGGACAACACCTTCACCTTTTAAGTTGTATTTACCGTCCTCGTAAATTTCGGATGAAGCAACATCCATAGCAAGTTTCACTTCTTCACCAGGTTTATAACCAGCAGCTTCAATCGCTTCCACAATCGTTTGCAGTGCCTCTTCATTTGACTTCAAGTTTGGTGCAAACCCGCCTTCATCACCGACACCGGTATTATATCCTTTTGATTTCAATACTTTTTTCAGTGCATGAAATATCTCCGCACCGGTGCGCAACGCTTCTTTAAATGTTGGAGCAGCAATCGGCATGACCATAAATTCCTGAATATCCACATTGTTATCAGCATGCTCGCCGCCATTCAGGATGTTCATCATTGGGGTTGGCAGCGTTTTTGCATTAAATCCGCCTAGGTAGTTGTACAACGGCAGTCCCAGATGGCTTGATGCTGCATGGGCAACTGCCATGGAGACACCGAGAATAGCATTGGCACCAAGGGTTTCCTTGTTATCTGTGCCATCCAGTTCCAGCATAATTTGGTCTATGATATTCTGGCGGGTTACGTCAACACCAAGCAATTCAGGTGCAATGACGTCATTGACATTTTGTACTGCTTTTTCAACGCCTTTGCCAAGATAACGGTCCTTATCACCATCACGGAGTTCAACTGCCTCATATTCACCTGTTGATGCACCACTTGGCACCAGTGCAGCTCCGAAAGCACCGGACTCAGTGGATACTTCTACTTCTACTGTTGGATTCCCCCGTGAATCTAATACTTCTCGTGCGTATACGTCTGTAATGTATGGCATCACAATCGCTCCCTTAGTTTACTTTAATATAGTTTACCATGAATTATTTCTTAATTAATGATTCACCAGTCATTTCCTCAGATTTTCTCACATCCAGTAAATCCAATAATGTTGGTGACAAATCAGCTAAAATGCCTCCATTACGAAGTTCAGCGTCTTCTTTCGTGACAATTACCGGAACCGGATTTGTTGTATGGGTGGTCATCGGTTCATCTTCGACTGTAACCACTTCATCCGAGTTGCCATGATCCGCTGTAATGATTGCATTTCCGCCAAGTTCAAGAATTTTATCGACGACTTTTCCGAGACATTCATCAACCGCTTCAATCGCCTTAATAGTTGGTTCAAGTTTACCGGAATGACCAACCATATCCGGATTGGCGAAATTTAAAATAATCGCATTGTGCTGTTGGGAATCGAGCTCCTGCAGCAGTGCATCTGTCACTTCGTACACACTCATTTCCGGCTTCAGGTCATACGTTGCAACCTTTGGCGAATCAATCAGAACCCTTTTCTCACCCGGAAATTCCTGTTCGCGTCCGCCGCTCATAAAAAACGTAACGTGCGGATACTTTTCCGTTTCCGCGATGCGCAGTTGGTTCAAATCATTTTGTGACAGTACTTCACCAACTGTATTATCCAGATTAACCGGCTCATAAGCAACATAGCCGTCAACCGATTCACTGAAATTCGTCAGCATTACAAAGTCCAGATTCTTTGGTACACTTTCCCCTCGGTCAAAATCATGAAAATCTTCATTGGCAAATGTACGGGAAATTTGGATTGCCCGATCAGGCCGGAAATTGTAAAAAATAATCGAATCCCCATCCTGGACTTTCCCTACTGGATCATTATTTTCATCGGTCAGCACCGACGGAATAACGAATTCATCATAAATGCCATTTTCATATGAATCATCGATAACTTCATAGGGATCCTGATAGCTTGGACCTTTGCCATAAACCATTGCATCATAGGCCTTTTTGACTCGCTCCCACCGTTTATCCCGGTCCATCGAGTAATACCGGCCGGAGATGGTCGCTATTTTACCGACACCATATTCGTTCATTTTGTCCTGTGTTGCTTTGATATATTTTTTTGCGGTTTGTTGTCCGACATCACGTCCGTCCAAGAACGCATGGACATATACATCATGCAAATCATTGTCCCTGGCCAATTTCAGCAGTGCAAACAGGTGACGAATATGACTGTGCACACCACCATCTGACAGGAGTCCGAAAATGTGCAGTGCCTTTCCATTCTCTTTTGCATTCTTAATTGACTTCAAAAATGCTTCTTTTTCAAAAAAGTCGCCTTCTTTAATCGATAGGTTGACGCGGGTCAAGCTTTGATAGACAATACGGCCGGCACCGATATTTAAATGTCCGACTTCCGAGTTACCCATTTGGCCTTCCGGAAGACCGACAGCTTCACCTGATGCATTCAGCTGGTTATGCGGATACTCATTCCAATACCGATCAAAATTCGGTGTGTTTGCTTTTTTAACAGCGTTGCCCTTTTCCTCACCCCGAATGCCAAACCCATCCAGAATGATTAGCGCAGCTAGCTTTTCCTGGTTCATTTCGTTCCAGCCTCCACAAGTTTGAGAAAAGAATCAGGTTCAAGACTTGCTCCGCCAACTAATGCACCATCGATATCTGATTGTGCCAGCAATTCGTCAACATTGGCTGGTTTAACACTTCCACCATATTGAATAACTACTTTTTCAGCAACTTCCTCTGATGTGATTTTTTTCATAACGTTGCGGATGTGTGTGCAGACTTCGTTGGCATCCTCACTTGATGCTGTTTTGCCTGTACCGATTGCCCAGATTGGTTCATAGGCAATGATGACAGAAGCAGTCTGTGCGTTGGACAACCCTTTCAATGCTTTTTGTACCTGGGTCTCGATATGATTCATTGTTTCATTTGCTTCACGTTGTTCGAGCGTTTCTCCTACACAAATAACTGGTAGCAGATTATGGTTAAATGCTGCATGTGTTTTTTTATTCACCATTTCATCGGTTTCTGCAAAGTATGCACGGCGTTCCGAGTGACCGATGACGACATGTGTAACACCAAGATCCTTAAGCATGACCGGGCTGACTTCACCAGTAAATGCCCCGCTCTCTTCGTAATGCATGTTCTGAGCACCAATCTTAATTGGTGATCCTTTCGTTTTTTCAACAAGTGCCGGCAAAAATGGAAATGGAGCACAGACAACTGCTTCCACATGTTCATCAGCCGGCACTTTATTTACGACAGCGTCAGCAAATTGATTTGCTTCAGAAAGTACTTTGTTCATTTTCCAGTTTGCAGCAATTACATTCTTTCGCATCGTCTCACCTCATCTATTATTTTTCATCCAGTGCTTGTACGCCTGGAAGAACCTTGCCTTCCATAAATTCAAGTGATGCACCGCCACCAGTTGAAACGTGGTTCATATCATCAGCAAAGCCAAACTTTTCAACAGCTGCCGCGGAATCACCACCACCGATGACAGTATATCCTTCTGTTTCAGCAAGTGCTTCCGCTACAGCTCTTGTCCCGCCGGCAAAAGCATTCATTTCAAAAACACCCATTGGCCCGTTCCAGATAACCAACTTGGAGTCAGTAACAATCTGTGCATATGTCTCGCGTGTTTTCGGGCCAATATCCAATGCTTCCCAATCAGCAGGAATGTTATCAATCGCAGTGATTTTCGTGTTGGCATCTTCAGAAAAATTATCGGCCACAACAGCATCCTCAGGCAACACAAAGTTGACCCCTTTGTCTTTGGCCTTTTGCATAAATTCTTTTGCCATATCAACCTTATCCTCTTCCAGCAATGATTTACCAATTTCATGCCCCTGTGCCTTGACAAAGGTATAAGCAAGACCACCGCCGATAATCAAATTGTCCACCTTATCAAGCAGATGATTAATCACATTAATTTTATCCTTCACTTTTGCGCCGCCGATGATTGCCGTAAATGGACGTTCAGGATTCTCCAGTGCTTTTCCCAATACCTCAATTTCTTTTTCCAATAATAATCCCGCTGCTGATGGAAGGTGTTCCGCAACACCGGTGGTCGAAGCATGTGCACGGTGTGCCGCACCAAACGCATCATTCACGTACAGATCAGCCATATTAGCGAACGCCTGTACCAGTTCTGGATCATTCTTCTCCTCGCCTGCTTCAAACCGAACATTTTCAATCAGCAAAATATCCCCATTACCAAGACGTGAAATTGCTTCATCTACTTCTTCTCCGACCACTTCATCAGTTTTGATGATTTCTTTACCAAGCAGGTCACTTAATCGTGCTGCAACAGGATCCAGCCGAAGTTCATCGACTGCCTTTCCTTTTGGACGTCCGAGATGGCTCACCAGGATGACTGCCGCTCCATTGTCTGTCAGTTGACGGATTGTCGGCAATGCAGCTTTAATGCGCGTATCATCGGTAACCTCGCCATCCTTCATTGGAACGTTAAAATCAACACGGCAAAACACCTTTTCACCTGCAACATCCAAATCCTGAAGTGTTTTTTTGTTCATGTCATAACCTCCCGCTACATTACATATGTACCATTTTAGATTTTCCCAAATCTTTTATCCGTTAATCATTATACTAGAAATCGAAACATAAGAATACATATCGCCTATTTGAAGGAACTTCAAACTCGGGACGGATATGCGCGATTCCTTTTTTCAAAGAGAGCATACAACCACAAAAGGAGGAGGAATCTCCCCCTCCTTTAGCAGCTAGCTTTCCTATAAAAAGCAGCGCCTTCCATTATTGTGCTTGTTTATGCATATATACTGCCATGTCTACACAACGGGAAGAATAGCCCATTTCATTATCATACCAAGAAACAACTTTAACCATGTTATCTTCCATTGTCATAGTCGAAATGCTGTCAAAGATGGATGAATGGGTGTTTCCGACAATATCGGAAGAAACCAGTGGCGCTTCGGTATATTCCAGAATGCCTTTAAGCTCACCTTCCGCGGCTTCTTTAAATGCTTGATTAACTTCCTCTTCGGTTACATTTTGATCAAGTTCTGCAACAAGATCGATAATAGAACCATCCGGAGTCGGGACGCGCATAGCCATTCCGTTCAGTTTTCCATCCAGATCTGGCATTACTTTTCCAACGACTTTGGCAGCACCGGTTGTTGTTGGAATAATATTTTGTGCAGCTGCACGTGCTCTGCGATAGTCTTTGTGCGGCAGATCAAGAATCTGCTGGTCATTCGTATAAGAGTGTACGGTTGTCATCAAGCCGCGTTTCAGTCCGAATTTGTCATGCAGTACTTTAGCAAGCGGTGCAATACCGTTTGTTGTACATGATGCATTGGAAACAATGTGATGTTCAGCCGGATCATAGTCCTGCTCGTTGACACCCATTACCATTGTTAAATCTTCCTGTTTTGCAGGTGCTGAAATAATTACTTTTTTCGCACCGGCATCCAGGTGTTTCTTGGCATCGTCACGCTGCGTGAAACGTCCGGTTGATTCAATGACAATTTCCACACCGAGATCGCCCCAGCCAAGATTTGCCGGATCACGTTCACTCAGCACTTTAATTTCATTTCCACCGACAACGATGTTTGATCCATTTACACTTACTTCTTCATCCAAAATACCATGAACGGAATCATACTTTAGCAGGTGTGCAAGCATTTCAGCATCCGTCAGATCATTTACTGCAACCACTTCTACTTCATCATTCTTTAGTGCTTGACGAAACACATTACGTCCAATTCGTCCAAAACCGTTTATACCAATTTTTACAGCCATTTATAATTCCTCCCAGAATTTATAGTTGAATTAATCTATTTGAAAACTTGGCATATCACCAAGGTTTTACAACAATCTTAGTGCCTTACGTTTAAACTCTCTTTTAATCCTTCAAAATCTCCTCTGCAGCTGCCTCATCCGTAATCAGTAAATCACTGTTTCCTTTTTTAAAATAAGACGCGATTGCATTGGCTTTTGACTTTCCGCCGGCAATAGTGATTACCTGCTCAGCTTCGGTAAGATCATCCAGCTGAATACCGATTGTACGGACTTTATGGACGACATCACCCTGCTTATCAAAATAATAACCGAATGCTTCACTTACTGCGTTCGCAGCTTGCAGTTTTTTAAAAACATCTTTTGGTGTCTTCCGGCGTTCAGCCATCGTCAACGCGTCACCGATTCCATGCAAAACAATGCCGGCACTCTTAATCAGCTGCAATGTCCCTTTAATTGACGGTTCTTCTATCATAGTCTGATAAGAAGATTCACTTATGGGATCGGGTACGTATAACAGCCTGTACGAACCATTTGCCTGCCTCGCCATTCTCGCGGCAATCGTATTGGCCTGATTTTCTTCTTTCTCACCAATCCCTCCCCTGGCCGGTACAAACTGGCAATCCTTTGCATAGTCAAACGGGGTCATCATCTCCGCTGCTGCAGCCATCGTTGTTCCACCGGTGACTGCAATTGTCATACCCGGCTGCGTTTTTTCCTTCAGGCGGGAAATACAGTCTTTACCCATCTCCTGTTTTACCCATTCCTGCTCATCACTGTTTCCGGGGACGATGATTACTTCATTCAGTTGTAATTTTTCCCTTAGTTGTTTTTCTAAAACACTCAGCCCCATTGCTTCATGCATAAATATCGACAACTGGTCAGTTACTAATTTTCCCGCTTTTGTTATTTGCATTCCTTTTGCGGTCACATTAATCAGACCCTGGTCCTGAAGAAAATCCACTTCACCGCGCACAAAACGCTCGGTATATTCCGTGTTATCAGCAAGACTCCGCCGGCCAATCGGCTGAAGCAGTTCAATTTGCTGCAGGATTATATAGCGCCGCTGCATAATTTCCAGCAAATCAGGATATAATTTCTTCTGTATTTCGATTAAGTCCCACATCCAAAAAAACTCCTTTTCCGGACGATTTTGTCCCGCGTATATAAATTATGTCCCGCAGCTGTCAAAAAAATATAAACAACTTCATCAACTATTATTGTATCATACATTCCGCATTATTCAATTATTTTGTTTCCTGTAATGCTTTCTCAAGCGATTCATAGTTGATTTGTTCACAAACAAGCGTGATATCATTTATTTGCACAACTGGTATCGCCAACTGATATTCTTCCAGCCACGCATCATTCGTATAGATATCCCTTTCCTCCAGTTCAAACAGATACTCACTTCGCAATAAATCCAACAACACTTCGGCATTTTCACATAATGGACAGTTTTCTTTTGTATAAAATATTAATTTTCGCATGTTTCTACCCCTTTCGCTTGTTGGAAGAAGGGAATCCGAGTTGTTCACGATACTTCATAATCGTTCTGCGAGCTGCGGTAATTCCAAATTCCTTCTGCAGCCGATCCTTTATTTTCTGATCAGACAATGGCTTATTTTTACTTTCATGCTGAATAAGTTCATGAATGATTTGCTTTATGACAAATGATGATGTCTGATTTCCGTCCTGTTGTCTGACTCCGGATTGCAAAAAGAATTTCAACGGCAGCACACCATGCTTTGTCTGTACATATTTATTGGTGATGGCACGGCTTACCGTTGATATATGCAAGTCAAGCTCGACTGCTATCTCTTTCAATGTCAATGGCTGCATCATAAACGGTCCATGCTCGAGATATAACTGCTGCTTCTCGACAATCTTGCTAATAACCCTTTCCAACGTGTCTGATCGATAGGAAATCGCTTTTTTCAACCAGTTCACCTGATTTAATTTTTCCTTCAGAAATGCTGCTGCTTCTTTTTCCTCCGTTTGAAAATTCACATATTCCTGATTCACCTCGATAACAGGGGAATTCCATTTAAAGAAAGAGATCTTCCAAGTACCTTCTTCTTCATAAATGGTTGCTTCCGGTATGATATAATCGGCTCTATTATCCGACAAAAGCTGACCCGGCCTGGGATGGCACAATTTTATCTGCTCGATGGCCTGAACCGCTTCTTCTTCCGTGGTCCCCAACGCGCTGCAAATTTCAGTGATATCCTCGCCTGCCACCAACTCCATATACTCGTCCAGCAATTTATATGCAACACTGGTTGAATCATTCAGTTGCAGCAGAATACATTCCTTCAGGCTCCGCGCACCTATTCCTGCCGGTTCAAGTGCCTGGATATACCTCAAAGCCTCACTAGTTTCATCTATAGTCATACCGCATTGTTCAGCCCATAACGACAGATCAATATCAAGATATCCATCCTCATCCAGAGAATCAATACCAAATAAAACTGCATCTTTCAGATCTTCGGGTATTTCCAGCGTGTACAATTGACTTTTTAATTGTTCATACATTGTCAGTGTTTTGGCGTTCATTTCCCCAATGGATGTCTGTCCGGCATTGGAAGTTTGATAGTTATATATTTCATAGTCATAATTCACTTCTTCGATCAGAGGGTTTTCCTTGGAAAGCTGGCTGATATACTCAACCATTTCCAGTCCTGTATACTGAAGCAGATTAATCGACTGTAACAAGGACTGATTCATCTTCATCTTTAATGATTGTTCTAAATTCAGCTTCTGCTTCATCCTGATCCCTCCATCCTCTTTCTATTTTGCCATATAATCCGGAAAAACTCATCCCATATATAAATGTTTTCATCATGCCGTCATGTATTGATAAATATCACATTATTTTCCATCATGAGGGTATATAATAAAGGCAGTTCAGTTAAAAAATATTTTTAGATGTAAAAAAACGAAGCTCTTTATGAACTTCGCTTTTATAATCCCATATTATTTTTTAAACCGGTAGCCCACTCCCCATATTGTTTGAATATACTTAGGATTGGAGGCTTGGTAATATGCTTTTAGTAAAGATTTATTGTATTTAATATTCGGATTATTAATAAATTTCTTTATTGTTGCACATAAGTAATGCCAACCTTTATTTGAATAAGAAAAACCCAGCCAATCACAACACTTATTAACTTCGACTGTTACGATGGGTGAGTTGCTATTAAAAATGTTTTTTGGGTTAGCCATAAAGTCATTCCCTTCCCAGAACTATTTATCAGATTAATTACTGCATTATATATCTCTGTTCCTGAAATTATTAATATAAATAAGTAATACCGTGCAATGAACCAATTAGACAAAGTTAATAACCTGCCAATACAAAAACCCCCTTCCCGCTACCGTAAAGTAACGAAAAGAGGGCTTGATGCGTCAAGTATATACAATTAAAAACCGTGGTTAAAACCGTGAGCTTTCCGAATGGCTTATTCATTTAAAAACCTTATTTTTAAATAAATTAACGCGCCCAGAGGGATTCGAACCCCCGACTCCTGGTACCGGAAACCAGTGCTCTATCCAGCTGAGCTATGGGCGCAAACAAAATCACACAATGAATATTATAACGTCACTTTTTCAGATAAACAAGCTTTTTATCAAAATATATTCCCCAAAATATTATTTTCCAATTTTATTATTTTTGAGAAAAAAGAGAAAAACCCCAAAAATTATTTTAACAATGTATACTGTACATGAATTCAAAACAGTCAAATTATTTTTAATACAGCAAAAAGGAGGCTGCAAATGGACAAGGATGAACCACTCCTTCAAGTAAAAAATCTGCATACACATTTCTTCACCAAGTCCGGTGTTGTTAAAGCTGTTGATGGTGTTAATTTTACCGTCAACCCCGGCGAAACACTCGGAATTGTAGGTGAATCCGGTTCAGGGAAAAGCATCACAGCATTGTCTATACTTGGTCTTATCCCTTCCCCGCCAGGAAAAATTGTGGATGGTGAAATAAATTTTAAAGGTGAAAACCTGTTCAACAAATCAACCAGGGAGATGCGCCAAATCCGCGGTAAAGAAATTGCTATGGTATTTCAGGATCCGATGACCTCACTGAATCCTGTCTTTACCGTTGAAAAACAAATGATTGAAACCATTCTGGCGCATGAAAAAATGAACAAGCGGCAAGCAAAAGATCGAGCCCTGGAACTATTGGAGCTTGTCGGCATCCCCGACCCTAAAAAACGGTTACGGAACTACCCGCATGAGTTCAGCGGCGGCATGAGACAGCGGGTTATGATTGCAATGGCATTATCATGCAACCCTTCCCTTTTAATTGCGGATGAACCTACAACAGCACTTGATGTGACGATTCAGGCACAGATTCTTGATCTGTTCAAACGCATGCAAAAAGAACTCAACATGGCAGTTGTCATGATTACACATGACCTTGGTGTAGTTGCGGAGGTATGTGACCGTGTCATGGTTATGTATTCCGGTAAACCTGCGGAATACGCAGAAACCAAGCACTTATTTGATTATGGGAAGCATCCGTATACTTTGGGACTGATGAATTCAATACCGAAAATAACTGCTGAGAAACAGCAACTTGAGGCAATTGATGGAAATCCGCCGGACTTAAGGGCACTTCCCAAAGGATGCAGTTTTGCCCCGAGATGCAGGCATGCGATGGAAAGCTGTCTGACAATCGATCCTGATTTGCGGGAAGTCGAGGATGATCATTATGTTCGCTGTTTGCTTTACGAAGATTCCAAAAAGGCGGTATCAACATGAGTACATTACTGGAAGTCAACAACATAAAAAAACATTTTCCATTAAAAAAGAAAAATCCCTTATCAAGAACGCAACCCGTCTTAAAAGCTGTGGATGGTGTATCTTTTTCCATCCAATCCGGGGAAACCCTCGGACTTGTCGGAGAAAGCGGATGCGGTAAATCAACTGCCGGAAGAGTTATGCTGAAATTGTTGGAACCAACAGACGGCGAAATTTACTACAAAGGGGAAAATATCACCTCGTTTCGTGGTGAAAAACTGCGTAAACTGCGACGGGATATGCAGATTATTTTTCAGGATCCATACGCATCGTTAAATCCGCGTAAAACGATTGAGCAAACAATAACAGAACCGATGAAAATTTTCCAAATACCCAGGAAGGAACAGCAGAAAAAGCTGAATAGGCTGCTTGATGTTGTTGGACTCAGTTCCTATCACAAACAACGCTATCCACACGAATTCAGCGGTGGTCAGCGCCAAAGGATTGGGATTGCCAGATCCCTCGCGCTTGATCCGGAACTGGTCATTTGTGACGAGCCTGTCTCCGCACTGGACGTTTCCATTCAGGCTCAGGTCATCAATTTGATGGAGGACCTGCAGGACGAATTCAACCTGACATATATTTTCATTGCGCATGACTTAAGTGTTGTTCACCATATCAGTGATCGCGTTGCCGTCATGTATCTCGGTGAACTCGCCGAAATCGGTAAAGTGGATGAGGTTTACCAAAATCCAAAACATCCATATACACAGGCATTATTATCAGCTGTTCCGGAGGCAAATCCTCATCGGGAAAAGAAACAAATTATATTGTCAGGTGACTTGCCTTCACCTGCAAATCCGCCTGAGGGCTGTAAATTCCATACACGCTGTCCATTTGCTGAAGAAATTTGCCGGACACAGAAACCGGCGCTGAAACAAGTGTCTGAAAACGGGCAAATGGCCGCCTGTCACTTCGCTAAGGAGGTGATGGAAGAAAATACCGGCCAAACAACTACTTAACTGAAGGAGGATTTATTGTGAAAAATCGTAAGTTATTGTTTCTGTTATCTTTGCTTTTTACGGTAATGTTTGTTCTGGCTGCATGTACACAGGATGCCGGTACCGGATCCAGCAGCAGCGCTTCCGGTGACAGTGGATCATCCGCTGATGAATCCAACGATGAAAAAACACTTGTCTTTGGTCGTGGTGCCGATTCCATTCAATTGGACCCATCTAAAGTTACCGACGGCGAATCAATCTATGTCACCAACCAGATTTATGATCCGCTTGTAAGATATAAAGTGGAAGGAACCGAAGTTCAGCCTGCCCTGGCGACAGAATGGAAAGTCAGCAAGGATGGACTCGTCTGGACATTCCAGCTTCGTGAAGGTGTCAAATTCCATGATGGAACAGATTTCACAGCAAAAGATGTCGTGTTCAATTTTGAGCGCTGGGCATCGTCAGGGGAATATATTTACTACGGCTACATGTTCGGTGCAACCAAAGATGACCTTGGAGGAATTATTGAAAAAGTCGAAGCAACCGATAAATACGAAATAAAAATCACTCTCTCAGAACCTAACGCACCATTCCTTCAGACACTAGCAATGCCGCCATTTGGTATTGCAAGTCCGGACGCCATTAAAAAACATGGTGAAAATTACTTTAAAAATCCGGTTGGAACAGGTCCGTTTGTATTTCAAGAGTGGATTCCGGATGACACGATTACCTTAACAAAAAATGAGGACTATTTTGGTAAAGTAGCCAACGTGGATAAGGTGATTTTCCGGACCATCCCGGATAATGGAGCACGATTCCTGGAGTTGCAGGCAGGCTCAATTGATCTGATGACCGGTCTGAATCCGCAGGACATTGAAACAGCGGAAAATGATGAAAACCTGAAAATTATCCGCAGACCTTCCATGAATATAAGCTACATGGCGATGAATACGAGCAAAAAAGGACCAATGTCCAGCAAGAAAGTACGTCAGGCTATTAACTGGGCGATCGACAAGGAAGAATTGATGACTTTATTTGAAGGCATTGGAAAGCCGGCTAAAAATCCAATTCCGCCTTCACTTTGGGGTTACAATGATGAAATTGAAGATTACGGCTATGATGTCGAAAAAGCAAAGACACTGCTAGCTGAAGCAGGCTATCCGGATGGTTTTGACACTTCTTTGCACATCATGGCAAATCCGAGACCATATTTACCACAGCCGAAACTGACTGCACAAGCAATTCAGCAGATGCTTAAAAAAGTGAACATTAATGTTGAAATTATTGAAAGTGACTGGGATACACACCTGGCACTGACCGAAGACGGCAAACATGATATGGCATTCTTAGGCTGGACCGGTGATAATGGTGATCCTGATAATTTCCTGTATGTATTACTTGATAAAGACAATGCGAAAAAAGGCTCTGCAGGAAATATTGCTTTCTATAAAAATGATGAAGTTCATGACTTGTTAAAAGCTGCTCAAACCGAAATGAACCAGGAGAAACGGATTGAGTACTACATGAAGGCACAGGAAATCATTCATGAAGATGCACCATGGTTCCCGATTGCACATACGACACCACCGCTTGCAGCAAGCAAGAAAGTTGTCAATTATACACCACACCCTACCGGAAGTGAGCCATTTAATCTTTTGGATATTAAGAAGTAAAAATAATACCGGGGGCTGACTTGATACAGCAGTTCCCGGTAATCACTCCATTTTTGTACATATAAGACGGGAGGTATACTGATGCTCCAATACATTGTAAAACGAATATTCATGCTTATTCCCGTGCTGCTCGGTGTCTCCATCCTTACCTTTTCCCTGATTCATCTTATCCCCGGTGATCCGGCTAAAAGTATGCTTGGCAATAAAGCAACCGAAGCACAACTGGAAGCACTCAGAGCGGAACTGGGATTGAATGACCCTTACGTTGTACAATATGGCCGATTTTTAGGCGATATTTTACAGGGGGATCTCGGTCAGTCCATACAATCAAAAGAAGATATCGCCATTCAATTAATGCACAAATTGCCAGCTACAATTGAACTGACCATCTTCGCGATGATTCTTGCGGTAGTTGTAGGTGTGACAGCCGGAGTAATTGCGGCAGTCAAACAATATTCATGGTTTGACAATCTGAGTATGACGGGAGCCCTATTTGGTGTTTCGATGCCGATTTTCTGGCTGGGTCTGATGATGATTTTATTTTTTTCCGTTCAGCTTCAGCTTATGCCGCCATCCGGAAGATTATCTTCTGGTATAGAACTGAATACCATTACAAACTTCTTTTTGCTGGACAGCATTTTAACCTGGAACTGGGTTGCCTTTAAAGATGCCTTCTTCCATCTGCTGATGCCAGGAATTGCACTTGGAACTATTCCGATGGCCATCATTGCGCGTATGACGCGGTCAAGCATGCTGGAAGTAATGAAACAGGATTATATCCGGACAGCAGATGCAAAAGGGTTGAAAAAACATTTAATTATTTTTCAGCATGCCTTAAAAAACGCCTTTCTGCCTGTTCTAACCGTCATCGGCCTGCAATTTGGCCTATTGCTTGGCGGTGCCGTACTGACTGAGACCATCTTTTCATGGCCTGGTGTCGGGCGCTATGTGTATCTGGCCGTTTTGGGCCGTGACTTTACCGTCGTTCAGAGCACTATTTTAGTAATTGCAACGATTTTTGTATTAGTGAATCTGATCACCGATCTGCTTTACAAATATTTTGATCCGAGAATCAGCTATGATTGATACTTTAATGAAAGGATGTGCTTTCAATGGAATTGCAGCCAAACTCTGTCCGGGATACCGATGCAGTACCTGCCGATGAACTTGTGCAGCAAAAGAAAAGCAGCCTATGGAAAGACGTTTTTTTCCGGCTCATAAAAAGTAAAACATCACTAATCGGGCTGTGTATCATCCTTCTTTTAATTGTAACTGCTATTTTTGCACCTTTAATCGCGACACACAGCCCAACGTCCTATGAATCCATTACCGATCGCTATCAGCCGCCATCTGCTGAGCATTTCCTGGGGACAGATGCACTCGGCAGGGATATTTTCAGCAGAATCGTATACGGTACACGCATTTCCATCCAGATTGGCGTGTTTACCGTAGCTATTTCGATGATCATCGGTGTACTTCTTGGCGGAATTGCCGGTTATTTCGGAAAATGGATTGATCAGATTATCATGCGTCTCGTTGATATCCTAATGGCTTTTCCAAGTATCCTCTTGGCAATTGCACTCGTTGCCGTCTTGGGACCAAGCCTCCAGAATGCGATGATTGCCGTCGGGATTGTTGGAATCCCGCAATTTGCAAGAATTGTCCGGTCAGCGGTTCTGTCGGTCAAAGAAACCGAATACATTGAGGCCGCCAAAGCAATCGGTGCAAAAAATGGCCGGGTACTGATGCAGCATGTGCTGCCTAATTGTCTGGCACCGATTATTGTCCAGGCTACCCTGAGTGTAGGTACAGCAATACTTGATGCAGCCGGATTAAGTTTTCTAGGGCTCGGAGCTCAGCCGCCTACTCCCGAATGGGGTGCGATGCTCAGTGACGGACGCGCGGCATTGCAGAATGCTCCATGGGTCGTAGCCTTCCCCGGAATTGCAATTTTTCTCGTGGTGCTCGGGTTCAACTTATTTGGCGATGGATTACGTGATGCTTTAGACCCACGATTAAAGGAATAATTACAATTTTAAAAAAGTGTAGTAAGATAAGGTAAATGCAGTTGTATTTGCCTTATCTTTTTTAGCTTGGCAAATGCCGAGTTTTTCCAATCCTTCTGCCAGGGAGCGATTTGCAGTGAAACGGTACATTCCTATAGCTGTCTGTTTAACCTTTGTATTCGTATTATGCTTCATCTCCATCAATGAAACACAATCGGAACATTTTAATACGTATCCAAATCTGCCTGCACCAATCGGTACGGAAAAAATACTGATTACTTCCACCGGACAGGCACCAGAGGGAAGTATTCTCCTAAAAATAGCTGACAGCCTGAACCTTGAAGCGGACTACCGCCCCAGGGCATTAGGGTCAGACCTGTATGACTACAACAGTGTGGTTATCATGCTCGGGTACAGTGCAAACGGTTTAACACAAACCAACCGATCATTTCAGGAGGAAATCGCCCGGACAAAGAAACTGCTTAACGCAGCTGAGAACAACAGCCTCCCTGTTGTTTTGATCAACATTTCCGGATTATTTCGTGATGATAACCGAACGATAAAATTATTTGAGATGACCGCACCATACGCTGATTACTTCATTGGGTTAAAAAACACGAAAAATAAAGCAAAACAGATTCGTAAACTGCGAAAACATCATATTCCTGTCACACTTGTAAATGATTTGGAAGATTTGTCAGTACCATTCAATGCCATTTTTCGATAGAAAGGCTGATTCTCCAATGATCCGAAAAAAACAATACGTGTTAACGGCTTGCATTGGCACATTACTGATTTTTTACGGACTGATTCTTCCATCCTTTCTGAATGACTGGTCGGAATTAATTACCACTAATATCCAGACCAGCATTATCGATCATGACAGTGGATTACTCCTGATTACTTCTTTTATTTATATCGCTAAATACATGCTGACCTTTTATCTGATCTATTTCGGTTCCATGCTTATTTTACAGCCCTTTCGGAAAAAGTTGACAACCTTGTCATGGTCCTTTGCCTACATTGGTACTGTCTTGCTGAGTTTAACAATCTTTAATCAAATTTATTTAGAGCACTTTTCATATTTGGGGTATTTCCTGACAATCGGCATCATTATTTTCCTGCTGCAATATATACCAAAGCATAAACATTTTTATTTTATTTTTTCCATTATATTATTTCTGGTTCTGCTGGCTGTACAGTGGATGCAGCTTATTCCGGCACTGACGGGATTTGGAGCCGGTTCGAATGATTTGGCGGCAAGCATTAAAATTGCTGACAGTTATCTCACAGGAAACAACTTGTTCAACACTTTGGCAACCGTCTTTTTCAGTGTGTTTCTAACAATTGCAATTTCCGTTACATTGCTGAGTCACCTTTTTAATAAACAGATTGATACATTGCGGAAATTTCAGGTTCAGGGAGAGGTATTGCAGAAAACACGCTCCGCACTTGTCGACTCTAAAGTTCATGAGGAAGTAAATATGCTGGTTCACGATTTGAAAACACCACTGGTTACGGTCGAAGGGTTAATCTCACTCATTCAGATGAAAATGCAGGCAAAAAATGACCATTCACTGAAAAATTATGTCAACAGAATTGATCGTTCCATTTCAAAGATGAAGGACATGATTTCCGAAATTCTTCATGATCAAATGAAACAGAAGTTATCTGTCAAAGAATTGCTCGAGTATGTAACAAGCCACCTTAATATGAATGAGCAGCAGGTAGAATTAATTATCGATCTGGATGAAAGTTTACCGTATATTGTTGTGAACAAAATCCGTTTTTCCAGGGCGATCTCCAACATACTGGAAAATGCCATCCATTCATTCGACGGAAAAGCAGGATATATCCACATCACTGTCAAAAGTATAGATACAAGAATTTTAATAAGAATCCAGGATAATGGACCTGGTATCGATTCGGCCCATTTGAAGGAAATCTGGAAAGAAGGATTCAGTACCAGAAATTCATCCGGATTGGGACTTTCATTTGTGAAACGCGTCATAGAAAACCATCATGGCACAATTGACATCAAAAGTATTCCTGGAAACCATACACAACTGAATATTAAATTACCTATCAGTAAAGCAGGTGAAAATACCGATGAGTATTACCATATTAATAGTTGATGATAATGAAGACATTCGCTTCACACTCACAGAGATTTGCAAATCGGCTGACTGGGACGTCGTCGAAGGAAGCACCGGAAAAGAGGGGGCGGAATTATTCGAAAAGATGCAGCCTGACCTTGTTCTGCTTGACTATCATATGCCGGATTGGGATGGATTAAAAGCAACGAAAGAACTGCGCAACATTGACGAAAATACGCCAATCATTATTTTAACAGTTGATGAACGACAGGAAATTGCCAACACATTTTTGCAGGCGGGGGCCACCGACTTTGCCCTCAAACCAATTAAAGCACCTGATCTTATTTCACGGATCCGCATTAATTTAAAAATCGCCAGGCTGACAGCCGAAAAAGAGAATGTTTTTGTTGAAAAAGGTATACGGAAAACTACCTTGAACTCGATTAAAAATTATCTTGTACATCAGGATGCTCCGTCATCGATTAAGGAAATTCAACAGGCATTGCCCATTGCCTACCAGACAGTCCACCGGTATTTATACTATCTTGAAAACCAGGGGGAAGTCGAAATCATTTCACAATACGGTAAACAGGGCCGTCCGACAAATACGTATAAACTTGTTTGACAGCAGGTTTATATTATCACGGAAAGGGAATGATGGAGAATGTGATTTTTGTGCGGAATTTGTTGAACGTTTTTGTTTGACCTTTTTTGACCTATTAGTTATGATGAAACTATCCAAAAAATAACTGGATTATTTTAAGATGAAATAAGGAGGACCCTACGTTATGAATTTAATACCTACAGTCATTGAACAGACAAACCGTGGAGAACGCGCATATGATATTTACTCACGTCTATTAAAAGACCGCATTATTATGCTGGGCAGCGGTATCGATGACAATGTTTCCAATTCCATTGTTGCACAATTGCTTTTCCTGGCAGCAGAAGATCCTGATAAGGATATTTCCCTGTACATCAACTCTCCGGGTGGCTCGATTACAGCCGGTATGGCAATTTACGACACGATGCAATTCATTGAACCTGACGTATCAACCATTTGCACAGGTATGGCAGCATCAATGGGGGCATTCCTGCTTGCCGCCGGTGAAAAAGGAAAACGATATGCACTGCCAAACAGTGAAGTAATGATTCACCAGCCATTAGGCGGTACACAAGGCCAAGCAACAGATATTGAAATCCATGCAAAACGTATCATTCAAATGCGTGAAAAAATCAACCAGATTCTATCTGAGCGCACCGGTCAGCCAATGGAAGTAATCGACCGTGATACAGACCGGGATAATTTCATGACTGCCGAAAAATCAGTGGAATACGGCTTGATTGATAAAATCCTGACCAACAATAAAGAAAAGAAATAATGTTATGTTTCAGAGGCTATTCCGTTTTGGGATAGCCTTTTTAATGTACAGCGATAATTTTCTTCTGTGGGCCACTGTACCATCAATATATCCAATCTTTCTGTCGATAAATTCGATCCTCTCCCGTTACATATAATGATCTGAAACCAAAATAAAAATGCCTCTTCACGTCAGAGACATTTTTAATCATTCACACAAAATTCAGTTAAGCTGTCGAGTGCTCGTTCTTCATCGGAACCTTCCGCCATTAGTGTAATTGTTTCGCCAGTAGTTACCGCCAAACTCATCAACCCCATAATGCTTTTGGCATTGACACGTTTTCCATCCTTTTCGAGAAATATATGTGATGCAAATTTGTTTGCTTCCTGTACAAACATTGCTGCCGGTCTTGCCTGAAGCCCACTTTCCAGTTCAACTTTAACTGATTTCTCAATCAATCTCCTCATCCTTTCTTGCTGAAATCGTTTACAGATTATATTAAAAATCCGGCTGCCATCCAAATATAATATAATGGTAGCCTTTTATCATATAATAATGAATTCGAATTTAATTAACGCTAGTATATCATTAGAAAACTTGATTGTCACCAAGCCTTTAGATGACGACCTTAGTTGCACTTATGCAGTAAGAAAGTATTTATACTTTTTTAACTGCTAAAGAAAAATTTTTCGTAATACGCCAGCCTATTTGTATTTCAAAGATTTTGTGTCAAATTGGATTTTATCGGCAAATTCATCTATCTTTTTCAGACGGTGATTGACACCCGACTTGGATATTTTTCCGGTGGATACAAGTTCACCGAGTTCCTTCAGGGAAACATCCTGATGTTTAACACGCAACTCAGCAATTTCCTGCAGTTTTTCCGGTAATGCTTCAAGTCCGACAGTCCGCTCAATCAGCTTAATATTCTCAATTTGCCGGAATGCCGCTCCAATTGTTTTGTTCAAATTTGCTGTCTCACAATTTACCAGCCGGTTTACAGAATTCCGCATGTCACGAACAATCCGTACATCCTCAAATTTAAATAACGCGTTATGTGCACCAATGATGCTCAGAAACTCCGTAATTTTCTCCGCTTCCTTCAAATATGTGATATAGCCTTTTTTCCGTTCCAGTTTTCGTGCACGCAGATCAAACTTGTTCAATAGATTACACAAAGCATTATTATGTTCCTCATATGCATTAAAAATTTCCAGATGATAGGACGATGTCTCCGGATTATTAATGGAGCCTCCTGCCAGAAACGCTCCCCGCAGGTAAGATTTTTGACAACACGATTTTTTCAAATACTGTTTGGAAATCGTCCGTACAAACGTGTGCGGCTGCTGCAAAATTTCCAGCTTTGTCAAAAGGTTTTCTACACCTTCTTTTATACGTACGATGTACACATTATTTTTCTTCAGCTTCATTTTTTTTCGAACAAGTAATTCAACTGGCAAATCATACAGATTCTTGATTAATGTATAAATGCGGCGGGCAATCGCAGCATTTTCCGTTTGTACATCCAATGTGTATTTTCGCTGTGACATAGATATTACGCCATTCATTCGAATAAGTGCTGACAGTTCCGCGTATTGACAGCAAGTATCCGTTTCGATCCCGGTAAGTTCTTTTTTTATTTCCGATGCAAATGACAAGTTGCCACCCCCTTCTGTCAAACCATTATTGCTCAATAATCGAATAAAGCAGTTTTGCTATTTTATGTGTATCATGCCTGAGTGTCGATTTGGAATGATTGATGATGTCTCCTTCAATAATCTGGAGCCCCATCTCCAATAACCGGTCTGTATCATAGACAACCGGTTCAGCATTTTCCTCTGCATACACATCCCGGACACTTTTATTAATTGGTTCATTATGCACAATAATCGAGTCAACCGCTTCATTACCTATGTGGTTACAGATCGCCTGCACATGGTCTGATGCTGTATAGTCGGTTGTCTCCCCCGCTTGGGTCATGACATTACAGACATATACTACTTTTCCATTTGTACGCTGCAGTGCCTGATCTACTTGCGGTATAATCAAATTTGACAAAATACTTGTGTATAAGCTGCCAGGTGCGATTACAACCAAATCCGCATTTCTGATTGCTTTCAACGCATTCGGAAACGGCTGCACAGGCTGAGGGCTTAAAAATACACGCTCAATCCGTTTATTGGCTAACGGAATTTTTGACTCACCGGAAATAATCGAGCCGTCTGCCATTTCTGCATGCAGGGACATATTTTCGTTGGAAATAGGATAAATTTTACCCTTCACATTCAATACCCGGGAAATTTCCTTTATTCCGTTATAAAAGTCACCGGTAACTGATGTCATCGCAGCCAGCAATAAATTTCCCATTGAATGGCCGGACAAACCATTTCCTGAGGCAAACCGATGTTGAAAAAGTTCCAGGAGCATTGGTTCAGCATCTGATAAAGCAGCAATCACATTACGAATATCACCAGGTGCCGGAATTGCCATTTCATTGCGGAGCCTGCCGGTACTTCCGCCATCATCTGCCACTGTCACAAGTGCAGTAAGATGAATCGGTAAATTTTTCAATCCCCTTAGCAGTACTGGCATGCCTGTACCCCCACCGATTACGACAACCCTGGGTTTACCGTTGTTCTGCATTATAAATGTCCCTTTCTTTTGTCAATATCACGATGTGTTACATGGGTAATGTAGTTTGCCGACAGCTGCTTGGCAAAATATTCAGCAAGTGCGACTGACCGGTGTTGACCGCCCGTACAGCCGATTGCCACTACCAGTTGTGATTTACCTTCTTTTTTATATTGCGGCAGCATAAACTGAAGCATATCTAGAACCTTCTCGTTAAACTTCTGGGTGTCAGACCATTTAAACACATAAGAGGACACCTCTGGATTCAGCCCGGTCAAAGGCTGCATATGCGGCACATAATGTGGATTTGGTAAAAAACGCACATCAAATACAAGATCGGCATCAATCGGTATGCCGTACTTAAATCCAAATGAAACGGTATGAACAGAGAAAATTTCCTGCTTGTCTTCTGTATATGCCTTGAGGATTTTATCCCGCAGTTCCCTCGGCTTCAAATTAGTCGTATCGATAATCCGCTGCGCACGTCCCCTTAGTTCATCTAGAATATGACGCTCCTGCTGAATCCCATTGAGCGGCAGACCGCCCACCGCAAGTGGATGTGCGCGTCTTGTTTCTTTATATCTTGTAACAAGTGCTTCATCCTTCGCATCCAGAAACAAAATATGTTCATGAAGCCAGCTTTCTTCACCCAAAATGTCAAGCGCTTCGAACAATGAATCAAAAAACTCGCGGCCGCGCAGATCCATCACTAACGCCACTTTGTGGATATTATTGGTTGAATCGCGCATTAATTCCAGAAACTTGGGAAGTAATGCCGGGGGAAGATTATCAACACAGTAATACCCCAAATCCTCAAAACTCTGTACTGCAACCGTTTTTCCAGCACCGGACATTCCTGTTATAACGACCAATTTTGTTTCCTGTTCACTTGCTGCCATCATGTTTCCCCCTCCCTAAAACTACTGGTCCAAATGATACTCAATCAGATCATAGTTCTCCGTATAAACAAATGACCCGTACAGCAATTCATCAGATGATAATACATGGTGGAATATTTTCCGGTCTCCTTCCGCCATTGGAATGTTGCCGATTTCTTCAAATGGAATCCATTCCAGCTCTCCTTCATTGCAATAATCGGTCAATTCACCGGAGAATTCCCTGCATACAAACGTAAACATCATCCATTCCTGAACCAATGCAATATCATTGTATACTGTAAAGGTAAATACACTGGCAAGTTCAGGGTTTTTCAGTCTTAAATCAGTTTCTTCCCAAAATTCTCTGATCACCGACCCTTTAATTGATTCACCCTGTTCCATCTTGCCGCCGGGTATTGCATACCAGCCCCGACGCGGTTTTTTTAACAGTAAAATATGATTATTATTTATTAATATGCAATTCGTTACACGCTGCATTCCTGTTTCACCTCTCATTGAAGAGGGATTATTCACCATCATTACTATTATATTAAAAATCTTGGCTTATCGCCAATCTTTAAACCCAAAGTCTTCGATGCGAAAATATCTGCTTTCTTTTTGCATGAAATCAGTTTGAGTTCGACACCTTTGGACAAGACAAAAAAATCAAAACCACCAGTGTGAACTGGTGGTTTGCTCTGCGGCTGAAAGCCTCTATTACCGGCCTCGGCCTAAAAGGCCCACTGAATGGTTTTCCCTTTTGCACCACACTCACTCGCTGATTCTAAAAGAATCCCTTATTTCTTTTTATTTTTCTTCCCCGTGAAAGGGTCGTATTCTTCAAATAAAGTTAACTGATCGCTCATATAGTCTTCTCTGAGCTGATTCCGTATATATTCTTGAATTTGATTTCTATTCCTTCCCACCGTATCTACAAAGAAGCCTCGACACCAGAATTTGCGGTTGCCATATCTATATTTTAAATTGGCGTGACGGTCAAAAATCATTAAACTACTTTTCCCTTTTAAATATCCCATAAATTGGGACACACCCAACTTTGGTGGTATACTGACTAACATATGAATGTGATCTTTGCATGCATTTGCTTCATGGATTTCAACATTTTTTCTTTCGCAAAGCTCCCTTATTATTTCTCCTATACTTTTTTTATATTTTCCATATATAATTTGCCTTCTATATTTTGGTGCAAAAACAAGATGATACTTACATCTCCACTGGGTATGTGCTAAACTATTCTTGTCCTTCATTGGACATGCCTCCCTATATGGCGAGATTTGGTGGTCGGGAAACCAACCTTATCTTACCATGAAGAGAGGCATTTTTTTGATCCCACGCTGGAAGCTCTCTGGAACCCCCGGCATAGCCAGGGGTTTTCAAAGACATCAAAAAGATGCAGGTGAAATAACATTCACCTGCACAAGAACTAATTTATTTATTAAAAGGGGGTCAATTAGTTAATTATATTATACCCAAACTTTATTGCATGCGTGTTACAACAGGGTTAAAAAGCAATTACTTTCTGAATAAATTCAGTTTTTCAATAACATAATCACGATTTGGCGGCCTTCAACTCTTCCATCAGGTTCTCAATATATTTCTGTGCGTTTTCAGCTGCTATACTGCCATCTCCGGTTGCTGTCACAATTTGTCGCAGCGTTTTATCCCGAATATCTCCGGCAGCATAAATGCCTGGGATCGATGTCTCCATATTTTCATTTGTCGGAATGTATCCTTCTTCATTCGTAATTCCAAGTGATTTAAACGGCTCACTAAGCGGAACCATTCCAATATAGATGAAAACCCCGTCAATTGGTTTTTCCATCTCCTCACCTGTTTTATTATTGAACAAGGATACACTGCTGACTTTTCCATCTGGGCCGTTGATAGTTTTCGCTTCTGTGTCCCAGATAAATTCAATTTTCTCATTGTCAAACGCACGATCCTGGATAATTTTTTGCGCACGCAGCTTATCACGACGATGTACAACCGTCACTTTATCAGCAAAGCGTGTTAAATATATTCCTTCTTCAACAGCAGAGTCTCCACCACCAATGACGAAAAGATTTTTTTCTTTAAAAAATGCACCATCACAAACAGCACAATAAGATACACCACGTCCGCCCAGTTCTTCTTCACCAGGAATACCGAGTTTCTTATATTGTGCACCGGTAGTTATAATGAGCACCCGTGTATTATATTCTTTTGACCCGGCAATAACGGTTTTGTAATCACCATAATCAACAACATCTTTTATATCACCATACGCATATTCCGCGCCGAATTTTTTTGCATGCTCAAACATTTTATTGGATAAATCCGGTCCCAGTACATGGTCGAAACCGGGGAAATTTTCAACATCTTCCGTATTGGCCATTTGACCGCCCGGAATCCCACGTTCAATCATCAGGGTATCCAAGTTTGCCCTTGATGCATAAACTGCAGCGGTCATTCCAGCAGGGCCTGCACCTGCTATAATTACATCATACATACGCTCTTCGGACATGATTCTCAGTCCTTTCTTTAACAATTATTCAAACCACATTCATCGTATTAAAATTACCGAATGAAGTCTACTTTTCTGCTTGATTATACCCAAGGACCATCCTGATCGGATAATCCCGGATGCCGCTTACATCCTTCCTCCCACAATGAAAGTGCTTTGGATGGTTCGCCAAGCCGGTAAGCAGCAATACTGTAGTACTTGTAATAGGATAAGTAATTTTTGGCCGTACTTTTATTTAAGCGGCGAAATCTTGTATAAGCTTCCTGATACCTTTCCGTTCTCGCAAAGGTGATGGCAATCCGCAGCTGCAGCTGTTCATGAAGCGGATATACATTTTCCAGTGCCTGAATATGGCGTTGGTATTTCGTTATATTTCCCAATTCATACGAAAATATAGCAAGATTTATATGACTGTACAAGGAATCCGCATCCTGTTCCAGCAACTCCGATTCCATCGCAACTGCGTCTTCCTCGTATCCGGAATAGAATAATGCCTGCGAATAGTCATGATTTACTAACGGATGACCTGGAAACAGTTTAATCATATCTTCAAGTAATGGAAGGGCCTTCTCCCAATCATCGTTTTCCATATGATAAAAAACGGTCTCCTGATAAACAAGAAGCTCATCTTCCTCATCATTCAGCCATTCATCATCTTCATCAATATCAACCATTTCAATCAGCTGTTCTGCCGCTTCCTGAAACTCGCCATCCGGTTCGTTATCAAGATAGGATTTGGCATACTTTTTAGCGTCATTCAACAGACCAAGATGTGCATAATTATTTGCCAGCAAATAATAACAATCTGTGTAATCACTGCCGGACGATTCCAGAACTTTTGTCAACAATTGATTTGCCGTATGGTACGCACCAATTTCTGTATAAATAATGGACATCTGACACTGATAAAGCGGGTCGTCGGGTGCCATTTCAATTGCTTTCCGCAGCCATTTAATAGCCCCTTCGAACTTCCGCTTTTGGAACGCTTCAACACCTTTTTGAAAATAAAAATCGCCTTCCGGAATAAGAGGGAAAACATTCTCCTGTTGCTGATATGTTTTATTCTGATGCATGTTTATCCCCCTTAACTCGATTTATATCGACAAAAGTATATCATAAATACTGGAACAATCATACATGAAAAACAAAAAGTGTGTGTACATTTTATGATGATTTTTACTTAGTATTAGTTTACCCGTAATCACGATATTTTGTGCAGAAGTAATTTAAATTGATTTAAGCAGGATTTTTACAAAATTTGTCGAATATATAAATTAAACTTTTATAAAGAGGTGATTCCACTGTTGAATGATTTTAGATCAAAAACTTATGATTTACTTATTCTAGAAGCAATTTTGCGGAGGATTCAGGAAAAATACTGGTTTAACGAAAAGAAAAGGCCGGGTATGACGGCGAAAGAAATGTAGACTATGCTCTTTCCACCTTTCCCCGGGATAATTTTGTTATTATACGGGGCCTGCGACTGAAAAATCCCCCATTTCACTTCCAGATTGATACTCTTATCCTGTCCATAAATTTTTTCCTGATTCTCGAGACTAAAAACGTTATGGGAACACTGCAGTATGATTCGAAACAGAAGCAATTAACACAAGTGGTTGATGGAAAGATCAAGGCTTACAAAGATCCGATCATGCAGGCAGAAGCCCAGAAGTTGCATTTGCAAACGTGGTTCCAGCAGTTTGGAATTACTGGCATTCCAATTGAAACCCTCGTTGTGATAGCTTATCCATCCACTATAATCGAAAATATTCATCAGGATCCAATTGCATATGAGAAAATCATCCACACTGCCAGCCTGCACCAGCGCATTCAAATGATCGAAAACAAATACCAACGGGCTGTCCTGAATAATTCCACCATTAGAAAGATTGCCTCGATCATCCACCAAAAAAATGATCCACTCCGTACCGATGTCCGTGGAAAATTGAATATCCAGGATCATCACCTAGTCAAAGGCGTTATTTGCAAGAAGTGCCATTTCTGTCCGATGGAACGGACATATCATGGCTGGACTTGTCCCCGCTGTAATGCAAGTGATTCAAAAGCGCACATACAAGACATTCTTGATTACTTCCTACTGTATGGGGATACGATTACTAATAAACAATGCTGAAATTATTTAAAAATCGACTCATCCATAACTTGCAACTCTCTGTTGAAATCCATGAACCTTGAGGTAATCGGAAATACTAGCTCACGAAAATATCTCTCCCCGAGTCTGACAGGTTTTCCACAAAAGTCTTACATTCCGAAAAAGGTAACGAAATATATACAGCAACAACATTCTGAAGGCTACTATTGATTCCCGAACTATGGGTCGTTGTGCAAACTCCTGAAGTTGTGCCTTCATCTGTCGAATGTGATGGGTTGAATCTTGAAGTTAGACTTCAAACTCTCGAATGTGCAGGGCTAACTCTTGAAGTTAGGCTTCAAACTCTCGAATATGCCAGACTAACTTTCGAAGTTGGGCTTCAAACTCTCGAATATGCCAGGCTAACTTTCGAGGTTATGCTTCAAACTCTCTCGAATATGCAGAGCTAACTCTTGAAGCTGTACCTTCATCTCTTAAAGATGAAAAATCCTAAATTTTAATCAACAAATCCTCCCCCGGTTAAATCATGATATACTATACCTTGGAATTATTCATAAACTGGGGAGTATGATTATGACAAAGTATAAAATTGATATGGTTGGCGGAGAGAATGAGTCCCTGCCCGGGATTTCCCTTACAATTGAAGGTACGAATCCGGCTGTTGTACATAGTGATTCCGAAATGCAGGGGCAGCTTATTAGCAGGCTACAACAAAACAGGGATGTAACTATTTTTGATATGGGCGAGGGGTTATACGAACGATTGACTGTAGAACAAAATGTCTCCTTTTTCCATAAATGGTTCGGATGCAGTAAGCCGCTTCCGGAGATCCTGGTCATGTTTGAACTGCACCGTTCCGCCAGCCATCCACTTAAAACATGTTCAGTTTCAGAATTGCGGCGCGTTTATTTTGCCAAACAATATATGATGTCTGCAGCTCTTATCGTTTTCCGGGAACCAATTCAGGGAGTTAACCTGTTGACCATAAATACGTTTATGAATATGCTGCAGGAACTGGTTGGCGATCGAACACCGGTACTTATCCTGGTTTCAAACATGGAGCATGCGATTTTGCTCAGTAATTCTCCATACAGTCTGCGCGACCACGGGTTACATAAGGTCCAGATGGAAACCGAGGAGATGGATGTTGTTGAAGATAATTCATCTGCATCTCCATCGGTAAAAAAATTATTCAAAGTTCCTGCAAAGATTGATGATAAGGTTATATTATTTGACCCACCGGAAATCGATTATATTGAAAGTCAGGATGGAAAGTCCCAAATTGTAATCAATAATGAATCATATACGATGGATTCCACATTAGCTGAAATTGAGAAACGGCTGGAATTTTACGGTTTTTACCGATGTCACCGTTCCTACGTTGTAAATCTGCAAAAAGTACGTGAGATCATAACCTGGTCAAAAAATACATATTCACTTCGCATTAACAATAAAAGTCAATCGACTATCCCACTTTCACGGACAAAGGTGCAGGAGATCCAGCATATTTTTAACCTGAAATAAGTACATTTTGCCAAAACACCATTGCATTCAATATCAAAACGGTACAATTCATCGCAAAAAGCATGTAATAAACTGTCCAGCGTATAATTTTTCAATGCGATATTGGTACATTTCAGCTTTTCTGTGACTCATTTCACCGTATTATTGCTGCAATTACAGGCATTTCAGGATAATATGAATCCAGACACGAACAAGGAGGTATTACAGTGGAAAATGTGATTGAAGCAGACCATTTACACAAAAATTTCGGACAGAAATCCGCCATTAATGATTTAAGTTTCCATGTCCGAAAAGGGGAAATTTTTGGATTGCTTGGACCGAGTGGATCCGGTAAAACAACGACCATCAAAATTTTAACCGGAGAACTGAACAAAACGGATGGAGATATTTCCGTTTTAGGTGAACCGTCATCGGAATTTAATTCATCACACTTCAAATCAAAAATTGGCATTCTGTCAGATAACAGCGCTTTATATGAACGGCTGTCAGTCTATGACAATCTGAAACTATTCTGCAAACTGTACCATGCACCACTTGAACAAATTGATGCGATTTTGCAGGATGTAAACATGGAAGAGGAACGAACCAAAACTGTTTCAAAGTTATCAAAAGGCATGAAACAGCGTATTCTGCTTGCCAAGGCACTTATTCATAAACCTGCGCTTGTTTTTCTGGATGAGCCGACTTCAGCGCTTGATCCGGGAAATATGGCACAAATCCATCGGGGGCTTCAAGCACTCAACGAAGCCGGTACGACCATTTTTTTAACCACGCATAACATGGAGGAAGCTACTGAATTGTGTGATCGGGTCGCCTTTTTAAACAATGGAAAACTGCAGGAGCTGGATGAACCGGAAGCACTTCGCCATAAATATTCGACTCATGCTTTTCATGTGGAAACAATTGATGGTGAAAAGTTAATCATCGAAAATATCCCCGAAAATGCGGATCAGATCAGAACTCTAATTACGGATAAGCAAATCCGGTCTATGCATACTGATAAGCCTACGCTCGGGCAGATCTTTTTGAAAGTAACCGGAAAGGAGCTTGTATAATGAATGTTCAGCGTATCCAGGCAATTTTTGAAAAAGATATTAAAGATTTTATGAAAAATATGATGTTGTTAATGATGCCTGTTATTTCAGTTATCCTGGCATTATTGTACTCCCGTCTTGGTGGTGAAGAGCAACTTCCACTGTTTATGCTGTACGTAATTGTTGGCGTAGTATTTTCGACGGTAACATCTACTGCTATGATGACGATGATAGCGGAGGAAAACGAAAAGAGAACGTTACGCGGACTTATCCTGTCACCCGCGTCATTTATTGATATTCTGGTGGGAAAAAGCCTTGTAACAGGGTTGGTGACAATGATTACATTGGTCATTTCACTCCTGATTGTCGGAATTGAACCATTTCTGACAATTAAACCAATTATAGGTCTGGCACTTTTATTCCTATTCTTTTTATTCCTCAGAATTGGGATTGGACTTTTTGCAAAGACCGTCGCATCTACATCTGCATACATGATGCCAGTGATGTTCTTATTCGGATTCACGCCAATGTTTACAATGCTGGGGATTGACGAAGACAGTATTATAACAAAAATGATTGAAGTATTCCCGCTCCCACAGTTGATTAAGATGCATGAAACAGAGTCATGGCTGCCATTGGGAATCGTCCTGACTTGGCTGCTTGCTGCAGCGCTCTTTATGTACGTTTGCTTCAGGAAAACCAGAACAGATGATTAAATGGAAAAGGCTAATCGCACACAGCGATTAGCCATTATTTGTTTCCACCGGATGTACTGCTTCAAAAAGCAGTTGTTCAAGCTCGTCAGAATAGTTTTTCATTTGTTCATCGCTCCACTTAAGTCTATCCGACATGTAAGCAATCACCTTATCTTTATGCGTGCGCACAAAGCCAATGTCAAAAAACAGTGCTCCGGTCCGCCGGATAAAGAAATCAACCGGTTTGTACGTCAATTCATATTCAATGGCATATGTCAATTCCGCAAACACAGTCGGATCAATCCCTGCATTTTCCGCATTGACCTTTTCTTCCTGATACAGCTGAAAAATTTTATCAGTATTGGCACCATATTTCTGAACTAAGAATATGGCAGCTTCTTCGTTAATTCCCAGCTCGGCCGCTTCGGAAATTTTGGCTTCTTTGAATTTCCGGAACCCTTGTGATCCGCCTACTTCACCGCCCGAGATTGGCAGATTTTCTGTCACCGATTCGGAAAAGAGAATATCCTCCTCTTTTTTCAACTGCCCAACGACTGTATCTACCGCATCTTCAGCCATTTTGCGATATCCGGTCAACTTGCCGCCTGCCATGGAGATCAGGCCGGAATCAGAAATAAAGATCTCATCCTTTCGTGAAATTTCATCCGGATCATCTTTTCCTTCTTCAGCAATCAGCGGCCGCAATCCGGCATAACTCGAATCCACATCGCTCGTCGTTATTTCCAGGGACGGAAAAATATATTTTATCGCATCAATCAAATAGTCACGATCAGCTTCGGTCATTACCGGATGGGCAATATTACCGTCATAACTTGTGTCCGTTGTACCTACATACGTTTTTTTATTACGTGGAATGGCAAAAACCATTCTGCCATCCGGAGCATCAAAATAAATCGCCTGCTTCAGCGGAAAACGTTCCTTGGAAAATACAAGGTGCACACCCTTCGTCAGGTACAGTGATTTTCCGGTCTTGGAACCATCAATTTCCCGCAAATCATCCACCCAGGGTCCGCCTGCATTGACAATCTTTTTGGCGTAAATCGTATGCTGTTTTCCGGTTAGCTGATCTTCCACAACCACGCCGACAACTTTACCCGATTCATAGACTAAATCAACAGCCTTTGCATAGTTAATGGCATGCGCGCCGCGTTCAACAGCTTTCTTAATAACCTCAATTGTCAGTCTGGCGTCATCCGTTTTATACTCGACATAGTAACCTGCTCCCTTTAAGTCCTCTGATTTTACAAGTGGCTCTTTCTTCAAGGTTTCATCGGCACTGAGCATTTTTCGACGTTCTTCTTTTTTCACGCCTGCCAGAAAATCATAGACACGCAGACCGACATTTGTTGTAAACGGGCCAAAGTTACCTCCTGTATAAAATGGCAGCATCATCCACTCGGGTGTGGTCACATGTGGTCCGTTCTCATAAACAATCGCACGCTCTTTGCCAACCTCAGCTACCATTTTTACTTCAAATTGCTTCAAGTAACGCAGTCCTCCATGCACAAGTTTTGTTGAGCGGCTCGATGTCCCCGCTGCAAAATCCTGCATTTCGATCACTCCGGTATTCAGCCCGCGGGTAACCGCATCAAGTGCAATCCCGGAACCAGTGATACCGCCGCCTATTACCAGTACATCCAACTGTTTGTCGGTTAAATTTTGATAAATCTTATCTCTGTGATAGCTTGAAAAAATAGTCATATTCCGTTCAGACCTCCCTTAATATCAATACCCATTTCTTGCTTGATTCATGTGTCATTGGAGCTTGGCTCCTTTGTAACGTGGTTTTTCGTTGAAAGGGGTTCTGATGAAAGCGGCTTTCGTTTTCTTGGAACCCCTTATATTGTATCGGTTGATGTTCATACACATATCGTTGATGTTTCACTTGTGCGGTTGATGTTCGACCCCGTATGGTTGATGTTTTGCCTGTACGGTTGATGTTCGTCCCGTACGGTTGATATTTCGCCTGTAGCTTAATTGTGCTTATGCAAAAAAGAACACCTTCTAACTGCTGATTTAAGATCGCAACACCTAGTCTTCACAACAAAAAAACCACAAACAGGACTGATGACACAGTTTGGTCCTCAGCAATTTGTGGTTTCTCCATTTCTCCGACACATTTATTAACTTAGCTCTACGATATCACAGCTGCTTAAGCCCGTAAAGTTATTTGACTCCCTCACCATACTTTTTTACAACGGCGGCCGATACATCCGCAAATCCTTTTCCCATGCCGGATTCAACAGCAGCAAGATAAGCACCTTCCATAATTGGCGCTTCCATCAGCTGCACATTTTCAATCTCGGCTAATTCCATTGCAAGTTCCGCATTCATTTTGGCGCTGCCGATATCATAGAAAAGCAAAACGCCGTTTCCGTGATCTGCCCGTTCGATTGCTTCCTGAATTTTACCGGCGTTTGTACCGATTTCATTGTCTTCAGTCCCGCCGGCAAGTTCAACAGGCACATCATGAATAACCTGGCGAATCATATCATAAATCCCTTCTGCAATCTTCGGACTATGTGATATCAACACCAATCCAGTGTAGGCCATCACTGTTCGCCTCCTTTAACTGCTTCCGCCAGACCGGAAAAAATATAATACGATGTTGCAGCACCAGGGTCAATATGTCCGATTGACTTTTCCTTGAAGTAGGAAGCTCTTCCCTTCGTCGCCATCATATCCTCTGTTTTCTCCATCGCTTGTCCAGCAGTTTCAGTAATCGCTTCAGGTAAAAACTGTTCCGCGCTTGAAAAATAATCCTTCATCGGTGACCAGACATCCAGCATTGTTTTTTCTTCTTCGGTCGCTTTTCCCCGCTGTTTAATGCCTCTTACCGCCGCATCAAGTGCTGACGCAAAATCGGCAGGATCAAGTGACTCTTGTCCTTTGACAGCGGAGGACATTTTCAGAAATGCAGTTCCCAAAAGCGGACCGGATGCACCGCCAACTTTTGATATCAATGTCGTCGCGGTGTCCTTCCATACATCCGCTATTGTCTGATACTCCTGTCCTGTGACTTTATTGACCACTTCCTGAAAACCTCTGGCCATGTTAATGCCATGGTCACCATCACCAATTGCCTGGTCAAGTTCAGTTAAATATGCTTTGTTTTCCTGTATAGTCGTATTGGATATTTCCAGCCATGCAACAACTTCTTTTACGGTCAGTTCCATATTGCATTAATCCTTTCATGAGCGAAATGCTGATGCAATAGTCTCTGCATCCAATAATGCTTTAAGTTCATCATCAAGTTTCATTAACGTAACCGAACATCCTGCCATTTCCAGTGAGGTCATATATTCACCTATATATGTCCGGTACACATGAATACCTTTATCTTTTAGTATTTGCTGAACTTTTTTATTTACAATGTACAATTCCATCTCGGGCGTCGCACCCAAGCCATTTATCATGACAGCAACTTCAGATCCCGAATAATCCATATCACTTAGTACTTTTCCCGTTAGACGCTCGGCAATTTCATCAGCAGATTTCAGAGGTTCCCGCTCAATTCCGGGCTCGCCGTGAATACCGATACCGATTTCCATTTCATTTTCATCTAGTTCAAAACTTGGCTTACCTGCTTCAGGAACGATGCATGATGTCAGCGCCATGCCAATTGAACGTATATTTGCAACTGCCTTATCCGCGACAGCTTTGACTTCCTTTAGTGAGGCTCCTTTTTCAGCCATCGCACCGACAGCTTTATGGACAAGTACAGTGCCGGCAATTCCTCTTCGCCCTGTTGTAAACGAACTGTCCTCGACAGCCACATCATCATTTACCACCACTTGTTCCACGTCAATGCCTTCCGTTTCGGCAAGTTCGGCAGCCATTTCAAAATTAAGAACATCACCTGTGTAATTTTTAATAACTAAAAATACGCCATTTCCACTATCGACAGCTTTAATCGCTTCCAATACCTGATCAGGGGTTGGTGAGGTGAAAACTTCCCCGGATACGGCTGCATCAAGCATCCCTTTACCGACATAACCGGCATGGGCAGGTTCGTGTCCGCTTCCTCCACCACTTACAATGCCTACTTTTCCCTCAACAGGGGAATCTTTTCTGACGATAACCGATGTCTCCGGGATCTGCTTTACCGCATCAGGATAAGCAGCAGCAATACCTGCCACCATCTCACGGACAACTTCATTGGCGTTATTGATGATTTTCTTCATTATATCATCCCTCGCTTTCGGATATATGAAAGAGGGGATTCCTGATTAGCCTCATTCATTCCCTCTTAAATAAAGTATTATTTAAACTTCCGCGTAGCTTCTACCGCTTTTTGCCACCCAGAATACAATTCATTACGTTTTTCCTCTTCCATTTCATGTTTAAACGTATGGTCAGTCTTCCATTGTGCAGCAATCTCATTCTTATCTTTCCAATAGCCGACAGCCAGTCCTGCCAGGTAAGCTGCGCCCAGTGCGGTTGTTTCCTGTACAACCGGTCGTTCAACCGGAACCCCGAGAACATCGCTCTGGAATTGCATTAATAAGTCATTTTTGACAGCACCACCATCAACACGCAATGTTTTCAGGTTTATTTCGGAGTCAGCGATCATCGCATCCAGCACATCTTTCGTCTGGTACGCAAGTGATTCAAGGGTCGCACGAATAAAGTGAGCCCTTGTTGTTCCTCGTGTGAGCCCGAATACAGCCCCACGTGCATCACTGTCCCAATACGGTGTACCAAGTCCAACAAATGCAGGAACCATATAAACACCTTCTGTTGAGTCAACTTTTGCAGCATAATCTTCACTTTGCGATGTCGAGTCAATTAGTTTCAAGCCATCGCGAAGCCATTGAATCGCCGAACCTGCAACAAAAATACTTCCTTCCAGGGCATATTCCACTTTGCCATCAACACCCCATGCCAATGTCGTCAGCAGCCCGTTGTCGGACTTAACCCCTTCTTCGCCAGTGTTCATCAGCATAAAACAGCCGGTACCATATGTGTTCTTGGCCATACCTTCGTCAAAACACGCTTGACCAAATAATGCTGCCTGCTGGTCACCGGCAATTCCGGCAATCGGCACTTCATGACCAAAGAAGTGATAATCAACCGTGTTGGCATACACTTCCGATGACTGACGGACTTCCGGCAGCATGCTTTTCGGCACGCCCAAAATATCCAGCAGCTCATCATCCCATTTTAAGTCGTATATGTTAAACATCAGTGTTCTGGATGCATTTGAATAATCCGTTATATGCGCTTTGCCACCGGATAGCTTATGAACAATCCATGTATCCATGGTACCAAACAACAATTCACCATTATCCGCCTTTTCCCTTGCGCCTTCCACATTATCCAGAATCCATTTCACCTTTGTTCCGGAAAAATATGGATCAAGCAGTAACCCGGTTTTTTCACGGAACAAATCGTTATAATCCTGGGCACGCAGCTCTTTACAGATGTCTTCGGTCTGGCGTGACTGCCAGACAATCGCTTTATAAATTGGTTTTCCGGTATGTTTATCCCAAACTACAGTTGTTTCCCGCTGGTTGGTAATACCGATTCCGGCAATTTGGGTTGGGTCAATATCGGATTTCCGCAGCACCTCGGCAATACATGACAAGACGGAGGTCCATATTTCATTTGCATCATGCTCCACCCAGCCAGGTTTTTGGAAGAACTGCTCAAATTCGGTTTGTGCCGTTTCCACAATTGATCCGTTCTGATCAAATAAAATTGCCCGTGAACTTGTCGTACCCTGATCCAACGATAAAATGTACTGTTTTGCCATAATCAAATTCCTCCCATTTAATTAATTTGTTCTTCCACTTTGTCCGCTACGGTTCTGCCTTTTTTAAGCTCAGAATTTGCGGCACCTATCATAATGATAAGCATAATTGCACTCATTATCCAAAAAAACACAGTATAATTTCCTTCAAAAATTGCCTTATAGAAAACGCCGCCATAAACACCGCCAAGAATCGGACCAACAACCGGTATCCAGCTGTATCCCCAATCAGAACCGCCTTTCCCTGGTATTGGCAGGAGAGCGTGGGCTATCCTCGGTCCAAGGTCACGGGAAGGGTTAATCGCATACCCAGTGGTTCCGCCGAGTGACATTCCAATGGCAACAATCAACAGACCGACAATTAACGGATTAAGTCCCTCTGTAAATTCATTGGCACCAATAAACATCAGCCCTGACAACAGGATGAATGTACCGATTATCTCACTAACCAAATTAGAAAAAGGACTGCGGATGGCAGGGGTTGTACAAAACACATCCCGCATCGCTATTTGATCATCTGTTTTTTTCCAATGCGGTAAATAGTTAAGAAAAACAATACAAGCCCCAATGAATGCACCAATCATCTGTGCAGAAATATACATCGGAACTTTCGACCATGGAAAGTCTCCGGCTGCAGCAAAGCCCAGTGTGACAGCTGGATTAATATGGGCACCGGTAAATTTACCGACCGCATATACCCCCATTGTAACAGCAAGGCCCCAGCCGATGGTAATAACTATCCATCCGGATCCTTGAGCCTTTGATTGATTAAGAGCTACTCCTCCAACAACACCTCCACCTAAAATAATGAGAATCATGGTTCCAACTAATTCTGCTAAAAACTCCGGCAAGCAGATCATCTCCCTTAAGAATATGATGCGATTGAAAAGAACATGAGACTATCTCATCCAGAACGCTGTCTTCAATTCTCTCAATCTGACAATTATTCAAGCAAGAACAACAAAGACCCACACTTAATAGACAGACCTCGTCCTGGAGGTTCTATTAAAGTGTGGGTCTCCGTATCTCCACCACGTTCTTAACTTGTAAAAACTATTTTATCTTAAAGTGTAACCGCTGTCAACTTTAATTTTTCCGTGCCTTCCAGAATAAACAGACTGCCAAAATCAAATCGGCAGTCTGCTTTTAACTAATTCCATAATTTATTATTCGAGGTCGTCACAGCAACAGCCCCTTGGGTTAACGCATTTTTCACCTCTTCAGATGAGCGGATCAGCCCTCCGGCGATAACTGGTTTATCCGTCTGTCCTGATAGTTCCTGTATGGCATCCGGAATAATACCGGGTAATACCTCAATACAATCCGGTTGAAACCGGTTGATCATTTTTATGTTCTGTTCAAGTGCATGGCTATCCAGCAGAAAGACACGCTGAATCGCCAAAAGTTTATGTTTCCTGGCGAGCTTGATAATATTGCCTCTTGTTGACAACACACCATGCGGTTTGATTTCACGGACAAGAAATTCCATTCCATATTCGTCAGCCTTCAAACCCTGAATGAGATCAACATGAATTAACGCCTTCTTCCCCGCACGCTTGGTGTAATCCACCAGACTTTGCAGACGTGAAAGCCGCGTTTCCAGAAAAATGACATACTCATATTCGGATTCGAGTGCTTTTTCGAAATCCTTCATCCTCCGTATTGCCGGAATAATTCCCGCTGGTACATCCATTTTAAAAACCACCTTACAGCGAATTTTCTTCCATCCGCTTTTCCATTTCCTCTTTTGTATAAATTAGTTTCATCGGATTACCGCCAACAAATGCACCTGCTGGCACATCCTTATGCACCAGTGTTCCGGCCGAAACAATTGCCCCGTCACCGATTGTTACTCCGGGGAGCACTGTCGAATTCGCCCCGATCATTACTTCATTCCCAATAATAACTTCACCAATCCGATACTCTTTTATCAAATATTCATGTGCCAGAATGGTTGTATTGTAGCCAATAACGCTGTTGGCGCCAACAGTTATTTTTTCGGGAAACATAATATCCGGCATCACCATCAAGGCAAACGATGTCTTTTGACCAATTGCCATACGCAGAAATGTCCGGTAGATCCAATTCTTGGCTGCAAGAAATGGCGTGTATCGGGCAACCTGAATAAAAATAAAGTTTTTGGCCACTTTCAAAAATGGCACCGTCTTATAGATCTGCCACAATGAATTGGCATTTTTGACATGGTAACGCTCGGTTTTACGCATGTGTCACACTCCTGCAATTTTCAGTAGATCCAGCATATCATCCAGCATGTATGTTGGATTGTACGTCAGCAGTTTCTCCTTGCCTTTTATTGACCAGGCCACCCCGGCTGTCCGGGCACCGGCATTTTTTCCGGCATCAATATCATGTTGATTATCTCCGACCATCAACGTTGAGTCGGCATCTGCATTCATTTCCTGCATTGCCATTTTAATCGGTTCAGGATCCGGTTTGGCATTTGTAACATCATCCAATGTAATAATGGTTTCAAAATAACGGTCCAAACCGGTTACCTTCAATCCCATATCAACAGTGTGACGCATTTTTGTTGTTACGATACCGATTTTTTTATTACGTTCCTGCAATGCTTCGAGCGTTGCTGCAACATTCGGAAAAGCCGTTACAAAATGATCATGGTGATGCAGATTATGCTGCCGGTACGTTGCAACCATTTCGTCAGCACGGTTCGCATCAACCTGCAGAAAAGAGTCCCGTAATGGCGGTCCGATAAATTCAGCTGCATCCGTTCGTGAGAGTTCTTTTCCATATTGTTTGAATGTATGCATAAAGGATTCTATGATTAGTTCATTTGTATCGATCAATGTTCCATCAAGATCAAAGAGTATTGTACGAATGTTCATGTGATGTTTCCTTCCTTTTTCGATTATCGATCCGTTTCCAGACATATGCTACCACCATCGTCAGCAAAATAGCCGTCACCAGCCGAATCAGCAGTAATGGCAAGACAGGTATTCCAAGGGGTATAAACACAAGTGTATCCTCAACAACCGCATGGCACGAGACCAGAAAAATCAATGCCAGATACATATCGCGGCGGGAAACACCATCCTCTTCAACAGCCTGAATCATCATCCCGGCCCCATAGGCAAGTCCAATCGTCAGACCGGTCACAAGTGTCATCGAAGTATTCTTATCCATGCCAAGCAATTTTGTAAACGGCGCAAGTTTATCAGAAATCACATCAAGCCAGCCGATTTCCCGGAAAAACTGCATGATCATCATCAACGGTATAACAATAAGCGCGAGTTGCACCACTGCAAGAAATGCTGTCTGCACCCCTTGAATGATAATTTCACTCCATCCGTCGGGGACTACTCCTGATTTGGATATCAAGCCATATTCCGCCATTTCCTTTCCGCCATTCCAAAACAGATTAATCACGATGGCAGAAAATATGGCCAATGAAATCCGAATTCCGGTAATCAGCCACCCATTGACACCCACTTTGGACGCCACGGTCGACTCAATAAACAGGTTGTGGGAAAATGACATCATAACAGCTAAAATGAAGACTTCTTTTACTGTAAAATCAAACGAAACAATGGCTGCAATCCCTGCGTACAGGTTTAATGCATTTCCCAGTACAAGCGGCACAGCTGCTTCCCCGGAAAGCCCAATTAGCGCCATGAAAGGACTTATTTGCTCAATCATCCAAGGCAATACTGGTGTATGTTGTAAAATGGTTACTATCAGGGTCACCGGAAAAATAACCTTTCCCAATGCCCATGTCACTTTTATTCCCTGCTGTAAACCACGAAATAATATCCCTTTCAAGTGATCAACCTTCTTTCTGTAATTGCTTATTTCTTGATTTTTTTGCCGTCATAACGACGTTTAGCCATTCCTGATGCACGACGGTAAATCATCAGACCGGCAGCAAAAATAATCAGAACGATAGAAATAAGTTGGGCCATGCGTATATCGGTTCCTGGAACATACAGGCTATCCATTCGCATTCCTTCAATAAAGAAACGACCAGCTGAATAAGCAATCACATAACTAAGGAACACTTCACCACGTACTGGATTGTATCTGCGCAATACGAGCAGAAATACGAAAATCAGTACATTCCAAAGTGACTCATACAAAAATGTCGGATGATACATCGTACCTTCAATGCACATTTGATTCATAATGAAATCCGGCAAATACTGAAGGAAATTATTATATACCGCTTCTGAGACCGGACCACCATGTGCCTCCTGGTTCATAAAATTACCCCAGCGCCCAATCGCCTGACCGAGAATCAGACTTGGTGCAATAATATCAGCCAATTGCCAGAATGATACGTTTTTAACGCGTGTATAAATAATTGCCGTTAACACAGAACCAATCAGTGCTCCGTGAATCGCGATACCGCCTTCCCAGACCGCAAAAACATCCCACCATGGTGCACCGGCATACCTGTCCCATTCGAAAATCACATAATAAATACGCGCGAATATAATGGCAGCCGGAATGGCAAACACAATCAAATCAATAACCAAATCTTTATCAAGTCCAAGCCGATCCGATTCTCTAGTTGCTAAATACAAACCTATAAAAACACCAAAAGCTATTATTACGCCATACCAGTAAATAGTTAATGGACCGAGTTCGAGAAACACGCGGTCCAGTGAAGGTGCATTACAACTCAATAAAACCAGCTCCTATTCCGTTTCATCTTTTCCCTGATCGATCATAGTTGTCAGCCGTTCGGAAAATTCTTCTGCAGCATTTACTCCCATCCGCTTCAATCTGAAGTTCATTGCCGCAACTTCAATAATAACGGCAAGGTTTCTTCCCGGGCGGACCGGAATGGTTGCTTTTGGCAGGCTGACATCCATTATTTTCATCGTTTCCTCATCAAGACCAAGCCGGTCATATTGCTTATTCGAATCCCACAGTTCTAAATTAATAATCAAGGATATTTTCTTATGACTGCGAACCGCACCTGCGCCAAACAGAGTCATAACATTAATAATTCCAAGCCCCCGAATCTCCAGAAGGTGTTCAATCAAAGGCGGAGGATTCCCAATCAATCTGTCATAATCTTCCTGTCGAATTTCTACACTGTCATCAGCTATCAATCTGTGACCACGTTTAACCAATTCCAACGCCGTTTCACTTTTACCGACGCCACTTTGTCCGGTTATCAATACGCCCACACCGTAAATATCAACCAACACACCATGGATTGCTGTAAATGGTGCAAATTTTGCCTCAAGATAATTTGTCAGTCTGCTGATGACGCGGGTCGTTGTTCGCGGAGAATGTAAAATGGGTACACCGGATTCATTCGCCGCATCGAGCATAACATGTGGAATCTCCATACCTCGTGAAATAACAATACACGGTGTAACATCCGTACATAACTGTTCCATACGCTCTTTTTGATGTACATCGTTTAAATCCAAAAAATACGCCATCTCCGTTTTTCCAATTAGTTGCAGACGTTCTTTCGGATAGTAATCAATATAACCGGTCATCTCAATTCCCGGCCTCGAAATATCACTTGTGGTAATCTCTCTATGTATTCCATCTTCCCCTGCAACAAGGGTTAAATTAAAATTTTCCAGCAAATCTTTTGTCCGAACTTTTGCCATTTTTGTAACCTCCAGTTGATTCCCAGATACTGATGTTTATTGTAGCATATTTTTGGTCATGTCAATACAGGCAAAGTTCTGATGGATGTTGTTCGGGCAGAAAAGGTATGAAAATAATAGGAAACTTGGCTTATCGCCAAGCCATTATGGCGAAAGCCTTAGTTGCACTTATGCAGTAAGGGGCTGGGACAAAACAAATATATGTATAAGAAAAGACGAACAATACTCTATTTTAGCGGAGGAAATATGCGTAGACTCCTGCGGGAGGAAAGGCCTAGATGAGACTCTGAGTGCGTAGCACGAAGAGGCTCAACAGCCGCCCGCGGAAAGCGAAGTATATTTCCGGAGCGGCTAAATTCCTCAATTAAGTTAATTCGTATTTTCTTTTGATAAAAATAAATCGCAGGCCCTGCCATGCGATTTATCGTTCCGTTACTGTATCCCGCACTAACCGGTTCAACAGTAAATTCAGTATGGAAATGATGACTGCTGCAAATAACGCAGTCCAGAACCCTTCTATCACAAACGATTCATCCATTATTCCCTGTGTAATCATTAATGTGATTGCATTGATGACAAACAAAAATAAGCCAAGTGTCACAACCGTAATCGGCAGCGTCAAAACAATCAGGATCGGCTTCACGATTATATTCAAAACGGCCAGAATGACACTCGCCAGCAATGCAGTTCCAAAACCATCAACATGGAAGCCATCAAATAATTGAGCAACGGCAATCAATGCAACCGCATTAAGTAAAATCGATATGAACCACCGAAGCAGCATCAACTTACCTCCCGCTCTTTTGGTATAACAAAAATGCAAATAATATACATTATAATACCCAACGGACCAAGTAAAATACTTGCTGCAAACAACAGCCGGACAATAGTCGGATTGATACGAAAATATTCTGCGATGCCTGCACAGACACCTGCCAGTATTCGCTTCGATTCTGACCGGTAAAGTCGTTTAGACATACAAATACGCTCCCTATACGTTATTTTTCATAGTTCCATATGAAAAAATGTTCTTTTCCCAAGTGCTTTTTAGCTTCTTCACGCAGTTCACCATTTTTATTGCGACTGTTTCGGATATTGTTCAGCACACCGCTTGCCTGGGATTTATGGGAAAGAATCGCTTCCATCTTTTCATCAAAAAACATGGTAACATCATTCTGAACTTCAGGAATCCCAATTTCATCATAATAACTGTTGGTTATAGCCTGTGCCCAAACAGTCGGACGTTCTTCCGAATCCATCAGCCGTACAGCTTCTACAGCAGCTGCTCCAAGCGCATTATGATCCGGATGTACCGCATGCTCCGGGTAATGTGTAATAACGAGACTTGGTTTAATTTCCTCCAGCATATTTCTTAAATGTCTGGCGACTTCATCCCTGTCTTCAAATTCAATGGTTTTGTCACGATAACCGAGCATACGCAAGTCAATATCCAATTTATTGCAGGCTTCCAGAAGTTCTTCTTTTCTGATTTCCGGAAGGACTTCCCGGTTGGCAAACGTAGGATTCCCCATATTTCTGCCCATTTCACCAAGTGTCCCGCATAAATACGTCACCGGTACACCTTCCCGACGAAATTTAGTAATCGTTCCAGCAGCTCCGAATGATTCATCGTCCGGGTGCGGATAGATTACAACAACATGTTTTTCCACCTGTATCACCTTATCCCTTCACATTAATACCGAAATGGTGTTTCACTAACCTGGAGTGATACCATCAGCCGGCCTTCCCGATCATGTCCTGCAAGCAATAACTGATTATCATTATGAATCGTCCAGTCCGTCAGACCTTCCGCATAAATCCATCCGATATCCATTTTTAACCCTGCTCGATATGTTTTGCCATTTCCAACGATCTTTGCCTGCGAAAATTTCACTTTCGCATTACGAATATACGCTCCTACTGTATATGCTTTATCATCAAAATGACTGGCATAAGCTCCGTTTGTCGTTTCAAGATGAACATATACATCCTTATTTACAAAACTCTCCAGCCATTCCTGCACTTCCGTTTGTTGAATTGGTTTCATCAGTTTGTTCCTCCCTGCTTCCCCGTCTCTTTTCACCTTACCGAAACACCCGTCATGCGTCAAAAAATCTGTCCGGAAAACGAGTGTTGTCCGCTTCCCACGTACCTGGCGATATAATTGCTGTTCTATCGATATAGCCATTCTTCTGCTTAGAAAACCTGATTGTCACTAAGCCTTTAGGTCACGGCCTTAGTTGCACTTATACGGTAAGAAAGTTTTATACTTTTTGATATGCCAAAAAAACAGTGAATCCACTCTCAGACTCACTGCTTCCATTCTATTTCGTGCCTACTTTTTCGTGCTCTTTAAGGTCCGCTTCCATTCGTTTTCGGTCACGTTCAAGAATTGGCTTCAGATAACGGCCGGTGTACGATTGTTCTGTATCAGCAATTGCCTCCGGTGTTCCCGTTGCAATGATTTCTCCGCCGCGGTCGCCACCTTCAGGACCAAGGTCAATAATATGATCGGCAGTTTTGATGACGTCCAGATTATGCTCGATAATCAGCACAGAATCACCATTTTCCACGAGCCGCTGCAGTACATTCAATAACCGGCGGATGTCGTCTGTATGCAAGCCTGTCGTTGGTTCATCCAAAATATAAAATGACTTGCCGTTTGAACGACGGTGTAGTTCGCTCGCCAGCTTAACCCGTTGTGCTTCCCCACCGGACAAAGTAGTTGCTGGCTGCCCCAGTCTCACATAGCCGAGACCCACATCAAAGACGGTCTGAATTTTTCGCCTGATTTTCGGGATATTCGCAAAAAAGTCCAGCGCTTCTTCAACGGTCATATCAAGCACATCAGCAATACTTTTGCCTTTATATTTTACCTCCAGTGTTTCCCGGTTGTACCGCTTACCGTGACAAACCTCACACGGAACATATACATCCGGCAGAAAATGCATCTCAATTTTGATAATGCCATCGCCGCGGCATGCCTCACAGCGTCCGCCTTTTACATTAAAGCTGAACCGGCCTTTCTTATATCCGCGGACTTTTGCCTCGTTTGTCTGGGCAAACACATCCCGGATATTATCAAACACACCGGTGTATGTTGCCGGATTGGAGCGTGGCGTCCTTCCAATCGGTGCCTGATCAATATCAATAACCTTTTCAAGATGTTTGAGTCCCTTCATTTTTTCATATTTTCCCGGTTTAAGTTTACTCCGGTGCAACTGTTTTGACAGGGATTTATATAAAATCTCATTGACCAGTGTACTCTTTCCCGAGCCGGAAACCCCTGTTACTACTGTCATGAGTCCAATCGGAAATTTAACGTCGACGTTTTTCAGGTTATTTTCTTCAGCGCCAACAATTTCAATATTCCGCTTCGATGGTTTTCGCCGCTTAACCGGCAATGGGACATACTCATCTCCGGACAAATATTTTCCTGTCAGTGATTGTTTGTTTTTCTTCACTTTTTCAGGTGTCCCGCTGGCTACTATTTCACCGCCATGCTCACCGGCGCCTGGACCGATATCAACCAAATAATCAGCAGCAAGCATGGTATCTTCATCATGTTCCACAACAATCAGCGTGTTATCCAGGTCACGCATTTGTTTCAGCGTGTTGATCAATCGGTAATTATCCCGCTGATGCAGGCCAATCGACGGTTCGTCCAGAACATAGAGGACGCCGGTCAGTGCCGAACCGATTTGCGTGGCTAGTCGGATCCGCTGTGCTTCTCCGCCGGATAATGTACCGGCAGCCCGGGAAAGTGTCAGATATTCCAGCCCGACATTATTCAAAAAGTCGAGCCTGTCAGAGATTTCCTTCAAAATCATTCTGGCAATTTTCTCTTCTTTTTCCGTCAATTCCAGATTGTTGAAAAAATCGTGCGCCTCCACAATGGAATAATCGGTAACCTGGCTTATGTGCATATTGTTTATCAGTACTGCCAGCGCACCTTCCTTCAGCCGGTATCCCTTACAGTCAGGACATTTGGTTTGTGCCATATATTTCCCAAGCATCTCCCGTATAAAATCTGATGATGTTTCTTTGTAGCGGCGTGCAATATTATTCAGAACACCTTCAAAGAAAATATCATTATCACGGATATTGCCAAAATCATTTTTGTAATAGAAATGAATTTTTTCATTTCCGCTGCCATACAGTATTTTATTTATTTGTTTGGATGGAATTTTTTTAACCGGGATGTTCATATCAATTCCATAGTGGTCACAAACACTTTTGAGCAGTTGCGGATAATACTGCGAACTGATTGGTTCCCAAGCCGCAATTGCATGTTCATTCAGCGTCCTGTCCCAGTCGGGAATAACAAGATCCAAGTCCACTTCCAGGTTGGTCCCAAGCCCGTCACACGTTGGGCAGGCACCAAATGGACTGTTAAATGAAAATAGTCTTGGCTCAAGCTCACCGATGGAAAATCCACAAATCGGACAGGCATGATTTTCATTGAACATAAGTTCTTCGTCCCCGATTACATCCACAATAATTTTTCCTTCACCCAATGCAAGGGCAGTCTCAATCGAATCGCTTAATCGGCCAGCAACACCCTCCTTGACAACAATTCGGTCTACAACCACCTCAATGGAATGTTTTTTATTTTTATCAAGATTGATTTCCTCGGTAATTTCACGCATTTCCTGATCTACACGGATCCGGACATAGCCTTCACGCTTCAATTTCTCAAAAGTTTTTGCATGCTCTCCTTTTCGCCCGGAAACAACCGGGGCAAGGATTTGCATTTTGGTCCGTTCGGGGTACTCCAAAATCCTGTCAACCATCTGCTGGACAGTCTGTGACGTAATTTCAATCCCATGTTTCGGACATGTCGGCCGGCCGACACGGGCGTATAATAACCGTAAATAATCATAGATTTCAGTAACCGTACCAACTGTCGAACGCGGATTTCTGCTTGTAGTCTTCTGATCAATCGATATTGCCGGTGACAACCCTTCAATTGCATCGACATCAGGCTTGTCCATTTGACCTAAAAATTGACGGGCATAGGCAGACAGGGACTCGACATAACGCCGCTGTCCCTCTGCATAAATTGTGTCAAAGGCAAGCGATGACTTTCCAGACCCTGATAACCCGGTTAACACGACAAGTTTATTCTTTGGAATCGTCACGTCAACATTTTTCAGATTATGCGCACGCGCTCCTTGTATATTGATTGATTTACTGGGCATGAACGGCTCATCCTTCCACTTTCGATATCGTCTTTGCTCAAATAATATCGTTATTTAACCTTCTGCTTTTAATTCAAGTATTATATCACGAAGTTCGGCTGCCTTCTCAAAATCAAGCGCTTTGGCAGCATCCTTCATTTCTTTTTCCATATTTTCTATCGTTTTTGCTTTCTCTGGTTTTGACAGATTGGCAAGGCTGGCAGATTTACTTTCATATTCTTCCGTATCCTCTGCTGCAACCGTAGCTCGAATCACATCACGGACATCCTTTTTGATGGTGGTTGGTGTAATGTTATGTTCTTCATTGTAAGCCATCTGCTTCTCACGGCGGCGATTCGTCTCATCAATCGCAACTTGCATGGAATTTGTAATCCGGTCTCCAAACATGACCACTTCACCGTTTTCATTACGTGCAGCCCGTCCCATTGTCTGGATCAGCGAGCGTTCAGACCGCAAAAAGCCTTCCTTATCGGCATCCAAAATTGCAACCAATGAAACTTCCGGAATATCAAGTCCTTCACGCAACAGGTTAATACCGACAAGCACATCATATTTACCAACCCGCAAATCCCGAATAACTTCAATACGCTCGAGTGTTTTAATCTCGGAATGCAAATAGGCAACTTTAAAGCCTATCTCCTTCAAATAATCGGTTAAATCCTCTGACATTTTTTTCGTCAGCGTGGTCACAAGCACACGTTCGTTCCGTTTGGACCGTTTATTGACTTCCTCAATCAAGTTATCTATCTGACCTTCAATCGGCCGAACATCAATTTTCGGATCAAGCAGCCCGGTTGGCCGGATAATTTGTTCTGTTACATCCGGTGCATGCTCATTTTCATACGGTCCGGGTGTTGCTGAGACATAAATCAATTGATTGGTTGCTGTTTCAAACTCTCCAAACGTAAGCGGCCGGTTATCAAGCGCTGACGGCAAACGGAATCCGTGATCAACAAGCACCTGTTTCCGTGCCTTGTCTCCATTATACATTCCCCTTACTTGTGGCAGGGTAACATGCGACTCATCAACAACGACAAGAAAATCATCCGGGAAATAATCGAGCAGTGTATATGGCGTTGAACCTGGTGAACGAAATGTTAGATGACGTGAATAATTTTCAATTCCAGAACAAAAACCCATTTCATGCATCATTTCGATATCGTAATTTGTCCGTTGTTCCAGCCGCTGTGCCTCGAGAAGCTTATCTTCATCCCGCAATTCTTTCAGCCGATCAGCTAATTCCTGCTCAATGTTTTTAATGGCCTGCTTTAATTTCTCTTCACGGGTAACAAAGTGAGAAGCCGGGAAAATAGCCACATGTTCACGGTCGCCGACAATTTCACCAGTGAGTGCATCGACTTCACGAATCCGATCTATTTCATCACCAAAAAACTCAATTCGCATACAGTGTTCCTCTTTTGAGGCAGGGATAACCTCCACAGAGTCACCCCGGACACGAAACGTTCCACGCTGAAAATTAATATCATTACGGGCATACTGAATATCCACAAGGTCCCTCAGTAACTGATCCCGATCTTTTTCCATGCCCATTCTTAGTGACAGGACTTGGCTTTCATAGTCTTCCGGCGAACCCAAACCGTAGATGCATGAGACACTCGCAACAATCAGTACATCACGACGCTCAAACAGCGATGATGTCGCAGAGTGCCGTAATTTATCGATTTCGTCATTAATGCTAGCATCTTTTTCAATAAATGTATCAGTTGACGGCACATATGCTTCCGGTTGATAGTAATCGTAATAACTGACAAAGTATTCAACTGCATTATTCGGGAAGTACTCTTTGAACTCACTGTACAGCTGTCCAGCCAGAGTTTTATTATGGGCAATCACCAGTGTAGGTCGGTTAATTTCCGTAATCACATTTGATACGGTAAACGTTTTGCCGGTTCCGGTTGCACCAAGCAGTGTCTGGTGGCGCTGTCCGGCCCTTACTTTTTCAATAAGTTCCTCTATCGCTTTCGGCTGATCTCCACTTGGCTCGTACTGTGCCACAAGATCAAATTGATTTTTCACAGGGCAATCCTCCGTTCATCGGTCTACATTCCAGTTTACCATAGTTTTAATGTAATTTTAACAGATTTGCGAACAAATATTCGATTAATATGCTTAACATTTTTACATATACATTCTACCCATTCTATTCAGACATAAATCCGTCAAAAAGAACGCATCTCCTCTGATTGATACACGAACCGGTCTCGCTTATAATCAAATTAGAAGGAATGGGAAAGGATGTAGACAATGAAAAAAATGATTATGCTGATTCTCACAGCAACTGTACTTGCAGCATGCGGGCAATCGGATGATACCAGCAGTTCCGATAGTGAAGTTGTTCAGCCGATCAGAGCTGATTTAAACGTGCCGGAAAAAGGTGATACAGACGAGACCGTTACTTTCAAAGTAACTGTTACCCAAGATGGCAAAGCTGTTAAAGATGCAGATGAAGTCAAATTCGAAATCTGGCGCGAAGGTTCTAAAGATGACAGTGAAATGATCGAGGCAAACAACATGAAGGACGGTGCATACACGGTTGAGAACACATTTACCGGAAAAGGCATCTATTATATTCAATCCCATGTTACCGCCAAACAAATGCACACTATGCCGAAAGCGAAAATAAATATCGGCAATGCACAAGCAAGTAAGGATAAAACCGACAAAGAACAGGGACATCACCATTCCCAAACAACTGTAAAATTCCATCCCCCTGAAAAAATCACTGCGGATGAAAGTGCAGCGTTTACAGCAACCGTTTCGACTAAACAAGAACCATTATCAGCTGCATCCGTTACCATGGAAATTTGGCAGGAAAGCGATGAAAAACATGATTGGGTTACAATGACTGAACAAAATGCGGGAACCTATCAAGCTAAGACAACATTTAAAAATAGTGGAACCTATAAGATAAAAGTTCATGTAAAAAAAGGCGACATTCATTATCATAATGTTTTTAAGATAAATGCAGATAAAAGGCAGTAAGGTGGTTTGACACCTTACTGCCTTTTCTTACTATTGGTTAACCTTTTGCTCCGTTTCATAATTCCGGAAAGTTGTTGTTACAATTCCCAGTTCGTGATGATCACCCTCATATAAGGGACTCTGCACAAACCTGACCTCATGATGTTCATCAACAATTTCAAGTTTGAAAAACGTATTTTTTTGCAATGCATAATAAAAATCATGGAGGCTGTTTACATGGTGTCCATTCACTTTTACGATGGAATCGCCAACCACCACACCCAGCCGCTCTGCGGGGGAATTAGGGACGATACCCAACACTTTAAAGCCTCTGGTTTGACGGCTGAAGTAAGCGTTGTGTTTGTTTTCAAATGCCCGGTGCCTGTAACTGATAAACTCTTTTCCAATGATTCCAAGCACAATCGCTGCAATAGACAGCCATCGAACATAAATACTCCCGACTGCTAAAAGAAACACCATAGATCCCAGTATAAAGACCGACTTGGATATTCGCTCAGCAGCCTTTTCCGGTAAACTGCTTTTTACCGTATAATCAAATCCAACCAGAAACGGAACGAGCAACAGACTGTACGTTTCACCGTTCATGGAAAAATAAGGCCAAAACGGGGCAAACGATGTAATCAGCCCGGATGGCACCAGCACAAAAAATGGAATAACGCTCAATTTCTTTATATGATGAGCTCCAACAAGCATTCCGCGCCGGCCCGAAATCATATCTGGGAATGACGTATTATTTTGAACACGTTTTGTTAATACAGCTTCCGTAAACAGCATGATGGAAAGCAAAAATACCAATCCGGTAAAATTGGTCTCCGTGAACAACCCGCCGTCAATTACGTTTTGACTTGACGGGATAAACGGCAGCACAAGCAGAATCAGATAGCCTATACCAACCGTATAACTAGCAGACAACAGTGTGAACCGTAACGTAATACTAAGTATAATTGCAAGACTACTTAATACAAGAATGGTTTCATATGAAAAAACAACCCCGGCGCCGAGAAAAATGATGGATATAAAAAGACCGGATAACAAACCAACAGTCCAAGTGTTTTTCCATTCCGAAAATACATCAAACAGCTTAAATCCAAAATTATTCCTTTCCTTTTGTATCCGTTTTATCCCGGCAAGGAATATTAGTAATATGATCCAATATAGAAGTGGATTAAAAAATATTTTTCCCACTCCTTTTGCCAATTCAATCAACCATGATTCTGCCATATAATCACCTTCCACCATCGAAGCAAATCCTTAACTATTACAGTAATATTCGATATTCGCAGGGTTATTTCCTGCTTCCGTATCAAATTTTACGATTTGATTGGAAGAAGCTGGAACAAATCAAAAAGTGTAATTCAAAAACGAACAATTCAGAGACTAGCGGAGGAAATATACGTAGACTCCTGCGGGAGGACATGCCTAGATGAGACTCTGAGTGCGTAGCACGAAGAGGCTTAACAGCCGCCCGCGGAAAGCGAAGTATATTTCCGGAGCGGCTGAGCCCACCAACTTTCATTCGTTTTTTCTTTTGATAAAACCCTTTTTGTTCCAGCCTCTTTATTTATATAATACATATAATGCTTTTTCCATTTGCCGGTCCTCTTTTCCACCCCTGATTTTTTCAACAATCGCTGTTTCAATCTTACCAGCAGTTTTAGCATTAATTTTTCCGGTTACATTTAAATCATTTTTCTTCTGAAACTTTTTGACGGCCTCTTCGGTTTCTTTATTAAAATAGCCATCCGTTCGTCCCGGATTATATCCGAGACCTTTCAGCATAACCTGCATATTTTCCACCTTATCGCCCGTATGATTATACGATATTGGTTCTTTTACCTGAACCGGATTGGTGAAATAGTATTCCGGCTGTTTTACTTTTATTGTCGGCTTAACACCTTTCTCGTGAATCCATGTACCTTCCGGAGAAAGCCACTTGAACAAGGTAAGCTTCAGCGTACTCCCATCTCCAAGCGGTACAGCCTGCTGGACAGTTCCTTTACCGAAACTTGTCACACCGACAACCTCATATCCAGTTTCTTTCATGGCAACAGCCAGGATTTCAGATGCGGATGCACTGCCTTCGTTGATAATAACACTGATAGGATAAGGTTTTTTCTCTTTAAGGTTCGAAAATGACTTTGATGTCTTCCCTTGCGGATTTTCAATTTGAACCATTGGCGTGTCCTCAGGAATAAAATTCTTCAATATTCCTTCGACAGCACTCAACAAACCACCAGGGTTCCCCCGGACATCAATAACCAGTCCTTCAATCCCTTTTTCCTCCAAGTCTTTAAGCTGCTTGGAAAAATGCTGGGCAGTATTCTCGGAAAACGAAGTGATTTCAATAACTCCTGTTTTCTGGCCATTAATATTTTTTATTTCCGAATACACCGTTTCAAGCGGGATATCATCACGCACAATTGTTACTTTGAATGGCTCCTTAACACCTGCGCGCTGTACTTCCAGAACAACTTCAGATCCTTTCTCCCCACGGATAAGCTCAACCGCCTCAAATAAATCCATTCCGACTACACTTTTTCCGTCAACACTGAGGATTTTATCATTCGGCCGTAGCCCTGCTTCTTCTGCGGGAGAATTTTTAATTGGGGCAACAATATTTACCTTGCCATTAATCATGCTTACCTCAGCACCGATTCCCTCAAAGGAGGATTCGATTGTATTGCTGAACTGCTCCATTGTTTCGGCGTCCATATATGTACTGTATGGATCGTCCAATGAATTGAGCATGCCCTGAATTGCACCTTCAATAAGCTGCTTGTCCGACACATCATGCAGATAATTATCTTTTATTAAATTGTAAGCATTGGCAACTTTACTAACGTCCCCCATTAAATTAGCCTGCCGTTTATCTGAAGAGCCGGATGAATCAGCTGATTCCTGGGTAACGGAACCGGATGTTTGATCCTGCGCCAATTGCACTCCAAAATAAGCGCCTGCAAATCCAAGAACTAGTGCAGCAAGCAAAATAAGAACGATATGCTGTTTACGGAGATTCATAGTTTCACCCCTACATCAAAAGTGTTAATTGGCGATTACCGCCAATAATACGGAAAAGGCATCACACCGTATGTGCGATGCCTTTAATATTATAGTTTATGCAATCAAATTGCAAATACATTCGTTCATTTTATGGCAGGTATGGAAATGGATTGATACCGCTGTGATAGCTCCACGGTCCATTGTGCACTTCAAAGTGCAAGTGTGCACCATATGAATTACCGGTATTACCGACTGCACCGATTGTTTGACCGGTTGAAACCGATTGCCCAAGACTTACCGATCTGCTTGACAAATGTGCATAAACGGTCGATTTGTCGTATTGCGGATGATAAATGTAAATAACATTTCCGTAGCTGCTGGAATATGCAGATCGCGTTACAACGCCACTGGCTGCAGCCTGAACAGGTGCACCATATCCTGGGGCTAAATCAATACCATAATGATACCCCAAATCTCTGCCGCCATAACCGGATGAAATGCCTCCGGAAGTCGGCCAAATGAATATTCCACTGCCTCCAGCGCTTGCGGTTGATGCAGATGTATTGCCGGATGATGATGCAGAAGCTGATCCTGACGATGAGCTGCTACTTTCTTGCTGCGCCTCTTGTTGGGCCTCACGTTCTCTTTTTTCAGCAAGCTGCTTCAATCGCTCTTTTTCATTCGCTGCTTTTTCTTTGGCAGCAGCGATAACCGCAGCCTGATCGCTCAATGTTTTTTGCTTTTCAGCAAGGCTCATCTTGTATTGTTCCAATTCGTCATGTTTCTTCTTCAATTCACCCATGAGCTGCTCTTTTTCAGACATTTGATCATTTAGCTTGGATTTTAATGATTCCAAGTCCTGTTTTTGATTTTGAAGGGATGCTTTTTTCTGCTCCACTTCTTTTTTCTTTTGCTCAATTTGTTTCTTTTTGTTCTCAACTTCAGATTTTTTAGTCTGAACTTCCCGCTTCTCTGCCATGTGTGTTTCCATTATATCCTTATCCTGGTCCATTATCGTATTAACGGCAGTTGATCTGCTGATGAAATCGCCAAAACTTTGAGAACCAAGAATTACTTCTATGTACCGCATGTCTCCGCCATTTGACTGAATTGCCCGAAGACGGTCTTTCAATAATTTTTCCCGTTGTTCAATACGCTCTTTTAAGGCTTTAATTTCTTTTTTCAGGCGTTCAATTTTTTTCTTCATCGCTTGTATCTGACCGGTTAAATCTTCTATTTCCTGATTCGTCTCCGCTATTTCATTTTCTTTTGCCTGAATTTTATTTCGGGTATTCGTCAACTTCTGATCAATTGAATCGATATCATTATTGACTTCGGCTTGTTTGTCCTTGTTTTTGGCAATCTTTTCTTCCGTATTTTCCTCTTTATTGTTTAAATTCCCTTGCTTCTCGTTTATTTTATCCTGCTTTTCTTCCAGTTCATTGATTTTATTATTTAAACCATCAACAGAAGCAGCCGATACATAATCCCAATTCATAGCTGCTGTTCCCATAACGAGGACAGCCATTATGGTATACGTAACAATTTTCTTCATGCTCGTTCCCCTTTCCCTCTATAAGACTGGTTCATTGTTTATATAAAAGTTGTGTCATACTTTCAGGAATTTGCGGACACTCATAACACTTCCCCAAACCCCAATTAGTGCCCCAATTGCTAGAATGATTAGAGAAAGTTGCCATGCAAATGGGTTAAACGGCAATATCGTCACAAAGTTATATGTTATTTGCTCACTTATATTATTCGCAAGGTAATAATATCCTGTCAGCACAGCCGCAATTGGCAGAACTGAACCAAGTATCCCCAGCAGCAACCCTTCGATGAAGAATGGCCATCTGATAAATCCGTTCGTGGCTCCTACCAGCTTCATGATGCCGATTTCAGTGCTCCGGGCCATTATCGTCAGTTTAATCGTGTTGGAAATAAGGAATATCGCAGTAAAAACCAACCCTACAATTAAAATCAGGCCGATGGTGCGTGCATAATCATTAAATTGAAACAAACGCTGCACAACATCTTTTCCGTAATTGACCTGGTAAACATTATCAAAAGACTTAATCTCTTTCGCTACGTCCATCGTATCGGCAGGGTCTGCAGCCTGAACGATATATGCATGGTTAAGCGGGTTATCCTGCTTAAATAACTTCCATGCATCACCTTCTTCACCCATGCTTTTAATCAGATTCTGAAGCTGTTCATCCTTGGAAGAAAACTGAACACTTCCCACTCCATCAATTTGTTTGATTTTCTGCCCAAGCTCCATAATTTGATCTTCACTTGCCGTCAGATCAACCAACGTTTCAATTTTTACATCTTCCTCTATGTTTTCGGCTATATTATTCAGGTTCAACATCAATGCCAGAAATGCACCAACAAGAATCAATGTTGTCGTCACCGCTCCAACTGAAGCCACTGTCATCCAGCCGTTTCGGAATATGTTTTTGGTTCCTTCCCTGAAATGACGTCTTAATGTCCTAAACTTCATAGCCGTAGTCACCCCGCTGTTCGTCGCGTGCAATCAAACCGTCTTCAACAGCGATTACACGTTTCTTAATGGTGTTAACAATTTCTTTGCTGTGGGTGGCCATTATGACAGTCGTCCCCCGCGCGTTAACCTCTTCAAACGTCCGCATGATTCCCCATGATGTTTCCGGGTCAAGGTTACCGGTAGGCTCATCGGCAATTACAATCTTTGGATGATTAACAATTGCACGTGCAATGGATACCCTTTGCTGTTCCCCCCCTGATAATTCATCAGGGATAAAACGTGCTTTGTTCTTCAAACCAACAAGTTCCAGAACATCCATAACCCGTTTACGGATATTTCTTGGCTGCTCTTCTATTACTTCAAGCGCAAAAGCAATATTTTCATAAACTGACAGTTTTGGAAGCAATTTAAAATCCTGGAAAACAACCCCTATTTGCCTTCGCAAAAAAGGAACTTTCCGTTCTTTAATTGTTTTGGTATTCGTTCCATTGATGATAATTGTTCCATCTGAGGGTTTTACTTCGCGGTATATCAGTTTAACGAATGTGGATTTCCCAGCTCCACTGGGGCCGACTATGTAAACAAACTCTCCTTGGTCAATATCTATATTAATTCCATTCAGTGCCGTAACCCCATTGGAATACGTTTTGTAAACGTCCTTCATATTTATCATGAATGTATCACCTTTACTCGTATTTGTTGTCGGATCATGTTGTCGAATCTCCCCTGCAAGATGCAGCTTACCTGCAACCATTTTCTCTTTTTGTAGAAGCAGGTTCTTTTTTGAAGAATTAATAGTAATTATAACATTTTTCGGCACAAAAATTAGACTTAATTATATTACGTTTTCATTTCAATTTATGTATAAAACCCATTATTTTGTAATATTTTGTCGTGTTATTGTTATTTTTGAGAATCAGTCAACAGGAAAACCTTCTAAAAATGTCGACTCTGATGGAATATCACTATTTTCACTGAATCCTCTTTATTTTTTGATAAACACGTCGGAAGTTTTCAGAGGCTTAGGAGTAATACGCCGCTTATCATGATATACACGGCGGCAGGAGTGATTGGAGTGGAGATGATAATCAGGTACATATAAAAAAATTGGTTGTCACCAAGCCTTTGGGTGACAACCATAGTTGCACTTATGCAGTAAGAAAGGATTTCACACTTTCTTACTTGCCAAAAAATCCAGGAACACTTGCAATTAATGAAGTGTTCCTGGATTTGGATTAAGTATCCTTATTTCTTTTTGGCGAGCCATTGAGCAACAGTCTGTCTGTCCTCTTTTGATACCTGTTTCTGGGCAGGCATCTGGCCTTTACCGTTTTGAATAATGTCGGCAATTTCGTCAGCAGAATACTCAGAACCTATTTTTGTCAAATCAGGTCCCATTCCGCCGGACAAATCCGATCCATGGCAGGAAGCGCAGTTATTTTGAAATATTTGATCAGCAGAAGCAGTGTCGGTTGTTTCACCACCGTCAGATGATCCGCCAGAAGAACCTTCATCACTGCCGCCACCGCCACATGCGCCGAGCACGAGCGCTGTGCCGAAAATAACTGTGAACAATAATTTCTTCATCCTTAAAATCCCCCTAACGTAAAATGTGAATTATTCATAATTAGTATAACCCAACTAAAAAATATTAAAACTCTCGACGCTGGTAAAATTAACCTTGTAAATTCCATAAACATATCAGGAGGTTGAGATGAAGCTGTTTGTGTCAAATTATTGAAAACTTTTTGACATGTGTGCTGTTTAGTTCATATGCGCATGCAAATATGCATCAATAAAAGGACCTAAATCACCATCGATAACACCTTGTGCATTACCTGCTTCAACATTTGTACGGTGGTCCTTAACCATCGTATACGGGTGGAAAACATACGATCGGATTTGACTTCCCCAGCCAATTTCCTTTTGTTCCCCTCTGAGCGCTTCAACTTCCTCACGCTGTCTTTCCAGTTCCAATTGATATAATTTTGATTTCATCATTTTCATCGCCCGTTCACGGTTTTGGATCTGGGAACGCTCTGATTGGCAAGTAACCACGACTTTTGTCGGCAGGTGAGTCATCCGCACAGCAGAGTCAGTCGTGTTGACATGCTGCCCGCCGGCACCACTTGACCGGTACGTATCGATTTTAATATCTTCGGTTTTGATTTCAATATCAACATCGTCGTTCATTTCCGGCATAACATCACATGATGTAAAAGATGTATGACGTCTTCCGGAAGAGTCAAACGGCGAAATCCGAACAAGCCTGTGCACACCTTTTTCCGCCTTCAAATAACCGTATGCATTATGACCTTTAATTAACAGTGTTACGCTTTTCACCCCTGCCTCATCACCTGGCTGATAGTCAAGCGTTTCCACCGAAAAACCCTTGCCGTCAGCCCAACGTTGATACATTCGCAAGAGCATGCTTGCCCAGTCCTGGGATTCAGTCCCGCCGGCACCGGGATGTAATTCCAGAATTGCATTATTCGCATCGTACGGCTCATTTAAAAGCATTTGCAATTCAAAATTCCCAATGTCTTTTTTCAGGGATTTTACATCTGCTTCCAATTCTTCAAATAATTCCTGATCATTTTCTTCCTTAACGAGTTCATACGATACATGGAGGTTATCGAGTTGTCCCACCAGATGTTCGAAATTAACGACATACTCTTTCAGTCCGTTAACTTCTCCGATCACCTTCTGGGCGCTGTCCTGATCATCCCAGAAACCCGGTGAAGCCATTTCCAGTTCCAATTCCTGAATTCGTTCCTTTTTGGCATCTAAGTCAAAGAGACCCCCTGAAATCATCAATTCTTGTTTCCATATTTTCAAGTTGCTGTCCGATTTCTGTAAGATCCATTATTCACCACTCCTAAAATACAAATAATTCCTAACTGTTCAGAAAACCGCCAATCGGCATACCAGATTAGCGGTAATCCTGTTTAATTCATAGTTGCCTTCTTCACTGGAAGAACCCTCGAAAAGGATGGCCCTTCTTATTTACCGTGACAGTTTTTATACTTTTTGCCGCTTCCGCATGGACACGGATCATTACGTCCGATATCTTCCGTTTTAACGTATGGTTTACGCGACTTTTTCTTTTCTTCCTGGTCACCGGATACAGCTTGCGTATTTTTCGCAACTTCCTGGCGCTGCAAGTTCTCACGAATTTGGGCTTTCATTACATATTTAGCAACTTCTTCTTCAATAGCAACAACCATCTCTTCAAACATACGGAAACCTTCCGCCTGATACTCCTGTAACGGATCGGTTTGACCATATGCACGTAAATGAATACCCTGACGAAGCTGGTCCATCTGATCAATATGATCCATCCATTTGGTGTCCACTGTCCGGAGTACAATTACTTTTTCAAATTCACGCATTTGCTCCGGTGAAAGTTCTTCCTCTTTTTCATCATAGCGTACTTTTACTTTATTCATAATGAATTCAGTTATTTCTTCCGGTTCTATACCTTTAATGTCATTAACTGAAATGTCATTGTAATCAAGCAGATTTCCATGTACGTATTCGACAATGGATTCCAATTCCCAATTTTCATCGAGTTCATCCTGCGTGTTTGCCCCCACAACGCGTTGTATGGATGACAAAATCATACCCTCAATAATTTCCCGAAGATTTTCGGTATCTTCTATAACATCAAACCGCTGTTTGTATATGATTTCCCGCTGTTGGCGGAGTACGTCATCATAGGAAAGTACAGTCTTACGTGCATCAAAGTTATTTCCTTCCACACGTTTTTGTGCGGATTCGACAGCTCTGGATACCATTTTACTTTCGAGCGGCTGGGAGTCGTCCATTCCTAGACGTTCCATCATTGACCTCAAGTTATCAGAACCGAAGCGACGCATCAATTCATCCTCCATGGACAAATAAAATTGAGTCAAACCAGGATCTCCTTGACGCCCTGAACGTCCACGCAGCTGATTATCAATTCGGCGGGACTCATGCCGCTCCGTACCAATAACAGCCAGTCCCCCCACTTCTGTTACACCATCACCGAGTTTAATGTCGGTACCGCGTCCAGCCATGTTGGTTGCAATAGTCACTACACCAGGCTGACCGGCATTTTCGATAATTTCCGCCTCGCTAAAATGATTTTTCGCATTCAACACATTGTGTTTCACACCGGCTTTTTTCAGCATATTGGAGATCAGTTCAGAAGTCTCCACGGCAACTGTACCAACAAGAACCGGCTGACCATTGTGGTACCTTTCCTTAATATCCTCTACAACTGCCCGGAATTTACCTTCCATTGATTTATAAATCATATCCGCTTTATCATCACGAACGATTGGTTTATTCGTTGGAATGGCAACAACATCCATATTATAAATATTACGGAATTCCTCTTCCTCTGTTTTCGCCGTACCGGTCATACCAGCCAGTTTGTTGTACATCCGGAAAAAGTTCTGGAATGTTATGGATGCCAGTGTCATGCTTTCATTCTGAATTTGCAGTCCTTCTTTAGCCTCAATTGCCTGATGGAGACCATCGCTGTAGCGGCGCCCTTTCATCAGACGTCCGGTGAACTGGTCAACAATAATCACTTCACCTTCCTGCACGACATAATCGGTGTCACGATGCATAGACGCATGTGCTTTTAAAGCCTGATTAATATGGTGTGTCAGGGAAACGTGATCAAGGTTAAACAGATTTTCGATATTAAAGTAGGATTCTGCTTTGTTGATGCCTTCTTCCGTTAATTGAACCCCTTTGGTCTTTTCATCATACGTATAATCGGTTTCATGTTTGAGCGTGTTTACGAAAGAATTGGCTTGCATATACATTTGTGCAGATTTTTGTGCAGAACCTGAAATGATTAACGGGGTCCTCGCCTCATCAATAAGAATAGAGTCCACCTCATCAATAATGGCAAAATTAAGCGGACGCTGCACCATCTGCTCTTTATACAGAACCATGTTATCCCGCAGGTAATCAAACCCAAATTCGTTGTTTGTACCATACGTAATATCACTGTAGTATGCTTCCCGTTTTTCTTCTTTTGACAAGCCATTACCGTTCAGACCAACTGTCAAACCAAGAAATCCATATAATTCACCCATTTCACGTGCGTCCCGGTCTGCAAGGTAATCATTGACAGTTATAATATGAACGCCTTTTCCAGCAATAGCATTCAGGTATGCAGGCATTGTTGAGGCAAGGGTTTTACCTTCACCTGTCTTCATCTCCGCAATATTACCTTCATGCAACGCAATCGCACCCATCAGCTGAACAGGAAAAGGACGCATTCCAAGCACACGCTTCGAGCCTTCGCGGACTACTGCATATGCTTCGACCATCAAATCATCGAGGCTTTCGCCGTTTGCATAACGCTCCTTAAATTCATCTGTTTTCTGTTTAAGTTCTTCATCGCTCAATTTTTCTATATCATTTTCCAGTGCTTCTATCTGATCAACTTTTTTCTGAAGTTTGGATAGTTGTCGTTTCGTACCATCACCAAATATCTTTGTCAGTAATCCTGCCATTTAAAACGCTCCTCATATGATTGAAAAATCACTCTTGAATTACCATAATCCAACATTAATAATAACTTATCTAAACACGTATGACAACTGTTTGCGGATGAAACCGGAGGAAAGGCAAAAGGACTGTCCGGGGGTGGACAATCCTTTTTATGAGGTAAGTGTGAGGAAGACCCGTGGGAAATTGGACACTCAAGCGAACAGCAACCATTATGTGAGTACAGTAGTATGTGTGTTTTCGCTTAACTTTTTATCCAATTCAGTCAGCCTATGGTTTGTTGAAGCTACTATCTCAACGAGTTGCGTAATCGTTTCTTCGTGCTGCCGCACCTTTTTCGCTAGTTCATTATTGGTTAACTCACTCACATAATCAGCCCCTTTCGCTTTGATGATTCAGTTATACCACGAAGCATGTAAAATGTGCGAATTGCTATTTTTCTTATTTGGCGATTCTTTCGACAATTTTCGATTAAAAAATCCGCCTGTTTTTATATTTTGCAGAACCAACAAGGAATTTTAATATGTATTTCAGACCTAAAATAAAAATTCGGCAATCCATTCGACAAATTATGACAGATGCTTTTTCTTAAAATCTTCTCAAACAAATTCAAAGACGGCCCCGGGAAACCGGCGCCGTCCAAATTGTTTTTATCATCATCAGCTGTTGGGCTCAATCAATCCATACCTGCCGTCTTTCCGTCTGTAAACCACATTGGTATCGCCGGAAAGTGCGTTGGTAAAGACATAGAAAGCATGGCCGAGCATATCCATCTGCATGACTGCTTCCTCCGAGTCCATTGGCTTTAAGTCAAACCGTTTTGTGCGGACAATTTCAATATCATCCTCATTCGCTTCTGCCACTTGGATATTTGCCTCTTTTTCCAATTCAGCAAAAACATGTTTTGGAGAACCTTGCTGTCTAAATTTACGATTCACTTTTGTTTTGTACTTACGAATCTGCCTTTCCAATTTATCCACTACAAGATCGATAGCTGCATATAAGTCAATATGTTGCTCCTCCGCCCTCAATAGCAAATTTGTCATCGGAATCGTAACTTCAATCCTTTGTTCATCGTTATAGACACTTAAATTTACGTGTACATCAGAAGTTGGTGGTGTATCGAAATATCGTTCCAGTTTACTAATCTTTCTTTCAACATAGTCTCGTATAGCCCCTGTCACCTCTAAATTTTCACCACGGATGTTGTACTTCATAAATTGTGTCCTCCTTTCATCCTTATGCGTATATTATACTACGTTTCCCGTCACTTTTCCTGCTTAAACCGTTAAAAAAATCCGTCAGGTTATATCGAAGAATGTCGAATCAGGTGTGTAAGCGCTGTCACTGGCGCGTTACAGAAATTATAATAATTTAAAAAATAGTGAAAAATACCTATTCGAGCATTCTGCAAAATTCGATTTTTTTAACCGTAAGCTGGTCACTGATCCCGGAAAAAAAAGTCAGCCACGAACAAGTGTGAGCGCATAAATCTCCGTGCAGCCGCCTTCTTTCAGAATAGAAGCAGCATGTCGTATTGTTGTGCCTGTTGTATAAATATCGTCGATTAATACTACCGGATTGTCGACAGGCTTCAGTATTCTGAATGGGTTGACAGCGGATATCCGTTCATGACGGGTCTTCTTGGATTGCTTTTCACCATGAACTCTTGATAATGCTTCTTTTGTTTCAAGTGGCAAAAACCGGGCAAGCAGATCAGCCTGATTGAATCCCCGTTCCATCAGCCGTTCAGGACTCAATGGAATTGGGACAGCAACAGCATTTTTTGACAAAAACGAAAACTTTTGCTGAAATCCCTTCCGGAACTGTTTGTGAAAAGCCTCTGCGAAACAGTAATCTCCCCGATATTTCCACCGTGCAATCATTTCCTGCATCAAATCATTATATTGGAAAATGGAATAATTTAAAATAAGCGGATCCTTATGCTTATCCCACCATCGGCAGTCATCGCAGACGGACTGATTGCTGTGACGGCTGCATTTTTTACATCGTTGTCCGTCCAATACAATCAGCTTCCCCTGACATGGTTCACATAATTTCTCCGGCTCAGGAAGCAGAAACAAGTTACTCCAATTAATTACAGGGATAATTTCATTATCACACCACAAACAGTTCATATCAGTTAAAACCCCCGCGTCTGTTCATTTTCTTAATCGAGCGTACAGCATCAATCATTGCTTCCGTTTTGCCATCATGAAAGAATACTACTTCACCGGTCGGATCGGCAGGACTTCTCCCGGCTCTGCCGGCAATTTGGACAAGCGCGGCTTCATCGAACACTGTATGTCCGGAATCCAGAACGGCAACATCGACTGATGGAAAGGTTACGCCACGCTCCAAAATCGTGGTTGTTACAAGTGTTTGGATTTGCTTATTCCGGAACCGGTTTATCTTTTCCTCTCTGTCCTTATCGGATGCGTGCACTGCTGTTACATTCGTATCCCTCAGGACAGTTATAAGGTTTGGTATGAGATTTTCAGTTAAAGAAATGGTGGGTACAAAGATGAGCAGCTGTCTGTTGGGATTTGCCCGCTTTTTCGCCCAGTCCAGAAAAGTTTTAGGAGCAGTGGATTGTCTAAGATCTTTTTGAAGTGAAAACGTCATGCTGTATGATGGAACAGGTAACGGATGTCCATGAAACCTGCTGGGCACAAAAATATGTGGAAGTCTTTTCATTGCAATACGTTTCCGGTGCTCGGGACGGGGGGTGGCTGTCAAATAAATCGTGGTGCTGGTTACTTTTTTGGCGCGGTTGGATGCAAACGCCAATGATGGATCCGCATGATATGGAAATGCATCAATCTCATCAATAATAATCACATCAAAGGCATGTTTAAAACGAAGTAATTGATGGGTCGTTGCAATTATCATTTGAGCTGTTCCATCACTTTCCCTGCTGCCGCCATACATCCCTTGAATATACACATCCGAAAAAGCAGCACGCATTCTTGGCAGCAGTTCCCTTACAACATCCGTTCGCGGGGTAGCAATACAAATACGTTTTCCTAAGCGTAATGCCTCCGTAATACCCGGGAAAAGCATCTCCGTTTTCCCAGCTCCACAAACTGCCCATACAAGCAGTTCAGATTCTTTGGCGGTGATTGCTGATATAATACGTTCTGCCGCTTTTTGCTGTACCGTTGTCAATTCACCATGCCATGTACATGCATTGGCATATGTCGTCCACTCAACCTGCGGACCGCTCCATTCATATAGTGATTCACATTCCATTACTCTACCCATCTCAATGCATTTACGGCAGTATACATGGAGTTGATCACAGGTCTGGCATGGTATTTTTCCCAATAGAGATTTTTTGTAGTTATCGCAACGCTGGCATTTCGTTTGATGGAAAGTTTTTTGAAAAGATGGTACAGGGTTAAAATACTTAGTATCTAGTAGTTGTTTAAATGTGGATTCCGTTATGGGGATTTCCCGTCGCAATAATAATTTTCCATCGTAACGGGCAATAAAGTCTTGTTCCAATTGCATCGCCTCATGCTCCTTTAAAATGATAGAAAGCTGCCAGCCGAATGACTGGCAGAATATAGGTAATAAATCATATCTATTTCATATACCAGCATACACCAATTGCGCCTTCACCAAGATGGGTCCCTATTACCGGGCCGAAGTAGCTGATCATACTGTCCATATTCGGATACTCAGGATCGATGCTGTTTTTCAGTTCAACAGCCGATTGCTCATTATTAGCATGAATGAATACAACTTTCATATCCTTTCCTCTTCTGGCATCTTCTTCAAGCAATCCCAAAATCCGGTTGATTGCCTTTTTCCGTGTACGGATTTTCTCAAAGGGAACAATTACCTTATCTACAAAATGCAGAATCGGCTTGACCTGGAGCAAACTTCCAACAATTGCTTGAGCACCGTTTAAACGGCCTCCCCGTTGCAGATGACTGAGATCATCAACCATAAAATAGGCACGGATACTCTCTTTAATGTGATCAAGCTGTTTAACAATTTCATCCGGGTTTTTCCCATCATTAGCCATCTCGGCAGCTTCCAAAACATAAAATCCCTGGGCCATACAGCTGATCTCAGAGTCATACGGAAATACATCAATGCCTACCACCATTTCACCGGCACTTGCAACTGCCTGATATGTTCCACTGATCCCACTGGATAAATGAATGGAGATGACAGCATCATAATCGTTGGCAAGCTCCTCAAGTTTCTCAGAAATTTCTCCAATTGAAGGCTGGGAGGTTTTGGGAAGTTTATCGGCAGCTTTTACCTTTTGATAGAATTCCTCCGTTGTTATATCAATTCCTTCACGATAAGAAGTATCATCAAATACAACACTAAGCGGAACAACATGGATATCATGCTGTTTCAGCAACGTTTCCGGAAGATATGCCGTACTGTCAGTCATTATAGCAACCTTCATCATCTACCCTTCTCCTCTTCTAATTTTGTATTACTATTTTACATTAATACTATGAAAAATGCATTTGTTTTGGAGAGGTGACGATGATAGAGCTACTCCTGATCTGTTGATATATTTTCTCTTCTACCGATAAATTCGTTTTTCTCCCGTTAAATTAATCCTTCTCCCATTCTTTTCTTAATATATTTCCTGTTGAATCGATATAAGGACTCTGCTGCCAATTTCCCCTTCGCCCTCAGCTTTTCCTAAATAAAAAATACCCTGCCACCAATCACAGTGACAGAGTATTCAGTGTTAAGGAACAAAACTCCAACTTAATACGTTACTTCGACCCAGCCTTTGCGAATTGCCGATACAACTGCTTGTGTACGATCGTTAACGTTCATTTTCTGTAATATATTGCTGACATGGTTTTTCACAGTCTTCTCGCTTATATATAACGATTCTGCAACTGCACGATTGCTTTTACCGTCGGCTAGAAGTTGCAAAACTTCGCATTCGCGGCGTGTCAGCAAATGTAATGGCTTGCGGTATTCGAGATTATTTTCAGCTGCTCTCGACATGTTCTCCTGCGCGAGACGTCGATATTCCTGCACCAGATTGTGCGTAACTTTCGGATGAAGATAAGAACCGCCTTCACTAACCACTTTGATCGCTTCAATTAACGAATCCGAATCCATTTCTTTCAGCAGGTATCCTTGCGCACCGGTTTTTAGTGCATGGGTCACATAGCTTTCATCGTCATGAATAGACAGAATAATAATGCTTGTATCCGGAAAATGGCGTACCAAATCTGCTGTTGCCTGCACACCGTTCATTGTCGGCATATTAATGTCCATCAGCACAACATCCGGGTTATTTTCCTTGACAATTTTCGATGCTGTCAGTCCATCATCGCCCTCTGCGACAACTTCAAAAGCTGGTTCAAACTCCAAAATCCTTTTAACCCCTTCGCGAAAAAGCTTGTGGTCATCAATCAATACTATTCTTGTTCGTTTCGTATTCATCGGTATTGTTCCTCCCTGATTATTTTCTGTTTATGTTAAGTTACCCTATTACATTATCTATGAAGGCAAAATATCTATTTAAATATTAGTATACATAAATCTGTTGAAAAATGGTATGCCTTTAAGATGGATCATAAGGAACGCTTATCTGAATCATTGTCCCTTTCCCTACCCCCGTATCAATCGACAAATTTCCATCGAGCATCTCTACTCGCTCCCGCATACCGATTAATCCGAATGACTTATCACGCTTCATGTCCGGGTCAAAACCTTTTCCGTTGTCCTTAATTTCCACCGAAATATTTTGCTCATTTATTTCTATTTTTACCTTAATACATGTCGAATCAGCATGCTTGATTGCATTCTGTACTGCTTCCTGAACGAGCCGGAAAATAGCGATTTCGTATTTCTGGTTCAATCGTTTCTGTTCGCCGGCTGATGAAAATGTGATTTCAGCATCATTATAATCTGCGATGGTAGCTATATATTTTCTGATGGTTGGAACCAGCCCCAAATCATCCAGAGCCATTGGGCGCAAATCATAAATAATCCGGCGCACTTCATATAGTGATGAACGTACCATCTTACGCATACTTTTTACTTCTTTAATTGCATCTTCCACAGGACCATTTCGAAATGTCCGATCAACCAACTCAGATCGGAGCAGGATATTGGCCAGCATCTGGGCAGGTCCGTCATGGATTTCTCGGGAGATTTTTCTGCGTTCTTCTTCCTGTGCTTCAATGATTTTCAACCCGAATTCTTGCTTTTCCTTTGCTTCGGCGATCATCTCGTTGACCTGCCGAAAGTCGTCATTTAAATATGTGAGAATAACAGATATTTTTCCCGCCAACCCATCTGCACGATCAAAGGTCTGATCCAACGCAACCAGCCGTCGTTCCAGATCATCCCGCTTATTCCTTAATTCTTTCTCTTCCTGTCGAAGCACTGCTAATTGTGTTTGCATCTTATGCGTATTTTCATAGACTTCGCGGATTTCTGTTTCAGAATAACGGTCAAAATATTCACTGACCTCTGAAAGACGCTCCTTGGAATAACGCACTTTCTGTTCAAGCTGGTCACCGTCAGTAATGTGCTGTGCCATCTCTTCTTTAGTCTTTTTCAATTCAACAGTAAGTGTCTCATATTCATTTCTAGTCTCTTCACTGATATTGAATATTTCGTCCTTACTGTTTTGTACTACGTCAAACATTTCATCGATTACAAAGTCCAATGTTTTCTGTTCCAGTTTTTCTGACATACAGTTCCACCAGCCTATGATATAATTATTCGTATCCATATTTTTCTTTAATAGGGTCTTTCAGCATGCTTTACGAAAACTTTTTTAAATTTGCGGGTAGTTATCTCCCTATATTATACGGGCATTCACAGGAGGCAAAATTTATTTATGTTATCTACTTATTATACCGTAAAAAACGAAGAAAAAAATCAAATTATCATTCAAAAGTCACGATTTATCGGTTATGTGAAACGAGTTGAATCGGAAGAAGCGGCACAGACCTTTATCCAGCAAACAAAGAAAAAGCACCATGATGCCAACCATAACTGTTCAGCGTATATGATTGGTGAAAATAACCAAATACAAAAAGCCAGCGATGACGGCGAACCGAGCGGTACAGCCGGTGTACCGATGCTGGAAGTTCTTAAAAAACGTGATCTGAAAGATACAGTAATTGTCGTCACCAGATATTTTGGCGGAATTAAACTGGGTGCCGGCGGTTTGATCCGCGCATATGGAAGTGCTGCATCCCGGGCAATAGAAGCTGCAGGTGTAGTGGAACGCCGATTAATGACCGGCTTTTCGGTAACCGTTGATTATCCAATGCTGGGAAAATTGGAAAACGAACTGCGTAACTCTCATCATATTCTTGAGTCAATTAATTATTTGGAGAAAGTGGAGTTTTATGTTTTTGTCAGAGATGGAGTTGAGGAGGATTTCCTGGACTGGATTACAAACCTGACCAGTGACACTGCATTGGTGGCAAAAAAGGGAAGCGCCTATGTGGAAATCGATGTCTGATCAACATCGTTTCCACAGGCCGGCACTATTCTATAATTTGGATAGTGCTGCTTCATCCCCGATTACAATTACGTCATCATGCAACTGCAGTACAGACGCAGGAAAATCCTCGGTGACCTCACCATGTACCAGTTTTTTTACCGCATCAGCTTTATTTACACCTGAAACGAGCAGAAGTATTTTTCTGCTATGCATAATGGTACCGATTCCCATCGTAATTGCTTGAATCGGCACCTGTTCCAATGAATCGAAAAAACGTGCATTTGCCTTCCGCGTTGACTCGTCCAATTCAACGGTATGTGTCATACTTTTAAAACTGCTTCCCGGTTCGTTAAACCCGATATGGCCGTTCAATCCGAGCCCCAGCACCTGTAAATCAGCATTACCGGCATCCTGAATCTGTTTTTCATAGCTTGCACATTCTTTCTCGGGTTCCGCCGTATCTCCGTTCGGCACATGTGCCTGTCCAGTTGGGATATCAACTGCATCGAACAATTTTTCACGCATGTAGAATTTATAACTGTTCGGATCATCTTCCCGAAGGCCGACATATTCATCCAGATTAAATGTTGTTACGTTGGCAAATGAAACAGCATTCCTGTTGTACGCATTGATTAAATAACGGTACATTCCTTCCGGAGTAGAACCTGTAGCCAAGCCCAGAACCGGTTTTGGCATCCCGTGTATTGTTTTTATTACCAATTCAGCAGCTTTTTGACTCATGTCGGTATAGTCTTTACATTTCAATATTTCCATTCATGCTTCCTCCCTGTACGCTACAACACCCCGGCAAATGGTATATTTGACCGCTGCATTATCATCAACGAGCAAAAGATCCGCATCCTTCCCTTCCTTAATGCTTCCTTTCCTGTTGAAGATACCCAGCTGTTTTGCCGGATTAGCTGATGCCATTTCTGTGATATCACTGATGGTAACACCCTTGAGGCGCAACATTTGCTGTACACTTTGATACATTTTCAGAATGCTTCCTGCCAATGTCCCATCCATTAATACAGCACGGTCATCCGTTACCGTAACAGGCTGGCCGCCCAGTTCATAATCACCAGCCTGCAAACACTTGGCACGCATTGCATCTGTAATTAAAATCAACCGCTCTCTGCCCATATTCGCATAAATCAGTTCAAGCATTTCCGGTGCAACGTGAATCCCATCTGCAATCAATTCGGCTCGCAGCTCTTCTAATTGGAATGCAGCACCGACCGCACCAACATCACGGTGGTGAATCCCAGTCATTGCGTTGCAAAGGTGTGTAACCTGACGAAGACCATGCGAAACAGCTTTTTTTATACCTTCAAATTCTGCTGCTGTATGTCCGGCTGAAACATTTACCCCGGAGTCTGACAGTGCCCGGATAAACTCGCCATCTACATCATGTTCAGGTGCCATCGTGATGGTCTTAATGCTGTTGCCCGAAAGCGTCTGCCACTTTCTGAACAGGTCAAGATCCGGCTGCAAAATATACTCAAGTGGCTGAGCTCCTTTTTTACTCTTCTCAATAAATGGACCTTCCAGATGCACGCCAATAACTTCAGCTTGTCCCGTTTTCGAATGATACGCCGCAATATTTTCAAGTGCCTTTTCAGTGTTTTCCCGCGACTGTGTAATCGTTGTTGCCAAAAAACCGGTTGTACCTTCAGCAGGTAATACACTTGCCATTGTATCAAGTGCCTCTTCAGTCGCATCCATTACATCAGCACCGGCCGCACCGTGAATGTGTCCATCAATAAAGCCTGGCAACAAATGCAGCCCCATCCCGTCAATAACCTCAGCGCCGGGCGGCGGATCAGTTTCTGCATGTATTTCCTTGATTTTATCATTTTCAATAAACAGGGATCCTGAGACAATCCCCTGATCTTCTGTATAGATAACTGCGTCTTTAATATACAATCTGGTATCCAATTCGTATTCAATCCTTTTATTTTACTTTGTCTGTAAGTTATTATTCCCTGCACTCAGTTCATGAATAAGTGCGTTAATCAGTTCTTCCGACGATTGAAATTTGGCATTTTCTGTTTCCTCAATAAGCTTTTTAAGCATATGCTTAAAACGTTCCTGTTCTACCATTTACAATACCGCCTTTTCTAAAATTATATGCCAATCATACCATATTCACTCGAAAAAGACTGTCGAATTATGTCGTTCAACGGAACTTTCTGCTTAATTTTCTGTTTTTGTGCCGTTATTTTTTATTCCGTTTCAAAAATATCAGAAACAGCGCGGCAAATGCCGCTCCAATTCCATCAATAACGACGTCCCCCGCATACGGTGTCCGATTAGCCGTAAAGCTTTGATGAAATTCATCTGTAACAGCATATGTAACAGTTAGCATATATGACAAGGCTATAACAGTCCAAAATTTACATTTAGACGTTTTAACAAAAGCAATGAAAAACAAACAGAGCAATATAAAATAAACGCCAAAGTGGGCTCCTTTTCGGACAAAAAATTCAATCAGACCAGCGACACCCAATGTTTCCACACTGACCTCAGAATGATGATATGTAAACGAAATCCAATCAAGATACGGTTTCAAAAAAGCTACATTCAGCGTATTCCCCAAAAACGGCTTGATATCCTGTTCCCCATAAGGTTGTGCAGACGAATAAAATATTACGCCCATCCAGAACAAAGGCAAAAGCCAATATAAATATTTTCGCACCACTACCACTCCCAAATCCGACGTATCCGCACATCAAAAAACCGCAAGCCTATCAGCTGTACGGTAACCTCTTACTTATCCTGTTCTTTTCTCCATTTTGTAAATTCAAGATAATCCTTAAATTGTTCCTTGGTAACCCCGGACTCCATTGCTTCCCGAACAATTTCAATCCATTCACCGTCCAGTTTCTCTTGTTTGCTCTTCTGATCATCTTCACCAATCAATTCATTCACCGACACACCCAGTACAGCACTTATTTTTTCCATAAATTGAATCGATGGGTTTGACTGAAGATTCCGCTCAATCGAGCTCAAATATGATTTAGCAACACCAGCCCGCTCCGCAAGTTCGGAAATAGACAATTTTTTAGTCTTTCGTAATTGTTTGATCGTTTCACCTATCAAGCCGCACACCTTCTTTCAAACAGATTATACCACAAAAAGGTGCATGGTTCTATATAATGTACAGTTTTTCCCATCATTAGTCCTTCCGCTGCATTTCTGCAAGGAACGTCCTTATTTCATCCACCGTCAACCCCAGGGTTTTTGCCGATTTTATTAACTGCAGCCACTCATCATCCATAGAAACTTGTTTCACTGTATTTTGCATGTAACATTCCTCCTAACAAATATCAAAACAGTATCCCGCTATATGAATCTTTATACCCGCTACTTTTAAAACTAAATTTGCCACAAGTTTGTTCTTTAATAAGAATATTTAGTTCAATAATACCACTATACAACAGTTGCAATATATTTTGGGTGTCTACTTTTGTCAAAAACCAACTAGTTTTGTGCTTGTCAGATCAATTATTGCCGACATAGGTCTAATGACTTACACTTAATTTTATTATAACATAAATTCGTTATTAAGAACATCTTTTGAAAAAATTTAGTTTTAACTGCGGTCCGACCTGCAACAGTTCGTACACATACCTTACGAAACTATAGATAAAACGCATGTAATTTCAGAATGGAAAATGATATGATAATACTAATAGATTATTAGAAAATGAGGGGGGTCCTTATGAAAAAATTAATTCTGTTGCTGCCTGTATTATTGTTACTTCTCATTTCCGCATGTTCGGAAGATGAAACTACCCCGCAGGAACGATTTGATAAATATGTAAGCCATTGGAACCAGCAGGAATTCAGTAAAATGTACGAGATGTCATCGGAAAAATCCACTAAAAAATACCCGACCGGGGATTATGTGAAACGATACAAAGATATTTACAAGGATTTGGAAATCAACAACGTGAAAATTTCCTATAAGAAACCTTCGGAGAAACAAACGGAAAAAGCGATGGAAAAAGGTAAAGCTACTATTCCCTTTACAGTAAAAATGGACAGCATTGCAGGTCCCATTAAATTTGATTACAAAGCAACTTTAGTTAAAGAAGGTGAAGAGGATAAGGAAAACTGGTATGTTAACTGGAATCCCGGTTTTATTTTTCCGGCAATTAAAAACGGCGGAAAAATCGGATTGGAAACCGAAGAACCCCGGCGTGGAGAAATCCTTGACCGTAACCGGATGCCTCTTGCCATTAATGATGTTGTTTACGAGATTGGTATTATTCCCGGTAAACTCGGAGCGAACGCTAAACAGCAAAAACAACAAATAGCTGACCTGCTCAACATATCAGTTGAATCAATCAACAACAGCCTGAATGCAGACTGGGTAAAATCAGGCATGTTCGTACCGGTTAAAAAAGTTCCGACATCCAATGAAAGCGTACTGAACCAACTTTTTGAACTAAGCTCTGTCGTTAAACGGGATGTAACAGGAAGAGTATATCCATATGGAAAAGCGACTGCACATCTTATCGGATATGTCGGAAAAATCACAGCAGAAGAACTGGAGAAACTTGACTCAGATGTATACAGCCCAAATGATATGATCGGAAAACGCGGACTTGAGCAGCGCTTTGATAAGCGACTGAAAGGTGAAGAAGGTGTAAAGATAACCGTTACAAAAGAAAGTGGCGAAACAACGGTAATTGCCGAAAAGCCTGTCCAAGACGGGGAAAATATTGTAACAACAATTGATGCAGAACTGCAGCAGCGAATTTTCCAAAGTTACGAGGGGAAAGCTGGAACTGCCGCTGCAATAGACCCAAAAACCGGTGAAACACTGGCATTGGTCAGCAGTCCAGCTTTTAATCCGAATGATTTTTTATACGGCATTTCCCAATCCAAGTTGGATGAATTGCAAAATGATCCGCAAAAACCATTAATCAATCGGTTTGCAGCAACATTTACACCTGGATCTGTTATTAAACCAGTAACTGCGGCAATCGGTTTAAATAATGGAACTATCAAGCCTGGTGAAGGTGTTAAAATCAATGGTCTTACATGGAGCGGAGGCGCGGGCTGGGGAGACTATGAAGTTACGCGTGTATCCACGTCAAGCCAGCCCGTTGACGTTACCAACGCCCTGATTCGCTCCGACAACATTTATTTTGCCATGAAGGCAGTTGAAATGGGCGCTGAAAAATATGTGAACGGCATGAAACAATTTGGCTTTGGGAAGAAACTTCCGTTTAAATATCCAATCCAGTCGTCAACTGTTTCCTCGAGCGGCAGCATAAATGATGAAGTACTGCTTGCTAATTCGAGCTACGGACAAGGTGAATTGCAGGTAAGCGCACTGCATTTGGCAATGACCTATACACCGATTCTGAACAAAGGAAAAATGATCAAACCTACCCTTCTGCTTGATGCCAAGGATGGTCAGGCTTGGAAAAAGAATTTGATCTCTAAGAAGCAGGCAAACCTCCTGCAGGATGCATTGCGTAAAGTTGTTTCTTCGCCGAAAGGAACAGCAAATGGGGCCCAGCGTGCTGACTTACCGATCGCTGGCAAAACTGGTACCGCTGAGTTGAAAAAATCACTTGATGTGGAATCAGGTCCGGAAAACGGTTGGTTTGTCGGGTATCCATCGAAATCCAAAGACATTCTGATTTCCATGATGGTTGAGCATACCGAAGATAATGGCGGCAGCAGCTATGTAGTAGATAAGGTCACAAATATATTAATGGATGTAAAACAATAAGATTAAAAGTGGCTTGCAGGTGTCTGCAAGCCACTTTTTTAACCCAATAAATAATAATCAACCTTACCGGTGCACTTATACAGTAAGAAAGTTACTTAACTGCCAACAACAAAAAAGAGCCACCCTATAAATGGATGACTCATCGTATAGCAAGCTCACTTATTTCATTATTTTTTTATTAGCTGTCCGGAATAGATACCAGGTAACCAATGCAAAAGCAATCAATGATACTATTGGCCCAAAGAATGCATCTGTCGGCATGGTAATTCCTGCGGTAACAGCAATTGCGACAAACACGCCCATCAATGCTTCACCAGCAATATAACCGGATGCCATCAGTATTCCTCTTTCATTTTTCGCTTTAAATTCCTCTTTACTTTTCGTAATTCTTTTGATTATGCCTTGTACAATTCCCCCCACCATAATTGGGGAAGTCAAATGGATCGGTAAATATAAGCCAACTGCGAACGGCAATGAACCAATTCCAAATAATTCAACCGTCGCAGCGGCAGCGGCTCCAATGAAGATCAGATTCCATGGAAGATTTCCTTCCATGATACCTTCGACTACCATTGACATCAGAACTGCTTGCGGTGCGGGCAGCTCAGCAGACCCGAAACCATATGCATTATCAAGTAGAATCAAAACGAATCCGATGACAATACTGGTAATTAGAACGCCATATAGTTGGGCAACCTGCTGCCATTTTGGGGTAGCACCAACAATATAACCTGTTTTTAGGTCCTGTGACGTATCACCTGAAATGGCAGCTGCGATACAAACAACGGAGCCTATTGTGATAGCTGTTATCATTCCAGCCTCACCTGTATGCCCGATAGCAACAAGAATAAGCGATATAAAAATCAGCGCTCCGATTGTCATACCGGATACAGGGTTTGATGAACTTCCGACGATACCGACAATTCTGGATGACACGGTTACAAAGAAGAAACCAAAAATGAATAGCAGAAGGGCACCAATAATCCCCAGATTTATCGTAGGATAAAACATCAGAATACCCATAAACACAACCATTAACACCACAATTAATGTATATGGAATATCCTTATCGGTTCGCAGGTCAGCTGTATCACCAGCAGAAGAAAATCCTCGTATGGACCCGCTAAACGATGAAATAATGGTCGGCAGCGTTTTCAGCAGCCCCACTATTCCCCCGAACGCAACGGCACCGGCTCCGATATAACGTAAGTAATTATTCCAAATGTCATGATAGCCCATTTCACCTATCGGAACTTCACCGGGATAAATTGGTGTCGTGGCAAATTCTCCGATATAGCTGATCAACGGAATTATCCCCAGCCAGCCCAGCACACCGCCAGCAAACATGATTCCTGCAATACGCGGGCCAATTATATATCCGACCGCAAGCAATGCAGGCATTACATCCATACCAATCGCCGCATTTTTAAATTTATAAATTTCCCATTCCACAGACGTCGGAAACGCTTTTACAGCATCCGTTAAAAATTTGAATGCTGCACCAATTCCAAGGCCGCCAAATACCAGCTTTGCACCTTTCCCGCCTTCTTCTCCAGCATGCAAAACTTCAGCACAAGCGGTACCTTCCGGATATGGCAATGTTTCATGTTCCTGAACAATTAACGCGCGGCGAAGCGGAATCATTAGAACAACGCCAAGAATACCACCGGCCAGCGCAATAATGGCAATAGTGGTCAAACTTGGTTCCAATTGCCAGATAAATAATGCTGGCAACGTAAAAATAATACCGGCAGCCAGTGCTTCACCACTTGACGTAATTGTTTGAACGATGTTGTTCTCTAATATCGATGTACGTTTCATAATAATTCGCAGTATCGCCATCGAAATAACGGCAGCCGGAATCGATGCAGAAACTGTCATACCTACAATTAACCCCAAATAAGCATTGGCAGCGCCAAATATAATGGCCAGAAATGCACCAACAATCATGGAGATAATTGTAAATTCAGGCGGGTTCTTGGAGGCCGGAATATACGGTTTAAACCCGTTATCCGGATTTTCCTTTGACACTATAAACACCTTCCTTTTGAATATTCTGGTTGATTGTGAAGTGTGTCCCCCTTCACATGTACACTTCCCTAAATCGACAATATTATTGCATAACATTATCAGCCACTAGAATATCATAAACGCTTCTTCAATTTAAAATTTTTTTACAATTGATAATCAAAAAAGTTTGCTTCAAATTTGAAACTATTTTGTTGTCTATCCGTAGAACGAACTATTGGAAAAATATTTACACTCAGGGAGGAGAACGGACGATGAAAAGGAATGAAACTGGAACAACTTCAAAAACAAAGTCAGAGCAAAAGTCCTTCAAAAACACTGAATCAATTCAAAAATATTTTGAACCAGTTTTCCGGTAACGAAAAGTCCGATAAATTCATTACGATGAAAAAAGAGGATGGCATGTATGTTATCACCATGGATTTAAATGAGACGGCTTCACAGAAGGTACTTGAACAGGGAATGAAACAAATTAAAAATTCAATGAGTTCTCTAAAACAATTGGGTATTGCGAAATTTTTAAATAACATGAAGATTAAACATCTGAAACAAACTTTTTACATTGATCAGGAAACATTTGAACAGCAAAAAATGGAGCAACAAATGAAAATGGAAATGCCGATGAACAAAATCAAAATGACCATTGATCAGGATATGACAATGGAAGTCACCGGAAAAGTTGATAAGGCTATTACTATCCCTCAAAAAATCAAGAAGAATGCTAAGACAATATCAATGGAGCAGCTCCAAAAAATGCAGGAACAGCAGAAAAAACAGTCCAAATAACTTAAAGTGGATGGGACCCGGAAGTCCCATCCACTATTATTCTTAAAGCAATTTTGTCAGTGAATGAAATAGCTCCTCATCTCGTTCATCGAGTGATTTATCAATGAGCCTCTGCAGGTTCATTTTCTCCAGCTTACGAATTGTGACAGCGGTTTCATTATTATGATTATTTGTATTTTCTTCTCCTTTAAAGTAATACGGTTGGGCAATAGTTTCCAACTGGAGCAGAAAATCCGGAAGGGAAATTAACTCAGACATAGTCAGGTAAACGATGTCTTTACCTTTTTGAAAAGCAAATCTTGCCCCCATATTTTCCACTTTTTGTGTTTTACGATTAATTCTTATTTCCTTTGCTTCAGTCGGAACAAATTGATAAACCTGCTCATCAATTAACACTGAAAAATACTGGTAGGCCAGAATCACCCGGATAAAATCATTATCAGCTTTTATATAGTAGGGTTTTAACATCTTTACAGTAACCATATTTCCACCTCCCGAAATCCTTATCGTAATTTTCAGTTAATTAATTTTACTATATAACGTACAAAATTACAAGTGGAAATTTTGAAAAAAAAGAAAATCCGCTAATCTGTAACGATCAGCGGATGTAATCCTGCAGTACATGTTCAGTAGCTTCTTTGATATTCTTTTGATTAAATTTATTTATTTTTTCCTGGTCAAACATCTCACCAGACTTTTTCAAATACTGAACCCCTTCTTTCATACACGATTTATATCGGTTGTTCCATTTATCAATTTCCGTGGCGAATTTTTCGTCCGTCCCAGGAGTTACAAATTCCTTATATAAATCCACTATTCTTTCACCCTCACGATTCGGAAAAAATTCATGTGGATCCGTACTGTCAAAAATACAAAATTCCAGGTCACGAACAAGGACCATATCCAGGCTGTTCGGGTCAAAACTGCAATGATATACTTCTGTGTCAAAACCATGATTCGCACACGCTTTGGCGATTTTTTTCATAAAAGTTGACTTTCCTGTTCCGGCACGTCCTTTGATGTAATCAACATTTTTTATGTCTTTAATCAGATGTGGCACCTCATTTACAATACCATCGGGGGTGTTTGTGCCAAAAAATCTGTGATATATATGTCCTTTAGAATCACGCTTCTCCACACTCTTTAATAAGTCATCAATATATTTATCGCCAAATGCATTTGCATGATCAAAATCCATTTCATCTATATAAATTTTTTCCAACTCATCGTGAAAACGTAACCCATTCTCGAAACACTGATATGCTTTGAACACGTGATCAGCCCCTTGTGTGTCGTGACCTACCGGATACTGTTTTTCCAATTCAACAACTGTACCTGTCTCTGTAATGCTTGCATCCAATACAGCCAGTGATTTTTCACGAATAATGAATCCATCCAGATATTCATGGCCCAACGGACTTAACAGTAATTCTGCATCCGACTTAAAGTGACTCAATAGATTTTGTAAAAGTTTTGATTTAAAAAATGGGGACGAATGGTTCAATAAGTAAATTTTCTGAATCCCTTGCATGTTTGTATCCAAAAAATTAACCAATCCCTCAGCAGTGTTGCCCGTTACATAATACTTACGATCAGACATAGCAAACACTTCCTTTTTAAGTATACTTGCTGCCCAATTAAGTATATTCAACTGAAAAGGAAATGTGAATATTTAAATGAATGTACACTGAACAGTACTCTACACTTTTAATATTGACCCAACAGCCCCTTTTTCATTGCGTGCCGTTCACAAGCAATGTATACCGTTACACCAATAATGCCGTAAATTACAGCGTTTCCGATCAGCCAAGCGTAATCCCCGATTGTAAAGTCCGACAATGTGTAGCCTTTAATCATAACCATCCGTGTCATGTCGACTCCTTTTACAAAGGGGGCGACCACCAGGTACGGTGCAACAGATAGTGGCACAAACGTCAATCCGGCTACGATAAATTGCAGGATTTGCAAAAATGCATTGATTTGCTTGAAAATAAGCGCCATGCCTGCCACGACAAAACTTGTTCCAATCATGCTGGCGAGAGTCAACACCAGAATAGGGATAATTGCCAACGGATTCAAGTTAAGCCATTCCCCTGCTGTTGCCATCGAAAGAAACAATAGAAAGATAACAAGAACAAAGTGATTAAACACTGATCCAAACAATCTGGCAAGTAAAATCTTCCATGGTTTAACTGGTGACATGAACAATTGCTCCAGTGTCCCTTTCATTGCCTCATCCGAAATGGTCCAGCCAATCGACTGCAGTGTCATCATGCCTAAGTACCAGAAAATGTAGTTTACAATGATATATTGTGTATTGGTACTTGCCTGGGCGGGATCACCAATTATGTGAATCCCGAACATCATTCCAACAAAAATAATATAAAACGTAAGCAGCAAACTGATGGTGTTAGCTTTATACCGTTTCAATTCAAGATATTCCAACATCGTATTCACCTGTAATACATTCCAAAATGTGGTCATGATGCTGCCTCCTCTTTTACCAGTTTCATAAAGACCTGCTCAAAATTGATTTCCGTGCGACTTATCGCTTCAATGGACGTCTTATTTTTGTTTAAAATGTCCATCAAACTATAGATCTCATGCTCCTGCTCAAAACTCACTTCCAATTTCGACCCATCCAGGGTATGTATTGGGAACTGTACCTTCAGCATTTCCAATTGTTCATCTGTCAGTTCGTCTTTCAGGTGTACTTGGTATGCGCTTGTTTCGAACAAACGGAGTAATTGATCCACACGTTCATCGGCAATTACCCTGCCGGCGTTTATGATAATTGTACGTTCACATAAATCCTGTACAACCGGCATGTCATGAGTGCTGATAATAATTGTCTTTCCCTGTTCGCTGGCAATTTTCCGCAACAGGCCTCTTACCTCATAACCTGTTTCCACATCAAGTCCCAATGTCGGTTCATCAAGAAGAATAACGTCTGTATCTGCCAGCATTGCCACACAGATTGCCAGCTTTTGCTGCATACCGCGAGATAAATTATTGACAAGTTCATGCTTTTTCGATTGCAACTGAAATAGTGTCAGCAGTTCCTCGACACGTGATTTGATTTCTTTTTTGGGAACTCCCCTATTACCGGCAAAATATTGGAGATTTTCCAGGACTGTCATGCGCCAGTATAGATTCCGGTTACCTTCCAGCACAGCACTGATATGCCTAAGTGCTTTATTACGGTTTTTAATGCTGTCAAATCCGTTAATCGTGACAGATCCTTCGTCTGGTACAAGGAGCCCGCAAATCATTTTGATTGTTGTCGTCTTCCCGGCACCATTTGGTCCAAGCAGCCCTACAATCTCACCTTTTCCAACTCTGAATGAAACACCTTTTACGGCAACAAACTCTTCCTTTGCTTTTCGTTTTTTATACTTTTTCATTACACTGTCAATTTTAATAATATCTTCCATTGTCATGCCCCTTCCCTGCTTTCTTACTTTCATTATATAGACTTATCAGAATAATACATCAGTCAATTGATGTTTTTCTTCTCCGTCTTGGGACTGATGATCTCTTCAGACCGTTTTTGACACTAAAAAAGCCACACAGACCATCACATCTGCATGGCTTTCTTTTTTTTATACTAGTTCCGCTCGTTCTTTCTCGGTAAACACCCTGGATCTGGTTAGAAACCGCTTTCCCTCGGGTCCCTCCAGCGAAAACATCCCGCCGCGGCCGTCAACAGCATCAATAATCAGCTGAGTATGTTTCCAATATTCATATTGATCTTTGGACATATAGAAAGGTGTTTCGCCGATTTCTCCGAGAAGCACATCTGATTCGCCAACACGAAATTCACCTCGCGGATAACACATTGGTGAGCTGCCGTCACAGCATCCGCCTGATTGATGGAACATCAGCGGTCCGTGTGTTTCAATTAACGTGTTGATTAGTTGAAGTGCTTCATCCGTAGCTGTTACACGTTCAACCATTTTTCACACCCTTTCTATTTATTTTTACAGTATATGCAATACCACATTATCAGATTCCAATCTTAAAAGAATCCTGCTGCACCTTCACTGTAACTGATCAGCAAGTTTTTCGTCTGCTGGTAGTGATCAAGCATCATCAGATGATTTTCGCGGCCGATTCCAGATTTTTTGTAGCCGCCGAATGCAGCATGTGCAGGATATTGATGGTAACAGTTTGTCCATACACGTCCCGCCTCAATACCGCGTCCGAAACGATATGCGGTATTAATGTTCCGGGTCCACACGCCTGCACCCAGTCCATATAACGTATCATTGGCGATTTCCATAGCCTCTTCATCATCTTTAAAAGTAGTGACCGACAATACCGGCCCGAAAATTTCTTCCTGGAAAACACGCATTTTATTGTCACCTTTAAAAATGGTTGGCTCGATATAGTAGCCTTCAGCCATCTCACCGTCAAGCTTGTTCACGTTCCCGCCGACAAGCACTTCTGCACCTTCTTGCTTTCCGATATCCAGATATGATTTGATTTTTTCCATCTGTTCTATAGACGCCTGTGCACCCATCATTGTATCGGTATCAAGCGGATGACCGATTTTGATTTGATTTACCCGCTCAATTGCCCGCTCCATGAATTCATCATATATTGATTCATGAACGAGAGCCCTGGAAGGACACGTACATACTTCTCCTTGATTCAGAGCAAACATAACGAGACCTTCGATTGTTTTATCCAGAAATCCATCATCCTTGTCCATGACATCTGAAAAGAAAATGTTCGGCGACTTACCACCCAGCTCCAATGTTACCGGAATGATGTTCTCGGATGCATATTGCATAATTAGCCGGCCTGTCGTTGTTTCACCTGTAAAGGCAATTTTGGAAATACCACTGTTCGATGCCAGCGGTTTCCCGGCTTCCACACCAAAGCCGTTAACAATGTTCAAAACACCTTTTGGCAATAAATCCTTAATCAAATCAAGCAAAACATGAATCGATACCGGTGTCTGTTCCGCCGGTTTCAGCACAACACAGTTTCCGGTTGCAAGAGCTGGTGCAAGTTTCCATGTTGCCATCAATATCGGAAAGTTCCATGGAATAATTTGTCCGACAACCCCAAGCGGCTCATGGAAATGATACGCAACAGTGTCATTATCAATCTGGCTGATGCCGCCTTCCTGTGCACGGATTGCCCCCGCGAAATAGCGGAAATGATCGATTGCAAGTGGTATATCCGCATTCAAACATTCCCGGACCGCTTTTCCATTATCCCACGTTTCGGCAACGGCAAGTGTTTCCAGATTCGCTTCCATCCGGTCGGCAATTTTATTTAATATATTGGCCCGCTCCGCTACGGAAGTTTTCCCCCAAGCATCTTTAGCTGCATGCGCTGCTTCAACAGCCGCTTCAACATCTTCCTTTGTTGACCTGGCCAATTCACAAAATACTTTACCTGTTACCGGGCTGACGTTTTCAAAGTACTTCCCGTTTGCCGGAGGACGATTTCCCCCGCCGATAAAATTGTCATACCTTTCCTGAAACGACACTTTCGCCCCATCCGTATTAGGATTTTCATACCTCATCCAACCATTCCTCCTCTATTTACTCTGTAATCGCTTACAAATAATCTGATGAAAAATCTAGTTTGATAATCTAATTTAAATTATAGCAGTTTATGTAATATTATGATAACAATTTGATTGGAATGGAACTTAGAAAAGTTGCAGGCAACTGGTGAATTTCGTCATACAAAAAGCAGTTCTCTGTTCCCGGAGAACTGCTTTTACTGGAAGCTGGAATTTATCATATAGGAAAAGACGCCGTTTGCCAGCGCCAATACCATAGAATTATAAAAAGATGCCAATCAGACATCTTCACATTATAATATAAAAATAAATTACTTTTCTTAATCCAACTTCCTGCTATACCATTAACTACTTCAATTCGGGAAGTACGCGCACTTCCTGTTTCATTGAAGATTTACAGAGCGGGCATACTGGTTCTTCCTCAAAACTGTATGACTCTCGCATCCAACCTGAACAGTCTCCACTAGTACAAGACCATACATTGGTTTCAACTTCCTTCACCGGCTCTTTTGGCCCGCGGGAAAATGACATAACAGCAACCCCTTTCATGGTACTGTATCCATTATACTCTTTTCTTGATTACAAAGAAAGGAAACACCACTTATCCGTTCATTTTAGACAAAGAAAGATAATTTTATACATGAATCAGTCCTGGTCCAAGACAAACTTTTTAATTGCTTTGGCAACTCCGTCCCGGTCATTGGCATCAGTCACAAAATCAGCCACTTTCTGGATTGCTTCCTGGGCGTTTCCCATCGCGACACCCATGCCGGCCTGCTGAACCATTTTAATATCATTCAAACTGTCACCAATTGCCAGCACATTATTCATCGTAACATCGAGTTTTTCACAAACTTTTCTCAACGCGCTTGCTTTATTGACGCCTTTAGGATTCACCTCAATATTGGTCGGCAATGAGTTGGTTAATTCCAATTCATCATAATGGGAAAGTTCTTTTACAATATGGTCAAGTTTCGTTGTATCGAGTGAGTCACAGCCATATTTCAGCCATTCATGGTCATAAAAATTTTCAGGGGCTTCTCCCCGCCAAACCCGATCAGTTGAAATCATCCAGCTGTTAACGTCCGTCTGCTCTCCAAGCTCAAACATAAGCTGCACCATTTTTGGATCAAGCAAATGCTGCTCAAGCAAGTCCTCATTTACCGTCCAGATTTCGCCGCCATTTGCAGTAATTAAATATGAAGGCAATTCAAGTTGTTTTGCATATGGCAGGCATGATTGCAGCCAGCGCCCTGTACTCAGCACGACATGGATATTTGCTTCGAGCGCATTTTTTATTACTTTTTGTGTATAATCTGAAATTTCATCATTGCTGTTTAATAAGGTACCATCCATATCAAGTGCAATTAGTTTTATTTTATCCATTTATACTCTCCTCGTCTTCTCTATTCCTATATATAACGGCATGTTATCAGAAATGAATCAGCATCAACATTACTTTTATCGTTACCATTCTACCAGAGACTGGCTGATAACGATAAGGAAATCATTATGTACGGTATCATTCAAGTGGTATGTCAATATTCCGAATGAGCGCGCTGTATGATCGTTCCGATTACATTCAGACAATCAGGATATCCTTATCATCCCGTCTTTTATCTTCATTGCACTCATTTAAATATATGCTGTGCGGCACTAGCCCGATCTGTTCATTTTAATAATAAATAAAATCATTGTGATTAGCGGAACGAAAATGGTAAACAATATAAAACCTACACCTAATGTCGATTCTCCGCGTGTTGCCTGGATGGTGGACCAGGTTGCATAAGAGAGAATCAACACAATTTCAAAATTAAAAACAGCCATCATTGTTCTTGCCAGCGAATAGATTCGCGGCGCATTATCTTCAGTTATGGTAACAGGCAGATTAAAAATATGCGGAGCTTTTGTTAAAAAATAAAGCAGGATAAATGTCAATGCCGTTATGACCGGTAAAATAAAAATGGATGATTTACTGCCCCATCCATCTGCTTCCCCCTGAGCATTAAAGTATGTTGGAATCCTATCCGGCAAACTCTCATACTGATAAATCGCATATACAATCGTTGATAACATAACCACTAAGGACAAAAAATGAAACAACAGCTCCCACTTGGTCGCAGGGACTTTTACCTTAGGATTGCTCAGATTCATCTATTTCTCCCCCATTTACCATTTGGTATTCAACTGGAATTTTAGATACTAAAATGATAGCATACAATATCATGCTATAATAACAAAGCGCATGCAGTATTCATTTTTCGTCAATATTTTTAAACAAAAATAAAATAAGGAGGTATGTAAAATGATAACTGCTACATGGAGCTGGTTATGGGACAAACATGACCAGGCGAAAGATTTGATCCGTTTTTTTGTTAAGCCAAACGATTCACAAATTGGTTCGGCAGGGAATAAAGAATCAGGCGGATCTGCCGATAATAACGGCGGGGGTAATAACCGTTCATACAAACCTGCACAGCTGATTGGACTCATCTTAGGCCCGGCACTTTTCATACTTACGTTATTATTTTTCCAGCCTGAAGGACTCAGCGATCCCGCTCAGGCGATTTTGGCCAGTACAATCTGGATTGCAGTCTGGTGGATAACGGAAGCATTGCCGATACCCGTTACGTCACTTCTGCCGATTATTCTGTTTCCGCTTACAGGCGGCTTAGATATCGGCGCAACTACATCATCCTATGGCGATGATACGATCTTTTTATTTATGGGTGGGTTCATGATTGCACTCGCCATGGAAAAATGGAATCTGCACAAGCGGATAGCACTGACTATTATTTCGATTATCGGTACAAATACTGAACGAATCATTCTTGGTTTTATGGTCGCAACCGGCTTTTTATCGATGTGGATTTCCAATACCGCAACAGCCATGATGATGGTACCGATTGGTTTGGCAATAATTTATCAGGTTTCCGAAGCACTGAAAGATGATGATTCGATTGATACATCGAGAGAAAATTTCGGATTCGGCAAAGCATTGATGCTCAGCATTGCTTATTCTGCATCACTCGGAGGTATTGGTACGCTGATTGGAACACCACCAAACACTATACTAGCGGGGGCCATCAGCAACCTCTACGGTATCGAATTATCTTTTGCCAAGTGGATGCTGTTTGGGGTACCGTTTGCCTGGGTATTTATTTTCATTACCTGGTTTTACCTTGTGAAAGTTGCTTACCCGATGAAATTGAAACAACTGCCTGGTGGACGGGAAGTTATCCAATCCGAAAAGAAAAAACTTGGTAATCCTTCGTTTGAAGAAAAAGCTGTTTTCGTCATTTTCATTGCGGCGGCACTGTCCTGGATAAGCCGCTCATTCATATTGGCTGAAATTAATGAAAATATTAATGATGCGGTTATTGCAATGACAGCTGCAGTTATTCTGTTTGCTATTCCTGCTAAAAATAAGCAGGGAGATCGTTTGCTGGATTGGGATACAGCAGTCAAACTGCCATGGGGTATTCTGTTACTGTTTGGCGGTGGCTTGGCAATTGCGGCAGGTTTTCAGGATTCCGGGCTTTCCGAGTGGCTTGGTAAGCAGCTAAGTGTACTGGAAGGCATCAATATCATAATTATTCTGCTCGCCGTAACAGCACTGGTTATCTTCCTGACTGAAATAACATCGAACACAGCAACGGCCTCGATGATGTATCCAATTATGGCATCGCTTTCCGTGGCACTTGGTGTTCACCCGTTTGCTCTCATAATTGCCGCCGGGGTTGCAGCATCATGTGCATTCATGCTGCCGGTTGCCACCCCGCCAAATGCAGTGGTTTTCGGTTCAGGCTACTTGCGGATACCGGATATGGCCAAAGCAGGTTTTGCATTGAATATACTCGGTATTGTATTAGTCACTGCTGCCGTGTACCTCCTTATACCTATTGTATGGGGAATTGACCTTACCGAAGTACCGGAAATGCTGAAAAAATAGTGAGAAGACAAACCCGAGCACTTATGAAGTGTTCGGGTTTTGTTGTTACTATTGATTTGTTCACCACGTGCGGTTGATGTTTTCCTCGTACGGTTGATGTTTTCCCTGTGCGGTCGATGTTTCCCTCGTACGGTTGATGTTTTCCCTGTGCGGTTGATGTTTCCCTCATACGGTTGATGTTTCCCCTAATGGGCTCATGAATTAGAGACTTTCCTTTGTTTTTGCACTAAGATTATAAAAATAACTGGAAGGATTGCTGCCAATAATACGAGTCCGGTCCAGCCGAAGAGACTCCAGGCCGGTCCCATTGCGGTACTTCCCAATGAAACGCCCACATAATACGAAACAAGATACAAGCTTGAGGCACTTCCTTTATGATGGGAGACCTGATCACTGACAGATGCTGCTGTCAGCGAATGTGCAGTAAAAAAGCCAAGACACGCTACACACAGACCGGTGATTAACAGCCACAGCACTCCGCTCAACGTCATTAAGATCCCGCATGATAAAACAATAATGCCGGCGAGCCGGACCTTTCGCAAGCCGATTCTGGACGCAAGCCATCCGGCAGCAGGTGATCCAATAACACCAAGTCCATATGCAAAAAACATGTATGATATCGTCTTCAGGGAGAGTGAAAAAGGCGGTCCTTCCAAATAGAAGGGCAAATACGTCCACATCCCGGTAAAGGAAAACTGAAGTATAACGCCAAGGCCAAAGATCAATAAAAGCACCGGATTTTTCAAATGAAACAAAAATGCCTTAATATCATTTGAAAATGTTAATTCACTTGGTTCAAAAAACCGGGAGCGCGGCAACATAAAAAGTACTGCCGCAAGAATAACCGCACCCATTACAGCCAACACATAAAAAGACATTTCCCATGAATAATGATCGGTTAAATAACCGGTCAGCACCCGGCCCGCCATACCACCAAGCGCATTGCTGGAAATATAAAGCGCAGTTGCCACTTGAACACTCCGCCGATCGATTTCCTCACTCAAATAAGCAAGTGAAGCTGCAGGAAGCCCAGCCAGTGCAAATCCTTGTACAAACCTTAATACCAGTAGCAGGAAGAAAGTATCCGATAATGGTATAAGGAAAAATGGAATAACTGATCCTACCAGTGAAAGTTTGATAAACATCGTCCGTCCATTACGATCCGACAAAAAGCCAAGTACAATCAAACCAATAATCAACCCGATAATCGTAAGTGAGAGCGCCAGACTGGACCCCGATACAGTCACACCGAATTCTTTTACAAATACCGGCAAAAGTGGCTGAACTGCATACATACTGGCAAACACAAAAAACGATGCTAAAGCCAGACTGAGTGTAATCCGCCAAAAATATAAATCATGCATCGTGTATGATCTGTTCTGCATTTAACTCACACCCATTACTGATTTAGTCAAGCACATATTTGTCACGACCCGCACCCATGCCAAACAGCATTACCAGAACTGTTACACACATCAGCATTATCAGCGGGAGGTTCCAGGAGAATGTTATATCATATAACAACCCAATCAACATCGGGCCTACTGCAGCCAGACAATAACCGAGCGACTGCGCCATCCCGGATAATTCCGCGGCATTCCGGGCGGTACGTGCCCTCATTCCGAGGAAAGCAAGTGCAAGGGCAAAGCTTCCACTGAGAGTGATCCCAATTAAAATGGTGCTGATTACCATTACGGTAGTAGACTCACCGAGCAGCAGTCCACCATATCCGAAAATCCCAAAAACAGCCAAGGTCAGCACAATACCTCGCTGCGACTTGAATTTACCCGCTATTACCGGAACCAGAAAACTGGCCGGAAGACCGATAAACTGTGTAAATGACAGCATCCAACCAGCTGTTGCCATACTGACACCATAAGCATACAAAATTTCCGGAAGCCATGAAATGGTTACGTAAAACAAAAACGATTGAAGCCCCATAAAACATGCGACCTGCCATGCAAGCGGGGATTTCCACATTTGATTATCACTGACAGGAACATATTTCATTTCCAGGTCGCGCTGCTTTCCGGTTGATATGGACAAATAAATCCATAACCCAATCGCAATCACTGCGGGGACCGTCCAAATAAATAACGCCAATTGCCAGCCCCACTCCATTCCGCGGGCAAACGGGATACTTAATCCGGATGCTGTGGCCGCAAAAATGCCCATGGCGGTGGAGTAAACACTTGTCATTAACGCAACTTTTGCCGGAAATTTTTCCTTGATGACACCAGGCAGCAGGACATTTAAGATCGCAATGCCCAATCCGACAAACAGGGTGCCCAAAAACAGCAGAATCACCAGTGATATCGAGCGAATGGAAATACCAATGAATAATAGCAGAAGACCGAATAACAACGTGCGCTCGTTCGAATACCGGTTACTGATTTTAGGAGCCACTGGTGACATCACAGCAAATGCAATTAATGGAAGGCTCGTAAGAATACCCGCACTCCAGTTGGATAAGCCGATATCATCACGAATGATTCCGATTAGCGGACCGACCGATGTAATGGCCGGCCTCAAATTGAATGCAACGAGAATGATTCCAATAACAAACAATGCATAGTATGATTTCGTTCGATTCTGATTTGACATGAAACATTTATCCTCTCGAAGGTAACTCAATCTAATATAGCATAAGTTCATGTCGATATTTAATTAATACGATTCATTCTTTTGAGAAGAAAATCACAAGCACAAAAATGTCATCCTGAAACACTCAAATCATTGTCGTCCATGCAGGAAATAAACCGTCCGAAGATTGATTATAACCATCCATGCGGTTAGCCGTAACATAATTTTCACAATCAAAAAAAAAGCGACAGAATACCTGCCGCCCCTTACGAACAATAAACTCATTCCTCTAACTGTTCATCCGGAAAGTCATCTTCCTCCTCAATTATACCTTCCAGTTTTACGTCAAAATCCATTGGAAGTTTCATATCAGGTTTCATTTTTGCTCGCTCCCACAAAACATTACCATGAAGCCATTTCCACTGGTTGACCGTCATCTTACTCAAAATTTGGTTCATTGTGTCCGCCTCATATTGAGTTGAACCGCAGTTTTCGCTATGCAAATATATTTCGAATCCAGTTCTTTTGGTGCCTGCCTCCCCATTCAGAACCTTATTCAGCACCTGCCTGATTTCTAATAATGCATACCTGTCAAATCCCGCTGGTGCCCCTCCATAAGAACGATATGCTTTCCACAATGTAAACAAACTTTCCTGAATCAGTTCACCGTGATCATCATTCTCCTGAACATCATGAAGCATCCATTCAATACGACTTGCAAACTGATTGACAATATCCATGAAGGAATTGTCACGTATCCTATTCTTCCCCAAGCTCCCCCCTGCTTTCTATGCGTATTTTTAAAATAGCAACTTCTCTTTTATTATACACTATGTAAAATATTGGAAAAATATAGCCCTTATGTCGAAAACACTGCTGCAACGTGCCTAAACCTGCAAAAATATGTCGAACTATGTAATGATTTGTCTATTTTTAGCTCAAGAACTGTACCTGCAACTCATTCTAGGTCTCCTAACAGTAAATTGTGAATTTTTTGTGACATTTATAGGAAATTATTCCTAATTTCATGCAATCTAAAGTTGTTTAATACAAGAAAATGTGCTTTTAAACCGTTTTATTCTTTCCATTACTGCAGATTATGGTATACTATAGGTACAATTAAGCATATAATAAAAGACCACAGCTGCAACTGTGGTCTTCAGATAAGCGGTTCCCCCAGGGGATAAGCTATCACAGAATAGGCCTCTCCCTTCAACTTCGAGGGTTAATAGGGAGGTCTATTTTTTATTGTTCATTTCAACAATAAGCCTCAGCAAGGCAATCAGCAGCGTACCAAACGCCAGAAGCATCATAATAGCTTCGAAAAAACTCAATAGCCCCACCCCCCTTGTAAATCGGGTTAGCTGACCAATCCCTGAAAGAACATTATCTACTACATAGTATAGCACAATTTTCAATAAAAATACGAACAAATGTTTGGTTTAGTTATAGAACTGCATATTTTTGTAGTGTCAGTAGAAGTATTTCACAGTATTTTTTGCTGAATATGCCACTTGATGGCAGTAATATTCGATAGTGTAGATAGAAGGAGCTTCATCGTGTGCTTGTATACTTTAGTATATGCAGCGTTGTTCTGCGATTCGTAATGAATATGTGTGGTTTTTTGACAACTTGGATGGTTACAGGAAGAAAAAATGTGGGCATCCTGATCAGAATGCCCACATTTTTTACGAACCTGCGATAATATGGAAACCAGAATCAACATGGAGCACTTCACCGGTAACGCCACGTGCCATTTCACTCAGCAGAAATGCTGTAGCATCTCCTACCTGATCCTGGTCAATTTGCCGACGGAGCGGAGCCTTTTCTTCAATGACTGACATTTTTTCATTAAAACCAGAAACACCTTTGGCTGACAGTGTACGGATTGGTCCTGCTGAAACAGCATTCACGCGAATACCATATTGGCCAACATCTTCAGCCAGATATCGCACACTGGCTTCAAGCGCAGCTTTTGCAACACCCATCACATTGTAATTCGGTACAACCCGTTCAGCACCGAGATAGGTTTGAGTGACAATTCCCCCGCCTTCATTCATTAACTTTTTCGCTGCGCGGGTAACTGCCACAAGCGAATATGCACTGATGTTCTGGGCCATCAGATATCCATCACGGGATGTATCGGCATATTCACCAACCAGTTCGTCACGATTGGCAAATGCAACGGAATGAACTAGGCCATGGATGGTTCCGATTTTCTCACCAATTTCCTGGAATGCATGTTGAATGCTTTCATCACTTTCAACATCACAAGAAACAATTAACTTGGCATCCATTTCATTGTCGGCAAGCAGTTTTTCCAGCTTCTTTTTAGATCGCTCCTGCCGATATGTAAAAATTAGATTAGCTCCTGCATCTTGAAGTGATTTCGTTATTCCCCAGGCAATACTGCGATTATTTGCCACACCCATAACAACAATATTTTTGTTTTGCAACAATGCGTTCATATATGTACCTCCGATTTATTGAATAAGTTTCTCATTATAATGTAGCATACTTAGGACCTGGTGTTAAATCGTACCCAGGATGTTTATTAAATATCTGCATTATTAGGATTGAAAAATGGTTCAGTTATAGGAGTTGACTTCTCTATACTGAGCCTTTTTACAATGAAGAATGCAGCCTGTGGGGACAATTTAATTCACGCATCCACTCATATTGAATAAAAAACAACACAAAAATCGGCTGAAAACACCACGCTTTATCTGCGGTCAAATATGATGGTTCTTTAATTTTCTCAAAAGGTGTCTGCATAACAATGATCTGCAATTTTAAAAATGATAATGCAAATCTGCCTAAGAAAGTATTATTATAAGGAAATTGAATGGATATGTCTGGAACCGCCTTATATGTGCGGTTTTGCTCCATTTATGTGCGATTTCAATTTGTTAAATTAGTCCACCCGACCACATTACACTGGCATTGCCATTTGATAAATTTTCCGATATTTTGTAAGAATAGGATAATACACTATATAAAAGGGGGAATTAACTTGAAAGCATTAACCAGATTTTTTGACCGGATGGTGCAGCGTTACTTACCTGACGCGTTTCTGTTTGCCATAATTTTAACATTGGTCGTTTTCGTGTTAGGAATTGCCATTATGGGCAGTTCACCGGTTGAGATGGTTCAGTACTGGGGTGATGGTTTCTGGGATTTGCTTGCCTTTGCCATGCAGATGTCGCTCATCGTTGTGACCGGTTATATCCTGGCAAGTACACCGGTTGTCCGAAAAATACTTACGAAAATTAGTACCCTTGCCAATACACCGGGGCAAGCAATTATTTTGGTCACATTCGTCGCAGGAATTGCATGTCTGATTAACTACGGATTCGGGCTTGTAGTCGGGGCACTGCTGGCGATTCATGTAGCAAGGCGTGTACCAACTGTTGACTATCGTCTGCTCATGGCCAGTGCCTACAGCGGATTCCTATTATGACATGGCGGGCTTTCCGGGTCGATTCCATTACTAATTGCAACTCCGGGTCATTTTCTGGAAGATACGATGGGGACGATCCCAGTTACGGAAACACTTTTTAGCAGTTTTAATATTTTCATTGTTGTTGTGTTATTAGTGACACTGCCTTTCCTGAACCGATTTTTAATGAAATCACGAGACACATTAAGCAATACGGATGCTTCCACTTGGAAAACCGATGATGAAAGTGTCAATGAAGGAATTCCTGTTAAAAGTTCTATGACACCGGCTGAACACCTGGAAAACAGCCAGATTATTTCGTTACTGATTGGCATCATGGGGCTTGGATTTATCCTTTACCATTTTACAACAAACGGCTTTGATTTGAACATCAACATCGTCAACTTTATCTTCCTTTTCCTAGGAATTATTTTTCATCGGACACCACAGCGTTTTCTCAACAGTGTTACAAATGCAGTGAAAAATGTGGGCGGAATTATCATTCAGTTTCCGTTCTATGCCGGAATTATGGGGATGATGGTTGCTTCCGGACTTTCCGAGGAAATGTCGATGTGGTTTGTCAGCATTTCCACTGAGTTTACACTTCCATTATGGACGTTTATCAGTGCCGGGCTCGTTAACTTCTTCGTTCCATCCGGTGGCGGACAATGGGCGGTACAGGGACCAATTATGATTCCAGCCGCGTTGGAGATTGGTGCTGACACGGCAAAAACAGCCATGGCAGTTGCTTGGGGAGATGCCTGGACAAACATGATTCAGCCATTTTGGGCATTACCTCTCCTTGCAATCGCAGGTCTGAAAGTACGAGACATTATGGGCTTTTGTGTAATGATTCTGATATACAGCTTTTTTCCGATTGCAATCGGGCTACTGTTTTTCTAACAATGAAAGAGGTTGGGACAAATCAAAAAAAGTAATTAAAAAAGCGAACAATTTTAGAGACTAGCGGAGGAAATATACGTAGACTCCTGCGGGAGGACAGGCCTAGATGAGACCCCGCAGTGCGTAAGCAAGAGGAAGGCTCAACAGCCGCCCGCGGAAAGCGAAGTATATTTCCGGAGCGGCTGACCCCACCATTTAATTCGTTTTTTCTTTTGATAAATCACTTTTTGTCCCAGCCACTTATTTTGTCAGGGATAACCTTAAATTTTATTGGGTTTTGTCCAAATCGCTTATGATGTTCTTTCCGAATTACATGCTGTTCTCTCCCATTTAGGAGCTGCTATCTCCAGAATAAGTATTGCCGGCTTCAGGTCCTTCAGTTGTTTGTTTTCCTTTCGACAATTGTGCTACAGAAATTCCCACGATGATGAGCAAAGATCCGGCAATTACACCGGTGGTCAAATTTTCATCCAGCAGCCACCAGCCGAGAAACAGTCCGAATACCGGAACGAGCAATGTTGACAACGTTGCACTGACCATATCGATGACACTCAATATGACAAACCAAACAGTAAAGCAAAGCGCTGAGGCCAGGACACCCGTAAATAATATGTAGAAAATGCTTTCGCCTGTCAAAACAACCGGTTCCCCCCACTCAGCAAACAATGTCGCAATAATGATACCAAGCGTTCCGAACAACATTTGATACGCAGATACCTGCAACTGTGTCATACCCTGCAGATTCAGACGGTAATAAACATTGGCACCCGCCCATGATACTGCTGCAATCACAATCAGCAATTCACCGAAAATGATTTGCAGGTCCTGAACAAAAAATATATCCCATCCGAGTATTGTCACCAGACCGAGCATACCCGAAATTAACCCGAGCATTTTTCCTGGCGTAACTTTTTCACCTAATATCTTTGCTGCAAAAATACTACTCCATAACGGCATGGAATAAAGTAAAACCGATGATTTACCAGCGTTGACAAACTGCATTCCATACATGACAAGCAAAAATACAATTGATGTCTGCAAAATTCCGACCACAATCAGGTGTTTCCACATTTCTCTTGGCGGCCTTCTAACTTTCAGAAACAGGACAAACAGCAGTAATGTGATGGTGCCCGTCCCAAAGCGAAAGGCAGAAAATGTGAAGGGACCCATAAACTGAAGCGATGCTTTCATATAGACCCATGCATAACCCCAAATAATGGTAATCAGCAGAATAAGCATCCATACCATCCATTTATGTTTCAAAACAAAATCCTTCATTTCGACAAACCTCTTTTATAAACATAATAGTGCCAGTATAATAATTTCCTATTAAACTGGCAAATACGACAGGTTGCTACATCTTTTTACCCAGACCATTTTACATATTTTTGCAAACTTTCCCAATATTTATGCGTCTAACGGGGCATGGACGTTTTTCATTTATTCCCTTATTTTGGATATAAGCCTTTACATACATGGCTGAAAGGAGGTGCATTACAGTGAAAAAATTGTCGTATATTACACTGTCACTTCTAGTATTAACACCACTATTCTCAGTAAATAATATTTCCGTCGAAGCAAATGAACTTCCTAAACCTGCAATGGAAAAACCTGCAAATAAACTTATACACGAACAAGCTCACCCCAATTTTTCGTGGGGAAATCCCGGACCTTCATCCCCTGTATTACATCCTGGATCGATTCGAGGTGCTGGTATGGTTGCAGAACCATTAATAGAAATTGACACTGTTATGAATAGAATGATAGAAAATGATGTCATGCCCGGTGCTGTTACGTTCGTGGCCCGACGCGGACATATCGTTCAGCAAGAAGGATATGGATATTCTGCTATTTACAAGAATGATAACGGTAACACACTGGAAAACCCGATTCGTATGAGCAAAAACACTATTTTTGATATTGCTTCGCTCAGTAAAATTTTCACGACTATTGCCGCTATGCAATTGTATGAAGAGGGACATTTTGAACTGGATGACCCGGTTGCAAAATACATTCCTGAATTTGCACAAAACGGTAAAGAAGATGTCACGATTCAGCAATTGATGACACACACATCCGGGTTCAAACCATGGGTGCCGCTGTATACAATTGGTGACTCAAGGCAGGACCGCTTGGAGTATGTTTTCCAGTATCCGCTCGAAAACGAACCTGGCACAACCTATACCTACAGTGATTTAAATATGATAACGTTAGGTGCTCTGGTTGAACGGATTTCCGGTAAGCGATTAGATGAATTTGTAAAAGAATATATAACAGAACCGCTGGATATGAATAATACGATGTATAACCCACCGGAAACACTTAAAAATCAGATTGCGGCAACCGAATATCAGCCTTGGACAGACCGGGGACTTGTGTGGGGCGAGGTACATGATGAGAATGCCTGGTCACTAGGTGGTGTTGCGGGGCATGCCGGTGTTTTTTCTACAGCGAAAGACCTGGCAATCCTGGGCCAGATGATTCTGAATGACGGACGTTATGCAGGCGAACGGATTCTTCAACCGGAAACAGTGGAACTGCTCGTACAAAATCAGATACCCGAATTCCCGGGTAATGAGCACGGACTTGGCTGGGAAATTGCACAAGGCTGGTACATGGATGCCCTATCTGGCGTTTCAACAATTGGGCATACCGGATTTACCGGCACATCTATTGTCATCGATCAAAACAATGAAACTATCGCCATTTTGTTAACAAACCGGGTACATCCGACAAGGGACACCGTATCGACAAACCCTGCACGACGGCAGTTTGCTCGTAAGGTAGCAGACAGTATTCCTGTTTCCATCGATTCCAATGACGGGGCATGGTTTGCTGGTTACGGAAACAATATGGATAAAATGCTGACCGCTGAAGTGGATATGAACCATGACACTAACCTATCATTTGATACGTGGTACAGACTCGAGAACGGTTATGATGTTGGGTATGTTGAAATTTCAACCGACGGGAAAAACTGGACCAAAGCGAGTGACAATTTCACTGGATTCAGCAGCGGTTGGAAAACACAAAGTGTCCACATTCCGGAAGGGACAAACTATATTCGATTCCGCTACCAGACCGATACCAACACGAATGGCAGAGGCTGGTATGTGGCAAACTATAGGTTAGATAGTGGAGAATCATTGGAATTCACAAGTGAGGACTGGGTAAAACGAACGTATTAAACGAGGAGGAAAATTAATGAAAATGCCTTTCAGAATTTCCTTTATCATCACGGCCATCGTCGTTCTAGTTTGTAGTCCGATCACGATTTCAACCGATACAGTTCACGCAGTTGATGAAACGGTGACAGATCTAGTTCTTCTGGAAAATGTTCCACAGGCGACTGTCGACGTAACAAATAACGAGGTGGATTTGACCGCATTGCACCTTTACGAAGGTGGACATTTTAAATCCACCACTAACAACCTGGCTTGGCACTCCACCAATCAAAATGTTGCAACAGTAAATGATCAAGGTGTAGTTACATTCACCGGGCAGCCGGGACGTTCATTCATTAAAGTAACAGATGGCACCTTTAACGATCGAATTGCCGTTCACTATAAACCGGATAAACAGGGACCCGCTTCCTTTTCCGGAAAAGTTATAAAACAGGATGGCGACCGCTACAACATCATTGGAAGAGCAATTGAAGGCATGACACTGAAAGAAAAACTCGGACAGATGCTGATGCCCGATTTCCGCACATGGGAAGGTGAAGATGTTACCGAAATGCTGCCGGAAATCAAGCAGCTTGTAAAAGAATACCATCTGGGTGGTGTCATCCTGTTCCGGGAGAACGTAGTCACAACTGAACAAACTGCACGACTCGTGCATGCGTATCAGAAAGCTTCCGAAAAGTATGGCATGCTGGTGACGATCGACCAGGAAGGTGGAATTGTCACACGATTGCAGTCTGGCACCGATTTCCCAGGAAATATGGCGCTGGGGGCGACACGCTCTGCTGAACTTTCCTATGATGTCGGAAAAGCAATTGGCGAGGAATTGCAGGCGCTTGGTATCAATATGAACCTGGCACCTGTTCTTGATGTGAACAATAACCCGGATAACCCGGTTATCGGTGTCCGTTCATTCGGTGGTTCACCGGAACTGGTGGCGGAACTCGGGATTGCTTATACTAAAGGACTGCAGAGTACGGGTGTGGCAGCCACTGCAAAACATTTTCCGGGACACGGCGATACTTCTGTTGATTCTCACCTTGGGCTGCCTGAGGTTCCATATGGTATGGAACGGCTCAAGGAAGTAGAACTTTACCCATTCCAAAAAGCAATGGAAGCAGATATCGATGCTATCATGACAGCACATGTTACATTTCCAAAAATTGATGATACCAAAGTCATTTCCAAGAAAACGGGTGAAGAAGTACTGCTTCCAGCAACCCTTTCTCACAAGGTTTTAACCGGACTAATGCGGGAACAAATGGGCTTTGATGGTGTCATCATAACCGACGCCCTGAATATGGGCGCAATTACAGATCATTTTGGCTCTGTTGATGCGGCTATCCGTGCCGTTAAAGCCGGAACAGACATTGTTCTGATGCCGGTCGGACTTGAGGAAGTAGCGGATGGTCTTTACCATGCCATTCAAAGCGGTGAAATTTCCGTTGATCGAATTGAAGCATCTGTTAAACGGATATTAACGTTAAAAATTGAACGAAATATCATTAAAGCAGAATCCACCCCTCCACCCGAGGAAATCATAGCGAACGCACAAGAGGTGGTAGGATCAGAAGCGCACCAACAAACTGAGGCTGAAGCAGCTAAAAAATCCATCACACTCGTCAAAAATGACAATGTGCTTCCACTTGATCCATCAGCAGACGACAAAATAGCTGTTGTCAGCAGCTCATTTGCCGACAGACTATACAATTCAATTAAAGCACATCATGATAACACCATGCTTATCGAAGCATCGGGGTCACTATCTGCCGAACAGCTTGCCAAACTCGAAAACGCAAGTGCGGTTATAGCAGGAACATATACGTACAGTGTGAGCGGCCGATCACCGGACAGCCCGCAGATGCAGATGGTAAATCAGCTGATAGAAGAACTTGAAACTCCAGTAATTGGGGTTGGCATCAGAAATCCGTACGACATTATGGCTTATCCGGAAATAGATGGATACCTGGCACAATACGGTTTCAGGAATGCGAGTTTTGAGGCTTCAGCCAATACCATATTTGGCGAAAACAATCCAACCGGACTTTTACCAGTAACCATTCCGGATAATGACGGAGATGTGTTATATGAATTTGGTCACGGACTTTCTTATTAACATATTTTGCAGACCTGATTTTCAGATTATCATAACTTCCTAAAAGGAGCTGTTTATGTATGAAAAAATATGTTGTTGCCGTATTGGCTCTGCTTTTCATATTCGGGTCGATTACAGCTGTTTTTGCACACAATGGTGACAATGGGAAACATAAGGGAAAACATAAAAAATTCAAACTGGGTGTAGAAGTGTTACTTGACGAAAAACTACATTTAATTGAGGATAAACGGGTTGGCTTAATTACAAATCCAACTGGTGTTGACAAAGAATTGAACAGTGTAGTTGACGTGTTACACAATCATCCGAATGTGAATCTGACAACACTGTACGGCCCGGAACATGGGGTCCGGGGCAGTGCGCAAGCTGGTGAATATGTCGAGTTTTATATTGATGAAGCGACTGGACTTCCGGTATACAGCCTGTACGGTGAAACCCGGAAGCCAACACCAGAGATGCTTGAAAATGTGGATGTGCTCCTGTTTGACATTCAGGATGTAGGAACAAGATTTTACACGTATATTTACACGATGGCACTTGCCATGGAAGCGGCAGCCGAAAATGATATCCAGTTCATCGTGCTTGACCGTCCAAATCCATTAGGCGGAACGAAAGTACAGGGGCCTGTGCTTGATCCGGATTACTCCTCATTTGTCGGGAAATATCCGATACCGCTCCGCCACGGCATGACTGTCGGTGAATTGGCAAAACTATTCAATAATGAATATGGTATTGGAGCAGATTTAACAGTCGTGGAAATGCAAGGATGGAAGCGAAACATGTACTATGAAGAAACACCGCTTGAATTTGTGATGCCTTCACCAAATATGCCAACAACTGACACTGCTTTGGTATATCCGGGAGCAGCACTTATTGAAGGTACAAACGTATCGGAAGGCCGTGGTACAACGAAGCCATTCGAATTGATTGGTGCGCCATTTATAAACAGCAAGGAACTCGCTGACACATTAAATGACTTGAACCTGCCAGGCGTCCAATTCCGGGCAGCATCGTTTACACCGCAATTTTCAAAACACAGCGGAACACTAAGTCATGGAATACAAATCCATGTCAAACACAAACCATCGTTCAATCCGGTTACAACCGGTTTGCATATAGTAAAAACGATTCATGATTTATATCCGGAAGACTTTGAATTCCGGGCTGAAAACAGTCAAGGCATATCATTCTTTGACTATCTGGTCGGTAACGGCTGGATCAGAGAAGCGATTGAACAAGGAAAATCAGTGGAATATATGAAAAATCGCTGGCAAAATGACTTAAATGAGTTTAGTAATATCCGAGAAGGGTATTTACTATATTAAGAGTTTTTATTGACCCCCCAAAATATTAAAGGGTGCCCCGGCATTGCCGGGACACCCGATTTTTTTGCTTCCGCAGTGTTCAAATGGTATTTCATCTGTTAACCTTTTATCGCACCCTCCGTCATCCCTTTCGCAATCCGCTGTTGGAAGATCGCGTATAAGATGATAACCGGAACAATCGCAATAACCAGTCCCGCAAACAATGTTCCCCATGCATTCGTATACTGCGCTTCACTGCTGATATAGTCAATTGCAAGTGCCAGTGTGTAATTTGATTCCGACTGCAGAAAAATCAAAGCCATGAAATACTCATTCCAAAACTGGATTGCATTCATAATCGTAACTGTAATAATACCGGACATGGACAGCGGCGTTATGATTTTCCACAAAATCCGGTACGGTGACATCCCGTCCATTGCCGCTGATTCTTCCAATGACTTCGGAATCGTGCTCATGAAACTGGTCAGTACAAAGATGGAAAATGGCAGCTGACTGACAGCGTAAACCATGGCCAGTCCAAAAATATTATCAAGCAGATTAAACTGGTCCAGCAGGAAGAATAATGGAATCCAACCAAGTACCATCGGAATCATCATCGCTGATATATATAACGTAAACAATAGATTACTCCCTTTAAACCGAATACGTTCCAGGGCGTAGGCAGTTGGAATTGCCATCACCAGCGTCAAAATTGCACCGACTGCTGTTACAATCAAACTGTTAAAAACACTCGTATCAATGTTATATTCAGTCCACGCCGTAGCGAAATTCTGAAACTTCCATGTGTCCGGAAAGCCCCATGGATTTGCATAAATTTCAGCATTTGATTTAAAAGCACCGATAAACATCCAGATAATCGGATATAACACGGCGATTGACCATAATATTAACGGTATTCTTATGCCTGTTCGCGCAATTATTTGACCAACACTTCGTTTCAAGATAACCTCTCCTTTTCTTATGCTGTAAGAAAGTATAAATACTATGAATTCCTTTAACGCATGCCAAGTTTTCTAATATTCTACCTTATCCCGTCGCAGCAGGAACTGCAGAATTAAAACTGTAATAAGTGAAAGAATTAAAATCATGACACCAATTGTTGCCCCGTAACCGAAATTGTATTGTACAAAAGCCTGTTCATAGAGATATGAGCCCATAACATGTGTTGCATTATTCGGCCCGCCTTCCGTCATAATCTGTACAATGATAAAGGAGCCATTCAATGTTGTAATCACGATATACAAAATGGAGATTTTAATCTGCGGCCATACAAGCGGTAATGTTACTTTCCAAAATTGCTGCCATTCACTTGCTCCATCAATTTCCGCCGCCTCATAATAGCTTTTCGAGATATTCGCAATACCACCCATTAAAAGCAGCATGAATAAACCAATACCTGCCCAGATGGATGGCAGAACAAGACTTGTCAAAGCCCAATCTTCACTTCCAAGCCAAGGCTTTGCCCAACTTTCCAGACCGATGAACTCCAGTCCGGAATTGATCAAACCAAGACTTGGATTGTAAATAAATGTCCATAAAATACCGATTACAACGACCGACATGATATTCGGGAAGAAAAATATGATCCGGTAAAATGGCGCTTCTTTTATTTTCAATTGTGTCAAAGCAACGGCAATGAACATGGCCATAATCATAATACCGATGACTTTTGTAATAACAAGAAAATAGTCATGCCAGATGGTTGCAGGTATTATCTCGTCCTGGAACAGTGTTATGTAGTTTTCAAATCCAACAAATTCTTTAACCTGTGAAGACCCTGACCATTCAAAAAAAGAATAATATAATCCGCTGAATAATGGATACAGCGTAAAAATACTAAACATAATGAATGTGGGTACAAGACAAAAGGCTAAAAAAAGATATTTTTGCTTCTTAGACTGTACCATCCAATCACTCTTTCAAATTTTGTATAGATCAAAAGACGATGAAATAAAGAGTATGGAACATAAAGACCAAGAGCCCGCCCTTACATTCCATACACCTAAAATTTCAAGTTACTTATTACTCTCCCGATATTCAGCAGCAGCCTCTTCAGCTTTCTGTGTAAATTCCTCCGCGGAAATATTTCCAAGCATCAGTGATACCAGTGCATTACTGATTGGTGTTTCCAAATCAGCACTCATCGGATGTGGTTTATGATAAATTTGTACCTTATCCGGATTGTTAATCATTTCATTAGCCTCAATCAGATATTGCGGTACCTTATCATTTGATGCAAGATCGACACCTTTAAGGTTCATGATCGCACCTGTGTGCTCGGAGAACAATTTGGCATACTCTTTCGTGAACACAAATTCTACAAAAGCTTTTGCCGCTTCAGGATTTTCAGCTTCTTCCGCAATTGCGAGCGGACGCAAATCCGGAACAATCGCCATTGGTTCACCGGATTCATTCATTGGTGATGGAATAAATCCATATTCAAATCCTTCTGGTGTACTCTTTTCCATTTCATTCGGCAGCCAGAATCCGACTGGAATGAATGCGTTTTTGTGAAGCAGGAAGTTCATTTGTGATTGTGTATGGTTTAAAGCACCAAAGCCAGAATCAATATACCCTTTCTCCGCCATTTTTTCGACTTTTTTCATGACCTCCAGAACTTTGTCACTGGTCCATGCACTTTCCTTACCCTTAATAACATCATTCAGCAATTCATTGCCACCAGCTGCACCAAACGCAGGATAAAGCATACCGCGAAGGAAATAGTACGGATATTTCCCCGTCGTAACAAACGGTGCTATTCCTTCCGATTCTTTAATTTCTCCCATTGTACTCATAAAGCTTTCGAAATCGCTCGGTACTTCCCAGCCATTCTTTTCAAACCATGCTTTGTCATACCATGTACCCCATGTATCAAAGACTAATGGAAGACTGTAAATTTCCCCGTCATACGTCGCTGGTTCCACGATGAAACTTTCCATCAGCGGTGTTCCATCTTCTAACTTGAGTTCTTTAACCCAGTCTGATAGATTCATAAGCTGTCCATCTTCAACCATCTGTGTTTCGCTAGATCCCGCTCCATCAATATAAACAACATCAGGCGGATCTCCGGATACCCAGCGCGACCTCATCTCTTCATTAATATTCGGACCGGCATGCTGAACAACTTTGACATCAGGATACTTTTCTTCAAAGTCCCCAATTACTTCTTTCCACCATGAATCACCATACCCCCCTACAAAATACTGAATTTCCAGTGTTCCGTTTACTTTGCCGTCATTTGCTGTTTTACTGTCTGATGAGCCTTCTTCAGAGCCTCCATCAGATGAACAGCCTGCGGCCAGCACAAGAATAAACAAGATCATCAGAACAAACCCCGCCGGACTTTTTAACAACTTTTTCAACTTTTCTCCCCCTTTGATTTTAATTAATTTATATGAAATACATTAATAGTTCATACTATCAATGCAATTTCAGACGTTATGCTTCAAAACATAGTCGATGGCATCACGGACAAAACCATTGCTGTGATCAATTGCATTTCTGGCATCCTCGTATGTAACACCACCCTTAATCATCACAATTGCAGGTTTCACTTCATGTTTGGTCAAAGCCAGTGTCTTTTCTGCTTCATCGTACGATACACCAGTAATTTCCATCAGTGTCCGCTTTGCACGTTCCAGCAATTTGTAATTGCTCGCATGTACATCAACCATCAGATTTTCGTGTACTTTGCCAAGCTTAACCATCGTTGTTGTACTGATCATATTGAGAATCATTTTATGTGCGGTTGCTGCCTTCATTCTGGTAGAGCCTGTTAACACTTCCGGACCAACAACCACCTCAATCGCTGTGTCCGCGTTCCGGCTGATTACTGATTGCGGATTGCAGGAAAGGGAAACTGTATAAGCACCAACCTCCTGTGCATATTTCAATGCACCAATTGGATAAGGCGTACGTCCGCTTGCCGTGATACCGACAACAGCATCCTTACTGGTAAGCATTTTTATCTTCATATCCTTTTTACCCTGAGATTCATTATCCTCAGAACCCTCAATAGCCTGAAAAAAAGCTTCTGTTCCTCCAGCCATCACCGTCTGCACCATGTCAGGCGGGGTCATAAAAGTCGGCGGACATTCAGAGGCATCAATTATGCCAAGTCTGCCGCTCGTACCCGCACCAGCGTAAAACAACCTTCCACCCTGCTTTAGTGCATTACTTATCTTTTCAATTGCCAGACCCACCTGCGGAAGAACCTTTTCTACGGCATATGCTACCTTTTTATCCTCATTATTTATTGTCTCTAAAATTTCCATCGTGGACATCTCATCCATTGTTATACTGCTATTATTCCGCTGTTCAGTAGTCAGTTTAGATAATTCCATAGATTTCAGTATCCCCTTGCCCTGAAAATATATAAAACGCTTTCATAATACTAAGTTGCTATAATTATAGTCCGGTTGAACTATTTTGTCAATAAAATGTAAAAAGTTGTGTAATTTTATTTTATTGTGTATAAAATTTTTTATTGTTCCTTTAAAAAAGCTATCGCATCCCTTGTTTCATCAAGGTGTTTAACTGTTTCTTCATACTCCTCGGATGCGAGACACATAAACAAAATATCGATAATGTGTAATTGAGCCATCCGGGACGAAGTTGCCCCGCTTCGAAAGGTCGCTTCCCTTGCGGCTGAAGTATGCAGTTTTATATCGGAACAATTGCTGACGGGCGACTTACCGTATTTTGTTATGCCAATTGTTTTGACGTTCTTCTTTTTCGCAAGCTCCAACAGCCTGGCAACTTCTTTGGTTTTTCCGGAAAAAGATATTCCAACCACGATATCATCAGGACCCTTATTGGCAATCGATGTTGCCGCCATATGTACATCAGAAAATGCCTGAGCATTTTTGTTAATCCGGATAAATTTCTGCTCCGCATCCTTTGCGGCTATGAAGGAGGCTCCAAAACCAAGCAGTATTACCGATCTGGCTTTTGATAACGCCGAAACGGCCGCCTTGATATTTTGTTCACTCATAATATCCACTGTTTCTTTAAGTGTTTGTATTGTATTTGAAGTTACCTTATCAATGATATTACGGTATTCATCATTTGGTTCAATATCCCGGTATCCCTTGACTGACTGCTCCTGAAGGTCTCCCGCAACACGGATTTTCAGCTCCTGAAATCCATTAAAGCCGAGCGATTTACATAGCCGTATCACTGCTGCGCTTGACGTGTTACTTTTTTCACCAAGCATTAAGGCTGTCAGCATAATCGATTCTTCCGGCTTTTCCAAAATGTAATTTGCGATTTTTTGCTCGGACGGCGGCAGGACGTTTACCATTTCCTTTAACATCACCAAACCGCCTTTCACGTCTGACATAGCATTACCCACTTTCCTGTAATTTTTTAATAACAGAATGATTCAGTTGACCATTTCTCATTAAAAATGCCCCGATAATTGCTCCACCCGCAGGCGAAATATTCGGCATTATGAGCTCAATATTGCTGTCATGTTTCAACTCTTCCTTTAGCAGCCGTGGAAGTATTTCTTTTTCCTGAAACACACCACCACATAAAACAACTTTGACATTTTGACCTTTTTCAAACAGCTTCATATACAACGTACCGATGCTTTCTTTAATCTCCTGGGACGTGTCGGAAATAATTTGCTGTGCAACTATATCATTTTGTTTATAAGCTTGAAAAACTAATTTCGCAACAGGAGAAATTTTATTTTTAGGTGATTCCGAAGTGTAGATTTTTCTAACCAGATCATATGGATTTGAAACTTCAAAATCGGAAGAAATTCTTTTTAGCAAAACAGTATCAGGTCCACGCCCGTCATGCGCCTTCAATGCACGCATTATTCCCTTCCTGCCAATATCGTAACCACTTCCCTCATCACCAAACAAATAACCCCATCCGCCAACACGACCGTGTACTCCATGTGCGTTTATTCCATATGTGATGGAGCCTGTACCGGAGATATGAACAATGCCATGTTTCCCATATGTCCCCGAGTAAAGCGCATTAATCGTATCCGGTTCCACCCGGATACGGGTTTTGTTGAAAAGCAACTGTTTAAGAACCTGTTCAACAGTAATCCTGGAAGCATTGTTGCCTGTGCCGGCAATCCCGGCAAATAAAACGCTTACATTCCACAACGCATTTGGAAGCATTTGTTCCAATTCATCCAACAATGTTTTAAGCGTATCAAAAAGTTTGTTTCCTGATATAACATTCGGATTAGTCGGGCCGCCGGACGTCTGCGCCACAATCGTGCCATCCAGATCAGCGAGAATGGCCACTGTTTTTGTTCCGCCACCATCAATTCCTGCTACATATTCCATCTTCTCACCTTTCCATTTTTGTTATCTTTATTTTATAAAAGTTGAAATATTTTAACAAGAACTTTTGAAATAAAATTTCATTTATAATAAAAATTTTTTCTGTAATAATCTTGGCTAATGACGGCTTCAGGCGAAACCTATACTCCTCCCTCATTTACATTTTCAATCATGTCACAAAACTTGTCAGCAAATTTCTGACAACGTGCAACATCATCCTGATCGGGTTCCATATCGACAATCATACGCTCCGGTAAAAGTTTCGCTCCCTTAGCCTCAAACCGGTCGCCCATAAGATTGGCCGCACCTCCAAATGAGTCATAAAAGGAGTCCCCTGACCCGAAAACACCGATAATTTTTCCGGTAATATCCACATCATCCAGTTCATCATAAAAATCTTCAACCTCGTACGGGAGTTCACCGTCATCCCACGAATATGTTCCGACAAGAATACCATCATAACTCAATAATTCTTCCACATCTATTGCATCAAGATCAAACGTTTTCGTTTCCACCTCATGTTCCCTGGCTTCAATGACATCTGTGATAATCTCAGCCATCATTTCCGTGTTACCAGTCATGCTGGCAAACAACATCAGTACTTTTCCCATCTCAAGCCACCCCGATTCCCGTTCAATTTATTTCATTATATGTTAATTGAGAACAGTTTTCAATTGATTAGTTAAGACATTTACGGTGTTTGAGGGGCGTTGCCAAACGAGTTTGTGTTACCCTACCGTTTTCTCATTCTATTCTATCATTAAAAGAAGAAGCCATTACAAGGCTTCTATCCGACCAACTGAATTCCGATATACAATTTTATGTGGTACAGTGACTCTTCTAGCCGCAACTGTTTTATCTAATGTTCTTTCAATCAGTGCACGGGCGGATTCTGCGCCAAGTTCATGAATTTGAATATCCACCGTTGTCAGTGCCGGTTTTGTAATCTCCGACAAATACACATTGTTGAAACTGACCAAAGAAATATCATCCGGCACAGTATAACCCACTTCTTCCAGTGTGCTCAGGACCCCAAGGCTCATCAGGTCATCACTAACAACAATGCCGGTTGGCGGGGTATCCTGTGACAGCAGGCGTGCCACTGCCTCACGACCACCAGACTTCAAAAATTCCGTATGCATCCTGTAAGACTCACTGTGTTCCAGGTATGCATCCATTAAGGCTGCTTCATAACCTGCTTCACGATCCATGGTGACAAATAATTTTTTCGAACCTCCAATAAAAGCGATTTTCTCATGTCCCATATCAATCAGATGATTGGTTATTTCCTTGCCCGCAGTGAAGTTGTCATTATCCACATGGGTTATTTCACCAACATGCTCATATGGCTTACCGACAATTACAAATGGGAAGTTCTTTTCGTGTAAAAAATTCATGACTCGATCATTCATTCGTGAATATAACAAAATGACACCATCGACATAACTGCCGTATACCATTCGTTCCACTTCATCAAAAATTTCGTCATCCGTAATACCACTTGACAATGTAATGGAATATCCCATCCCGTGGGTTACTGACCCTATTCCTCGTAAAATTTCCGGAAAAAACGGATTCTGAAGCGCTTTGTCAGCAGATGACGGCATGATCACACCAATTGCTTTCGTCGATTTCACAGCTAGATTCCGTGCATTTATATTTGGATGATAGCCGAGTTCTTTCATTGCGTTACGAACTTTAGTTTTCGTTTCCTCGCTGATTCTCGGATTATCCGCGATAACACGTGATACGGTAGAGGGCGCTACACCCGTTGCTTTTGCTACATCTCTAATTGTCACCAAAATACTCACCCTCTACTTTTCATTTATACAAAGATACCATTGAATTGTCATCATTATCCAGTACTACACGCTGATTTTCACTTAATCCGTGTACGTTAACTTGTATTTTATCATACGCTGGCACGTATTTCCCCTGTCGGTCGCGAATCTCTACCTTCACAGCATCCTTCGATGATTTAATTCCAATAGTGAGCTGCAAAAAAGAACCTATTTCATATTCAAAAGTTTCGCCGTCATCATCATAAAAAGTACAATTATACGTTTCATCATCAATACCGGCAAATACATGCATGCTGATTTGTTTTGGATTTTTCTCCTTATTCGATGTCCAATCACCCTGCATGATGGCAGTTCCGTTTTTTACAAAAATCGGTAACTGATCAAGTTCGACGTGAATTAAATGGACTTTACCCCCCGTATACACTTCGCCAGTTTCAAAGTCTGTCCAATAACCTCTGGGGAGATAAACGGACCTGTCAGTAACAGACGGCGCTAAAATCGGTGCAATGATTACGTTGTCTCCAACCATGAATTGATCGTTCAGATTATAGGTTTTCACATCTTCCGGATACTCCATAAACAATGGGCGCATTACCGGGAGACCTTTTACGCTGGCATCATGAAATAAAGTGTACAATTGTGGCATCCATTTATAGCGCATTTGGATGTATTTTTTCATAATGAATTCATTTTCTGATCCGAACTGCCATGGTTCCTGATATACAGTCCCTATCGCTGCATGATTCCTGAAATATGGGGTGAATGCACCGACCTGCATCCAGCGAACAAGCAGTTCCGCATTGGTATCATGAGCAAATCCGCCAACGTCCGGTCCTGCGAACGGAACACCCGAGATTCCCAGGTTCATTACCATCGGCAGCGTCATTTGCAAATGCTCCCAGAAGCTTCGGTTGTCACCAGTCCAGACTGAGCCATAGCGCTGAATTCCGGCAAACCCGGCGCGGGTCAGTAAAAATGGCCGTTTACCGTTGAGTTGCTCTTTCATTCCATCATATGTTGCTTCTGCCATTTTCAATCCATATATATTGTGCAGCTCACGATGTGTTGCAGGTCTTCCGTCATTTCGGTGCATGACAGACGTATCCATCGTCTTTGTTTCGTTAAAAACCGCTGGTTCGTTCATGTCATTCCAGATACCTTCAATACCGATTTTCGAATAAACTTTGTGTTTATTGCCCCACCATTTACGAACGTTTGAATCAGTAAAGTCGGGAAAGGCACTCCTTCCAGGCCATACATCCCCAAAATAAACATCACCTTCCAAATACTTGCAGAACAAATCATTTGTAATGCCTTCCTGATAAATGGAATATTCCACATCTTTCTTCACACCAGGGTCAACGATAGGTACAATCCTGATGCCCATCTCACGCAAGTCGCTTATCAGTTTTTCCGGATACGGGAATTTTTCCTTATCAAATGAAAAAACCCGGTAACCGTTCATATAATGGATATCCAGGTGTATGACGTCAACCGGAATACCACGCTCGATGAAGTTTTTTGCAAGCTCCCTTACTTCTTTCTCAGATTCATAGCTGTAACGCGACTGCTGATAACCCAGTGCCCATTTTGGCGGAAGTGGCATTCTCCCTGTCAGATGTGTATACTGCATCAGGACGTCCTTAGGACCAGGACCGGCCATCACGTAATAGTCCAGCTGTCCACCTTCTGCACTGAACGAAAAATACCCATCCTTTTCCTTCATATTAAATTTAGTCCTGAACGTATTGTCAAAAAACACGCCATGTGCATGACCGTTGCGCATGGTCATAAAATAGGGGATGGACTGATAGAGCGGGTCTGTCTCAGGGTTATGCGGTGCATAAACATCCGTGTTCCACATCTCATACTTTTCACCGCGCTTATCAAGATGTCCCGATTTTTCACCAAATCCGTAAAAATGATCATCTGCATGCATTTTTTTGAATGCCGTAACCTCACCATTCTCCCGATATGCCATGCCGCGATTACCTTCATCGAGTAATACCACGCCATTTTGATCAAAAATCGTAATACGAAAAGGGACTTTTTTGACTTCAACTATCAATGCTTCCGTTTTCAACATCAGCAAATTATCTTGTTCAATCGATTCAACACTCACATGCTCCTTTTCAGCAACAACTGCATACGAACCATTCAAAACCGGCTCATGATATTGATTCATCACAATTCTGATGATCGAATCCGCAAAAAACTGGATAGCTGCAAACCCATTTTCACAAGCAAAAAAATAGCTGTTGTTTGTATGTTTATAGGATCTCAAATCCCCAATATCACGGTATATTACTGCATTTGTTTTCTTTTCCTGTCCAGGATGTATAGCAAAACTCGTATCTTCAAGCATTTCTTCATATCCTCCTGCCTATCAAATTACTACTTCTATCCTTTTGATCCACCGGCTGTCAAACCCGAAATCAAATACCGCTGCAGGAACAAATAAATTGTTGCGATTGGCAAGGCAACCAAAATAGAACCTGCTGCGAATCTCGTAAAATTATTAGAGAACTGATCATTAATAAAATTAAACAAACCAACTGCCAGTGTGTAGTTTTCCTCGCTGGTCAAAACAATCGACGGAAGCAGGAAGTCAAACATCGGCATCATAAAATTAAACAAGGCAACAACTGCCAAAATTGGTTTTGCCAATGGAAGCATAATACTCCAGAACACACGCAAATGCCCTGCACCATCTATTCTTGCAGCCTGATCCAATTCACGCGGTATCGTATCAAAGTAACCCTTTACCAGCCATGCATTGAATGGAATCTGTCCACCCAGATAAATGAAAATCAACCCTGTCAATGTATCCAGTAGTCCGATCATATTCAGGAAAATATATAAAGCTACCATTGCCATCATGACCGGAAACATTTGCAAAAGCAAAAATACGTACAATCCATTTTTCCGGCCAACAAACTGGTACCTGGAAAATGCGTACGCAACAAGTGACGTAAGAATAACACTGCCACCTGCAACAACCGTTGATACAATTAGTGAATTTTTATACCAGATTAAATAATCACTGTTTTCACTAAACAGCCATTTATAATGTTCAAGTGAAAAGTTTTCCGGGATAATCGATGAAGAATACAGACTTGTTCCCTGGTTCAGTGACATGCCTACTGTCCAGATAAGAGGGTAAAATATAATAACGGAGACAATTGCGATAATAACGTAAATACCCGTTACTTCCAGCTTCGATTTCAATTTCTGATTCATTATATTTCACCCTCTTCCTTAAATGATCGTGTACGTCTGAACTGAAAGAATGCGAACCCTGAGACCAATAGTCCCATTATAATTGAAATTGCTGCTGCCATCGCGTAATTGTTCGTGTCAAATGTCAGTTTATACACCCATGAGATTAAAATATCTGTACCACCTGCATTTTGACCTCTTACTGGCGGCCCACCTTCATTAAACAAATAAATAATATTAAAGTTATTGAAGTTTTGCGCGTACTGCATAATTAACAATGGTGCAGTTGCAAACATAACGTGCGGAAAGGTGATTTCACGAAATTTTTGCCAGCGTGATCCACCGTCAACATCCGCTGCTTCATACCAGTCTTTGGAAATGCTCTGCAGTACACCGGTAAATAGTGCGAATACAAATGGAAATCCGAGCCAGGTCTGGATGAGAATAATGGCAATGCGTGAATAGAGCGGATCACTCAGCCACGGTAACCCATCCCCACCAATCAATGGAATGATAATATCCCGATTAATTGCGCCGAATTCATCGTTAAACATCGCTGCAAAAATTAAAATCGTTACGAACGCCGGTACTGCCCATGGAAGAATTAATATAGTCCGAATCAGTTTTTTGAATTTCACTCTAGGATCGTTGACCAATACGGCTAAAAATAATCCGACTGCAATCTGCATCGTGGTAGCTACAACTGTCCAGACTATCGTCCATGACAACACACTAATAAACGTATCCTTCCAGATTGGTACTGTCAGCAATTGTTTGAAGTTTTCCAAGCCGACCCAATCCACGAGATTACGTGGTGGCGAATGAAATAGATCATAGTTCGTAAATGCAAGTAAAACGGAGAAAATCAACGGAAAAACAACTACAATCACCATCAGCATAAGTCCTGGCAATGTCATCAAGTATGGAAAAGAATTGTCATATGCTACCCTAAGTGTCTCTCGGAGCGGCAGCGGTTTCCATCCTTCGTTTAGTTTTTTCGCCTGTTTATAGGCCTCCATGACATTAAATACATATAATGTTCCAATAATGGCAACTGCAATTAAAGATAGCACTCCGAATACGAGCAGGCGGATTGAATGGTCTGTTCCGGGAATAGTTCCTAGTGTCCGGAGTCCCCACAACCCAAAATTGATCGCTTGTAACGAAGTAATCAGAAATGCTGCTTCAATAATGATAAATATGATCCCTTTTATATATCTGCGGTTGTAAAGCTGCCCAAGACCCGCAAACAATAAAGATAAAACCATTGCTGCTTTGGGACTATGCTTTTTACCGGTATTTCGATTATTGTCGGGTGCAGACAATGTTGGTACCCCCTTTAAAATCAAGCAGACTATTAGCTCCATAAATAAAATAGAATGATGGGAAGAGCTGACCCCTCCCATCAAAATAATACTTACTCTGCGCCACTTGCCTGGATATTCGTTTTTATTTGCTTAACCGCTTCATCCAGTACAGGCTTCACATCTTCACCTTCAGCAATAAACTGCAATGCATTGTTGAATGGTTCCCAAACTTGCTGCATTGCCGGTGTACTTGGCATTGGCACACCGTGTTTAATCTGTTCCGCAAAAGCTGCATAAATTGGATCTTCAATGGATGAAAGTGCCTCTTTGTTTGGAGCAAGCTCTCCTGCAACTTCAAAATAATGCTTGGAATTTTCCTGATTTGTCATAAATGCTGCCAGATCTTTAGCCCAATGTTTTTTCTCGGAATAGTAGGAAACCATCCATGATTTCACCCCGACAAAAGTTTGACCTTGTTCACCGTTAATTTTTGGGAATGGCGTAAAAGCAAGTTTGTCACCTAATGCCTCTTTATAACCTACAATTGCCCATGGACCATTGATGACTGCACCAACTTTTCCATCATTGAACAATCCATCAATAACATCAGTTGTTGTTGATGGGGGGATTTTACCTTCACCAAAAAAAGATTGAAATAACTTTCCGCCCTTTACGGAACCTTCGTTATTCAGACCGATATCATCAGTATTATATTCCCCTTCTTCTCCTCCGAAAATATAACCGCCAAAGTTATAGAAGAATGGAATGGAGAAATATAAATCATTCGGTTTCATCATAAATCCATACTGATCTTTTGATGGATTCGTCTTGTTTTCAAGAAGTGCTTTTAAATCGTTGATCGTTTCCGGTGCTTCTTTTACGATATCCGTATTGTAAAATACACCGTATGTTTCAATAACTGCCGGGTAACCATACTGAGCAGTTTTACCATTGTACTGATATGTTACCGCTTCGACTGCTGCGTCACTGTATGTGCTTTTCACATCATCTGCCATATCAATTGGTTCAGCAAGTCCTTGTGCCACAATGTTACCAATCCGGTCATGCGGCTGGAAAAATAAGTCCGGGCCATTTCCTTCAGGACCGGCTAACGCCAATTGTTCCATCTGATCGAGCATAGATTTCTTTTCAACCTTAACCTTAATTCCTGTTTCTTTTTCATAGTCAGCTACAATATCCTTAATTGCTTCCAGCTGTTTTTCCTCATCGTTTGCCCAGATGGACAGAGATTCGGGTTTTTCAGCAGTTTCCTTGGAACTCTCACTGTCACTTCCCTCACCTGTACTTTCTGAACGTTCCGGAGCACATGCTGCCAATACTAGAATGGCAAACATAAATGCCGCGATTAATAGATATGAAGATTTCTTCATTACAAATTTTCCCCCTTTAGGATTTAGTAAATGCAAAACCAGTTTCACGAAATCGTTTGCACAAATTCTGATTTTTATTGTAAACGCATTCTTTAAATTGTGCAACCGTTTTCGCAAAAGTTTTTAAAATTTTAATCTTTTATTGACATTTGCAGGCAAATTCTATTTACTAAAAGTAATCATATTTTGAGGGCAATGCATTGTCTTGCACAACAACCCCGTTTTTCCGGCAGATGGAGAAGGGGTTTTCTAATAGAAAGGGGTATTTTTATGATGAAAGAAGCAGTTTATCACCGACCGAAAAATAATTTTGCCTATGCTTATGATGCCGAAACATTGCACATTCGGCTTCGGACCAAACGAGATGATGTCGATAATGTCATACTGATTCACGGGGATCCCTACGACTGGACTGAGGAAGGCTGGAAGGTTCACCGGAGTGAGATGTCTTTGCAGGCAAGCAACGATCTTTTTGATTACTGGCTGGTTGAAATTAAACCTCCATTCCGCCGGTTGCGGTATGGATTTGAACTGAACAGCAGCAATGAAAAACTTGTATACACTGAAAAAGGGTTTTACCATGACGCACCTTTTGATGATGTCGCCTATTACTTCTGTTTCCCTTTCCTGAACCAGGCTGACGTTTTTCATACGCCTGACTGGGTGAAGGACACAATTTGGTATCAGATTTTCCCCGAACGGTTTGGAAATGGTGACTTCTCCAATGATCCTGAGGGTACGTTGCCATGGGGAAGTGCAGAGCCGGCTCAGGAGAATTTCTTCGGGGGAGACTTTCAAGGTGTAATTGACCATCTTGATTATCTTGAGGATCTGGGTATTACCGGAATTTATTTCACACCAATCTTTAAAGCATACTCCAATCATAAATATGACACGATTGACTACATGGAAATCGACCCGCAATTCGGCACGAAAGAAAAGTTCCGTGAGCTTGTACAGCGCTGCCATGAAAAGGGAATTCGAGTTATGCTTGATGCAGTATTTAATCACAGTGGGTATTACTTCCCGCAGTTTCAGGATGTGCTTGAAAATGGGGCTGAATCACTGTATAAAAATTGGTTTCATATCAAGGAGTTCCCTGTTAAGACCGAACCGCAGCCAACCTTTTATTCATTCGCTTTCACACCACACATGCCCAAACTCAATACCGAAAACCCTGACGTAAAACAATACCTGCTTGATGTTGCGACATACTGGATCAAAGAATTTGATATTGATGGCTGGCGCCTAGATGTGGCGAACGAAGTCGACCACCAATTTTGGCGGGATTTCCGGAAAGAGGTTAAAGCAGTTAAACCGGACGTATATATTCTAGGAGAAATCTGGCATGACTCTATGCCCTGGCTGCAGGGAGACCAGTTCGATGCAGTCATGAACTATCCATTCACGCTTGCTGCGCTCGACTATTTAGGAAAAAGAACGCTAAATGCTGAACAATTTGCCAATCAAATTTCCAGCGTTCTCACATCGTATCCGGAAAATGTTAATGAAGCAGCTTTTAATCTGCTCGACAGTCATGATACGGAGCGGCTGCTAACCCTCTGCGACAATGACAAACAGCGAGCCAAACTGCTTTTCGTAATGCAGTTTTCCTTCAAGGGAACGCCTTGTATCTATTATGGTGATGAAATTGGAATGACAGGGGGACAGGATCCCGGATGTCGTAAATGCATGGTCTGGAATACAGATGAGCAGGACCTGGAGTTGCGGGAGTTTATTAAAAAACTGATTCAATTGCGTAAATCAGAGCCTGCGTTTGGCAGCAATGGAAGTTTTCGCTTTACTGAATCGGACAATGAATCCAACTCTATCGTCTATGAAAAGAGATTTGGCGATGAAAAAATAGTTTTTATTATTAATCCATCAAATCGTTCTCTTAGAAGACCATTTCATACTGACAATGCGGTTAATCTATGGACGGGAGAGGTTATGAAAAACTCATCATTCATAGATACGGGAGCATATGACTTTTCAGTAATTAAGATTGAGCGTGATGACAATAGATAATAATTGATGAACAAAATGATGTCCAAAAAATTTGTCAGCAAAGATGTAATGGAACCAAGCTGAAGTAAAGCATCACCTTTTTACGTTCTAATTGTTTGGGGTAATATTTTTCGCTCAATTTTACGGGGATTATTAGTATATTCTGACATACATTTGAAATTCATCAGTACCATCTGGGCATCTGATGCATACACTTATAGCGATGAAAATATACAGGAGGAATGTTTATATGTATTATGGTATAATCCCAGTCCCTTATAGCGCATATCCCCCCGCCGGCCAACACTGGATGCAGCACCCGTATAATTTTAATCGTCCGGAAGAAGGATCGCAACAATTGAATAGAAGCGGTGATCGTCAGGAAGGGCATACACACGCTCATTACGGTTCAACCACCTGTGATGACGGACACACTCACCTCCACCCTGGTGTAACCAGTACACCGATTGAATCTGAAGACGGTCATGTTCATATTATCTATGGCAATACGACATATGATGATGAACATATTCATCGTTACAAGGCATATACGAGCCCACCGATTCCACTCGGTAATGGCTACCATACGCATTATGCCGAATTGACGACAACGGAAAATGATGGGCACACACATGTAGTAAAAGGTTATACAGCACCATCCCAAAACTAACCGAGCTTCATTATACCTGCCCGTTTTAATATTCGAACATGGCATAATACAATCATTGTCAGTATTTTTTGGTCTTTTTACCTATCAAAAGAACCTTGAAACTCCTGAAGAAGATTATATTGTACAGATACCTTACCCTCTATTTTCCTTTATAGAGGGTATTTCGTATCACATTTAACGTTCCTTCCCTTTATTATTTTGCTTTATCTCTGGTTAATATTGCTATTTATTTTACAATTACATTACAAACTAATTGTTTATATTTAATATTTTCAGAAATATTGTTATAATTAGGTTATTATTACTATAGGAGGGAGCTTGATGAACCCGGTCATCCTGTATAAAAAAATATCTCATGAGTTTGAAAACAAACTGAATAGAGATCTTACTGAGGAAGAAGATAACCTTCTGAAATGGATTGCAAACCAAAAATTCACCGAAGAGGACAACCGGAGAAGTAAGCGACAACCTTATCAATACTAACATAAAATATTCACATTAAAATTTTTAAAAAGGATGCTCCCAACTGATGAGCATCCAATGAAAAATAACTCTCCAATCCAATTCAGATCGAAAATGGCTTGCGTTTATTTTTTCTTTGCTAATTCATCCCTGTCCAAAGCCCTTGGCGGTTCTTCCATCCAACCATTTTTAATCATAATCTTTGCTCCGTCATCAGCATATTTAAGTATTTCACCTGACAGCTTACCATATTTCGCGCCTAAATCCCTTCTGGGTGACATCGACATACTTGTACCATAAAATCCAACACTTAAAGCAATTAGAGCAGTTGTTACAAACATCACATACTTATCAGAAAAAACAGATGTAGTGGAGTCGGTTATTTCTGTATTCCATGTCATAGGTACTGGTATATCATCTTCTGTTAAGATAGAACTAAAGACATCACAATGCTTTTGAGCGATTTCTTTTCCTTTGACAAGAAACTGTCTTACTTCTTTGGATTGTGCCCCTTGACTAAACCCAATCATAACTGCCGTTCCCAATGCATTTCGTTGATAATTCATGTTTATATTTGTTATTTCTGCACCTGTTAATGGTCTCCTCTCTCCAAAATAACCGGTAAGGAAACTTTTATTTTTTACAAAATCATAACTCTCTGGTATCGGAAGGTTCGGTGTCCGTATAAATAATCCTTTAGATAGCAATAACTCCCTTATTTCTCTTAGCGTTTCCGTGGCTTCCTGCAGGCATTCAGTGAAATAACTATAAACATCCGCTCTGACAGCCAACTGTACCCCCGTTGCAAAAGACTGTAAAACAATCCCCCCCATTGTATGCAGGTAGTTCAGAATAAAGTTGTCTGAAAAGAGCCTGGGGGCAGTTATATCAACATCTTCCTCGACTTTAAAGCCATATGGTATCGGGTAATTTTCCGCGTTAAAGATCGCAGTGATTTTATTTACATGTGACTGAGCCAACTCTAAAACATGTTGAATAATAGGTCTGATTTCTTCATCTTCTACCTTAGCCAAAAAATATTGCAATTGACATACGTTTGAAGTTTCTTTCATGTATGCTGTCCAAAGTTGTGTGATTTCTGCCGAGGTCAGCTTTATATTTTTTTCATCAGGTGCCACTCTTGCTCCCTCCAATTAATTATGAATGTTACTTTATGTATCCCCAAAGATCAGCTGTGATATGTATCACATACTTGTTCCTGAATCACACCTATCCGTTTGTATTAATCTGGAATTATCAGTTAAACTAGGTTCAAAATCACTAAACGAAAGAAGCTGATACCACCATGCATAGTAATCCAAACAGGTTAATCAATGAAAAAAGTCCTTACCTGCTCCAACATGCTTATAACCCTGTCAATTGGTATCCATGGGGAGAGGAGGCATTCGCAAAAGCTGAAGCTGAGGACAAACCGATCTTTCTTTCCATCGGTTACTCAACATGCCATTGGTGTCATGTCCTCGCCCATGAATCATTTGAGGATAAGGAAGTTGCCAGCTTTCTGAATGAACATTATATCGCCATTAAAGTTGACCGGGAAGAACGGCCGGATGTTGACTCCGTTTATATGAAAGTCTGCCAGATGATGACCGGACAAGGCGGATGGCCGCTATCAATTTTCATGACTCCTGACAAAATACCGTTTTATGCCGGTACTTATTTTCCCCGTGAAAGCAAATATGGAATGCCAGGCATCATGGATGTTTTGACACAACTGTATCAAAAATTCAAACAGGATCCGGAGCAAATTGACAAGGTTACCAAAAGCGTAACAGATGCGCTGGAAAAAGCAGTCTCTGAAAGAAGTGAAAATCGGCTGACGAAAGAAATCACGGATGAAGCAGCCAGACAGCTTGGCAAACGGTTTGATTTTTCAAATGGCGGATTCGGGGCGGCACCAAAATTCCCCGCTCCGCAAAATTTGCTGTTTTTATTGCGGTACCATCATTTCACTGGAAAAACTGCAGCACTTAAAATGGTTGAAAACACCTTGCAAAATATGGCAGCAGGCGGGATTTATGATCATATCGGTTTTGGCTTTGCCCGGTATTCAACAGATGAAAAGTGGCTTGTTCCTCATTTTGAAAAAATGCTGTACGACAATGCATTGCTTTTAATCGCATATACCGAGTGCTACCAAGTTACGAAAAATCCTTTTTATAAAAAAGTTAGTAAGCAAATCATCGAGTTTGTCATGCGTGAGATGCGTAATTCGGAAGGTGCTTTCCACTCGGCAATTGATGCTGATTCAGAAGGTGTGGAAGGAAAGTATTACGTGTGGGAGTTCAATGAAGTCATGGATATTTTGGGTGAAGATGCGGGGAAGCTGTTTACTGCAGCTTATGACATTACGCCGGAAGGGAATTTTGAAGGAAAAAATGTTCCGAACCTGTCTGAAGTATCACTTCCAGCCATTGCAGATGAAAACAATCTGACGCTGGAGCAACTGAAAGAATCGCTGGACGACTCACGGAGTAAGCTCCTTCACGCCCGCGAACAGCGAGTTTATCCGCATGTCGATGATAAAGTATTAACATCATGGAATGCCATGATGATTGCTGCACTTGCAAAAGCAGGAAAGACCTTTCATACACCGGAATATGTTGAAACCGCAGCAGAATCGGTCCGATTTATTCAAGATAACCTGATTCAAGATGGCCGAATTAAAGCACGATACCGGGATGGCGAGGTGAAATTCAACGGTTATCTTGACGATTATGCATATCTGACATGGGCATACATTGAATTATATGAAGCTGATTTTTCGACTGAATATCTTCAAAAAGCCAAAGAAACTGTTGACGGAATGCTGAATCTTTTCTGGGACAATACGCATGGCGGATTCTTTTTCAATGGAGAAGACAGCGAACAACTTCTGACTAGGGAAAAAGAAATATATGATGGCGCATTGCCTTCCGGAAACAGTGTTGCTGCCAATTGTTTGGTGCGCCTTGGACATTTAACGGGCGAAACCAACTATTTTAATAACATGGAAGAAATGTCGTACGCTTTCCATAATGATGTTTCATCAGCTGTCGCCGCCAGCACTCATTTTATTCAAAGTGTGCTGTTTATGGAATACCCGTCGAAAGAAGTTGTCGTGATTGGGGACGAAAATGAATTTACGAACCAGTTACAGGTGGATTTCAACCCTGACATTAGCCTGCTGGTTACCGAAAATCCGGATACTTTATCTGATACAGCTGCTTTCGCGTCGGAATACCGTAAAATTGGCAACAGGACAAGCATCTATATTTGCGAAAACTTTACATGCCATCAACCTGTAACTGATATTGACAAAGCCTGGCAGCTAATCAGGGAAAATTAATCAGTCGGTCATTGATGTGCTATAATTATAACGTAGGCTATTGATTGGGGAGACTTTTGATGAGAATTAAAATGAATGTACAGACCGCCTATCATGGTGATTTGCTTCGCGCGGGCAAAATCTATGAAATTGATGAGGAAACTGCCAAACGCTGGGTTGCCAGCAAAATAGCAGTCCAGGCCGAAGATGAATAATGCCATACTGTACCCAAAAACCCTTGTACATCCTTAACCCGGATTTGTACAAGGGTTTTTATTTGGCTATCTATTTTTAAAGAACTCTTCAGCCTGTTCCAGATAAGTTTCCTGATCAGGACTCAGGTCGTATTCTTCAACGATTGCATCTACCGGACATACTGCTTTACAGGCACCACAGTCAATACAGACATCCGGATCTATGTAAAATTGTTCCGTCCCCTCTTCAATACAGTCTACCGGACAAACTGTTAAGCACTCTGCTGATTTCTCCTGGCGGCAGGGGTCCAATATTACAAAAGCCATCTATCGTACCCTCCTTTATTCACATCAATACAATTAAATGATACATCCTGCGTTCAATGCAAGTAAACAGCTCATACAAGCCATTTTTATTTTTGAAAATACAAATGATAATGGATGGAACAGCCGGGATTAAATGAAGCATAACAGTTTGGACAGCTGTATCCGCCGTTCAAATATTCATTTATGGTCAGTTCATTCTTACAGTTTCCACAAAGAATCGCCTTTTCGTCAAATTTAACTTTTGGCCATACTTTATTATGGCCACATCCGTATTCAGCATGGCATTGATAACATGGAAAATATTCCTTGCAACAATAAAATTTTATAGCAATGATGTCATTATTTTCATAATAATGACTGCATCTTGTCTCTTTGTCGATCGCGCCCGTCACTTTCATACGCCGCCCCCATTTCTATCTATCAGTATAGTATAAAGCGGAGAAAACGCAAAAATGGCTGCTTAAATTAGTGGAGTATTAGAAAAATTGGTTGTCACCATGCCTTTAGATGACAACCTTAGTTGCACTTATGTAGTAAGAAAGTAATTATACATTCTTAACTGCTAAAAAGAGCAGAGAACCTTAATAAAGTTCTCCGCCCTTCCATTCTATTTACGATTATTAATCTTTCGGACGCTCTTTCAATTCTTCATTATTTTTGCCTTGGTAGCGCAGCCCCCAACCGGTTAGTGCCGCAATCAGCATCACGATAAACAGGAACCAGCCGTGGAAAACGAATGGCCACACTGCTGTCGGTTCAACAACCGGCAGCCAATTATACGTTTCCTTCATCGTTTGAATTGTTGACCAGCCGAGCAAAACAGGTGCACCCCAAGGAAAAATATACCCTAGTGATGAGGTTACCGCATCAAGCATGTTAGCCAGACGATAACGGTGAATGCGGTATTTTGATCCGATTTCTTTTACAAATGGCGCTGCCGCAATTTCAGCAGCAGTATTGATCGTAATGGAGCTGTTTAATAGCGCAACAATTCCCCAGATGGCAAGCTCGGCTCTGCGGACAGAATTTTTAATCCATTTGATCAAACCTGTTGTAATGGCATCCATTGTCCCACCTAATTTTAATAAATGAGCCGCAGCTACAATTAACAAAATAAGAATGGCCATATTGAAGTATCCGGTAAGCCCCTCTATCAACGCACCTTGAATTACAGTGTCTGAATCAGGATTGAAACTTAATAAGTCACCCAATTCCTTACCGCTTATTCCAAATTGGTGCATAAGGAATATTAAAGGAATCGTTGAAAGAATACCCCATGTAAGAGAAGTAAGCAAATGGTGTCCTGACAGCGCCAGAATTAATACAATCAAAAACGGAATCAGCATAATGAGTCCACTTGGATTAACAGATTCCATCATAGACTCAATTGAGCCCTGATTAGTACCGGCATTCCCGCCGCCGCCAAAGATGGCAAATAAAATAACAGCCGGAATTGCCGCAACAACTGCGTATTTAAAACGACTGCGTACAACCCCCGGGACATCGGCATCCTGTGTTGTTGCCGAGACGATTGTCGTATCTGAAACCGGTGCCAGGTTATCACCAAACACAGCGCCAGCCAAAATAGCGGCAAACATAAATACCGGATCTCCTCCAACAGCGACACCTGCAGGATACATCAATGTACAGAATGCAACGGTTGTTCCATACCCTGTACCAACTGCAGTCGAAAAAGTGGCTGCCAATAAAAATGTCAATGCTACAAAAAGACCGCCTGTAACACCGGTAATGGCACCAATCCAGACAAGACCTTCCACGAGTCCGCCTACCTGCAGAACCTGGGCAAACATACCCGCATAAAACCAGGCAACCATTGCGATAACACCAACAGGCTGTGCCAGTCCATCGAATAAACCTTGTGCATAATCTTCCCATTTACTTTTACAGAGAAGCAACCCCAAAGTCAATCCAATTATGGCTCCCATCACCAACGCCACTTGGGAGGCAAGCTGGAGAACACTGATTGTTATTGCAAAAACAACAAAAAATAATAGCGGTACAGCTGCACCAAAAGCGCCAAATCTGAATTGCAGTGAGTCGATCGATTTCTCTCCTGTTGCTCTTTCCAATTCTTCATTGTTTGACATCGTATTTCCCCCAAATATTCAATTTCTATTAAAGCTTATCACAATTACTCATAGAATTGTAGTAAACTATACAATATTTAAACCTTTCTAACTAGTAATCGTTTACAAAAATCTCCAAAATCTGTCTTATCGAAACGATTTGATTCGAAAGTACCAGTTGAACTATATACAGTAAGAAAGCAATTAGGAATAAAGAAACCACCTTTCCCGGCGGTTTCTCCCCAATTTCAATCTTTTTTCAACTTGGCAAGCTGTTCAGCAAGTGCATTGTTTGTGAATCCATCATCCTGTTTCTTCAAGTATTTGTTGACATCTTTTTTGGAAACTTTTTGTTTTTTCTCCTGCTTCATACGTTTGTTAAAGGTGGAAAGTTTTTCACGATGCCCGCATTTGCAAGTGAACATTTTGCCTTCCCCTTCACCGCGCATTTCCATCCGTTTATGACAGTTCGGACATCTGGCATTGGTATGCTTAGCTATATTCTTTTTATGTCCGCACGAACGATCCTGACAAACAAGCATACGTCCATGTTTATTTTTAATCTCCAGCATTAATTTCCCACAGTCCGGGCATTTGGTTCCAGTCATATTATCGTGCTTGAATGTTTCATCACTGGCCTTAATCTGCTGGACAACCTGCCGGGCATAATCCTTCATTTCTTTGATAAATTGGTTTTTATTCAACTTACCTTCTGCGATCTGCCCAAGTTTTGTTTCCCATTCAGCAGTGAGTGCCGGTGATTTTAAATCTTGGGGAACAAGTTCAAGCAATTGTCTCCCTTTTGAGGTAATGAAAATATGTTTACCGCGCATTTCCATGTACTGGCTGTTGAACAGCTTCTCAATAATATCCGCACGTGTTGCAACGGTGCCAAGTCCGCCAGTCTGGTTAATGGTTTTAGCCAGTTGCTTATTATCCGATCCCAAATATCGGACTGGATTCTCCATTGCCTGCAGCAGGCCCCCCTCTGTAAATCGCTCGGGCGGCTTCGTTTCTCCATCTGTGATTGTAAGCTTCAAATGCTTGAATGTATCTCCCTTTTGAACATCCGGCAATCCCTGATCATTTTCGGAATCATTGTAGATTTCTTTCCAGCCCATTTTTTTGACAGTTGTGCCTTTCGTACTGAAACGCTCATTTTCAATTTGGGCTTCTATTGTTGTCTGCTCATATTCGTATGGCTCAGCCAGTACTGCCAAAAACCGCTTAACAACCAGGTCATAGATTTTCCGTTCTTTATCATTCAGCTCTGTTAGAATTACCGGCTGCTCAGTCGGAATAATCGCATGGTGGTCCGAAACCTTGCTGTTATCGACGACTGATTTTGGCAGTTTCCAGTCATGCTTGAGCACTTTCCCGGCGAAACGGCTGTACTGATCAACCCCGCACGCTTTCACACGCTCTTTCAGTGTTGGAACAATATCGGTTGAAATAACCCTTGAATCGGTTCGTGGATATGTGAGTACTTTATGCTGTTCATACAATTTTTGCATCAGTGACAATGTCTGCTTTCCGGAAAACCCGAAAATACGGTTCGCATCACGTTGCAATTCGGTCAGATCATAAAGTTGCGGGGCATGCTTTTTCTTTTGTGCTTTATTAACATTGACAACTTTGGCAGGCTGATTTTTTAACTGTTTCAGCAATGCATCGGCCTTTTCTTTTGAAAAAATCCGGCTGTTGTTTTTTGCATCCTGCCAGGTTAGTTTTAACCCTTTATCCATTTTTGCTTCTATTCCATAAAACTGCTTCGGCGTGAACTCTTTGATTTCCTTATCTCTCGAGGCGATCATAGCAAGGGTCGGCGTTTGAACACGTCCACTGGAAAGCTGGGCATTGAACTTGGTTGTCAGGGCACGTGTTGCATTCAACCCGACATACCAATCCGCCTCCGAACGTGCCACTGCTGCATGATACAGGTTTTCATACTGTTTCCCCGGCTTCAGATGTTTAAACCCATCCCGAATTGCTTTATCCGTTACCGATGAAATCCACAGCCGTTTTACCGGTTTTTTGGTTCGGGACTTTTCAATGATCCAACGTGCCACCAGCTCTCCTTCCCGTCCGGCGTCGGTTGCAATCACAATGTCCTGAACATCATTTCGGTTCAGTTGGGTTTTCACACTGCTGAACTGCTTGCCGGTTTTTTTAATGACAACCAACTTGAGACTTTTCGGCAGCATCGGCAAATCTTCCATCCGCCATGTCTTCAGTTTGTCATCATATACTTCCGGGTCAGCCAGTGTCACCAAATGGCCGAGTGCCCAGGTAACAATATATTTCGATCCTTCCAAAAAGCCGTTCCCTTTTTTATTGCAGTTCAGTACCCGTGCAATATCCCGGCCAACGGAAGGTTTTTCAGCTAATACTACAGTTTTGCTCATTTAAAAAATCCTTTCTCGTTTCGCTCTCCTGTCAGTTTAGCATAGTTTGAGCAGCTATGGCAGTAACTGCCACTTATGAATTTATGGCGGGGGCACCTTCTATTGGCAAAAATTTATGTTGTTTGGGCTTTCAAGTTTTTGTTCAGCATGTGGATTTTATACTTTCTTAACTGCCAAAAAATGCCCGGAACCTCAACAAGCGTTCCAGGCCCTAAACTATCTGAACCGTTCATGTATATTATTCTTTTTGTACGTTCCCAACTTACCAAACTCAACGAGTTCCATCGACAGCGCGATGTACCATGTTTCGAAAAGCTCCACAAAATGTTCTTCCATCATCTGAAATAGATTGTCGCAGGTTTTCTTTTTCACTTCATCCGACCGTCCAGGGGCAATTTTCAATGTTGCATGGACGAATGCATCATCTGCTGATCCATCGGCAATGTAGTAATCAGTCAGCATGATGGCACGGGCGCGAATCCCGCCGGTTGGAAAAACCCCGTCCTGGGCAATCAGTGTTTCGTTTATTTTTTTCAGCAGGGCGGGTATTTCCGAATCGTTGGCAATATTGTCTGTATACTCGACGATAATGTGCGGCACTAAAACCCTCCTTATCTGTTGAATTCCTTATCACCGATTATTGTATTTTTAAGCGAGCCGATACCTTCAATTTCCGTAATGACCTCGTCCCCTTCATAAACATGTACTGTTCCTTTTGGTGTACCGGTTAAAATAACATCATTCTCATGAAGCGTCATAAAACCGCTTAAATACTCAATCAGGTATGGAATGTCAAAAACCATGTCACGTGTTGATCCTTCCTGCGTCTTTTCGCCGTTCACATACGTCCGGAGAGTAAGTTGCATCGGATCTGCCACATCCAGCTTATCCACGAACCATGGCCCAATTGGTGTCAGGTTATCGCGGTTTTTGGCAGCGAGATTAGGCCGGTAATAATTTTCCAAGTAGTCCCGGATGACATAATCATTGGCAACGGTATATCCTGCCACATAATCATATGCTTCAACACGGTTCACTTTGCGGCCAGTTTTCCCGATTACAACCGCAAGTTCACATTCATAATGCATGTGGACAGCATTCTTTGGTCGACGTGATTGTCCATTATGTCCGACAAGTGCATTTGGTCCCTTTAAAAAAACAAGTGGTTCATCAGGTGCATTAAAACTGATCTCACTGGCATGGTCGGCATAGTTCAGACCCAATGCAAAGGTCGTTTCAGCCTCTACCGGAGGCAGCCAAGTAACATCAGTCTGCTCCACAACTCTGCCATCATCAAGATGCAGCTTTCCATCAACTTCAACCGCATCATGGATTCCACCAAAACAGGCCACACGTGCATGCCGCATTATGAATCACCATCTTTCACGGAAACGATTTTATTTTCCAGGGAACCGACAGTACTGATGTCAATTCGGACAATATCTCCCGCCTTAACAAGTGGTGCATTTTCCGGAACCCCGGCAAGCAAAATATCCCCTTTGGAAAACGTCATGAACGTGCTGATATCTGAAATGAGCTGTTCCACCGGACGTACAAGATTAGTAGTATTATTTTCCTGAACCACTTCATTATTAACAAATACCCTAATTGGAAGCATCGCCGCATCATGAATGGACTCTTTTGCAACAACAGGACCAATTGGACATGACCCATCTCTGACTTTATTTTTTATATTTGGTCGAAAATAACTGTCATGCGGAATACTGATGTCATTAACAACGGTAAATCCTATTACATTATCCATCGCCTTTTCCGCCGGAACATTTACCGTCTTCCTGCCAAAAACAATGCCAAGTGCTGCACCAGCCTGAAGCACCGACTTACCTTCCGGCATCTCCACTTCCCCCTGATGATGATTATAGGTATTTTTCGGTTTAATATAGAGTATTGGGCGTTTCGGCGGTTGTTTGTACGGTTTTTCCTGTAATGCATCAGCCATAGCTTCCAATTCTCCCTGAAAATTAAACAAAACACCATAAACCGTCCCTGTTTCGGGTAATATACTGTTCAACCTATCCCTCCTTATGCTTCAATAGTATCGACTGTAAAAAATGTTCAGCGTTTCTTTGGTGTATGAATGGCCAGTCCTGACAAACCTTCGACTGCCTCCAGCAATCCTTCATTATTACTTGGATGCGGATACGACGGAAACCTCAAATCTTCTTCACGTGCCGCCATTTCCAATGCAGTTACAGCTGTACCTATCAATTCAATAGCACCGGAGCCAATCATATGAACACCGAGCAATATATCTGTCTCATTCTCTTTCACGATCTTTATAAGACCCCCTCTTGCATTCGCTATTGCCCCATAACTGTTTCCGTTCATCGATGAACTGCTTACCTTCGTTTCGTATCCGGCTTCGACAGCTTGTTTCTCAGTAAGACCAACCGCAGCGATTGGCGGTATCGTATGTACAACAGATGGCATAAGCGTTAAATCAATTTCACTTTTCAATCCGGCAATGGTTTCCACAGCGACCTTCCCCTGTTTAATGGCTTTCACGGCTGTAAACCCGGCACCTGTCACATCACCAGCAGCAAACACATGAGGAAGGGAAGTTTGTGCCTTATTATCCGTTTGAATGAACCCTTCTGCCGTTATGTCCATACCAGTTCGTTCGACCCCCAAATTTTCCAGGTTAGGCTTTTGTCCTGTACAAACAAGTAAATACGAAGCTTCTTCATCCACTTTTTCAACATCTTTGGAAAAGTTTATGGAAACTTTCTCCTTGTCTGGATGGACACTTTGCAGTTTATAACCATGCTTCACTTTAATTTTAGCCTTCTTCAGCATTCGCGCCAGTTCCCGATTAATGGAATCATCAAATGGAAAATCAGCGTCATGGAAAAGTTTTACCTTTGTGCCCAGTTGTGCAAAGCTGAATGCTGCTTCCAGTGCCCGGTAGTCATTTCCGTAAATAACTAATGAACCCGGTATTTCTTCCAACTGGTATGCTGATTCCGGCAGCAGCACACGTTCATGCTCCGGCCCTGACCAATCAGAATGGCTCCCCGTAGCAATGATCGCATTGGTAAATTCATACAGATCAAATTGATGGCCATTTTCCACACCGATTTTATGATCATTGATAAAGTTTGCATTGCCGGTTAATACTTCGATTTCATTCGATTTCATCAGCGCTTCCACACCGTTATTCAGTCGGTCAACAACCATTGTTTTATATTGCTGCAATCTGGCAAAATTTACTTTCATTTCACCTGTTTCAATTCCCATTTCGTCCATAACTGGTACCGAAGCCAGTTTTGCAGCGGCATGTGTGAAAACTTTGGAGGGAATACACCCCTGGTTCAAACATACCCCGCCAACTTTATCTTTTTCAATTAACGTGACCGATTTCCCCAGCTGGGCGGCGCGAATAGCAGCCTGGTAACCACCCGGGCCGCCTCCGACAATGACGAGGTCACGTTGTTCCGCGAATTCGCCGACAACCATTTATACCAGCTCCAATAACATTTTATTCGGTTTTTCAAGTAATTCAATAAAACGGTTAGTAAATTCAACCGAAGCAACGCCATCTGCCACCCGGTGATCAAAGGAAAGAGACATGTTCATCATTTGTCGAACCGCGATCTCATCATTTTCCAACACAACCGGTGTCTTTTTTGTTTTATGAAGTGCCATAATTGCAGTTTGCTGTTGATTAATGATTGGTGTAGCCCCTGTACCCCCAATTGGTCCAACATTGCTGATTGTGAAAGTGCCATCCTTCATATCACCTGCATTCAGTTTCCCATCCAAAGCTTGTTGCGTCAGTTCCTTCATTTCCATGTTAATCTGACGAATATTTTTTTGATCAACATCCCTTAATACCGGCACTAGCAACCCCTTATCTGTGTTTGTTGCCAGTCCGATATGACAGCTTTTCGAAAGCCTGATAACATTGTTTTCCTCATCCAGATGCGCATTGAAAATCCGATGTTCTTTTAAAGCAATCGTTACCGCCTTCAGAAAAAATGCAACAACGGAAACCGATTCACCTTCCTGCTTTAATTGCCGGCGGAATTCAAGTAAATCCGTTAAATCCACTTCATCAAAATGCGTGACATGCGGAATAGTTGTGATTGATTTGGTAAGATTATCACCAATCTGTTTCCGTATACCTGTGTACGGAATTGTATCTGTTTCCGGTTCCTTTACCGTCCTTGAAACGGATTCAGTCCCACCCTCAATGGCGTTATGAACATCTTCCTCAGTTACTCTTCCCCCTGGGCCGGTTCCCTTGATTTCTTCAATATCGATATCGTGATCACGGGCAACTTTTCGTGTGTACGGTGCCGCTAAAATCCGATTATAGCTGCTGGACACAAGTTTATCCTTGTTCTGATCAGGTTTAGTTCTTTTCTGTTGCGCAGCTTTCTTTTTTTTCGGAGCAGAAGGAGTTTCATCTGACACCTTACCAGTCCCATCATCAATTTCGATCAACGCCGTCCCGACCGTCACTACTTCTCCTTTCTTAAAATGAATGGCTGTAATTTTTCCTGCGGCTGGTGAAGGGATTTCCGCGACCATTTTATCGGTCTGCAATTCAACGAGCGGTTGATCAACCGCAACTTCATCACCGATTTTCACAAAATAGGTTGTGATTTCACCCTCATTCATTCCTTCACCAATATCATGAAACTTAACATCAGCCACAGTAACACCTCCCTGAATTTTACCGTTCTTGACCCCCATGATAAACACAGCACGATTTTCCCAAAAAACACCATATGCCTGTATCGGTTTCTTGATTTAATAAATAATTTGCTGCCGTCCAGATAGGCGTTTCGTTTTTTTGCTAATGACGTATGTTCCATTTCGGACTTATCCCACGTGTAAAAAAATTACTGCGGTGACGCTGCACTTTCAGTCGTTTTTTACATTTACGGTCAGCAGCCTCCACAGTTGTCATATATGCATTATCTGCTGTCTCATATACCTCGAGTAAAGAATGATAAATTGCTTTCGTCTTAACTAGAACCCGTGCTTTGTTCGGGCCATACAGTTCATCGGCCACTTGAATAAGTCCGCCTGAATTCACGATATAGTCAGGTGCATATAAAATTCCTTTATTCCTTAATTTTTCAGCGTGTTCAGCCCTGTGCAATTGATTATTCGCTGATCCGACAACAGCATTTACCTGAAGCTGATCAACCGCGCTGTCATTTAGAATTCCACCAAGGGCACACGGTACGAAAACATCGGCATCCACACTATAAATTGCATCGTGTCCGACTATTTTTAGCATTCCCTTCAGTTCAGCAGCCCTTCTTTCCATTTTCAGCAGTAAGTTACTGTTTATATCCGTAACATAAATATCCGCGCCTGCCTGGAGCAGCTGTTCGGCAACTTTAAAACCAACTTTACCGAGGCCCTGAATTGCATACGTTTTACCAGCCAGTTCGCTGGTTCCATCAAGAAAAAAATTCGTCGCTTTCAGTCCGTACATAACGCCCTGGGCAGTTGGGATGGATGAGTCCCCGCTGCCTCCAAAAGCCTCCGGGACACCATTGATAAAATTGGTTTCTTTCATCGCATGTACGAAATCATCCATCGTTGTTCCCATGTCTGTACCAGTGTAAAAACGCCCGTTCAGTGACTCCACATACTGACCAAATGCCCGGAACATTGCAGGTGATTTATCCTTAGCCGGATCACCGATGATAACGGCTTTACCACCGCCAAAATCAAGGTCGGCAGCTGCACATTTATACGTCATCCCTTCAGATAGCCTCAGTACATCATCCAAAGCATCTTCCACTGAACCGTATGGCAGCATTCGTGTTCCGCCTAAGGCAGGACCTAATGTGGTGTTATGTATCGCAATGATTGCCTGCAGTCCCGTTGCCGGGTCATTGCAAAAAATCACCTGTTCATGCCCGGCTATTTTTTGAAACAAATCATGTTCAATTGTCATTGTTTTTTCAAGCTGCTTCACTTTTATCCGTACCTCCCCCTGGAATAAAACAGCTCACAGCTATACTCCCTTTACTCCCACTGGGCCGTTTATCTGCTTATATTTTCCGGAAAAAAACGTTAATGGTTCACCATCGGTAATACAGATATCGGTTACTTCGCCAATGTACAATGTATGATCACCGGCCATAACCGAATCATGCACATTACAGGTGAGGTGGACCAGCGCTCCCGGTATCGCCGGCATACTATTGAACTGATCAAAGGAAACCGACCGATGCTCTTTCATCTGTCCGGCAAAGTATGCAGACATATCCTGCTGATCTTCATTCAGTATACTGACAGCGAATTTTCCGGCCTTTCGAACATAATTGTTCATACGTGCCTTTTCATCGATTGATATGAGAACCAGTTTTGGATCAACAGATACCGACATAAAAGCATTTGCCGTCATTCCGTATGGCTCATCATTCACTTCCGTGGTAATCACGGTAACCCCTGTCGCAAACTTTCCCATTGCAGTTCTGAATGTACGATCATCCATCTGCTGTTAAACACCCTCTCTTATGAATCTCTGAAATTTAAAATCTTGCTGGCTGCTTAAGCAGCCAGATCCATTTTCATTTTTTAGATCACAAATGTCGGCTTGTGCTGCTTCAATTTAGCGGATCTTTGTTCGACTTTTTCACCAGTCAATACGTCCAATACCGGAGAAGCTTCATTGAACCAGCAGTCCGGTGCTTCATGTCCCCAAAACGTCTGTCGCATTGGGTCATTGATATCCCATCGAATCGGCTTGAAATCAGGGTCACTCGTTAAGTAGTCCCCATTGTACAATTCAATCCGGTGGCCATCCGGGTCTCGTAAATACAGGAAAAATGCATTTGATAACCCATGCCGCCCCGGGCCGCGTTCGATTTTATCACCATACCCGCTTGCAGCAAGCACGTCACACGCATGAATAATCGCTAGCGGATCAGGGAGCCAGAACCCAATATGATGGAGTCTCGGACCCTTTCCATTCATAAGCGCCAGATCATGAACGGTTTGCTTGCGGTGCAGCCACGCCGCCCAGATATTGCCGCTTTCTGTTTCGGTATATTCAGAGCAGGCAAATCCTAGTTCATTTTGATAAAAGTCAAATCCTTTCTCCACATCCGAAACCATGTAATTAACGTGATCGATCCGCTGCATCCGGGCTCCTTTGTACATATCATATCGCTGCAGCATCCGTTCTGCAGGATCGATTTCGGCAAAAAACTCAAGCGGCATTCCATTGACATCCTGCACTCGAAGCGCATCGCCAATCGCATGCTGCTCACCTTTATTCAGCCATTTTGTTGTGAACCCCTTTTGCACAAACATTTCTGACAGCGCTTTCAAATCATCGTTTGAGTTAACTTTGTATCCCAGCGCTTCCACACACGGCTCATCAGCTTTTTTCAGGACAAGGCTGTGATGTGTATGCTCCTCAAGTCCACGTAAATATATATGATTATCATCTGCTTCTGTTTCAATGAAGCCAAGAACGTCCACGTAAAAATGCCGTGATGCGTCAAGATCGGTCACATGCAGAATGGCCCGTGCACACCGGATAATATTTGCATTCATCATACTCCCCCCCCTTTGTTTTTTCGTTAATTATTTGAACTAAACTGCGACGGATAGCAAAAAATAGTAGTACCACCGCTGCGGAAATACACTTCGCTTTCCCTTCCAGCATAAGTGCGACATCTGCTTTACACATTCACACCGCGGCTCTTCGTCAAGAAATCCTGGACATATTTTTTATAGGAATCTTTTTCGTACCCGTCAAAATACGCCATTCCCATTTTGATCGGGTCCCCAAAGAAATAGTATTCATAATGAGTCTGCCGGGAGCCGAATGCACTCAGCGTCATATCCCATGCGAGCCGGAATAAATGCACTCTCTCTTCTCCCTCCAGGTTTTTGCCCTGTAATCCACGATGGATAATCGGCCCAATCTCTTCGTGACGAAAATCTGCTTTAGTTGGAATCCCCATCAATCCCGATGCACCAAGAATCCTGACAATTTCTGTCATCCTTGGATAAATCCTCGGATACCAGTTACGGGCAGCATTCAAGGCATCAAAATCCGGTGTCATCGTTCCTGATTTATCAAGTTTTGCGTTGTGTTCCGCCCGGTACAGATGCGATTTAATCGTCTCAAGATGCAGCATGATTTCGGTCCCTTTATCTTTTACATGCTGGAACTGGTCAATGCCAATCGCATCCATCACATTCAACACAACACCAAGCAAAAACTCGGTCTTGATCACATTTTTGGCAACAACCTGATGGGACATATGAACAACAGCATTTGTTTCACGGAATGTACGGTTACAGACAGATGAATTGCCGCAGACAAACACGCGCTCCCACGGTACAAACACATTTTCAAATGAAACGATTGCATCTCCTTCTTCAAATCTGGAGCCTAATGGATGATCCCAGTCATTTTTTCCGTAGTCAAACGCTTCACGGCTGATAAATTTCAAGCCAGGTGTATTGTTTGGTACGGCAAATGCTAATGAATATGGATCATCATGTTCTCCTGCTTTTTTTACGGTTGACGGGAACACAAGAATTTCATCGGTAATGCCTCCCTGGGTCGCCAAAAGACGAATTCCATCAACGATAATCCCGTCATCACGCTTTTCAACCAGATGCAGCGCGACATTGGCATCCTTTTGTTCGTGTTGCATTTTGGCCCGGTTTACCTGAGGATGGATCAGCGTATGTGTCAGACTGATATCATTTTCCCGGGTGTACTCATAAAAATTTCGGGCATTTTCCGCAAAATATGGATCCGCTTCAGCAAACAATTCATTATTCATTCCCATTGCCATCACTTCAGCATTTAAATAATCCGGCGAACGTCCCATCATGCCTCCGCTCGTCATCGCCCATTCCTGCATTGCCTCTCGTCTTTTAATCAGATCTTCCACGGATTTAGGCTGCAGGAAAGTCATTCCTACCCGGTCACCACTTGTTGGTGATGTATACAGCATTTTGTCCGGTTTTTCGTATTGCAGGTCATACAAGTTTGCCATTGATTGGATCACATTTTTGAATGCCGGATGTGTGGTGACATCATCCACACGCTCTCCATGAATGAACACGTTATTGTTTGCTTTCTTTAACCCCTGAATATATTCCTCGCCCGTTTTTGCCGGCATAATTTCTCCTCCTCGTATTATTTTCCGAATTCCGGTATCCGGTGGTCACCTATTGATACATGGATTGCTTTTGGCTCTGTATAAAATTCCATGATGGCAAAGTGTCCGCCTTCACGCCCTATGCCGCTTCCCTTCATCCCGCCGAACGGTATTCTTAAGTCACGGACATTTTGTGCATTGACCCAAAGCATGCCGGAGTCTACCGCTTGCGCAACCCGATGCCCCCGTTTTATATCATTTGTCCAGACATAACCCGCCAAACCGTATTCAGTGCCGTTTGCCATCTCAATTACCTCTTCTTCTGTTTCAAATTCGATGACCGACATAATTGGTCCGAAAATTTCCTCCTGACTGACACGCATGTCATTGGTGGCGTTCAGAAACAATGTTGGCGGCACAAAGTTCCCTGCTTTCACTTCCGGTGGCACCGTTCCCTGAACAACTTCACAGCCTTCTTTCTTTGCCAGATCAATGTAACCTGACACTTTGTTATAATGACCTTTATCAATCAACGGTCCGAGTTGTGTTGCCGGGTCCATTGGATCCCCCAATTTTACTTTCTCCACCCGCTGCCGTAATGCTTCAATAAATTTATCTTTGATATTTGTATGGAGAAACACACGTGAATTCGCTGTGCAACGCTCGCCATTGAAGGAAAATATCCCCCATACCGCCGCATCCAATGCACGTTCAAAGTCAGCATCATCAAACACAATAAGCGGTGACTTTCCCCCAAGTTCCATCGATGTTTTCTTCAATGAATCAGCAGCATTTTTGATAATCGTTTTACCTGTCACTGTTTCACCTGTAAATGAAATCGCTTTCACTTTTTCGCTTTTAACAAGGGCATCACCAGCCGTTTCCCCGTATCCGTGAATCACGTTAAACACCCCATCAGGTAATCCTGCTCGATCGATGATATCTGCCAGACGGTTTGCGCTGAGCGGGGATAGCTCTGCAGCCTTCAAAATAACCGTGTTGCCTGCTGCCAGCGCTGGTGCAACTTTCCACGTTGTCAACATAAATGGTGCATTCCATGGAGTGATTAAACCAACAGCACCGAGCGGTTGATAAACAGTATAATTGATGAATTCATCGTCCACCTGGTACGCGTCTCCATGCATACGCGACTGAACCATCCGCGAATAAAACCGGAAATTTTCTGCTGCACGTGCGGTCATCTTGCGTGTCTGACTGATAGGAAGTCCCGTATCAAGCGACTCCAGAACAGCAATCTCTTCTGCTTCATCCGCAATCAAGTCAGCAACTTTTTCGATGTATGCCATCCGTTCCTTCTGCTTCATACCAGGACCGGGGCCGGGGGGGCCCCACGGACCATGGTAAAATGCGTGATCAGCTGCCTGAACCGCTTTTTCGATATCCGCCTTGTCACCTTTTGCTACCTTGTTTGTAATTTCATTTGTAAACGGATTATAATTATCAAAGTGTTCTGAACCTATTGCTTCTGTAAAAGCACCATTGATGTATAACTGCACATCATCCACTTTTCTATGTTCCAAACAACTCACCTTCTTTTATAGTAGATTATAGGTTTTTAAGGTTGAGCGAACTTCCTCCTGTACTTCCTCAGACGGCACATCAAGCGGCTTTCGAAGCACAGGTTTTATTTTACCCATCATACCGAGTGCCGTTTTGGCCGGAGCCGGATTCGTGTCGCGGAACAGCACATCATTGAGCGGCATTAAGTGGTAGTGCAATTCTTGCGCACCTTTCACATCCCCCGCCTCCCATTTATTGTAAAGATCGGCTACCTCAGTTGGTGCTACATTCGCGGTCGCACTTATATGACCGGCACCGCCGATTGCCAGCATCGGATAGCAAAGCACTTCAATCCCTGAATACAAATTGAAATCGCGTCCGGCTTTCAAGAGGACTTTATTAACATGTTCAAAGTCCTTGTTCGCTTCCTTTACCCCGATAATATTCGAACAATCTTTTGCCAACGCAGCAATTGTATCCGCTTTCAAATTTACCGCTGTTCGACCGGGAATGTTGTATAAAATAATCGGAATGTCTACCGAATCTGCAACCGCTTTAAAATGTTTATACAATGCATGCTGATTGGGCTTGTTGTAGTATGGAACAATCACCAATGCCCCGTCTGCTCCCATTTCCTGAGCTGCTTTCGTCATACTTAACGTTTCCTGGTGATTTGTGGAACCTGTTCCGGGGATAAATGGAACACGATCACTTACTGTTTTACACGCTGTTTCCATCACGGTTATCCGTTCCTCAACCGACATGGAGCTCGGTTCACCGGATGTCCCGGTAACGGAAATTCCATGACTGCCGCTTTCAATATGCCAGTTAATTAGCTCTTTGAATTTGTCAAAATCAATGCGCTCATCTTCATGAAACGGTGTAATAACAGGTGATATTGAGCCTCTAAAACGCCGTTTTACTTCCTCGTACGCCATCCGTTTTTCCCTCCGTTTCGTTTCATTAAAGCAGACCTTTACAGTCGGATTTCTATAAATTTTCTGAACAATTAAATCGTATATGATTTAGTATATAATGTCAACGTGTATTATTCATATAATTCGTTACACCGTGCAGGACAGGAAACCGGCAACTACCGGTTTCAACCAAGAACTTTCCATCTCCTATCAACAACTCTCCATAAAATTAACCCTGCAAGATAACTTTTTCGTGAAGTTATCCGACAGGGTTATCTGTCTCCATCTGATTTAATCGACGTCGTTCAAAATCCTCCGCCGTTCTAATTTTGTGCATGCGTGAATGTTGTTCGATTTCGGAAAAAGATCCGCCATATTCAAAATACCGTATGATTTCTGTATGCTCCTTAATGGATTCTTTCACTCGAAGCGAGTATAACATTGACCCCAATCCCCGGATCGAATCAAGCCTGTTCCATGTATCCCTGACTGATTCCAGCAGATACTGATTGTTACATTCTTCACATATCACCCGATGAAATTCAGCATTCAATTTTCCGAAATGCAGAATATCAATATTATCCAGAGCCTCCTTCATCTGTTGGTTTAAATCCTTCAGCACTGGCAGTTTTTCCCGCGGGAATCTTTTCGCACTTAATGCGGTCGCATACCCTTCCAGCAACGCGAGCACCCGTAATGTATCCGAGTAATCATTTTCATTCACCTCGGAAACAACCGGACCCACATTTTGCCTGTATACCACAAGCCGCTCCGATTCAAGCTGACGGATTGCTTCCCGGACTGGAATCGTGCTTGTGTCCATTTCTTTGGCAATCTGATCGATGACGATCCGTTGCCCCGGGACATAAATCCGTTCAATAATTCTTTTTTTCAAACCTTTATACACTTTTTGCTGCTTCGTTTCTTTTTTCATAATATGCTAAGAATATATAAAATAATATACGATGTCAATTTAACTCCAAAACTAAAATCGCTGACAAGGGATCTCCTGTCAGCGATATTATTGCTTATAAAATGGAAATGATCCAGCCTATTACTACAATGGCACCAATGATCATTAAAATTGTGCGTATCATTCTTTCACCCTTCCATTGTACTTTCCATTAAGGTTCCCCCTCGCATGGAAAAACAAACATCAGGCAATCAGATTCAAGAGTACCGTTACCGATACAATGCTAACCAACGTTGTAACAAGCGTAATGCTGGAAACAAGATCAGGCTCTGTATCAAATTCAATCGCAAACATAGTCGTTGTTGCGGCACTTGGCATAGCGGCGACAATCACAAGGATGGAAGCAATCAATGGATCCGGCTCGGCAACCCAAATAAACAAAAATGCCAGCAGCGGTGAAACGAGCATGCGTACAATAACCGATGAAGTAATAACCTGCCAATTAAACTTCAGTGATGTGATTGAAGCAAGCTGCATCCCCAACATAACCATCATGAGTGGTATAGCAGCATCCCCAAGCATTGAAATGGTTGAAAAAACCGGTTCCGGTATTTCCCATGAGATTGCCTGAAATACAAATGCTAAAATGGCTGCATAGGTGGCAGGCATTTTGAACACTGTTTTGAACGCACGCTCAACTCCACTCGTACCGCGTGAGGCGTAATAAACACCGATGACATTCATGACAAGCGATTGAAATACCATAAAGAACACCGCATAAGGCAATGCCTTTTCCCCCAAACTGAAAAGCATTACCGGTACACCATAATTCCCTCCGTTCATGAATGCAGTTGTCAAGATTGCTCCACTTTCCACAGATTCCTCCCATTTGAAGAAGTGTGCAAGCAATTTATTAATTACAACCATCATTACGAGTAAAAATAATGCAAACGCAATGATGACAGTATATCCCTGACTGAAGTTTGATTCATAAAATGATGTAAAAACAAGTGCAGGTAAAAAAATATAAATGGATGTTGTCGCAAGGGACTTCACATCCAAAATTCGAATTCGCTGCAGCAAATAACCTGAACCAAATACTGCCATAATCGGCAGCACAACCTGAAAAAACAATTCCATAATTCTCTCTCCATTATTCTGGTTGTCACCAAGTTTCTGGGTGAAAGCTTCGATGCATTTTAGCAGATACAAAAATATAGTTCCGGTAATGGGACGCTAAACGTTAAATATTATCTTATATTAGTCTATCATACAGCCTGCCAGCGCTCGAGTAAGTTGTTCTGTTAATAATTATTACGCTGGCAATAAGCATTTTGTTCAGTTGGAAAACTATTTGTCATGAGCCAGTTTTCCCCGATCGTCTTGAGTATTTTCCCGATCGAGTTGGAGCTGACCACATTCCCAATACTTGACATTCTTCGCTGTTTATGAGACTATTATATTTGGTACATTTTAAAAGTAGCAAGTAAGTGGTAATTTTTGGCATTCTGCTCGTGATTTTTGTAGATGCTTACTCACACTGGCGCGGCTTCGGGGTCGCAAGGACGTCAGAGCAGGTAGGGCTGACGTTGCTTAAGTTAGAAAACACCAGTGGAACTTTACCGCGGCAAATGAAATCAACTGAAATAATCGATTTCCAATCCGACTGGATACAGTCGGAAAATAAACATGAATATAAAACTTATGTGTTACTTTGTCAATCAAAGGGGTACTCTTGTAGTGAGGGTGCCCCTTTTCCAATTTAAAATCAAAAGGACGGATTTTCAATGAAACCAGGAACAATTCAGACACTTGAAGTGATACGCAAAATCGACACTGGATACGTACTGCATAGCGATGTGCTTTTGCACCATAACGAAACAGATAATGAGCTGGAGCCCGGGCAGCATGTCGAAGTTTTTTTATATACCGATAAAAAAGGACAAACTGTTGCAACCGGGAAAATTCCATTTGTTTACATGGATACATTTGGATGGACAGAAGTTGTTGAAAAAATTCCGGGGTTAGGTGTGTTTGTTGATATCGGAACTACAAAGGAAATACTTGTCTCCGTGGATGACCTGCCACTGTTTGAAGATGTTTGGCCCTCGGAAGGAGACAAACTATTTGTTACACTGGGAAAGGACCGGAAAGGAAGACTGCTTGCCATTCCTGCTTCGGAAAACGCATTTGAACATGTATGGGAAGCTGCGCCTGAAGGTATTTTAAGCGAGGCAGTTACTGGCCGTGTGTACCGAACCAGTAAAGAAGGAGCGACTGTCATCACTGATGATAATCACCGTGGCTTTATTCACCATACCGAACGGAAAACAGAACCGCGGCTCGGTGAATTGGTTAAGGGAAGAGTCATTGATGTGAAAGAGGACGGATCCATTAACATCTCGCTCAGACCACTAAAAAAAGAAAGCCGAATTGAAGATGCCGACAATATCTTAATTCACTTAGAACAAAATGGCGGGATCATTCCATTCAATGATAAGAGCGACCCGGAGGATATCCGCGGGACATTCAACATCAGTAAAGCCGCATTCAAACGTGCCCTCGGCAAACTGATGAAAGAGCAAAAAGTTGAGCAGCGGGATGGAAATACGTTTCTTATAAAATAGCAGTACAACCAAGCAATCTTGAAAGTCAACATAAAACAAGCAACCACACCGAATGAAGTGGTTGCTTTCGTTTACGAGTGCTGACCCGAGTCCACAATGGAAGTGGCGATTGCTGTTACTGCTGCAGCGAACAAAAATGCAATTCCCCATCCGCCAAGACCTAACCCTGATACTACAATATTTTGAGTTACTGAAATAAATATCAAAATCAATCCAATAGCAAATACAATAATTGCTGGTATGTATATTGTATATTTACTGTAGGATGAAGCCTTGCTGATGATGATGTTTAAAACCATTAAAACAATTAACGCCACCAGTCCAATAAGAAGGGCAGTACCAAACATCAAAATCACCTCATCTTTCTATATCAAATTTACTTCCAGTTTACCTAGTAACAATTATAAAGTCAATTTAATTCATGTCTGCTTTTACTTCATGATACCGTACATATCATCGAGTTTCTCACTTATATATGTTTGACTCTCCTCCACCCCAAGATTATAGAATGCAGGAGCAATTTCCTCCATGATAAAATCCAGCAGCAGCATAGCTGCAAGATTACCGATATCTTCCCCGCGTTCCGTTTCAAAGTATCCCCTGATTGCCTCAGCCATATCGTCTTTCTTTTCCATTGGTATGTCGAACTTTGATTTCATATATTTCTCCTCCTTCAACAGTTTTTGCAACTTCCCAAAAAATTATGTTGTTCGACTTCACCTTATAATATATTTTGCATTCGGAAAAGGATTTTTCAATAATATGTCGAAAATTACATATAACGGAGGAGGAATATCATGAAAACTTTTGAAGATTATCCATACAAAAGGCCGGACATGAAAGAAACCAGAGAAGAGTTCAACAGCCTTTTGACAGCATTATCGAATGCGGCAAACATTGATGAACAAAATGAGTCCATTAAAGCGATAAATAACTTCAGAAACACGCTGTCCACCCTTTCCAACCTGGTGTACATCCGTGCATCAATCGATACAAATGATTCATTTTACCAAAACGAACGTGACTTTTTTGATGAAGTCGACCCGGAAATTACGGAAATGAATACCATATTCTACAAAGAACTTCTCCAATCACCTTTCCGTGATAAACTGGAAGAACACTGGGGCCCCCAATTATTTCAGATAGCGGAACATGAAATTAAAGCATTCTCACCTGAAGTGATGGAATTGCTGCAAAAAGAGAACAAGTTATCATCCGAATACGCAAAGCTGGTGGCATCTGCACAGGTGGAATTTCAAGGTGAAACCTACACACTCGCTCAACTTAGTCCTTTTGCCCAGCATAAAGACCGGTCCATCCGCAAAAAGGCCATCGAAACAAGTGCTGATTTTTTTGCGGATCATGCAGACAAATTTGATGATATCTATGATCAGCTCGTCAAAACCCGTCACACGATTGCAACATCACTGGGATACAAAAATTTTGTGGAGCTTGGTTATGTCCGCATGCTGCGAATTGATTATAATGCTGACATGGTGGAAGTTTTTCGCAAACAGGTTCGTGAATCAATTGTCCCGCTCGTTACTCGATTGTACAAAAAACAATCGAAACGGATTGGTGTGGAAAAATTGAAATATTATGATGAAGCTTTTGAATTTCCAACCGGAAATGCAACCCCCAAAGGAAGCGCGGAGTGGATAATTGATAACGGGAAAAAGATGTACCGGGAACTTTCCGATGAGACAAACGAATTTTTTCAATTTATGCTGGATCATCATCTGATGGATCTGGAAGCGAAAAAAGGGAAAGAAGCAGGTGGCTACTGCACATTCATTGAAGATTATCAGTCACCATTTATTTTTTCCAATTTCAATGGAACGTCAGCTGATATTGATGTACTGACCCATGAAGCTGGACATGCTTTCCAATTTTATTCCAGCCGCAACATCGGCATTCCGGAATATCTGATGCCTACATATGAAGCAGCGGAAATCCATTCGATGAGCATGGAGTTTTTTACATGGCCGTGGATGGAGCTGTTTTTCAAAGAGGATACGGACAAATATAAGTATTCCCATCTGGCGGACGGACTGCAATTTTTGCCGTACGGTGTTGCGGTTGACGAATTTCAACATCTTGTTTACGAAAATCCGGACTGGACACCTGCTGAACGAAAGCAAGCATGGAAGCAGCTTGAGGAGACCTATCTGCCGCACCGGGATTATGATGGACACCCATACCTGGAAACTGGTGGTTTTTGGCAGCGGCAGGGCCATATTTATGATGTGCCATTTTATTATATTGACTATACGCTGGCTCAAATTTGTGCATTTCAGTTCTGGAAACGGTCACGCGAGGAAGGATCCAAAGCATGGGACGACTATTTGAATTTATGTAAGCTTGGCGGATCCAAGTCATTCCTCGGTCTGGTTGAAGCAGCTAACCTTCAGTCACCATTCGAGGATGGGACTGTTGAATCAGTTGTCCGCACAATTGAAGAATGGCTGGAGTCAGAAAATGAAAAATGGTAAGTAGAACTATCTGAAAAAAATTGGCCATCGCAATATTCAGCGGTGGCCATGCATAGCGAAATCTTATGCCATAACTTCATACCTCGTCTATTTATTTTTATTGGACATACTTGATTCAGCGATTCTGATCATGCGTTTTACCATCTCACCACCAACTGCTCCGTTTTCACGTGCAGTTGTGTCAGCACCGGGCTGAACACCGAGTTCGTTGGCAATCTCCTCTTTTAAATTCTCTACTGAGCCCTTTGCTCCGGGTACCAGCAAATCATTGTTATTGTTATCGGCCATCGCTGATCACTCCCCATGGTTTTGAAACAGAATTCAATCCTGCTTCCCTTTTATTTTCGGATAAAATCAGCAAATCTACACTTGTCAAATAATACATGTTTGCATACATCGCATAGTGAATATGCTACAATGCAAAGAGAATTTTACGACAGGAGTGATACATGATGACATATAAAATTTTATTTCTTGATATTGATGGGACTATTTTAAAACCTGACCACACCATTTCGGATCAAACAAAACAATCAATCAAAAATGTGACGGAACAAGGAGTTCAAGTGTTTTTTGCGACCGGACGTCCAATTCATGAATTGGATCAGCTTGCCGGTGAACTGGATGTCCATTCCTATATCGGATATAACGGTGCATATGCTGTACATAAAGGAAAAACCGTTTTAAATGAACCAATCAGCCGGGACATAATTCAACAGTTTCTGGACATCGGCTATAAACACGGCCATGATGCGGTCTTGTACACAGGAGATGCCAACTATTTCACAACCCTGTCCAAAACCCATGTAAACCAATTCATCGACGCATTTAAGTTAAAGCAAAATAAATTATTCACCGGCGACAAAACCGATCAGATTCTCGGCGCCACCTTATTAAATGTAAGACCCTCCGAAGAGACGCTGTATGATATTGATCCGGCGGTACACCTGTCACCGGTCCAGGCAGCAGGTGTGGAAGATTGCTACGATGTGATTCGTAAAAATGTTAATAAGGGAAAAGCTGTCGAACAGGTCTTAAAGCTGCTTGAAATTAAACCGGAAGAAGCAATCGCTTTTGGCGACGGGATGAATGATAAGGAAATGCTTGCTTCTGTTGGGGAAAGTTTTGCAATGGACAACTCGCATCCGGATCTTTTTCAACATGCCAAACACCGAACAACCTCCGTAACAGACGATGGCATTGCCAATGGGCTTAAAAAGCTGGGGTTATAAAATTAAAAAGCAGCCTTTATTAGGACTGCTTTTTTAAAAAATATCTGCCTGGAAGCTACTCCCACTCAAACGGTGTTTGCTGATAGACATAATAGTTCAGCCAGTTGGAGAACAACAAATGACTGTGTGACCGCCATATATTAGGAGGACGTTGATTCACATCGTTATTCGGGAAATAATTAACCGGGATATCGATTTCAAGCCCTTTATCGATATCACGTCTGTATTCCTCGGCAAGTGTCGTCGCGTCATATTCCAGATGACCGGTTACCATGATGTTTTTGGCATCATTGGACATAATAATAAACGGCGCACCTTCTTCAGAAACAGACAACAATGTTAACGCAGGATTATTTTCGACTGCTTCTTTAGAAATATTTGTATATCTTGAATGCGGGGCATGAAAAATTTCATCAAATCCACGCACAATTTTTACGGTTGGATCAGAAATTTGATGTTTAAAAATGCCAAAGCTTTTCTTCGGCATTGCAAATTTTTCGATTCCGTAATGATGATACAGAGCCGCTTGCGCCCCCCAGCAAATATGCAGTGTTGATGTCACATTGTCACTGGCCCAATTCATTATTTCCATCAGCTCATCCCAGTAGTTCACATCCTCAAACTCAAGATGTTCGATTGGAGCACCGGTAATGATCAGCCCATCATAGCGGCGGTTTTTAACATTTTCGAACGTTGTATAGAAATTTTCCAAATGATGACGGCTAACATGTTTTGACCGATGTGTTTCGGTTCTGAGAAAACTGATATTAACCTGCAGCGGCGTATTACCCAGCAGCCGTAATAACTGCAACTCCGTTTTTTCCTTTTCAGGCATTAAATTTAAAATCAGTATATTAAGGGGACGAATATCCTGCGTCTTGGCACGAACTTCATCCATAACAAATATCTTTTCTTTTTTTAAAGCATCACTTGCTGGCAACTCTTTTGGAACATTGATCGGCAACCCCACTCCCCCTTTTTTCTCGGATGTTTGTTTCATTATAAGATTGAAATGTCTGAATAGCAATTATTCTGAACCGTTATTTTCCAAGTTTCTTGATAAGTCGTATCAGTTGCTTTGTCTGTTCAAAATCAGTACATCGGCAGATTCGATGCATTTTAACCAAATATTTGCTGCCGCATCAAATCAACGAACCGAAAAAAGACCCCAGTTTTTTTAACTGAAGTCATTTCCTGAATTAGGCATTTGCGGAACCTTTGCCATCATGTTGTATCATGGATTCATAAATATCATCAAGTGACCATGTCTTGCCTTTATCGTCCTTATAGACAATATTTTCTTTACCGAAATGAACGGGGGAATCAAGACCGGCCGCAGCTGCAATTCGGAAAAGTCCTTTGCGCATCGTGATAACATAATTAGCGGTTCGGTATTTTTTTTCATCCACAACAAGGGCTCTTTGCAAGTCCGGGTCTGTTGTGGCCACACCGACTGGACATGAGTTTGCATGACACTGCAGCGTTTGGATACAACCAACAGTAATCATGAAACCGCGGGCTACGTTGACAAGATCCGCCCCCATGGAAAGCGCAATGGCAACCCGGTCAGGGGAAAATAACTTTCCTGCAGCAAAAATTTTCACCTTGTCCCGTACACCATATTTTTTCAGTTCGTAGTCAACAAGCGGAAGTGCCGACCGTATTGGAAGTCCAACACTGTCTGCCAGTTCCTGATACGATGCACCGGTTCCGCCTTCACTTCCATCAATCGTAATGAAATCAGGTCCGGTATTAAGTTCCTTCATATGTTTTGCCAGATCTTCCGCCTCAAAATGGCTGCCGACAACAATTTTCATCCCAACTGGCTTACCGGTATGTTCACGGATTTTGCTGATAAAATCAAATAATGACGGTATATCAGCAAATTCCGGGAAACGGTTCGGACTGTCAATTGATTCATAAGGTTCAACCATTCGAATCCGGGCAATTTCTTCGGTTACTTTTTCCCCATCAACGTGTCCCCCGCGTGTTTTAGCTCCCTGTGCCAACTTAACCTCGAAAGCTTTCAATTGCGGTATTTTACTTTTTTCCAGTAATTCATCCCAGTTGAAATTTCCTTCCTTGTCCCTTACACCGAACATCCCCGGACCAATTTGCATAATAAGATCACAACCGCCTTTTAAATGGTAATCAGAAAGACCACCCTCACCGGTATTCATCCAAGTACCTTTCGCAATGCCAAGTCCCTCGGAAAGTGCAGTTATGGCACGATCCCCCAATGAACCGTAGCTCATCGCGGACATGCCGATCTGCCCTCTTGCTTTAAAAGGATACCGGCAATTTTCCCCGATTACGATTGTATCTTCTTCATCAAGCAGGTAAACAGGAGATTCATCTTGTTCCCATTCTTCCTCCCGCTGTGAAAATAAAGGCTCTTTGATCAATAAATAACGTCCTGTAGTCTGCTTGGTTTTACGGTCCATTTTCAGCTCTTCCGATAGTTTCGGAAACATGGAATTGCGAACATAATATCCTGCTTCCTCAAAATCCCGCTGCGAACCAAACCCCATGACATCCCGCTTATATTTGGCTTTTTTTACAATATGTGCATAATCATTTCGCGAAAAAGGCTTTCCCTCTCTATCGTTGTTAAAAAGGTACTGGCGCAGTTCCGCACCTATATTCTCCAAAAAGTACCGGACCCGTCCCAGCACCGGATAATTGCGTAATACCGGATGCTGCCTCTGACTCCGGTCTTCGAAAAACAACCGTATACCGACCGCAAGCAATATAAGTAAAATCAGTGCTATCACAACAAACCCAATCACAATCAGGATACTTACTACATCCATTCGATACCACCCTTTAACATGTTATATCACTAGGATGTATCTTAAGACAGGAATTTATCCATCGCACTGTTTAGAAAACTTGAATGTCTCTAAGCCCTTAGGTGACGACCTTAAATACACTTATGCAGTTTGAAAGTATTTATGCCAGGAGAACACTATGGAACCAGTCGGAGTTTTTCTCCTTTAATATCATCTGTCACCGTCATATGATAATTCCCCTCCACCCAATCATCCATCTGGTCATGGTACCATTTACTTTTAAAATGGCCGGCCTGACCTGGTCCAACAATATGGTAACCTTTGTTCATGTCAGCTGTGTCAATAACAAACCGCCATGATGCGCCATGATCGACAATACCGGTTTCCGGGGCGTAACTGGCCGCCATCGGCGTTACACTGCTTCCGCCGACAGGAATCGGATCTTCACGATTGAAAAAGTATTCCAGTACCGGGCTAATGGCTGAAAGCGGGTGATAAAACTGTACTTTATGATAGTCGCCCCATTCCCAGGTTTTCAAATCATTCCCATATGTTTCCGTCAGCGGCTTCAATGCATGTTGTAATGCCTGATGCAATACGTTTTGCATGCCGCCCTTATCTTGAATCCACACTGATTTATTACCCTTCCGGAGAATTTTATCTGTCGTTTGTCCTTTGCCGCCAAAAAGTTCCATCACATCATCCGGGATAGCATCTTCAAATAAAATCAGCTCTATTTCCTCCATCCAGCGATGAAATATTAATGGTTGCGGGGCATCCACACTATCCTTATAGTTCCAGTTTTTTAAAAGCTTTATTGCCTGTTCGGCTGTTTTGGACAATTCCGCACCTTCCAGCGCCTTAAGAAAGACCGGTACAAATTCGCGTGCCTGCAAATTCATCTGATCCATCTGCAGTGCCATCATGTCTTTCACCGTAAAATTGCCACCTGCTTCAAGCACTTCGGCAATACGTTGGTACCGGTACGGCTGTGCCCAGACATTACTGATATGATATGGATAGTCATCACCGATGATTTTATTGTTTGCCGTCGCTATGAAGCCCTTTTCCGGGTTCACGACAGTCGGCAGCTCATCAAACGGGATAAACCCGTTCCAATTATTTTCTTTCTCCCACCCTTTTAAGGGGAGCAGTGCATTGTCGCCATCCTCATAAATTGGAATTTTTCCATTTGCTTTATAGGCGATTGTGCCATTTTTTGATGCAAACACAAAATTTTGCGCCGGCACAAGAAATTTTTCCAGTGCTTTTTCAAATTCTGACCAGTTGGATGCCTGGTTGATATCCAGTATTGCAGCAAGCTCGGTTGTTGCTTCAAGTGCCGTCCACCTTAGTGACAACACCATATCCTGTGTACTTTTATTGGCAAATTCGGAAATTACCGGTCCATGGCGGGTTATGACAACCTCGTAATCGATTGTCTTGCCACCTTTCACATGTATTGGTTCTTCAATAACTTTGGCCTTTTCCCACTCACCCTCATATAAAAACTCATGTGGATTTTCCGGATTGCGTTTTTCCATGTAAAGCTGCTGTACGTCTGGACCAGTATTTGTGACGCCCCAGGCAATATTTTCGTTATGCCCCAAAATAATTCCGGGTACGCCGGCAAAAATAACTCCGCTGACATTTACTTCCGGTGACTCCAGATGCATCTGATACCAGATCGACGGTGTCGCAAGCCCCAGATGCGGATCATTTGCAAGGAGCGGCATTCCAGACTTGGACTTTTCCCCGCTGACAACCCAGTTATTGCTGCCGTTAAATGTATGGGGAATGACTGCTTTTGCGAAGCTTTCGGCAATATCTACTTTTGTTTCATCAATTATCGTCGGTTTATTTTCCGGATAGCCTGGAAACAGCTCATACGCCTTTTCTCTTGTAAAATTGTTTAATACATAATAGTTGAACGCCTGTCTTTCCCAATGCCCGCCAAGGTCAAACGCCATATATTTTCCTATCGTTAACGAGTCGATCGGCGTCCATTTATCCGGCTCGGTCCCCATCAGCGTAAATTCCACCGGCAAACTGTTATTTTCTTTAGCCCGTCTGATATAGGCATTAACACCGTCACTAAACCACTTGAGTATCTGTTTATCCTTATCTGAGTACACTGCATATGACTTCTTTGCTGCCCGTCTTAATCCAAGTGTTCGGAAATATTTATCCTGATCAACAACTGCCTCCCCGACAACTTCACTTAACGTTCCAGATGCCTGTCTGCGTGATAACTCCATTTGGAACATTCTGTTTTGTGCTTGAATAAACCCTTGTGCCAGGTACAAATCATGGGCGTTTTCAGCTTTTATATGCGGAACCCCATTTTCATCCGTTATTACAGTGACCTCTTCATGCAGACCCGGCAATTCAATCGTACCTTCTGTCTCTGCCAATGACCGGTTCATAAAGGCGTTTACTGTAAAGAAAAGAATACTGCTTATCACCAACAGTATTCCAAGCGCAATCAGCATGATTTTTTTCCAATTTCGTTTTTTTACCGGTTCTACTGATTCATTCTCTATTATCTCCATCAGAATCCCCCCATGTTTAATCAGCCACTACTATATATAAATTCGGCAACTACTGAAAAAATTCCTGCTTAAACATGGGAACATTACTGTTTACGTTACTGGACATTAACGGTTTTCCAAACATTGAATAAACCATCCGTAATCCTGTCAACTACTTCATCATCCGTATCGTACTTGGCATGGGATAGCGGGTTCCAGCTTGTCAGCAGGCCGCCGGCATTCACCTCTATATCAGCTGTCACTGCCTGATTGTACGCATCGTTCAGACCTTTGAGCGGATATGCCAGAATATCATCTTTATCATAGAAGTTCAGCCATTCACCTGTTAGCCCGGGATAGTGATTCGTAATATTGGGCGACGGCACTGTAATCGGCGAACCAAAATCAATATAACGAAGCGACCAGAGTGCCATTGGACTGCCAAGTGAATAAAATAATGCCATCGTTTCACATTTTTCAATTGGGGTATCGTCGGAACTCTGCTTCGTTAATGCCCGGATATTACTTCTTCTGTACTGCAAATCATAGAAAAAATTACTTGCGACTATCGTCCCCAGACTGTGACAAATCACGCAGAGTGGTGCCTTTGCTCCCACACGTTCTTTGAGTTGGCGGATGGATTTTGCGACCAGCGTATGCACTTTATCATAATTTTGTCCGCCTGCAATTGTCGGCTGGTAAGCAACTGCATCCGACAAAAATTCAATGACAAACCGTCGCAATCGACCGAAATCAAGATCTGCATCCTGCTGCATATTATGCCAGAGTTCATGTTGCTCCTTTTCAAATACAGCCGACCAGAACACCGGTTCAAACTCCAGATCCACTTCGTCCAGCTTGCATTTTTTCAAGAAAGAATCCGAAATCCGCTTTATCATTTTTTTAGCAAAATTACGATCTGGGGTTCCTGCACCATGCAAAATAAGCACACCAACTTTTTGCCTCATACACACCCTCCATTTCTATGATTCTGTTCTAGCATATTCCGATAAGATTGCAAACTTTTCATTTTTGCTGTTTTTTTTTGAAGGACTTTTGCAATTGAACCAGAATTAATACCACAGAGGGGATTCGACTGGTGATTAATTCCGAAATCAATATTGCAAATTAATAAAACAGCATTATTAATATCCCTATACCCCATCATAGCAAAATGTAAAATAAAGTAAGTAATTAAATTGCAATCGAATTGTAAGATTATTTGCCTGAAATGCGGTAATAGAATATATAGAAAGGTATATTGCGTTATATAACCAATTGTAAAGGATGATTCATATGAAAGGTATCATACTTGCAGGTGGAAACGGTACCAGATTATCACCAAGCACGACCAGCATCAACAAGCACCTTCTTGCTGTATTTGACAAACCGATGATTTATTACCCGCTTTCGGTTCTGATGCTGGGTGGTATTAAAGACATTCTGATTATCAGTACTCCGGAAGATAAGCCGCGGTTCAAAAATCTCCTTGGCGATGGATCAGCATTTGGCATTAAGCTTACACACATGGAACAGTCCGAACCAAATGGTATTCCGGAAGCTTTTGTCCTTGCTGAAGACTTTATCGGTAATGATGATGTAACGCTGATTCTGGGTGATAATATTTTTTACGGTCAGGGATTTACGACTCTGTTCCGGCGTGCACTGGATAACCACCGGCATGCAACAGTATTCGGTTATCGTGTAAAGGATCCCGAGCGATTTGGGGTAGTCGAGTTTGATCACAGACAGAAGGCGGTCTCACTGGAAGAAAAACCAGCTGATCCAAAATCAGATTTTGCGGTTACCGGATTGTATATATATGATTCGCAGGCAGTTAACATTGCCAAACGACTGACACCTTCCAATCGGGGGGAGCTGGAAATTACCGATCTGAACAATCAATACCTGAAAAGCGGCCGGCTTGACGTGCAGCTGCTGGGCAGAGGGTTTGCCTGGATGGATACCGGAACACACGAATCATTGTTTGATGCTGCCGAATTTGTAAAAATAACGCAGCAACGACAAGGGTTTAAGCTTGCCTGCCTTGAAGAAATCAGTTACTACATGGGTTATATAAGCCAGCATGAATTATTTAAAAAAGGTAAAGCAATGGAAAAAACCGATTACGGTCAATATTTGCTGGAAATCGCCACACGTAAACACACACAGCAATACTGGGAAGAAATTGACCGAAACCCAATGTTAGGAATGGTGGAAAATGAATAACACACTGCTCGTTACAGGTAGTTCCGTTTTTATCGGATCTAACCTTCATCGCGTACAATTTAAATTATGGAGCACACTGGGCTGGAAACCAAAAACGGACCTGCAGACGGGGATGCAGGGAACTGTGGAATGGTATGTTAGCAAATGGGAACAGGCCACCCTTTAATTTCCGTAGTTATCCCGGTTTACGGATGTGAAACCTGCTTAGAAGAGCTTAGCAAGCGAATTACAGAAACGATGAAACAAATACCAGCCCATTTTGAAATCATCTTTGTCAATGATGCCAGCCCCGACAATGCATGGCAAACCATCGTACAGCTTGCGGCCAATGATGATCGGATTAAAGGAATTGATCTGGCCAGAAACTTTGGACAGCATCATGCCATAACCGCCGGCCTAGACTATACTGCAGGTGACTGGATTGTCGTCATGGATTGTGATCTGCAGGATAAACCGGAAGAAATAAAAACATTGTACGATAAGACACAGGAAGGGTTTGAAGTTGTTTTCGGCAACAGGGCAGTAAGACAGGATAACTGGTTCAAACGCAAAACGTCACAAATGTTTTACCGGGTATATGATTATTTTACGGGGCGCACTTCTGACCATACCATTGCCAATTTCAGCATCAGTTCCAAAAAAGTTATCGATGGGTTCAGAAGAATGCGGGAGCAAAACCGCTTCTTTCCTTTGTTTATTCAATGGATGGGATACAAAACCGACACTGTAAAGATAGAACATTGTGCACGGATGGAAGGAAAATCTTCTTATAATATCAAGAAACTGGTATCCCTTGCAACGGACGCCATCATTTCTCAGTCCAATAAACCATTGCGCCTGTCGATTCAGTTTGGATTTTTAATTGCCCTCGCGTCCTTTTTATACGGATTGTATTTATTTATCCGGTATTTTTTCCTGGCACAGCCAGTACAGGGCTGGACCAGTGTCATGGTCTCCATTTACTTTATCGGCGGATTGGTTTTTTTCAATTTCGGTGTACTGGGACTTTATCTCGGTAAAGTCTTCAATGAAGCAAAAGCCCGTCCACTCTACCTCATACGGGAAACGACCAAAGACCTGAAAGAACGGAGATGATGATATGGAAACAATACGTGAAACACCGTGGGATAAACGAAATTTCAATATTGACACTTATGAAATACTCGACTATTCAGAAGAAACACTCGAAAAAACAGACACGCTTAATGGACACTTCACCATTAAGGTCAATCCGCTGGAAAATCCGGAACTGCTTTTAAAACATGGATTTTATTACATGGATACATTAATCGAACCAGTTTGCCAGCGAAAAAATTTAACAATCTACCAAAAAAATGGAACATCTATCTCACGCGAATATGACTGGGAGCAAATTGCTCATATTGCCGATGAAGCATTCATGCACGGGCGATTCCATCGGGATTTTCACATCCCCAATCACTTGGCTGATCTGCGTTATGCGAACTGGGTAAAAGATCTGCAGAAGCAAGACAATATTTTTGCATTGAAATACAACGGCCAAACAGTAGGATTCTATGGGTATGTTCATGACAAAGTCCTGCTTCTTGGGATTAAAAAAGACTTCCGCAAACTAGGACTCGCCAAAGCGTTCACCAGTCAGGGGTGCCTGGAGCAATTCAACCTGGGTTATGACCAGCTCCGCACATCAATCTCAGCGGCTAATGTTGCATCCTTGAATCTTTTTTATGCACTGGGATTCAGGCTGTCAGATACTGTTGATGTGTACCATAAACTATCCGGTCCGGGCGTGTGACCATGGGATACCTCTATATTTTCGGAACGATTTTTTTTACCGTCTACGGACAACTGGTGCTGAAATGGAAAATTGATCAAGCCGGCAGTCTTCCCCAGGAATGGATGGAAAAGCTGCTGTTCCTGCTGCAGCTTTTGCTTAATCCGTGGATTTTGTCAGGTTTTATGTCGGCATTTGTCGCATCATTGTTCTGGATGGCAGCCATGACCAAATTTAATATCAGTTATGCTTACCCGTTTATGAGTTTGTCATTTGTTCTGGTTTTTCTGTTGTCGGTATTTTTATTTGGGGATCCGGTGACAGGAAAAAAAGTACTCGGTTTGGCCCTGATTGTAGCGGGCATTATCGTAACGAGCCAATCTTTGTGAGGTGAAAATATGATTCCGTTTAACAAGCCATGTTATGTGGGGGACGAGGACAAAACAATCAGCAAAGCACTGCAGCATAATAAACTTTCCGGAAACGGTTCTTTTGGAAAAATATGTACCGACTGGCTGGAGAATCAGCTGAATTGTGAAAAAGCACTGCTTACACCATCATGCACAGCGGCACTGGAAATGACCGCACTGCTCATTGATGCAGGGCAAGGTGATGAAATTATTATGCCGTCCTATACTTTTGTATCTACTGCAAATGCATTTGCGCTAAGAGGAGCGTCGATCCGGTTTGTTGATGTGGATCCGGCGACAATGAATATCTCTCCTTCAGCAATTAAAGAGGCAATTACCAGCAAAACAAAAGCAATCGTTGTCGTCCATTATGCTGGTGTATCCTGTGATATGGACACTGTAATGGATATTGCCCAGCGTGACAATCTATGGGTGATAGAAGATGCAGCACAAGGGTTAATGAGTTCGTTTAGGGGAAAACCGCTCGGCACTATCGGCCATTTCGGCACCATCAGTTTTCATGAAACAAAAAACTACACATGTGGTGAAGGTGGTGCTTTAATTATCAATGATATCGATATGATCGAACGGGCCGAAATATTACAGGAAAAAGGAACAAACCGTCAGCAGTTTTTTCGGGGAATGGTCGACAAGTACTCCTGGCGGGATATCGGATCCTCCTATCTCCTAAGCGACATCAATGCAGCCTATTTATCTGTACAACTGCACAACGCCAAACATATTTTGTCCGACCGGATGTATTCCTGGGATAAATATTTTAACGCTCTTTGTGACTTAGATGAAATCGGCATTCCCTTTATTCCGGACAGTTGCACACATAATGCCCATATGTTTTATATCAAAACGGATGAGGCGCATGGACTGATTGACTTTCTGGCCAAGAACGATATTATGGCCGTTACCCATTATGTACCGCTTCATTCTTCATATGCCGGACAAATATACGGTGAAATGGCAGGCAGGGATCAACATACAACCAGGGAAAGTGAACGAATTGTGCGACTGCCATTATATTACGGAATGGGAGAAGAGACTGTCGATTATGTGGCGAGCCATGTCAAAAGCTATTTCAGGTCATAAACTCATTCTGCTTGCCTGCCTGATTATTGCCGCATATTTGATGCCTTATTTGATCCTTGGCGAGGATACACATATTCGTGTCCACGACAATCTTGATTCAAACATTGTCTGGTATAAACTTCTTGTTGAAAGCGGCCAGTTTTTTTCAACGGGAACGTTGCCGAATGTCATTAACGGGCTGCCGCGAAGCACACTTGCTTCCCCTTTTGATATAGTGGTCTGGCTTTATGTACTTTTTGAGCCGATAACTGCATATACAATCGGTCAGGCGGTAATGCGGTTTGCTGCGTTTTTTGGCATGTATCTTTTGTTGCGGCGATGGATCCGCCAGCCTTGGATAACAGTAGGAACAGCTTTAGGGTTCGCCCTGCTCCCTTATTGGCCATCAGGACTTCTGTCAATTGCGGGATTGCCACTCGCCCTGCATATTTTTCTAAATATCCGAAAGCACGGCTGGAATGTTCGAAAGTATAATTGGGTAATTCTATTTTTGCTTCCGTTTTTTTCAAGTTTTATCTTAACCTTTGTATTTTTCCTTGGTTTGATTGGGCTGCTCTGGCTGATAGACCGGTTTCGTCTTCACAAGTTTAATTGGCCGTTTTTTACAGCCATCGCAGGCATGACGGTACTGTATCTTGCCAAAAACTATATTCTGATTTATGGCATGTTTTTCAGTGATGGATTCACGTCGCACCGGGAGAATCTTAATCTAGGCCATAACAATTTAACTGATACGTTTGAATTGTTTGCAGACAATTTTATTAACGGACATACACATGACATGGCTGTCCAAACGTATATTATCATTCCGGTTATTGGTCTGGCATTTCTGGTTGCTGCCCGGCATAATATCAAACCGAGGCTGCTCACTGCGCTGTTTTTGTTCAATGCATTTCTTTCCCTCTGGTATGCTTTCTGGTACTGGGAAGGCTGGCGCATTGTCAAAGAGAACTTCATGATTGCCAACACGTTTAATTTCAGCCGAATCCATTTTCTTGACCCGATGATTTGGTATATTTGTTTTGCCCTGGCATTGTGGATTTTGTGGAGACACCTGCCGTTTGGGAAAGTGCTTGTTTCCGTATTGATGGTGGTACAGCTGGGGATTCTTATTGGGCTGAATGAAGAAATCAAATACAGTAGCATTGACACCCCAACGTTTGCTGAATTTTATTCGGTCGATTTGTTCGATGATATACAGGAATACATCGGGAAGGATCAATCTGAATATCGGGTTGTCAGCATTGCCATGCATCCGACGATTGCCCAGTACAACGGATTTTTTACGCTTGATACGTATAATAATAGCTTTCCGCTCTCCTATAAGCAAAAATTCCGGAAAATCATCGCCCCGGAACTGGAAAAAAATAAAACACTCAAAAATTACTATGACACATGGGGAAGCCGACTTTATATGTATGTTGCAGAACTCGGCAAGCATTATCTGTTCACGAAGCAGAGTGATGAAGTAATTGATAACCTGGAAATAAACACATCAGCACTACGGAAGCTTGGTGGTGATTACGTTTTTTCAGCACTGCCGATTGAAAATTATCAGGAAAATGGTTTGTCATTTGAACGCAGCTTCACAGCTGCAGGTTCGGGGTCCCCATGGAAAATATACTTATATAAAGTGGAACCTGATTAATTCAGGTTCCGCTTTTTGACTTAAATAAAGACGATTGATTTTATGCGCGATTTTACACCTTTTATGCTCGGTTTCAGGTGCGATATACGTAATTCCTGCTCATTATATATGCTCGATTTTAAATCAGCTGTTCGAGCCAGTTTCTTTTCTTGAACTTAAAAATACTAAATGGAATAATAGAAATACAAATCCGACATCATTAATTGGAATAAAAGTGAGTGATGATATAATGAAAAGATTAGCCGATTTAAATACGATGGAAGAACGTCTCGATCTAATGAAAGAGACAGTGAAGCCTTTTAAACAGCGTGGCGAAATACACGATCGGGAAGGAACATTCCCCTTTGATAACTTTAATGACCTGAAAGATATCGGGTATCCGGCCTTGACCATTCCCGAAAAATTCGGTGGATTAGGAATTTCTCTGTGCGAAATGCTTAAGCATCAGGAAATCATTGCGAAGGCAGACGGTTCAACAGCTCTTTCGATTGGCTGGCATATGGGTATTACGAAACATACAGGTGAAAATGAAAGCTGGGACCGGAAAAAATTCCAGGCATTTGCCGATGATGTCAAGGAAACCGGAGCACTGTTGAATAATGCAGCTACTGAACCTGCCACGGGAAGCCCTACGCGTGGCGGAAAACCTCAAACGACCGCCAAAAAATCCGGCAATGGCTGGGTAATTACTGGCCGAAAGACTTTTACAACGATGGCGCCAATTCTCTCGTACGCGGTTGTGAGTGCCTCCATTGAAAACTCAGATAAAGTGGGGAATTTTTTAATCAGGCGCGAACGCGAAGGTGTAAGCGTTGATGAAACGTGGGATTCTACCGCTATGAAGGCAAGCGGAAGTCATGACCTTGTTCTTGAAAACGTTCATATTGGCGAGGACGATTTGATTGGCTATCTGACTCCAGGCAAGAAGGCTGCTGCCGGATGGCTGCTGCATATCCCGGCATGTTACCTTGGCATTGCCCGTGCCGCACAGGAGTACGCAACCATTTTTGCTTCGGAATACTCACCAAACAGCATTCAAGGAACGATTTCGGAATTGCCGAATGTGAAAGAAAAACTGGGTCAGATGGAACTGCGCATCATGCAAAGTTCCAGTTTTCTGTACAGTGTCGCTGCAAAATGGGATGCAAGCAGTGAGATGGTAAGGGCAAACATGCAGCCAGAACTGGGAGCGGTTAAAGTGTCGGTGGTCAACCAGGCAGTGGAAATTGTTGACCTCGCAATGAGGGTGGCCGGAGCACGCAGTTTATCGGCAAAAAACCCGCTCCAACGCTACTACCGCGACGTCCGTGCCGGAATCCATAACCCGCCAATGGATGACATGGTAATCTCGCAACTAGGTGGTCATGCCTTAAACAGGATAAAATAAACGAAAGGATAGCCTGGTAAATATAGGCTATCCTTTTAAAATACCTATTGTTTTCTGTTCTCCAGCAAACTGACAATTCTGCCGCCAACATCTGCAGTCGATGCTTTTCCGCCAAGATCCGGGGTCAAGTTGTCTTTTTCCTTAATAATTTCCCGGATGACCTCAAGGACTATCGCGCCCCATCGTTCCTCATCAAAAAAATCGAGCATCTGACTGACCGACCAGATTGCAGCAAGCGGATTGGCAAGTCCTTTTCCGGCAATATCCGGTGCTGATCCATGTACAGGCTCGAACATGGATGGGAATTCTTTTTCAGGATTCACGTTTGCTCCGGTTGCCAGTCCCAGCCCGCCTGTCAATGCAGCACCAAGGTCTGTTAAAATATCGCCGAAAAGATTGGATGTGACAACAACTTCAAACCTGCCAGGATCATTGACGAAATACAGACTTGCGGCATCGACAAGATAGGAGGAGGTTTCAACATCCGGATACTCTTTGCCAATCTCTTCAAAAACCTCATCCCAGAAAACCATTGAATGGTTCAAAGCATTGCCTTTGCTGATGCTTGTGAGAGTTTTTCCGGTACGTTTTGCTTCCTCATAGGCATAACGGATAATCCGCTCTGTACCTTTGCGGGAAAACACTCCAGTCTGCAAAACGACTTCTTCCGGCTTTCCTTTATATAACCGGTCACCGGCACCCGCGTACTCACCTTCACTGTTTTCACGGATCACAAGAAAATCAATATCTTTATCGGTTCGGGATTTCAATGGTGTTAACGATTCATCCAAAAGTGTTACTGGACGAAGATTTACATATTGATCAAATTCTTTCCGGATTTTCAACAGCAAATCCCAAAGTGAAATGTGATCCGGTACACCAGGATAGCCGACAGCACCCAGGTAGATGGCATCAAATGTTTTCAACTGCTCGATTCCATCATCAGCCATCATTCTGCCTTCCTGCAGATAATACTCACACCCCCACGGAAATTCGGTAAATGAGAAAGAAAGATTATCATCTAAATTTTCAATTGCTTTTAATACTTTAACTCCTTCTGCTACGACTTCCGGTCCAATTCCATCACCCGGAATCAACGCTATATTGATATGCTTCATACATTACCTCCTCATTAGCTACGATATGTTTCAATCAGGCGTGCAGTCTTTCCTCATTCTTTGTTTTTTGTTGTTGCCGGTTGCCCAGATACCGAATCAGGAAGAACTGAATAATAATCCCCGCAATCAGAAGCACAAAACCATTTCCAACTATAGAATAGGAAAGGAATAATACTGCAGCAATTCCTGCAGGCACCAATGCATATGGGATTTGTGTATTGACGTGTGCGATATGATCTGATTCAGCAAATATCGATGACATAACGGTAGTATCCGAAATTGGGGAAACATGGTCACCGAAGATTGCCCCGGCAAATACGGCACCTATTATAATTTGCACTAGCTCTATACCGCCAAAACTATAGGCAAGCGGAATGGCAATCGGTGTCAGAATAGACATCGTCCCCCATGATGTGCCTGTAGCAAACGAGATGAACATGCCAATAATAAATATCAGAAACGGAATAAGTGCTGCTGTCATCCAGCTTTCCGTCACACTGACAACATATTCAGCAGTTCCCAATTCCGAAGTGACGGTACCAATCGACCATGCCAACACAATAATAATCAGTGCCGGCAGCATCGTCCGTATCCCGCCCAGGAGTGTGTCTTCGCATGTTTTCAAATCCATCCCCTGAAAAAGTGCAATAATCATACCCACTAACGTCATCGAAAATGCACCCCATGTCAGGGATACTGCAACCTTTGTATCAGCCAACGCATCCATGATGGACTTTCCTTCAGCGCCGCCACCCGTGAACCACAATGCCCAGACACTTACGCCAATAAGTGTTGCAAGCGGTAAAATAAAGTTCCATACACTTCCTTCTTTTTTAAAAGGCTCACCCAAATCCTGGTCCACTGATGATAATGGGGTTGAATCCTCCGGAATTAATTTACCTGTCGTTTTCGCCCGGTGCTCCGCTTTTGCCATCGGTCCAAAATCCTTCATGGCAATAATCATTGGAACAGCCAACAAACATAGTATCGCATAAAAATTCCAAGGAATCGACTGCAGGAAGACAAAATATGGCTCAGCCCCGGTGATACTTAAACCAGCAAAAGCAGCGGCAATCAACGAGACCTGAAAACCAATCCAGTCCGAGACAGGTCCAAGTGTTGCCATTGGTGCTGCTGTTGAATCCAATATGTACGACAGTTTTTCCCTTGAAACTTTATGCTTCGCGGTAATATCTTTAGAAGCATTCCCAACAATAACGGTATTGACATAATCATTGAAAAAAATCACGATCCCTAAAATGTATGCTAAAAATTGGACACGTTTAGCTGATGTCAGTTTTTTTTCCAGCATTTTGATCAGCCCGGCGGACCCACCAGTTTTAAACATGAATGCGGCCCCAGTCCCAAGTAACGCTGTCATTACCAGGAAGCGCGCATTCCACGGATCCGTCATCACGTCTTTCATCCAGGTAAACGTTATCCCGACACCCGCAAACGGATCACCGCCTGCTGCAATCATCCCTCCAATCCAGATACTGATAAACAATGACATTAGTACCCGTTTCGTGACAATTGCCAAAGCGACAGCAGCAAGCGGTGGTACAATAGATAAAAAGTCCATCTGAAACTTTCTCCCCTTCGTATATTTTAAATATATTCTCGCTGGACCCGCATCATCAAACTTGCTAAAACTTCATCAACATTACTGCCCATCCAGTCAGCAATTTGTGGAGCAAGAATTTCATTATCACCCTGTCTGCCCATGACAATGACTTCGTCGCCTTCTGAGACTCCATCAATATTGGTGACATCAATCAGCGTCTGATCCAATGAGATAGAACCGACAATTCCAGCTCGTTGTCCCCTGACAAGCATCTGACCCTTGTTGGATAGCGCGAGATGGTACCCATCACCAAGGCCGATTGGAACAACTGCAATTTTTTCCTTTTTTTTGGTGACATAACTGCCGCCGTAACCGACAGGGGTTTCAGGCGGCAATTCCCGCACCCTGACAAGCTTTGACCGCAGGCGCATAACCGGTTTTAACCGGACCATTTTCCGTTGGCGTGGTGCAGGAGCATAGCCAAACAACGCAATACCGGGGCGTACCATACCAAGGTGCATATCCTGACGCTCAAGTGTAATGGTCGATGCTGCTACATGCTTGATTGGAAAATGAAACCCATTACTTTCCAATTCCGCCACAGTATCATGAAACAGTTGATATTCCTGTTCCGTTTTTTCCCATTCACCTTCGTCGGCACTGGAAAAGTGTGTATAAATGCCTTCCCAGCTTATGCCAGGAAGATCATAGCAGGTTTCACAAAAGGACAGCACCTCGCCCGGCTCCATTCCAAACCGGTGCAGCCCCGTGTCCATTTTGACATGCAGAGGCAACGTTACATTTCGCTTTATCGCTTCCGCACTTATCGTTTTTGCCAGTTCAGTGGATGCAACAAATGGGGTCAATTCATATTCAATCACATCACCGGCCTGTTCAAATGTGATGGAACCCAGCAAATGAATCGGTACATCGACACCACTTTCGCGAAGCGCTGCACCTTCCTCTACTGCCGTAACCCCGAGGCGGTCAGCCCCGGCTTTGACAGCTTCCTTGCCGATCGGCACAACTCCATGACCATATGCATTCGTCTTAATTACCGCCATTAGCATACTGTCATCATGTATCCGTTTTTTTATATTCCGGACGTTTTCATGAAAGGCACCAAGGTCGACTTCCGCCACCGTCGGATTATGGGATGTTATCCTTGCTGTCTGCCGCATACACCATTCCCCCCTCATTTAAAATGGATTTTTTTCCATTACTTCCAGCTTCAGCATTCTCGGACTAGAGCCCTGCCTACGCTTTGCTTTCAGCATTTTCCTCATAAAGCGAACGGAATGCTTTTACCAGTTTTTTGGTGACATTTCCCGGCGAACCATCGCCAATCGTGTGATTATCCACCTGTAAAATTGGGATGACATCCAGTTTTGTCGCCGAAACAAACACTTCATCAGCTGCAAGCAATTCATCAACGGTAAACGTTTCCTCATTAGTTTTTATTCCCAGTTCGGCAGCCAATTGCAGTAATTTTTTTCGAGTAATCCCATTTAAAATATAGTTATCAGCCGGATGTGTATACAATTCACCATTTTTTACCATAAATACATTCGATGCACTTGCTTCCGTTACCGTTTCACCTCTGTGCAGGATTGCTTCAACTGCATCATTTTCCACTGCTTCCTGTTTGGCCATTGCATTTGGCAATAGATTCAATGTCTTTATGTCACAACGCAGCCAGCGGATATCATCAACAAGCACAGCTTTTGCACCCTGATCCTCCACATCGGTCATCCTGTCTTCTTCCCGCGTATATGCAACAGTTACTGATGATACATCATCACCCGGGAAATAATGTTCCCGTGATGCAATTCCCCTGGATATCTGCATATAAATAATGCCCTCTTCCAATTTGTTGACAGACACAAGTTCTTCCAGCTTCTGTTTCAGCTGTGCGGTCGATTCAGGCAGATCCAGCCGGATTTCGCGGGCACTTCTTTCCAACCGCTCCATATGCTCATCAAGCATTAATGGCTTACCATTGTAAACACCGATAACCTCATAGATCCCGTCACCAAACTGATAGGCGCGGTCTTCAATATCCACAATATTTTCCCGCTCGATTATCTCATTATTGAATAATATTTTACTCATGAAAAAACCTCCTTACATTTTTTTGGATTCCTTCATCAGCTTCTGAACAACAGAGGTGTCAACACTGCTTCCCGTGACGATGACGGCAACCTGTGAACCCGGCTTAACCTTTTGATGCAACAGTGCACCAATTCCGGAAGCTGCCGCCCCTTCGATAATCATTTTGTGTTGATCAAGCATAAAAGTCATCCCATCAGCGAATTCCTGTTCATCCATTAATAAAAGCTCATCGACATATTTTTGGACCAATTGAAACGTGTATTGATTTTGCAGACCAATTCCGCCAAGCAGACTGTCGGCAAGTGTATCGTTTTCGTCAATCTGTATCGGTTTTCCCGCCTGAATGCTGGCATGCATTGCAGGACCGTTTGCTGTTGATAGACCAACGAGCCAGATGCGCGGATTTGTTTCCTTCAAGGCAACACCCAAACCGGAATGCAGTCCTCCGCCGGACAATCCGGCAAGAACGGTATTAACTTCCGGCAACTCTTCAAACAGTTCCAGTCCAATTGTACCTTGCCCTGCGATAATGTGCGGATCATCAAAAGGGTGAATGACAGTAAGCCCTTCTTCTCTTTCCAGTTCATAGCTGCGCGCTTCAGCGTCATCCTGGGATTCACCGTAAATTTCAACTGTTGCACCGGATTTCTGAAGCGCCTCCACTTTTCCATTTGGAACCCTTTCGGAAATACAAATGACTGCCTTGATTCCAAGTTTTTTGGCCATATAGGCAACGCTCAAGCCGAAATTCCCGGTCGAAAAAGTGGTAATTCCTCTATCCCGTTCCTTCTCTGTTAAACTAAGAATCTTATTCGCCGCTCCCCTGATTTTAAATGAGCCGCTCGGATTCATATTTTCCAGTTTCAAGTAAACGGACGCACCAGACACATCAGAAAGTCCTGATGAATAAACCAGTGGTGATTTCGGTACATATGGTGAAATCCGCTTTTTCGCCAGCCAGATATCTTTTAATGAAAGCTCTTTGCCTGCCATTCTCTCCCTCCTTTGCAAAGGATGATAATCTATGGGAGCTCTCCCGATTGGAGGCAATCTCTCCCATTTGGGTGCCGTTTCTCCCATTAAGATACGACTCTCTCCCATTTCAGCCTTTCAAACGACAATCACCATTCATGCCGGATCGGTCAAAAACTGTCTGGCAGCTTCAGTGAAAACTGCTGCACCAACTGATAATACCCGTTCATCAATATCAAAATTCGGCGTATGCAAGTTACGGCTTTCTCCATCGTCCAGACTGCATCCAAGAAAGAACATCGCACCTGGAACGGTTTTGGTCATATGCGCAAAATCTTCACCGCCAAGTCCAAATGGCATGTTTTTAATCGTATAATCCGGATAAAGTTCGTTGAATACTTTGCGGATTCCCTGATTAACCGCCGGATCATTTGACAATGCGGGGTCCTCCGCCCGAATCGACAAGTCATAATCGCCGCCGAGTGGTTCTACCAATGAAAACGCCTTTTCCAATTCGTTATGCAGCACATTCCGTACTTCGGGGCGGTAACTGCGAATCGTACCCTTTATTGTTAGGTCTGATGGAATAACATTACTGGCAAAGCCGCTTTGAATACTGCCGATACTAATTACACCTGCATCCAACGGCGATATCCTGCGCGAAACAATCCCATGTATTGCCGAAAATACCGGACTAAGCAGCCACATCGGATCCAGTGCCAGATGAGGATAAGCTCCATGTCCGCCTGACCCGTGGATTTTAGCTTCAAACACATCACCGCTTGCCATGCTGTATCCGTCATGCACTTTTACTTCACCAAACCGATCTTCAGGACTCATATGCAATGCCATAATCCGATCGACATCTTCCAGCACCCCTGCCTGAATCAGGTATGGAGCCCCTGTTGATCCAAGATCATCGGCACGTTCCTCTGCAGGTTGAAACAGGAATTTCACCGTTCCTTCCATTTGGCCATTTTGAAAAAGTTCACCAAGTAACGTCGCTGCACCAAGACCTATAGCTGTATGTGCATCATGTCCGCATGCGTGCATGACGTCCTTTTTTTGAGACTTAAAATCATGCTCATTTTCCTCTTGGACCGGTAAAGCATCCATATCAGCACGGATGGCGATTGTGCGGCCGCTGCCGGATGAAAGTGTGCCAACCACTGCAGTTGGAAAGCCAACACCAGACTCCACCTTCATTCCGGGAATCTCTTGCAATTGTTGTGCAACAAAGCGGGAGGTCTCCACTTCTTCAAAACTCAATTCCGGGTTCATATGAATATGCCGTCGCCATTCAGAAAGCTTTGATATTAATTGTTCCGCTCGTTCTCTAATGTTCATCGGAAGCCCCCCTTTCCATAAGTTATGTGAAATCGGGTTGAAAAAGACAGGAGGCTGTATAGACTGCCTCCTGCCCAAATCAGCTCAATTCTGCGATTGCAGTAATTTCCACTTTCGCATCACTCAGCAGTTGACTGCCTGTCGTAATTCGAGCTGGTTTCTTTTTCACCTCATTAAAATACGCTGCATAAACACGATTAAACTCCTTGGCAGTCGATTCATTCAATCCGGAAATATGGCACGTCATGTGGACAATGTTCTCCAATCCGGATCCTTTTTCAGCCAGAATCTGATTAATTTGCTCAAGACTGGCAGCAGTCTGACCAGCAATAGTATCCCCGCCTGAGGCACCATCCTGACCGGAAACGAAGATAAAATTGCCGGACTTTATTCCTTGTGAATATGCTCCGCTTGGCTGCGGCGCATTCCTGCTTTCAATTACTTCCTTCATTGGAATCCACCCTCTCTGAATTCACAAATTGTGCCGCTCCGGTTATTTACCGGGTATTATTCCATACCCATGGAAACATATTGTGACTCAACAAAGGCATCCATTCCTTCATGTCCGCCTTCCCGGCCGAGTCCGCTTTCTTTCATACCGCCGAATGGCGCCTGAGCAGCAGATGGCGCGCCATTATTCCAGCCGACAATGCCATAATCAAGCTGTTCGATTACCCTTGTGCCTCGTGCTGCATTTTCCGTGAAGACATATGCTGCAAGGCCAAATGGTGTATCATTTGCCTGTTTAATAGCTTCCTCTTCGGAACTTACTTTCTGAATTGGAATAACAGGGCCGAATGTTTCCTCCTGCATCATTACCATGGATGCGTCTGCATTTGACAATACTGTCGGTTCAAAGTATAACCCGTTATCCTCGGCCTCTCCACCGACATGGACTTCAGCACCTTTTTCAATCGCATCTTTAACATGGTTTTTCACTTTATCCAGCCCATCCTGATTGATCAGTGGACCAATGTCAGTAGAGTCTTCTTCCGGATTACCCACTTTCAGGCCTTTGACAGCTTCTGAGATTTTTTCGACAAACTGGTCATAAATGCTATCCTGTACGTAAATCCGATTGGCACAAATACAAGTCTGCCCGGCATTACGGAATTTCGATGCCATCAATCCTTTGACTGCAACGTCGACATCAGCATCATCCAGAACGAGCAATGGTGCATGACCGCCGAGTTCCAGTGACACGTTTTTTACGTAGTCTGCACTTTGTTTGATCAGTGTTTTACCGACTTCCGTTGAACCGGTAAACGTTATCTTGCGGACACGTTCATCGTCCATGAATGCTTTTGTAATTCTGGATGATGAACCTGTAACCAGATTGACCACACCTTTTGGAATTCCGGCTTCCTCACAGAGTTCCATTAACTTCACTGCCGTAAGCGGGCTTTCTCCGGATGGCTTCATGATGAATGTACAGCCTGCTGCAAGCGCCGGACCCATCTTACGGGTCAGCATGGCTGCCGGAAAATTCCATGGCGTAATCGCCGCGGCTACGCCAACAGGCTTTTTCCATACCTGCAATCGTTTATCCCCCGCATGTGATGGAATGGTTTCACCATAAATACGTTTTGCTTCTTCAGCAAACCACTCGAGAAATGAGGCAGCATATTTCACCTCACCGCGTGATTCCTTTATCGGCTTTCCCATTTCCAGTGTCATCATCCGGGCAAGCTCATCTTCATGTTCAAGCATTAGATGATTGAGCTTTTTCAAGTAACCGGACCGTTCATAAGCAGTCAGTTTTGACCAGGAATCAAATGCATTATGTGCTGCTTCCACAGCCTTGGCACCCTCAGCCTCACCGCCATTTGGCACCGTACCGATTACGTTTCCGTCTGCAGGGTTAGTAACATCTTTTGTTTCCAGTTCACTACCGACCCATTCTCCATTTATATGCATTAAATAGTTTTTTACGTCAGCCATTTTTACAACACTCCAATCTCGATTATTTCGTCGCTGCAGCCATTACTGCTTCAACTGATTCTTCCAACAATTCAAGTCCTTCTTCAAGCTGTTCGTCCGTGATCACTAAAGGCATCAACAAGCGAACAACATTGTCATAAACACCTGCTTTCAGCACGATTAAACCGCGTTTGTGAGCCTCCTGTAAAACCTGTGCCGTCTGTTCTTTGGCTGGTTCTTTCGTTTCACGGTCTTTCACCAGCTCCAGTGCACACATCGCACCAAGACCGCGGTAATCACCGATAACATCATATTTATCATACATTTCCTTAAACTTTGCCATCACGCGCTTACCGATTTTTCCGCCGCGTTCCGGAAGTTTTTCTTTTTCCATGACATCCAGTACTGCTATACCAGCACGGCAGCCAAGTGGACTTCCGCAATATGTGCCTCCCAATTCACCTGGATTTGCTCCATCCATAACCTCTTTTCGGCCGATAATGCCACTGATTGGCAGACCAGCAGCCATCGATTTGGAAATAGCAATCAAATCAGGTTCCACATCAAAGTGTTCCATTGCGAAATATTTTCCCGTACGTCCAAACCCTGTCTGAATTTCATCGGCAATGAATAAAATGCCATGTTTTTTGCAAAGTTCATAAACACCCTGTACGAACTTCTTATCCGGAACAATAAAGCCGCTTTCACCTTGAACCGGTTCCATAATGAATGCCGCCACCTGCGTTGGATCAACTTCTTTAACAAAGAAGTCTTCCACCTGCTGCAGCATAAACTCCGAATAATCCGTTTCATCCATCGATTCAGGCCGGCGATAATGATATGGATATGGCGCATGGTAAACTTCCGGTGCGAATGGTCCATATTCATACTTATAAGGCTTTACTTTTCCGGTCAGCGACATGGTCATTAATGTCCGTCCATGGAAACCGCCGGAAAAGGAGACAACCGCCTGACGATTCGTATACTTGCGGGCAATTTTAACCGCGTTTTCATTCGCTTCTGCACCACTGTTCAGAAACATTACCTTCTTATCAAAACTTCCTGGCGCAAGCGCTGCCAATTTCTCCGCAAATTCAATGTATGGATCATACATCATGACGTTAAAACCGGTGTGAATATAACGGTCAACTTGATCATGCAGTGCTTCCGTTACCGTATCATGACTGTGTCCGACGTTAATACAGCCAATTGCCCCGGCAAAGTCGATAAACTTATTACCATCAACATCATTTAATAATGCACCTTTGGCAGATTCCACGAATGTCGGAATTCCATAACCTACCCCTTGCGGAACGATATCATGCCTGCGATCAAGCAGTTCTTTCGCCTTTGGTCCCGGCAATTCGGTTTTTACATCTGCAAATTTTCTACTCATCTCGATCAGCCTCCCTGATATATTTATAGTTTTAAATTCCGGCAAATATAACGGAATCTAATTAACCTTCGCACGATTTTCGTCATTTACCCCGAGTAATTTCTCCTCCACATATTCAATATGGTTGCTGACCCTTTGCTCCAGAGCATGCTTATCTTTTGACATCAGAGTCTGCAGCAATTCCTCATGTTCCCGGTAAAATGACTGCGGACTCGAATAATATTGATCCAAATGCATAAGAACCGTTCGGATCTGTACCTGAAGTGAATTATATATCCTTACAATTCTTGCATTCCCACATAAGTTCACTACAAAACTGTGAAACTCCATATCCAAATCAAATAATCCGTTCCAGTCATGTTCATCTGCCTTCCGTTTCATCTGTTCGGTAATTTTTTTCAGTTTTTCAAGTTGTTGTTCATCAAGTTTTGGCATGGCCTTTTTAAATGCCTGCGATTCGATAAGTGTTCGCAATTCGATAATTTCATTTAAATCCTGTTCGGTAAAATCAGTTACATACGTTCCTTTTCGGGCTTTACTGACGATCAGCTCCTCTGTTTCCAGAATTTTAAATGCTTCCCTTATCGTACTCCTGCTGACATCAAAACGCTCCGATAAATCTGTTTCAAGCAGACGGTCACCAAACTTGATTGACTCATTCCAGATTTCCTTTTTCAACTGATCAGCAATCAATTCACTAAGTGGTTTTTGCACGATAATATTATCATCGCCCATTAGCGGACTCCCCTTCTGCATTTTTTCTGCAAATGTATTATGTCGATTGTCGACATTAGTCTATACCTCCATCATAATTCAGACTATTCGTATTGTCAATTACAATTCCAATTATTTTAAAAATTATATTTCTTAGTTGACTTTCCGCTTTTATACAGCTACGTTTGGATTAAAAGCTATCAATTATTTTGGTGAGGAGGAAAACAATGAAAAAAAAGGTTTTAGCGTATAATAGAGTTGAAAAACCCGTCCTGGAGGAACTCAAGGACAAATACGATGTACAATTTTTCAAAAATGTGGACACAAGAAATGACACAGAATTTCTCAATTTTCTTCATGATGCAGAAGGGATTATCGGGTTGGAACTGCCGGTTGATCGTGAACTGCTGCAGCGTGCCCCGAACTTGAAAATCATCAGTAATGTCTCAGTCGGCTACAACAACCTTGACCTGGATGCACTTAAAGAAATGAACGTAATGGCAACCAACACACCTGGCGTATTAACAGATACTGTTGCCGATACCGCATTTGGAATTTTAATTGCTGCGGCAAGACGAATTCCCGAGTTGGATAACTATGTTAAGAACGGAAACTGGACCTCCGAAGCAATCGGACCGGAACTGTTTGGCACAAATGTCCACCATAAAACATTAGGGATTATCGGTATGGGCCGGATTGGCAATGCCATCGCTCAACGGGCTCACTTCGGCTTTGACATGGAAATCCTGTATCACAGCCGCTCCAGCAAACCGGATGCCGAAGAACAATTTGGGGCGAAATATTGTGACCTGGACGATTTGCTGAAGGAATCCGATTTCGTCTGCATGATTACACCATTAACAAAGCAAACGGAAGGAATGATCGGCAAAAAAGAATTCCAGCACATGAAAAAATCAGCCATATTTGTTAACAGCTCACGAGGAAAAACGGTTGTCGAAGCGGATCTTATTGATGCACTTGAACAAGGCGAAATTGCTGCAGCTGCCCTTGATGTATTCGAACAGGAGCCAATCAATTCCGACAACCCGCTCTTAAAGATGACAAATGTTGTAACCACCCCGCACGTCGGCTCGTCCACAGTGGAAACTGAACTGAAAATGTCGGAGCTGGCGGCAGATAATTTGGAAGCCGGATTGAGTGGAAAGAAACCTGCCAATCTGGTTGATGAGCGTGTTTGGGAAGATAAATAAGGTTTTTAAAACAAAAATTAAAAGCCGTATCACATCGATTTGTGATACGGCTTTAATTGAATCTAATATTCTCGTAATCAGGCAAGTCGGATATTCGGTTTCACATACAACTCACGTGGAAAATCAGCAAGAATCGTGCATCCGGACTCAGTTACGAGGAATGATTCACTGATTTCAACACCCATGTTATCCATCCAGATACCCGGAATCAGATGAAAGGTCATATTCGGTTCCAGAATGGTTCGGTCACCCGGACGAAGACTCGCTGTATGCTCCCCCCAATCCGGCGGATAATTGAGTCCCATTGAATAACCCATACGTGATTCCTTCTTAATGCCACGTCGTTCAATAACCCGACGCCAAATGATTTCCAGCTCCTCACATGAAATCCCCGGCTTAACCGCATCAAGTACAGTGTTGATACCCTCAACCACCACATCCGATACATACTTCATATCATCAGACGGCTGTCCGATCACCACCGTCCGTGCCAATGGCGAATGGTAACGCCTGTAACAGCCGGCAAGCTCAATAATAGCAGGATCACCATGTTTAAACCTGTCATCTGTCCATGTCAGGTGTGCAGCTGACGTTTTTTCACCGGTAGGCAGTAATGGGACAATAGAAGGATAATCGCCCCCGAAATCTTCAGTCCCCCGAATTTGCGCATGTGAAATTGCTGCTACGACATCACACTCGCGGACTCCTTCGTCGATTGTTTCAAAAGCCACATGCATAGCCTTTTCGGAAATTTCAGCTGCTTTTTTTATATATGTTATTTCCTGATCTGACTTAATAATCCGCACCCAATTTACCATGTTTGTGCCATCTTTAAATTTCGCATCCGGAAGACCCTGAGTCAGCTGCATATAGGATCTGGCGGTAAAATAATATGCATCAAGCTCCACCGCGATTGTCTGTTTATCGCGTTTCCTCCCTTTTAATAAGTCACAGACGAAATCCATTGGATGCCTTACTGCGGATTGTACATAGTGATCCCCATAAGGTATGATATGGTCACCATCAAGCCACGTCGTATACTCGGCGGCACTTGCATCCTGACCACGGCCTACCCAGATCGGCTGTTCCTCATTCAGCATAACAATCAACATCTGGTGAACATAGAAGGACCAGGCGTCATATCCGGTCAAATAGTTCATGTTCGCGGGATCGGTAATCATCAGCATATCAACCCCAGCATCCAACATGCGCTGTTTCGTTCGCGCCATCCTCTCCTTAAACTCCGAAACAGAAAAAGTCAACATAATTATCACTTCCTTCGTGCATTCTCAAGCGATTTAGTGAAAGCGGTTACGCACTTTCCAAGGAGGGCACCCTGGTGTTGTATTTGACAACTTCACCTAAAAATAAACCTCATATTATAGTAAATGTGTCATATATAAAATTGGTACATGAAATAAAGCTTGTCGATTGTCGACATTGCCTTTACTCTATAGTACTCTGTTAAACGATAAATTGTCAATAAAAATTGTATTATTTTAAATTATTGATAAAATTGTGAGCAGTGCCTAACAATCACTGCTCACATGGTAATGATCGATTCCATTATGCGATTCGATCGATCTCCTTTTTCATATGTTCATTTGCATAATCTTTTCCATATTTCGCAACGGAGTACTTATACAAAATCAGCCCCAATACTGCCCATAATCCAATGATCAGCCATTCGTACGGCCAGGCAAGTGCTGATGGCATCCCAGGCATATAAAGTATGGCTATTCCAATTGTCATGATAATGGCGATCCAGCCGATTGAGGTTCCACCCGGAAGTTTGAAAGGACGTTTCATCTCAGGTGCTTTTTTCCGTAAGATAACAAATGAAACTGCTACCATCATCCAAGCAACCACAAGGCCAAGTCCGCCAGCGTTGACAAGCCAAACAAGTGCAGGACGCCCAAACAATGGAGCGATAACAGAGAAGAATCCAATCAGCAAAATTGCCTTATGCGGTGTTTTATATTTCGGATGAAGCTCACCCAGACTCTTTGGAAGCATTCCGGCATTTGCAAGTGCATAAATCGCCCTGCTTCCGCCAACATAGAAGCCGATCCAGCTTGTTAAAATACCACCGATTCCACCAAGCACCAGAATGTTCCCCATCAGTCGGCTGTCCCCAAAGGCCTGAGCCATGGCATCTGCCGTTACCAGGTTGGACTCGGCCAGTTCAGCAGGGTTCATAATACGTGAAACACCGAAAATAACCGCGACATACCAAACAATTGCCAGAATAACGGAAAAAATGAGTAACTGCCCGATCCGCTTTTGTTTCAGGTTGATTTCCTCGGCAGCCTGCGGAATAACATCAAACCCTACAAACATAAATGGTGTCATAATGATTACAGTCAAAAGTCCGGCTATTCCTTCTTCAAACAGTGGCTGCATATTCTGCGCATTACCACTGGCAGTGCTTCCGGTAATCAGGAGCAGCCCGGCAATCAGAATCAGCAATGTTAGAATAAAAGATATGGCAGTAGTCAGTTTTATTCCGCGATAATTAATCCAAGTTATTAGAATTGACCCGATGATGCCGACACCAGCCCAGGTGATGGTGACATCCCACCCGGCAATCGTATACAAATGCCCCATACTGTACCCGGGAATCAAGTAATCAAAAACGGTCGGGAGTGCCACTGCTTCAAACGCCACTACCGATACATAACCCAGGATTATTGCCCACGTTGTAATAAATGAAGCAACTCTACCCATTGCTTTAAAACTGTAAACATGCTCTCCTCCCGCCAGCGGCAGCGCTGACGACAGTTCTGCATAGGTTAACCCGACGAACAATACAACGGTTCCACCAATTGCAAAGGCCAATATCGCACCAAGTGAACCCGCCTCAGTAATCCACAGGCCGGTTGTCACAACCCAGCCCCAGCCAATCATTGCTCCAAAAGCAAGTGCAAGCACATCTTTGTTCCCCAGAATTTTCAGCAGCTTTTGTTCATTTTCCAATTTCATCTCCTCCTGTCGTTCGTATGAATGGATGTCTGTTTAAATTTTATGTTCTTGCATATTGATTTATTTATAAGAAAAATTAGTTGTCACCAAGCTTTTAGGTGACGACCTTAGTTGCACTTATGCAGTTAAGAACTGCCCGAGCTCTTTCTGAACAGCCTCTATCGCATCATGCAGTTTTTCCACTAGTGTATTAACTTGTTCCTGATTGATGATAAGCGGCGGCGCAAAGCAAATGATGTCTGTATTGTCATATGTTACCGGTCGACAAATAACACCTCGCTTATGCAGTGCCTCGATTACCTTTGGCGCTACTTTTAAATCGGTAGTGAAGCGTTCATTTGTTGCCGGATCACGTACGAGTTCTATTGCACCAAGCAGTCCCTTTGTACGAACATCGCCAACAATATCGAGCGCTCCTTTCATAGCCCGGAAGCCGAGCAGTATAGCTTCACCCATTTTCCGTGAGTTTTCCACCAGCTTCTCCTGCTCCAGAATTTCAATATTTTTCAACGCTACGGCAGCTGCTGTCGGATGACCACTGTACGTAAATCCATGAAACAACGTCCCCTCCGATTTTTCTTTCAACACATCGTGAACTTGGTCAGAAACCATGACACCGCCAAGCGGCATGTAACCGCTCGTAACCCCTTTGGCAAATGTCAGCAGGTCAGGTTGAACCCCCCAATTTTCCACTGCGAACATTTTCCCTGTTCGGCCAAATCCGGTAATAATTTCATCGGCAATGAACAAAATGCCATATTCATCGCAAACTTGCCGCACTTTTTTCAAATAATCATCCGGCGGAATTAGAACACCGCCGGCCCCTTGCACAGGTTCAACTAAAAAAGCTGCAACCGTTTCAGGTCCCTCTTGTTCAATCGTATTGCGTAAGGAAGCAATTGCTTTGTCAGTGTTGCAGCCATACGGTGTGTCCGCATGTGTAAAATCTGTCATCATGTGTCCGGCCATCTTCCAAAACTGAGGAATTCCGGTTGCACTTGTAGATGCGGCAGCAACCCCATGGTAGCCGCGTTTTAATGCTATAATTTTCCGGCGTTCCGGCTGCTCCTGAATGTTCCAGTAATGCCTGACAAGTTTGATTGCCGAGTCGTTCGCTTCCGACCCACCCGAAGCAAAAAAGACTGCATTTAATTTTTCAGGTGAAATGGAAGCAATTTTTTCAGCCAATTTGATGGCAGGTTCATGACTGAATGTTGAGAACGCAGAACTGAAAGCCAGTTTTTTCATTTGCTTCGCGGCTGCATCAGTAAGCTCCTCCCGCCCATGTCCGATATTGACATTCCATAAGGAGGACATTGCATCGATGTATGCGTTTCCATTATTGTCATATAAATAAATGCCTCTGCCTTTTTCCATAATCACTTTCGGTCCATTTTCCTGTTGCTGCTGAATCGATGAAGTTGGATGAATAAAATGCCGTTTATCCAGTTCTTTTAAATCTTCCATACTTTAACCCCTCCTGTTGAATGTAATAAAAAAACCAGCAATATGAACAGACAAATTCCATTTTTGCCCCGCGCCCATATAACTGGTTTATACCCAAGCATTTGCCTTGTTTCGTCAACAAGGTCAATTGGATTTTGCAGTTACTATTATTAAATTATTTTAAATTTACCAAAATCAGAACGATTGGTCAACGACTTTTTCAGAATGTTTCCTTAAAAATCATCCGGGTTTGAACCGCTCCGATCATTGAGATTTAATTCGCTTATGCGTAACATTTCCTCGCCAGTCAGGGAAAAATCGAAAATATCCGCGTTTTCGTTTATACGGTGTTCATGAATCGATTTTGGAATAGTCACCACATCATTCTGCACATCCCATCTTAGTATTACCTGTGCAGCCGACTTTTGATATTTTTGGGCAATTTCCGTTATCACCGGTTCATTCAGGAGACGACCCCGTTTCAATGGCGACCATGCTTCCAGTTGGATGTTTTCCCGGGTACAGAAATCTTTTAATTTCTCCTGGGTGAGATGCGGATGGTATTCCACCTGATCGATGACAGGCGTGACACTACTATTTTCTATTAAACTCTTCAGATGATGGACATGAAAATTACTGACACCAATTGCGCGGACTTGACCATCCTGATAAAGCTTTTCGAGCGCTTTCCACGTTTCATGATACTTTCCGCTTACCGGCCAATGAATCAAATACAAATCCAAATAGTCTAGTCCCAATTTTTCCAGACTTTGTTCAAATGCCTGTAATGTGCTGTCATAGCCCTGCTGGTCATTCCAGACCTTCGATGTTATGAAAAGTTCTTCCCGGGATACACCCGATTCACGGATCCCCTGTCCAACCCCACGCTCATTATCATAAAACGAAGCCGTATCAATACTCCGGTACCCATGTTTAATCGCTGTTTTTACCGAATGGACGACAGTATCGCCATCTTCCACCTTGTAAACACCAAGTCCAAAGCCCGGCATTTTTACGCCATTATTCAATATAACTGTATCCTGCAAATTATTGATCAAAAATACTACCTCCTGTTTAGATGCCTGTTTTTCGACAGGTAAGACATCACTCGAATTTTGTCGAAAAAATATATCTGACACATTATAATTATCGTATACCAAACTTGGGGATTGTCTCAACTCACTGGAAAAAATTTTTCTAAGCATGCCCCTTGATGAAACTTCTAAAAAAGCGTATTATTTTCTATGGAGCTTTTACGCTGGTGTAGCACAGTTGGCAGTGCGCTTCACTCGTAATGAAGAGGTCGGAGGTTCGAATCCTCTCACCAGCACCACCCATACATGGAGGAATACCCAAGTCCGGCTGAAGGGGACGCACTCGAAATGCGTTAGGGCGTGTAAGCGTCGCGTGGGTTCGAATCCCACTTCCTCCTTTTTAAAACAATGAGGCTGGGACAAATCAAAAAGTGTAGTTCAAAAAACGAACAATTCTAGAGACTAGCGGAGGAAATATACGTAGACTCCTGCGGGAGGACAGGCCTAGATGAGACCCCGAAGTGCGTAAGCACGAGGAGGGCTCAACAGCCGCCCGCGGAAAGCGAAGTATATTTCCGGAGCGGCTGAGCCCACCATTTAATTCGTTTTTTCTTTTGTTAAATCACTTTTTGTCCTAGCCTCTTTATTTTGTTCGCAGCCGATGCACAAACGCGGCACATTTTTCCGCAATCAGTTCTTTATCATTGTCCAGTGTCGCCACGTGATAACTGTTATCCAGCTTGACCAGTTCACAGTCCTCAGACGAAATCGAGTCATAAATTTCCCGGGAATTTTCCGGCGGCACAACATGATCGGTTGTTGACGAAAAAACCAATGCCGGTGCCGTAATTTTTTCCAGGTTTCCGCGAACAATCATCGACAGTGCAATTATTTCCTTCATTGATTTCACCGGTGTCTGATCATATGCGAGCTCTTCAATGCCTTCTTTTTTAATATCGGAACCAATTCCCTCAACAAACTGTGTATCTGTATCTTTAAGTGATTCATAGGATTCAATCAGTTCAGGCATATGGACCGCTGCATTAATCGGCATGATTCCTTTAATCCTGCCAGCGTTGGCATGCTCAGCTACATACAGTGTCAGCGTGCCACCCATGGAAAGTCCGGTCACAAAAATTTGGTCACATGTTTTGTTCAGCACTTCCAGCCCTTCACCAACCGATTTGATCCATTCCCGATAGCCCGACTGCTCCATATCTTCCGGCGCCGTTCCATGACCTTTAAGACGTGGTCCATACACGGTAAAACCTTCTTCAGCCAGTTTTTCACCAAGAAAGCGCATGCTTTGGGTGGAACCGGTAAAGCCGTGAATCACAAGCACTCCGACATTGTTTCCCTGAAAATAAAAATCTTCTGCTCCCTCCATGACCTTAAACGAATCAGACATGCTAATCCTCCATTCCTCTTAACTTTTTAGAAAACTTGGCGACTTTATGGCGAATTTATAGTTGCATCAATCATATCGTCCATAAATTATTAATCTGATAAAAATATTCTATCATATCCGCATTATTCATGCCGGGTACAACAACTTTTCTTTTTGCCCAGGTAAATTAATTATCTGATATAATAATTGAAAAACACCATAAATGGGAGGAGAAATGATGGTTAATACAACGAAACTGGCTGAAACCCTATTCGATGCCTGCAATAATCAACAGCCGCTTTCCAAAGAGAATATTCCAGCTGACATCAGCACAGCAGATGCATATGAAGTACAGCACCGGTTGACCGAAATGAAAATTTTACAGAACGAGGACAAGCTGGCCGGCTATAAAATCAGCTTAACCAGTGAGGAAACCCAGCGATTATTCAATGCCACCACACCACTATACGGTGCGTTGACAGATTCCAACATTTCAAAAGGAACCATTAAACTGGAAAATATGCTGTCACCGCTCCTTGAGATCGAGCTGATGTTTATCGCAAATGATGAGCTGTCAACAGCTGACAGCTATCATTCTATCTTACAAAAAACGAGTATCGCACCAGGCTTGGAAATTCCCGATTCCCGTTTTACCGACTGGTTTCCGAAAACAAGTATGGGACAGGTTATTGCTGACAGCGCAGTTGCCGGGAAGATTATTGCCGGTGAACCGGTGAATGGTCTGACGTACGAACAGCTTGGCAGCATCAACGCCAAACTGACCCTTCATGACGAACTGCTTGTTGAAGGACAAGCAACAGAAGTACTGGGCAATCCTGTTCATGCAGTGGAATGGCTGGTCAAGAAGCTGGCTGAAAACGGCCGCACAATTGAAAAAGGAATGATTATTTCTGCCGGTACCTTTATTCTGCCCAAAAAACTGCAAAAGGGTATGTATCAGGTTAAGTTTGATAAGATAGGAGAAGCAAGCTTGAATGTCATTTAACCACATGTGTTCACAGAAGTATCTGTGGACACACTTTTTCATTTTTGTCAGCATAATTCAAGGACGTGCTGACATCTTTTGGATAGGCAGAAGCACAATTTTCAATTAATTTGAAACTTTTGATGTTTATCTATTGCATTAAGTGGAAATATGAATTATCATTGTTATTAAATTTTTACACCAAGGGGGCTAACAACATGGAAGATCGGTCCATTCAAGTCAATCTTTGCACATCACGAAAAGAAAAACCGAAATCAGATGAATTGCAGTTTGGAAGGACATTTACCGACCATATGTTTATCATGGATTATTCAGAGCCGAAAGGGTGGCACGCTCCGCGTATTGTACCATATCAAAAACTGGAAATTGATCCGTCGGCCATGGTATTCCATTACGGTCAATCCGTGTTTGAAGGATTAAAAGCTTATAAGACATCGGAAGGCGAACCACAGCTGTTCCGCCCTGAAAAAAACCTGGAGCGTATCAATCACTCCAATGACAGGCTTTGCATTCCCCGAATTGATGAGGAATTTGCCTTAAGTGCAATCCAGCAGCTAGTTGGACTGGAAAAGGATTGGGTTCCTGAAGCAAAAGGCACATCATTGTATATTCGCCCATTCATTATTTCCACCGAGCCATATATCGGTGTAGCACCATCACGACATTATAAATTTATTATCATTCTTTCACCAGTGGGTCAATATTACAAAGAAGGAATCAATCCAGTTAAAATTGCTGTGGAAAATCACTACGTCCGCACGGTTAAAGGCGGCACCGGAGAGGCGAAAACCGGCGGAAACTACGCAGCCAGTCTGAAGGCGCAGGAACTTGTTGCAGACAGCGGATTTGCTCAGGTTTTATGGCTGGATGGCGTTGAAAAGAAATATATCGAAGAAGTCGGCAGCATGAATGTATTTTTCAAGATTGACGGTGAAATCGTTACCCCTGCATTGAACGGAAGCATTCTAGAAGGCGTAACACGAAACTCGGTAATCGCTCTGTTAAACCATTGGAATATCCCGGTTAATGAACGGCGGATTTCCATGGAAGAACTGCGTCAGGCACATGAAGACGGAGTACTTGAAGAAGCATTCGGATCCGGAACAGCTGCTGTCATCTCCCCTATCGGCCAGTTGACCTGGGAAGGCGAAGATATGCAGGTGAATAACTTTGAAACCGGACCGGTAGCCAAAAAACTGTACGACACACTCACCGGTATTCAATACGGAAGAGTTGAAGATCCATTTAACTGGGGTGTTCCCATCAAATCCCAAGTCTATTCTAAAGCACAATGAGGAAAACTCCCGGCCGCAAATTGTACCGGGAGTTTTTCAGTTTTTTAACTATTAAAACGCTTTCAGCATTATGCTATAATGATAGTAAGCAAAGGGGAGTTAGGATATGAGTGAGACAGAAGTACGTGTAGTCAATGAATTTGGGCAGGATGTCGCCCGCGATGGTCAGGAAATCGGAGAAGTTATTGTCAAAAGCCCAAGTGTTGTCAACAGCAGTGAAAAAGCGGATCAAACCATTGTGAACGGCTGGCTCCACACCGGTGACAGAGGCACCATTGATGAACATGGCAGCATCCGTATTGTTAATAAAAAAGAATCGCCGGATACGGATAAGCATGCATCTACTGTTGAAGTGGAAGGCGTTTTTTACGAACATCCAGCCGTTCGGGAAGTAGCGGTTCTCGCCCGTCCGGATAAAAAACTCGGTGAAGTGCTGCATGCAATTGTCGTACTGCATGATGGTAAATCCGCATCCGAACAGGAACTGCTCGATTATGCAGAAGGTAAATTGGAACCAGCTAATTGTCCAAAAACAATCACAATAATGGACGAATTGCCAAAAACGCCAAGCGGCAAAATTCAAAAAATCCGGTTGCGTGAGTCTGTCTGACAAATTGTTCATACTTAATAATAGCCTGCATGACCATGACGGTCTGCAGGCTATTTTTTTAGCCAAAAATTTTTCTTATCAAAGTATATAACTATTTAATATCACTTTTTTAGTATTAAATAATTTATTTTTATCACTAAAGCACGTATCATAATAAGTGAAGAAAGCAAGAGATCTTGTTTTCAGTTCCCAATTGGCCAAAGGGAAATTACTTGGAGGTGATTCACATGTCAAATCAACGCACGATGGTGGAACAGCTTGCAGATTGGGCACATGATGTCCGCTGGGAAGATCTTTCCGGGGAAGCGATGCAGGCACTGAAAGGCCGGATGCTTGATTCAATTGGCTGTGCAATCGGAGCATTGGAAGGAAAACCGGTCGAAAATATTCGCCGAATGACTGAAGATCTTGGAGGAGAACCGCTTGTCACGTTAATAGGCGGCGGAAAAACAACACCTGATTATGCAACACTCTATAATGGTGCTGCAGTACGATATCTAGATTTTAACGATTCCTATCTCGCAAAAAACGAAACAGGACATCCGTCCGACAATATAGCGCCGGTTCTGTCAGCGGCTGAATATGCAGACGCAGATGGACGCGATTTCCTGCTGGCACTTGCCCTTGCCTATCAGGTACAGTGCCGCTTATCAGATGTCGCACCGGTCAGAGACAATGGATTTGACCATACTGTACAGGGTGAATATGGTGCCGCAGTTGGAGCAGCACGGGCAATGAGGCTTGACAGCAGTAAAATTGCCAATGCAGCGTCTATCGCCGGAACAGGCTACAATTCACTGCGTGTGACACGAACCGGTGAATTATCCAACTGGAAAGGGCTTGCCTATCCGAATACAGCGATGGGAGCAGTTCATGCTGCAATGCTCGCTAAATATGGCATAACAGGCCCTCGTGAAGTCTTTGAAGGCAATAAAGGGTTTATGGACACCATCGCCGGAAATTTTGAACTGGATTGGTCTAAAGAAGATCTTGAACGCGTGACCGAAACGATCATTAAACGATTTAATGCAGAAATCCATTCCCAGTCATCCATTGAAGGATTGCTGGAACTGCGCGGCCGCGAACAAATTAAACCGGAAGATATTAAGGAAATCAGACTGACAACTTTTGATGTCGCCTACAACATTATCGGCGGCGGTGAAGAAGGCGGTAAAAAATTGATCCGTTATAAAGAAGAAGCAGACCATTCACTGCCATATATGCTTGCCGCAGCTTACCTGGATGGTCAGGTCATGCCGGAACAATATGAACCTGAAAGGATTACTCGCGCCGATGTCCAGGAATTACTGCAAAAAGTGGACGTAAAACCAAGTGATGACTATAGCAATCGTTTTCCGGACGAAATGGCATGCCGGATTGAACTCGAGACAAACGATGGACAAATTTTCACAGTTGAAAAATATGATTATCAAGGATTCAAGACACAACCTGCGAGCTGGGATGTATTAATGGAGAAATATAACGGTTTAACCAAAAAAATTGACAGTGATTTAGCAGCTGAAATTGCCGACACAATCAGAAACCTGGAAAATGTGAAAATCAGTGAACTGACTGAACTGCTCGGTCAAGTAAAAATCAGGGAGGCTGAATAATATGAGTAACGAAAGAGCTTTTCAACAAATCCGTATGAATAAACGTCAGGAAAAACCACGTAAACGGGGTATTACTGAAATTCGCGGGCCATACTATGCGGTAATGGGCAAACGCTATTTGCAGGATATACTGGAAACGATGGGGGACTATGTTGACATTCTGAAATTTTCAGGCGGAGCGTTCACCCTGTATCGTGAAGAGCAACTCAAAGAACTGCTGGATTTGGCGCATCAATATGATGTTAAAGTATCGACAGGCGGATTCATTGAAACTGTACTGACGCAAGGGCCTGAAGCGGTTGATCACTATATCAGTGAATGCAAACGGGTCGGCTTTGATATCATTGAGATTTCAACCGGCTTTATCACGATGCCAACCGATGATATCGTCCGGCTCGTTGAGAAAGTGCAAAAAGCAGGATTACTCGCCAAACCGGAAATCGGCGTACAATTCGGTTCCGGCGGCACCAACTCTGTTGAGCAAAACGAAGCATTGGGCACTACCGATCCGTCACAAGCAATTCAAATCGGGAAACGCTGCCTGGATGCCGGCGCCTATATGCTCATGATCGAATCAGAAGGCATCACCGAGAGCGTCCATGAATGGCGCACCGGAATCGCCACACAATTCGCCCGCGAGCTCGGCACCGAAAACATTATGTTTGAAGCAGCCGATCCGGATGTCTTTTCCTGGTATATTAAAAACTACGGCCCTGACGTTAACGTCTTCGTCGACCACAGCCAGATCGTACAATTGGAAACATTGCGCCGCGGTATTTGGGGCACTAATGACCTGTGGGGCCGCGTCATCACCTATGATGGCGAATAATAGAATAGTATTGCATCTTGTATATGGAAGCCGGGCATGGCTGGATGCCCGGCTTTTTTATGTGAAGTGTGCTAATGTCTACCAGGTTGGGACATTTGTCTCCCGAGTTTTGGGTGCTGTCTCCCGACTTCTTGCCGTTCTCTCCCGAGTTTGAGGCGCTGTCTCCCATTTTAGTGTTCTTTACATCCAATCTTGCCTGATTTACGCAATCGTGTCTGCTTTCCTTTATTAGACGGCTTTTATGTATTCGAAAGCCCGGCAGCACATCCTGCTTCCGGGCTATTGATTGCGGATTTATTAATATAAGTTCAAAGCTAAGGTGGCGAGCACAAATGCTACGAGGGGTATATACCACAGTATATCCACTGATCTCCGCTTAGCTGTATTTCCTTTACCTTTCATAAAGAAATACCCCCTGTCTAAAAATCAGTTTTTGTTCAATGACAAGATTTAGTTTAATACGGATATATAAAAATAGCAATACCTTTTTGAGATTTTTTATAAGAAAATCCGCAGACGTTTACACCCTGTTTTATCAGGGCTCATTCGGGTAAATTTCTTATAGTGAAATGGTTGCCAAAAAACGAATTTTTCTATATATTGTCCACATCTGCATCATGATGAAAAGGGGAGTGTTGAAATGGTAAACAGGACAACTAAAGATGTGCTTCTCATTGTGATTGGCTCGTTTATTTTTGCCTTTGGAGTCAATTATTTCGCCATTCCGAACCGTTTGTCAGAAGGTGGTGTCATTGGTATTACCATTGTGACCTATTACCTGTTTGAATGGTCGCCCGGTATTGTCAATTTTGTACTTAACAGTCTGTTACTTGCTATCGGGTACAAGTTTTTCACGAAACGCGTTATCATATATACGATTATCTCCATTCTGTTCTCATCCCTTTTTCTTCACATTACAGTGGACTGGGGAAAAGAAATAAATGATGACACGCTCCTGGCAGCTTTGTTCGCCGGACTGACCGTTGGAATCGGGCTGGGCTTCATTTTCCGTGCCGGCGGGACTTCCGGAGGTTCGGCTATTTTAGCACGAATGGCCAATCAGCTGCTTGGCTGGAGCATCGGAAAAGGCATGCTTGTCATTGATATTCTTGTCATAGCCGGTTCCGCTTTTATCATTGGCCAGGAAAAAGCAATGTATACACTTGTATCCGTTTATTTGGGGGCAAAAGTAATCGATGTTATTGTCGAGGGCGCAAATGAACGGACATCCGTATTAATTATATCGCGTCAGCCGGATGAAGTACTTAATCAGGTCACAACAAAAATGGCCCGCGGAATCACCATTCTTGAAGGCCGCGGCGGTTATTCCCAAATCGACAGGGAAGTGCTTTACCTTGTTATCAACAAGCACGAAATCGTTCAGCTGAAAAAGATTATTGAAGATATTGATCCGGATGCCTACGTCACAGTTCACAGTGTACAAGAGATTTTCAGAAAGGGTTACAAAGGTGAAAAACATTAAATGAACAGGGAGGAAAATTATATGGTCAACTTTCCAGTTTTTGACGGACATAATGATACAATTTTGCGGCTTTATTCAGAAGCGGACAAAAACCAGTCCTTTTTTGACGAAAGCCATTTCCATATTGACATGCCAAAAGCGCAACAAGGCAATTTTGGCGGTGGTTTTTTCGCGGTATATACCCCGAATGAAAACTATGCAGTGGAGCCTGAACAATTTTTGACGAAAAACGGCTATGATGTCCCGCTTCCACCGCAAATTGATCAATCATACGCCATCAGACACACAAATGCTTTGGCAGCAAAACTGTTTAAAACGGAAATGGAATCAAACGGGCAATTTAAAGTCGTGCAAACAGCCGGTGAATTGGCATATTGTCTGGAAAATAACATTGTTGCAGCTGTTTTTCATATTGAAGGTGCAGAAGCGATTGATACGGACTTTGACGCGTTACATGTTTTGCATCAGGCGGGGCTTCGGTCACTCGGCATCGTCTGGAGCCGCCAAAATATGTTCGGGGAAGGCGTTCCATTTCGCTATCCGGCGTCACCGGACATTGGCGGCGGTCTGACAGCCGCAGGAAAACAACTCGTACAGGAATGCAATCAGCTTGGAATTATGATTGATAATACCCATTTGAATGAAAAAGGATTCTGGGATGTCGCCAGCATTACAGACGCTCCGATTGTTGCCACCCATTCGAATGCCCATGCACTCTGCCCGATTTCACGTAATCTGACTGATAAACAGTTGAGAGCGATTAAGGAATCCAATGGAGTTGTCGGTATAAACTATGCGGTGAATATGCTCAGGGAAGATGGTGGACTCGGCACGGACATTTCGCTTGATGAAATCGTTCGGCATGTTGCATACATTGCTGAAAAATTCGGCGTTGACCATGTTGCACTTGGATCAGACTTTGACGGCACACATGTCCCGGACGAGTTACAGAATGCAGCCGGTCTGCCAAAATTGATTGAACGGATGAAGGCACATGGTTTTAATGATGAGGAACTTCACAAAATCACCCATCAAAATTGGGTGCGTGTATTGCGTGATACGTGGAAATAGGATTCTTTCAATCGTATGAGGATAATTTCGGATTTTCACACAAGTTCAACTGTGAATTTGAAGTAAATAATTCCACTGATAAAGAAAACAGCCGGCAATCATGCCTGGCTGCTTTCTTTATTAAACATTCCCAACTTCCCAATCCGTTCAACTGCCTCTTCCAGACGCTCCTCATTATCAAGCAGTCCGACACGGACGTAGCCTTCTCCTCTTGAACCGAAACCATTGCCGGGAGCAACGACTACATGTGTTTCTTCGAGCAGCAGATCAGCAAATTCCTCGGATGTATATCCATTTGGAACCGGAAGCCAAGCAAAAAAGGTGCCTTTTGGGGCTTCTGCTTCCCAGCCGATCCGCTCCAGTGCCTTAACAAAACGTTGTCGTCTCATTGCATATGTATCCACTAACTCCATGGCACCGGATTGATCCCCAAGCAAGGCCTCAGCTGATGCTTCCTGAACACCGCCAAACAGGCTGCAGTACATGTGATCCTGAATGAGATTAATACTTTCAATCACAGACTGGTTACCAACTGCGAATGCAACTCGCCATCCCGCCATACTGTATGCCTTTGATAAGGTATAAACTTCAATACCAATATCTTTCGCTCCTTCCGACTGCAAAAAACTTACCGGCTTTTGTCCGTCAAATCCAATGGTCGCATAGGCAAAATCATGGACAGCGCAGATATCATGTTTTTTGGCAACGGAAACAGTTTCATCAAAAAATTCCCGGCTCGCTGTGGCCGCAGTCGGATTATTCGGATAGTTCAGCATCATCAGCTTAGCCCGCTCCAGATCCTCTGCTGACAATGCGTCATAATCAGGCAGAAAATCGTTTTCTGAAAGCAATGGCATAAACGCTGTTTCAGCATCCGCCATTGACGTTCCTGACAGATAATCCGGATAGCCCGGGTCCGGCAACAGTGCCAGGTCACCCGGGTTCAACAAACATTGACTAACTTCCACCAAGCCGGCTTTTGCTCCAAATAAAACAGCCACTTCAGTTTCCGGGTCAATCCATACATCATACTCCCGTTTATAAAAGTCGGCAATCGCTTTTTTCAGGTATGGAAACCCGCGAAATGGAGTGTATTTATGATTCTTCGGTTTGGCTGCGGCATCCTGCGCGGCCCTGACAATATTATCAGGTGTCGGCAAATCAGGATTCCCTTGTCCAAGATTAATAACATCATATCCCTGGCTTATTTTTTCCTGTGTTTTTTTTACCAATTTGGCAAAAAATTGTTCCGGCAATCGTTTCAGCATTTCGGATTGTTCAAAGTTTCGCATGCTGCTCCCCCCTGGTTGGTGTTATCATATCGATGATTTGCCCCATTGTAAAGGATTTCAGGAAGCTAACACACTTTTGGCTGCAGCCAGCTTCTGAATTTTTGGAAGCGTGCTGATATCCAGATTTCCACCGCTTACCACCACACCGCAATGACGGGAGGAAATAGTATCATGGTATTTGAACAATGCCGCCAAAGATGCTGCACCAGCACCTTCCAGCAGTGTCTTATTTCGTTCCAGCATATAAACAATCGCCGCAGCTATTTCCTCGTCGCTCACTGTCACAATATCATCCACTACATTACGGATAATCGGCAGTGTGTGGCTGCCCGGCTGTTTGACCGCAATGCCTTCAGCGATTGTACTTACCGTGTTCAGTTTTTCCACCGTATCCCGTAGATAGCTGGAATACATGGCAGCTGCACCGGCGGCCTGTACGCCAATCACCCTGATGGAACGATTGACATGTTTGGCCGCAGTTGCAATCCCGCTGATCAGTCCGCCACCGCCAATCGGTACAATTATTGTATCCAGGCGGTCTTCCTGCCGCAGCATTTCCATGGCAATCGTTCCCTGCCCGGCCATAATATCCTCATCATCAAATGGATGAATATACGCTGCACCGGTTTCTTTCTGCCGTTCAAGTGATGCCTCATACGCTTCCTGGAACGACTCACCTACAAGCACGACTTCTGCTCCATAGGACTTTGTTGCATTGACTTTAGTGGTTGGTGTTGCTTCCGCCATAAAAATGGTTGCCTGGGTGCCCAGTTTGGCGGCCGCATAGGCAACCCCCTGTGCATGATTGCCGGCTGATGCGGTGATCACGCCGTTCACCAATTGTTCCTTTGGAAGCTGCATCAATTTGTACGTTGCACCCCGGAACTTAAAAGCACCCGTTTTTTGCTGGTTTTCCATTTTAAAATGTACTTTTTTTCCTACCCGATTATTTGTTGTCGTTGATGAAAGTAATGGAGTACGGTGCACAAATGGCTCCAATTTTTTCCATGCCATATGCACCGTCTCTCCTGTTAAGCAATTCCCAAGATTTTACACTCCTTTTGTTTCAAATTGACTTATTTTTTCTTCCAATTTCAATGTCAGGGCAATATCATCCCAGCCATTCATCAGCTTTTCCTTATGATAAGGATCGATGGAAAAAGGAATAACCTGCCCTTCATCCATAATCTGTTCCGTGGCCAGATTGACATCCAATGTCAGACCGGATGTTTCAGCCCGTTCCAGCCACTCATTGACCTGTGCTTCATCCATTTTCACTGGAATGATCCCATTTTTTAATGCATTGTTGTAAAAAATATCGGCAAAACTTGGCGCAATGATGACTTTGAAACCATAATCCAGCAGCGACCATGGTGCATGCTCGCGTGACGAGCCGCAGCCAAAATTTTCGCCTGCCAACAGAATGGAGGAACCGGCAAATTGCGCTTTGTTCAAATTAAAATCCTCCCGCTCGTTACCGTCCTCATCATACCGCCAGTTATAAAACAGAAACTGTCCAAACCCGGTACGTTCCACCCGTTTCAAAAACTGTTTCGGAATAATTTGATCTGTATCAATGTTGGACCGGTTTAACGGCAACACACTTCCTGTATGCTCCTGAATTGCTTCCATGACTAGCCACCTCCTATTGCAGAACTCCAGTATATTTGCGAACATCGACAAAATGTCCTTCAACTGCCGCTGCAGCAGCCATTTCCGGACTAACCAGATGCGTTCGGGCACCATTTCCCTGGCGTCCTTCAAAATTACGGTTCGATGTTGATGCACATCTGCCGCCTGGTGGAACAACGTCATCATTCATTGCCAGGCACATGCTGCAGCCGGCTTCCCGCCATTCAAATCCTGCTTCTTTGAAAATTTGATCCAGTCCTTCTTCTTCTGCATTCAATTTGACCAGAAATGATCCAGGTACAACGATGGCGCGCACATTCGAATTTACTTTTTTACCGCGCACAACTTCAGCGGCCTTTTGTAAGTCACCAAGCCGCGAATTGGTGCATGACCCGATAAACACATGATCAATTTCAATCGATGTGATCGGCTGATTTTCTTCCAGTCCCATGTAATCAAGTGCCCGCTCTACATCTTCCTTATGATCCACTTCCGCAAGTGACGGCGTCGAACCGCTTACAGGTACACACATTCCAGGGTTGGTTCCCCAAGATACCTGCGGCTCTACTTCAGAACCTTTTATGGTAACCGTGTGATCGTAAACAGCCCCTTCATCTGTCCGAAGATCAAGCCACTCATCGGCAAGCACATCAAACTGTTTACCCTCAGGCACATTCGCCCGGCCGCGCAGAAATTCAACCGTTTTTTTATCCGGACTGATCAGTCCGGCACGTGCGCCGGCTTCGATTGACATATTACAGACCGTCATCCGTCCTTCCATTGACAGGTTACGAACCGCTTCCCCGGTATACTCGATTACATACCCTGTACCGAACCTCACGCCGAACTTCGAAATAATTGCCAGAATCAGATCCTTGGCAGTTACCCCTGGACCAAGATCGCCATCAACATGGACATTCAATGTTTTCGGTTTTTCCTGCCACAGCGATTGCGTTGCCAGCACATGTTCAACCTCACTTGTGCCAATCCCGAACGCCAGTGCACCAAAGGCTCCGTGTGTCGATGTGTGACTGTCACCACAAACAATTGTTTTGCCCGGTTGTGTCAAGCCGAGTTCCGGTCCGATAACATGCACGATACCCTGCTCCGGATGATACATATCGGCAAGTGTGATACCAAAATCCTTACAATTCCTTTTCAAGGTTTCCATTTGTTTGACCGATATTTCATCTTTGATGGATTCCCGGTTTCTCGTCGGTACATTATGATCCATCGTCGCGTATGTCAGATCCGGCCGGCGCACATCCCTTCCATTTAGGCGCAACCCTTCGAACGCCTGTGGTGAGGTGACTTCATGAATCAAATGCAAATCAATATACATAAGATCCGGTTTGCCCTTTTCCTGATGCACCATGTGCTTATTCCATATTTTCTCAACAATTGTTTTCGGTTGGCTCACATTAATCTCCTCCTTTCTGTTTTAGAAATATGAACTGCAAATACTGTCAGAAACACTCTTCGTCGTCAGATTATCAACAACCAGTTCCGTCATTTCCTTCGTTCCGACCAGCTTTCCGCCTGCCTGGTTCAAATCGGCTGTATGATAGCCATCGTTCAGTGTCCGGTTGACTGCTGCTTCGATTTCCGCAGCCTCTTCTTCCATACCGAACGTGTGACGAAGCATTAAGGCTGCTGACAAAATCATGCCGACCGGATTAGCCATGCCTTTTCCGGCAATATCCGGTGCTGATCCGTGGACAGGTTCATACAATCCGACACCGTCCGAGCGGAGACTTGCTGATGGCAGCATACCAAGTGACCCAGTCAAAACCGATGCTTCATCACTTAAAATATCACCGAACAGATTTCCAGTTACAATGACATCGAAATGATCCGGGTTTGTCACCAGTTTCATTGCTGCTGCATCGACAAGCATGTGTTCAACCGTTACATCAGGATATTGTTCCTTTTTCGACTCAATTACTTCACGCCACAGTCTGCTTGACTCAAGCACATTGGCCTTATCAACGGAGGTCACTTTACCTTTGCGGTTCAGGGCACTTTGAAACGCTTTATCAGCGATTCGTTCAATTTCCCATCGCTCATAGGACAATGTGTCAACGGCGGCGTCACCATTTTTGCGTCGTTCGCTCGGCTTGCCAAAATAAAGTCCACCGGTCAATTCCCGCATAATCAAAATATCGCTGCCACTAATTACTTCTTCTTTTAGCGGGGAAACGTGTGCCAGTGCCGGAAAACTTTTGATTGGCCGCAGATTCGCAAACAACCCCAGCTGCTTGCGAATCCCCAGCAATCCTTTCTCAGGACGCTTGGATGCCGGAAGATTATCCCACTTTTTGCCGCCAACTGCGCCCAGCAACACTGCTTCGGCCTGCTGACAGGCATTCAGCGTTTCTTCCGGAAGCGGTGTATCATAACGGTCAAGCGCGTCGCCTCCGATTGCGTGTTCATGAAACGCGAAACAATGTCCAAATTCAGTGGCGATTGTATTTAATACAAATTTAGCTGACTCCATCACTTCCTTGCCGACTCCATCCCCTGGCAGCAGAACAACCTGTTTATTCATTTAAAATCCTCCTTTAGCAGCCGTTTCTTTCGGCTTTGATTGATGAAACTGAATCATGTAGCGGTTTACCGCATTTAAGAATGCATTTGCCGATGCCTCGACAACATCCTGTGCTGTACCCCGGCCATTCATCGATTCGCCGTTTACATTAAGCTGAACATGTGACTCAGCAAGTGCATCCTTGCCACTTCCAACGGAGTTCAGCTGGTAATTGGTCAATTTCAATTCCTCTTCTATCAAACTATCAAGTGTATTGTACAAAGCTTCCACACTGCCCTGACCGGTACGCGCTTCCTGCATCTGGTTGCCGGCTGGTGTCGTCAGCGCAACGGTTGCTGTTGGAATGTTTGTTGTTCCGTACTGGACCTGGAACATGTCAAGACGATATTTTGCAACTCCAGACTGATCGGTCCTGATTTCCATCAGAATCGTAAAAATATCATCATCGGTCACTTCTTTCTTCCGATCCGTAAGCAATTTGAACTGTTTAAATGCCTTTTTCAGATTTTCTTCCGTAAGTTCAAACCCTAAGGTCTTCACTTTATCCTGAAATGCATGACGGCCGGAATGTTTGCCAAGGAACAAAGTATCTGGCTGAACACCGACCATTTCCGGTGTAATAATTTCGTACGTTTCTTTGTTTTTCAAAACACCATCCTGGTGAATACCTGCTTCGTGTGAGAACGCGTTACGTCCGACAACCGCTTTGTTCGCCTGCACATACATGCCAGTTAATTTTGCAATCAAATCACTCGTCCGTTTGATCTCATTCAGCTTGAGTCCAGTGGTGTACGGATAGAAATCAGAACGAATTTTCAATGCGACGGCAACCTCTTCCAATGACGCATTACCGGCCCGTTCGCCAATCCCGTTGATTGCCCCTTCCACTTGTGTGGCTCCATTTTCCACGGCGGCAATCGAGTTCGCAACCGCCATTCCCAAGTCATCGTGGCAATGACAGGACAGGTCCACCTGATCAATGTTCGGCACGGTGTCCTTGATAAATTTGAACAATTCACCGTATTCTTTTGGTGTCGTATAGCCAACTGTATCCGGCAGGTTAATGACGGTAGCACCGGCATCAATCACTTGTTCAATGATTTGTGCCAAAAAGTCCCAATCGGAACGGGATGCATCCTCTGCTGACCATTCCACCTGCGGAAATCTTTGGCGGGCATACCGGACAATCCCGGTTGCCGTTTCAATAACCTGCTCCGGTGTCTGTTTGAGCTTGTGGGTCATATGAATCGGTGATGTAGCAAGGAAAATATGAATGCACGGTTCTTCGGAATTTTTCAATGCTTCCCACGCTGTATCAACATCTGATTTCACTGCTCTCGCCAATCCTGTTACAGAAGTTCCTTTTACCGTATCCGCAATTGCCTTCACTGCTTCAAAGTCACCATTGGAGGAAGCTGGAAACCCAGCTTCCAACCGGTCAACCCCCAAACGTTCCAGCTGTTTGGCAATTTCCAGTTTCTCCAATTTATTCAGGTTGACTCCAGGCGACTGTTCCCCGTCTCTCAACGTTGTGTCAAAAATCTTAATTTGAGGCATGAACTTTCACATCCTTTTGTTTTTCTTCGTTAGCTTGCAGTGGCTGTTTGACAAAAGGCATTAAGGCACGGAGCTCCTTTCCAACTTTTTCGATCGGATGCGCGTTTTCTTTTGCATTGGTTGCGTTAAATTGCGGGCGATTTGCCTGGTTTTCCAAAATCCATCCTTTGGCAAATTCACCTGATTGAATTTCGGAAAGGACTTCTTTCATTCTTGCTCTCGTTTCGTCATTTACTACACGCGGGCCGGAAACGAAATCACCCCACTGTGCTGTGTCGGAAACGGAATACCGCATGTTTTCAAGCCCGCCTTCATATAGCAGATCAACAATCAGTTTCACTTCATGCATACATTCAAAATAGGCAACTTCCGGCTGATATCCTGCTTCGGTCAATGTTTCAAAACCTGATTTGATCAGATTGGTAAGTCCGCCGCAAAGTATTGTCTGCTCACCGAACAAATCAGTTTCCGTCTCTTCCTGAAAAGTAGTTTCCAGTACGCCGGCCCGTGCTGCACCAATTCCCTGTGCATAAGCCAGTGACAATTCCTTCGCATTTCCCGTAACGTCCTGGAATACACCATACAATGCGGGTACCCCGGCACCCTCTGCATATGTGCGTCGCACCAGATGTCCCGGTCCTTTTGGTGCTACCAGAAACACGTCAACATCAGACGGTGGTACAACCTGGTTGAAATGAACGTTAAACCCGTGGGCGAATGCCATTGCACTTCCTGATTTAAGGTTCGGTTTGATACTTTCTTCGTAAACCGTCGGCTGATGCTCATCCGGAAGCAGCACCATGACTACCTCTGCCTCTTTGACCGCATCTGCCACGGATTTTACGTCAAATCCATCATTTTCCGCTTTTTGCTGTGATTTACCAGGTCTCAGTCCAACAACAACATCATTGCCGCTGTCCCTTAGGTTCTGTGCATGTGCATGCCCCTGTGACCCATATCCGACCACTGCGACTTTCTTACCCTGCAATACCTCTTTGTTAATATCCTGATCATAAAGTACTTTTGCCATTTGAATCATCCTCCTAATTTTGGTTTGAAATTTTTATTTGGTAGCCTCTCCTGTGTGTTGATCACTCAGGTTTTGAGCTTCTATCAGCAGTTTCGTTGTTCTATCGGCGAATTCTTGTATTCTATCAGCGAATTCGGCTGCTCTATCGGCGAAAATCCCACTTCTATCGGCAACTCATTAATTCTAAACTGGAAAACTGTTCATTTCCGCAATCTGCTGTGGCTGCTGTCCGCGTAAAAATGCGGTAACGCCGGTTCGTGATAACTCTTTAATCCCGTACGGCCGAAGCAGTGCAATGAGCGCCTCCACCTTATCCGGTTTCCCGGTTACCTGAATGGTCAGGCTGTCTTTGGATACATCAATGATGGAAGCGCGAAACGGATTAATGATGCCCTGAACTTCTGACCGCAACTGTCCGCTTCCTTTCACTTTAATGAGCGCCAATTCCCTGGCAACAATTGCTTTATCAGTAATATCCGAAACCTTCAGTACATCAATTTGTTTGTGAAGCTGTTTCGTCAGCTGTTCCAGTTTTTGATGATCACCGACATCCACGACGAAAGTCATTTTTGATACACCTTCTGTTTCCGAAGTGCCAACCGAGATACTCTCGATGTTAAACTGCCGCTTGTGGAGCATCCCGGTAATCCGGTTTAATACTCCTCCGCGATTTTGAACAGTAGCACTTATAATCCGTCTCATCTTGTCACCCCTATCATTTCATGAATTCCTTTGCCTGGTGCAATCATCGGATAAACCAGTTCATCCGGGAGAACCCGAAAGTCGGCAACTACAGGTCCGTCATGTGAAAAAACTTCCTGCAACACTTCCGGCGCTTCTGATTCCGTTTCAGCCCTTACTCCATGGATACCGTAGCATTCAGCCAATTTAACAAAATCAGGATTCGACGGGAAAATCGATTCCGAATAGCGTTTGTTATAAAAGCTGTCCTGCCACTGTTTCACCATGCCTAGCGCCTGGTTGTTGACAATGATGACTTTTACCGGTAAATTCCGTTCGCTAACAACAGCCAATTCCTGACTTGTCATTTGAAACCCGCCATCACCGACGATTGCTACAACCAGATCATCCGGTGCTCCGAGTTGTGCCCCGACTGCTGCAGGAAATCCAAATCCCATTGTTCCAAGTCCGCCTGACGTTACCCAGCGATTCGGTTTTTCCATCGTGTAGTACTGTGCTGCCCACATCTGATGCTGCCCAACGTCGGTTGTTACGATGGCCTTCCCGTCCGTCTGCTGGTAAATCTGCTCCGTCAGCCACTGCGGAGAAATTGCTTTATTCGAACGATCATACCAAAGCGGAAACTCCTTTTTATTTTTTTCAATCCGCTCAAGCCAGCTTTCACGATTGGTCTTGGTAACCTGTTTCCCCAGCAAAACCTTCAACGCTTCGATCGCATCGGCAACTACCGGAATTTCCGTTGCAACATTTTTGCCTATTTCAGCGGGATCGATATCGATATGAGCAACTTTCGCCTCCGGTGCAAAATGCTTCAAATTTCCGGTTAGCCGGTCATCAAATCTGGCCCCGATGTTAATCAGTAAGTCACTCTCGTAGATTGCCGTATTGGCAGCGTATGACCCGTGCATGCCCGCCATTCCAAGTGAAAGGGGTGCTGTTCCGGGAAACGTTCCAAGGCCGAGCAATGTTGTTGCTACCGGCAGCTGCCATTTTTCGGCAAACTCTCTTAATTCAGCTGATGCACCGGAAAACTGAACACCTGCTCCGGCGATTACTACCGGTTTTTCCGCACGTTTCAACGCATCTGACAGTTTTTCGACCTGGAGCGGATTTGGACGCTTTGTCGGTTTATATCCCGGTAAATGGAATTCACTGGATAATTCTTTTGTTGATACGTTGGCGGAAATATCTTTTGGAATATCGACAACTACTGGTCCCGGACGTCCTGTAGACGCGATATGAAATGCCTCGTTAACTATCCGGGGGAGCGATGCCAGCTCCTTAACCTGGTAATTATACTTGGTGATCGGTGTTGTGATTCCAAGCACATCCGATTCCTGAAATGCATCGGTTCCAATCACGCCGGTTGCCACCTGACCGGTAAAAATGACGAGTGGCAATGAGTCCATCATCGCGTCGGTGATTCCGGTGACTAAATTTGTCGCCCCCGGTCCGGATGTTGCCAGCACAACGCCGGGCTTTCCTGTGACCCGTGCATATCCTTCTGCCGCATGAATCATGCCCTGTTCATGCCTGCACAGAACATGTTCAAACGATGCATTGCTGCGGTACAAAGCATCATAGATTGGCAGAACCGCTCCGCCCGGATAACCGAAAATAGTATCGGCACCCGCTTCCACGAGGGCATCAATCAATACATCTGCCCCTGTCTTCTGTTCAGTTACAAATTCCATTTCAGGTTTCGCCTCCACTTTCACTTCAACATGCCTCCTTATGCTAAATTACAGAATCATTGCCGGCTGGTCAGCATGCAGCACATTGCTTTGATCCTATTATGCTTCCTACGAAAAAAAGACCCTTCTCTCCACACACATCCGCCTATAAGGCAGAATGTCAGGGGAGAAAAGAGTCTCTTTTCACGGTACCACCCACATTTACAGCATCCTCGCGAACACTGCCTCGCCAGGCTGTCAGCCAGCCCATTTGATAACAGGTATTCCAGTGAACACCCGGCCGGACCTAGTAGGGACAATCCCCGTTCAATCCGGCACTCAGGGAAGATGTCGGAACATCATGCACTTCCGGGCTTCCAGCAACCCCGGCTCTCTGTGAATGCATGTGATATGCTCCTTTATTCCCGTCATCGAGTTAAACTTTTATAATTGATAATCAAGAGTCTGAAAATTTAATATTGCCGACAATGTTATAATGTTTTGGCTAAAGAGTCAACAGTTTTTGAAAAGTTTTTTGATACTTTTGATAAGTGGAAAATATTGAATGCGTTTACAATGTTGTTGTGTGAATAAATATATGTTCATATTACATTTCTGTTACAAAGACGGCCGACTGTCCGGTCTGCAGCCTAATTAACTCAAAATTATTTTTGAACAATATATAAATGATGAAGTTCGTAAACAACATACAGCTGATACCGAAAAACAAATGAGCCCCGGCAAGAGATACCGGGGCTCATTCGATAAATTTATTTAAAATCTGTTACTGCGCCTTTAGATGAACAGGAAACCATATGTGCATATTTTCCCAGTACACCTTTTTTGTACAATGCCGGTGCTGTCCAGTCAGATTTTCTGCGTTCCAGTTCGTCAACTGACACTTCCATCGAAATTTCTTTTTTGTCTGAATCGATGGTGACAATATCCCCTTCCTGCAGATAGGCGACCGGACCTCCGTCCTGTGCCTCCGGTGCCATATGACCAACGACCAATCCATGGGTACCTCCTGAAAAGCGTCCATCTGTTAGCAGCGCGACTTTTTCACCAAGCCCTTTCCCAACAAGCAGGCTGGAAATCGACAGCATCTCCGGCATTCCCGGACCGCCTTTCGGTCCGACATAACGGATTACCAGCACATCGCCTTCGTTGATTTTGTTCTCACCAACAGCCTTAGCCGCTTCATTTTCCGTATCGAACACGCGTGCCGGACCGGTATGTCGGCTGACTTTCACACCAGAAACCTTTGCCACTGCACCACGCGGAGCAAGATTCCCTTTCAACACTATCAGTGGACCATCTGCACGTTTCGGATCACTGAATGGCATAATAACTTTTTGATCTTCGTGCAGTGCAGGTGCCTCCGCCAAATTTTCAGCTACCGTTTTACCGGTTACCGTCAGACAATCACCATGAAGATAGCCTTCCTCATAGAGCAGCTTCATGACAGCCTGTACACCGCCTGCATTGTGCAGATCCTGCATGACGTACCGGCCGCTTGGCTTCATGTCAGCCAAGTGCGGAACTTTTGGCTGCAGCCGGTTAAAGTCGTCAATCGTCAAGTCCACATCAGCTGCATGGGCAATCGCCAGCAGATGAAGAATAGCGTTTGTTGACCCGCCAAGTGCCATCACGACGGTAATCGCATTTTCAAACGCCTCTTTCGTCATAATATCTTTCGGATAGATACCACGCTCAAGCAAGTGGTATACAGCCTCACCAGCTGCTTCACAATCCGCGGCCTTGGCTTTTGACTCGGCCGGATTGGAGGAGCTCCCGGGCAGGCTCATCCCCATTGCTTCCATTGCGGACGCCATTGTGTTCGCGGTATACATACCACCACATGCACCTGCACCCGGACATGCATTACACTCAATCCCTTTTAATTCCTGGTCATCAATATCACCATTGTTATGCTTGCCGACACCTTCAAACACCGACACAAGATCTATGTCTTTTCCGCGATATGAACCGGGGGAGATGGTCCCGCCATAAACAAATATAGCCGGCACTTCGCTGTTAGCGATGGCAATCATACAGCCGGGAATGTTTTTATCACAGGCACCGATTGCAACAAGACTATCGAGGCTTTCCGCACCAACGACCGTTTCGATGGAATCACCAATCAAATCCCGGCTTGGTAAAGAATAGCGCATCCCCTGCGTTCCCATCGAAATACCATCGGAAACAGTAATCGTATTGAACATAAACGGTACGCCGCCAGCATCCTTAGCACCCTTTTTGGAACTTGCCGCCAAATCATTCAGGTGGATGTTGCACGGGGTCACCTCACTCCATGTGCTGGCTACACCAATCATCGGCTTTTGAAAATCTTCATCCGTCACACCAACCGCACGCAACATAGCCCGGTTTGGCGCTCTTAAAGAACTCTCACTGAATACACTGCTTTTAATCCGCAAATCTTTTGTCATCGTTGACCACACCCTTCTGTTTTTATCAAACAACTTTTTTATTCTTGTCTTCCGCTTTTTCTGAAACATCAACACTTCTTTTTCCCCACCAAGTAGCCAAAATCGGTCCGGAAATATTATGCCAGACACTGAACAATGCACTTGGCACTGCAGCAATCGGGGCAAAATACATCACAGCCAAGGTGGAACCAAGTCCGGAATTCTGCATGCCGACCTCAATCGACAATGCCTTTTGGTCGGAAAAATCAAGTTTAAGCAGCCTTGCTCCCAGAAACCCGATAAGTAATCCAAATAGATTATGCAGCACAACAACCGTGAAAATGAATATCCCCGAGGTTGCAATATTTTCCGTGTTGAGTGCAACGACAGCGGATGCCACAGCAACAATCCCGACAACCGATACAAGCGGAAGTGCCTTAACACTTTTCTCCACCTGTTTCCGGAATAAAAGTCGAACCACGATGCCGAGCACAATTGGTACCAGCACTATTTTTACAATCGACAGGAACATATCCCCAGCAGATACCGGCAGCCACTGACTTGCAAACAGAAGCATTAGTGCCGGCGTTAGTATCGGTGCCAACACAGTGGACACAGCCGTAACCGATACAGATAACGCAGTATTTCCTTTCGCTAAGAATGTCATCACATTTGAAGCCGTGCCACCCGGACAGCATCCGACAAGGATTACCCCGACAGCCACTTGCGGCGGTAGTTGAAAGACAGTTGCAAGCCCATATGCCAGCAGCGGCATTACGGTATATTGCATTGCAACCCCCGCAATAACGACTTTCGGTGCTTTAAATACACGTTTGAAGTCATCAAGGGACAACGTAAGCCCCATTCCAAACATAATCACGCCAAGCAGCAATGCGATATATGGCGCAATCCAGGTAAATCCTCCCGGGAAAATGAAACTGAGTACCCCAAACAGAATCACCCAAAAAGCAAACGTATTTCCAGCAAATGTACTAACTTTCTCAAGCGTTTTCATGATGTCGCCTCCCTTGTAAGTATATTAAACTACCAATATTCGAATAATTTAATATAAAATTCTACCACTTTCATGTAAACTTGAAAAGCTATTTTTTTCAAAAAAATATACAGATGAGCCGGGTAAACCGACTGCATCTGCATTCACAACAGAACTTACATTATTTTTAATAAAATTCCGGAACTCTGCTCGAAAAGACAGGCACTTCCTTCCTGACTTTTTTGGCAATGTCCAGTGAAATGGTGGAATTAATGGTTTGTTCACTAACGCCATCTCCTTCAGCCTGAACCGTTCCCCACGGATCAATCACCATCGAATTTCCGGCGTATTCGACATCGTTATATGAACCAATACTGTTACTTGATACGACGAACATCTGATTTTCAATTGCTCGTGCCTGTTGCAATATCCGCCAGTGCTCTTTACGTGCTGCCGGCCATTCTGCCACAACATGAACAACTTGTGCTCCACCAAGTGCGAGTTTTCGCATCAATTCCGGAAAGCGAAGATCGTAACAAATAATAAGCCCCATCTTCACACCGGCCAGTTCAAAAACTTCCGCATGGTTTTCTCCACCAGCCAAGTATGTTGGTTCATCAAGCATCGGGACGAGATGAATTTTGTCATAACGATACACAACCGTTCCGCTTCGATCGATTGCAATACTGGAATTATAAATCTTTTCGTTCTTTTTATTCGCAAATGAGCCGCCAATGATGTTCACATCATGTTTTTTTGCCAAATCGCACAAAAAGGTACTCGTCGGTTCTCCATCCGAATCAGCATATTGCGGCAAATCAGGCAGGGTATACCCTGTTGTCCACATTTCCGGCAGCACAGCAATATCCGGATTTTCATGAGCAACTGTTTTCTCCAGCCAAGCAGCTACTTTTTCCCTGTTCGCATCAGGGTTTCCCGGAATCACTTCCATCTGACAAATACTGTATTTCATCCAAATCCCCTTCCACGCTAATATTTTTCGACAAAACTAGGATTATGCCTGCTGTCAATTGTTGAATCACAAGTACTCATAGTCAGTCGATAAAAACAGTCAGCACTTTGGCCGGCTTGTTATCAACAGGAATGAACAGGTGCTGTTTTTCACCCTTGAAATGGGCGCTGTCACCTTTTTCCATAAAGTGTCTGGTCCCATCATAGAAAAGATATATCGATCCTTCCAATATAAAAATAAATTCATCCTGTGTATGGGTATACGCTTCATGCCGCACATTCGAATCCTTTGGAGTGACATAAACAATCGTCGGTTCAATCCCTGTAAACTGCGAACGGTTTGCCAGCAGTTCATAGGAGTAACCCATATTTTCATCGCCCACCCTTGCTTCCCGTTCCTGTTTATGAAGCAGCACAAGGTCCTGCTCTTCCTGATTGTCAAGAATCCAGGTGAGCGGAACATTTAATGAGTCACTGATTTTGGATAGTGTTGCAATGGCAGAAGAGGTTTGTCCATTTTCGATTTTTGACAATAAGCTTTTGGATATAGCACATTCATCTGCTACCTGCTGCTGCGTCTTTTTTTGCTTTAACCGTAATTGTTTAATTTTTTTTCCGATATAATCCAGCTTGATTGCAATCCTCTCCTATTCCGCTCAATTATGTACCTGCAGTTCATTTCCTCAGCTGAACAAGCCAAGCATCCATGGTGCTGCATATAAAATCATAAACATCACACCATAGTTGACCCCTTTTCTGTGCAGCAAACCGGCAACGAGCGCGATTAAAATCGTCCCGAAGATATTCAGCACGCCAGCGTCCATGAATGCAAGCATAACAACTAGACCAGCGAACAGTCCAATCAACGCTTCGTGTGGAACGAACCTGAATACGAATGCACAAATCTGGCTTGCATATTTTATTGTAACAAAATACGTGATGACAAGCGCGCATACTGCTCCAATAATCGTTGCTGTCATGATTTCACCCTTCGAAAGGATGTGATGAATATTATGTTCAGGGGTAAAAACAGGTGGTGCATTGAACAAACCTGCTGCAGGGCCAATTGCCATCGGTGACAACGGCAATCCAATCGCAATCAGCGGAATGAGTGTCCCAGAAATATACGATGCGTTCGTCAGGCCATCCATCGTCGAAATCGCTCTGGACGCACGTTTAACAGGATCCTTAATATGTCTGGAAAGTACTTCCCCAAGAAATACGGTCATTCCTACAGGCGAAAGAAAAAACGTTACGGACCCAATAAAACTCCCGAACGCTGCTGAGCCGGTTTCCCTGCCTGTCAAAATTTTAAACGGGTTCGGAATCCCCTTTTCCTTCACCGATTTTTTTAAGGCAATCTCTTTGTCGCCAAGTCCGGATAATTTTTTACGTTTCTTCTTGCTTAACAGCTCAAATAAGGTAAAAGCAATCGGACCAATCGTAATCCCGAGAAAAAACGACACAAAGACGGTGGTGTCTTCAGGAACAATGTCCAATCCCCAGTACAGATGGCGCAACCCCTGAATCATCAGGGCAAACGGAACAATGATTGCTAACGATAATAATTTATTGCGGGTCATCAGTGCCAGAAACACTGCTCCAAGGAAAAAGATAAGCCCGGCATACTTACTGATTTCATCCGCATATGGAATAATCAGGCTGGCAATTAAAAAACTGACCGGAATGGAAACAAATGTCCCAACAACCGAGCCCGATGCCATTTTTTTGATACTGACTTCCGGCAGACCATGCCTTTTCAGCACCATCGCATGCTCGACCATTGGTGCAGCCATAACTCCGCCTGGAATCCCTGCTACCGCCACAGGTATGGAGTCGGTTAATTTTTTTGCAACAATTGCGGAAATGAAAAATGCAAGTATTATATAAGGGGATACTTCCAGCAGTGCCAGTGCAATCGTAACCGGAGCCAGAACAGCCGTTTCATCAGTTCCCGGCGCTATCCCGATGATTGTGTACAAAGCAGCCCCGCCGATACTTGCCAACACCATCTGCAAAATCAGCATCATATCCATCGTTATTCCTCTTCCCCTTCCATTGTGGTGATCCTGCGCTTCGGTTTTATGATAATGCTGCTGATGATAAACCCTGCCGCTCCGCCGATAAGACCATAAATAAGCGGCTGTGGCGGCTCATTTGGTGCCAAAAGATAGCCGCCAAGCGCAAAAGCAATACAAAGGAACATGGAGATACCGAGATCTTTAATTTTGACATTGTCCCCCCATATATCCACGTAGTTTTTATTCTCTTCCCCCATTTGCAAAATCCCTTCATTCGAAAAAACTGATTTAGAATGTGGCAGACCTTCGCTTGAATTATTACGGGACTTTCATTTGGCGCTTGCAGCATATGCAAGTGATTTACTTGGAAGTTTTTTTTCCAATTTATCCTGGATAAAAAATGCTGCCTCCTCTATTTTACTGTCATCGATGCCAGTTTCAATTCCAAGTCCGTGTAATAAATATAACACATCATTTGTTGCCACATTTCCTGCTGCACCTGGCGCATATGGACAGCCGCCAAGTCCTCCGACAGCACTGTCAAACCGGGTGATACCATAGCGGAGCGATGTCATGATGTTTGCAATAGCCATACCTCGTGTGTTATGAAAATGCATGATAATTTTATCTTCCGGAAAACGGGCCAATACTGCCTCCAGCAACGCTTCCACCTGTGAAGGAACCGCCGAACCTATTGTATCGCCCAGTGAAAGATTGTCTGCACCACTTTCAAACAGCTTATCACACACGCGCAATACCTGATCCGGATTTATTTTCCCTTCATACGGACAGTCAAATACAGTTGACACATAACCGGTTACCTGTTTTCCGGCGTTTTTCGCCTCTTGTATAACTTCACCCAGCACCGGATATGTGTCGTCAATTGATTTGTTGATATTCTTCCGGTTATGCGTTTCACTTGCCGACATAAATACGGATGCACCATCAACTTCTGCTTCCAGAGCATATTCTAGACCTTTCATGTTGGGAACAAGTGCGGAATAGGATGTATCCGGATTTCTTTTAATCCGCATGCCAACCTCACGCGCATCAGCTAACGCTGGAATCCATTTCGGGTTAACAAACGATGAAAACTCAATTTCCCTTACGCCTGACTCAGACAACTTGTTAATCCAAGCAATCTTATCCTCTGTTGGCACCCAAATTTTTTCATTCTGCAGTCCGTCACGCGGACCAACTTCTTTCAGCTGAACATATTTTGGCCATTGTAACATACTTATTCCTCCTCATTTTGGTTAAGTGACTGAATAATTCCGTTTATCTCATCAAAACCAAATTTCCCTTGCTCTGATGCAATGCGAACAACTTCATCAAGCTGGTTATCATTTGCACCTGCCGTCATTGCCATATTACGCACGTGCAGTTTCATGTGTCCCTTTTGAATACCGTCTCCAGCCAATGCTTTCAGCGCGGCAAAGTTCTGTGCCAGCCCGACTGATGCAATGATACCCGCCAGTCGTTCGGCAGTTGTTGCCTGCAAAATTTTTGCTGCAAGTTTTGCGACTTGATGCGATTGTGTAGCACCGCCAACCAAACCCACAGCCAATGGAATCTCAATCATTCCTGTTATCGAGTCGCCGTTCCGCTCAAATTGTGTCAGTGATTGATACCTTCCGGATACGGCTGCATAGGCATGCGCACCTGCCTCAATTGCTCTTGTATCATTACCGGTTGCCAGCACAACTGCAGAGATGCCATTCATAATCCCCTTGTTATGTGTCGCAGCACGGTACGGATCAGCAACCGCGAGTTGGTGGGCACTTAAAAATTTATCCATTTTCGCTTCATCTCCGTCAAATGGATTTTGGAACGTTGCACGTGCCCGAACAACGCGCTTATCAGCTAGGTTGGACAAAATGCGCAGGACAACCTCACCGCCGGTTATTTTTTCGACTAAAGGTGTTACAGCTTCAGCCATCGTATTTACCGCATTAGCACCCATGGCATCTTTCGTATCAATCAGCAGGTGGATAACAAGCACTTCTTCACCATTTGCCGGAATGATACGGACATCAAGATCCTTCGCTCCACCGCCAAACGATACCAGTGTCCGGTCCTGTTCATTGCATAACCTAATAATCTTCTCTTTGTTTTCATAAATTTTGGCCATCTTCGTGTAAGGATTTTTCAGCTTCGTTACCTGAACCTGACCACGCATAATCGACCCGGAGTATGACGTCGTAAAACCACCTGCATCATACGAGAATTTAGCGGCATGACTCGCAGCAGCAATCACTGACGGCTCTTCTGTCGCCATAGGAACGATTACATCCTCACCATTCACTTTAAAGTTCACCGCGACACCAAGTGGGATCGGTAAATAGCCAATCACATTTTCCACCATATGATCTGCATCTTCAGTGGTGAATCCACGCTTGCCGCTCAAAACCTTTTTCTCGTCTTCGGTAAGCCCGCCGTCAAGATGTTCAGCTACTTTATCCAGCCGCTGTTTGGGCGTCATTTTATAGAATCCCGACAAACGTGACGTCACATCAATCCCTCCATTTGAATACGCTTACATATTTTTGTTCAACATTCGACAAATATATTCTATTTTAGTTTCTTTTTATTCAACATTGTTGAATAAAGTATATAATGAATTTTCATATTTTGTCAATGGTGATGATTTGGAAGCAGCGATTTTTGGGAAAATTACCCTGTTTATAAGAGGCTGGTGCCAAATGTATAAAAAGCAGCAATCAACAACATCCAAGTTTTATGGAATGCCTTAGTTGCACTTTTGCAGATTAGAAAGTTTGATATTTCTTTTCTGGCAAAAAAATAGCCTGGGCGCCATCTTCAGCCCAGACTATTTTTCAACCTTTAATCCCATTTCATCAATTTTTAACACCGCTACGTCATAATCAGAAAGTACTTCCTTCATATCCCTGCAAACTCGCTTTCCTTCACCATCCGGCACAAACGAAATCATTGACGGTCCCGCACCGCTGATAACCGTTCCAAAGGCACCTTTCTTTTTAGCATTGCGGCGGATCAGTTCATAATTCGGAATGACCTCTGCGCGGTATGGTTCATGAAACATATCCCGCTCCATCATTCTGCCAGCAAGCGCATAATCTCCTGACAGCATTGCTGCGACCATCACATTGCTTATCGCGCTGGCAGACGAAGCATGATTTCTGGAAAACGTGTCAGGAACCAAGCGGCGGGCCTTCTCTGTTTTCAACTCGGTATCCGGGATATAAATAACAAGCTCAAGTCCACCAGGCCCGGTTTTCAAGTGTTCAATAATTCCATCAGCAGTCTCTGCGCTGAAAACAATCCCACCGTATAATGCTGGTGCAACATTATCTGGATGCCCTTCAATTTCTGTGCCGTACTGCAATTTTTGCTCGCTGGTCAGATTCAAGTCACAAAGCTGATTAGCCAGCTCAATGCCCGCCAGAACAGCTGACGCGCTGCTTCCAAGCCCACGTGCCAGCGGGATATCACTTTCGATCGTCACTTTACAACCCGGAAGCTGCTTCTGATAACGTATTGCAACTTTTTCCGCAGTCTGATAAATAAGATGCTCTGTATAATCAGTGACTGATGGCAAATATGGAGACTCATGCAAAATTTCCCATTGCCCCCGCTCCTCCACATGCAGTGTTAAATAAAGGTTCAACGCCATACCGGCGGAGTCAAATCCGGGCCCCAGGTTACCGGAGGAGGCCGGAATGGAAATGCTGAATTTTTTCATGACCGCACCTTCCCAAGCACATAATCGACGACGGCTTCTTCATCGTTTGGCAGTGAAACCGGGTCAACATGCACCTGATCCATTGCAGTTTGCGGGTCCTTTAATCCGTTCCCTGTCAATACCGCTGTAGCCGTACTTCCTGGTTCAATGGCTCCTGCCCGGCATTGTTTTATAAGACCGGCAATGGATGCACATGATCCAGGCTCAGCAAAAATCCCCTCTTTTCGCGTCAACAACTGGAATGCCTCCAAAATTTCTGCATCCGTTACGGCGTCAATTTTACCGCCTGATTCATCCTGTGCTGCAACGGCCAGTTCCCAGCTCGCCGGATTACCGATGCGGATAGCGGTTGCCACTGTTTCCGGATCGTCAATCACCTGATTATTCACAATGGCTGCGGCACCCTCTGCTTCAAACCCGAACATTCGTGGCAGTCCCACTCCTTTCGCTTTGTTGTATTCTTTAAACCCTCTCCAGTAGGCACTGATGTTTCCGGCATTTCCGACCGGGATCGCTAAAATATCCGGTGCTGCTCCAAGATAATCACACACTTCAAATGCCGCTGTCTTCTGTCCTTCCAGCCGATATGGATTAACCGAATTGACTAAAGTAACCGGAGTCTGCTCGGTTATTTTCCGGACCATCCTTAGCGCATCATCAAAATTACCTTCAATCTCAATTATCTCCGCTCCGTACATTTTTGCCTGAGCCAGTTTTCCGAGCGCAATTTTTCCTTTAGGGATAATAATCAGTGCGTGCATGCCAGCCCTTGCGGCATATGCTGCGGCTGACGCAGACGTATTGCCGGTCGATGCACAGATCACCGATTTGCTGCCTTCCTCTGCTGCCTTGGCAACCGCAAGCACCATGCCACGGTCTTTAAACGAACCTGTCGGATTGGCACCTTCCACTTTTCCATACAGTGTGATACCCAGATCCGCTGATAAATTTTCAAAATAAATAAGCGGTGTATTTCCTTCATGAAGCGTCAATCCAGGAGTTGCTTCTGATACAGGTAAAAATTCTTGATAGTGATCAATGATGCCACGCCAGTTCATCGTTCTACTCCTCCTTCAATTCGATAGGAACTTTTTACTTCTTCCACAACATCTGATTTTTGCAGATTGCTGAGTGCTTGCCCCATATTATCCTTTGTTGTTTCATGTGTTACGATAATTACTTCTGCAGTACCATTATCCTTCTTCTTTGGCACCTGCAAAATTCGTTCAAAGCTTACATCAAGTTCATTAAAAATCGACGAAATGACCGTGAATGTGCCGCAAACATCCTTCACGTGCAACCTCACATAATAACTGCCAAAGCGCTGATTGGAGGCGAGAATTTTCTTTTCATAACAAGGTTCCAAATAACTTTGGCCAGGAATACCGGATAAAATATTATTTACCACCGCAGCAACGTCCGACATAACAGCTGCTGCAGTCGGCAGACTACCGGCACCAGGTCCGTAATACATCGTTTCTCCAACCGCTGCACTGTTTACAAATACAGCATTGTTCTCATTTTTCACGGCAGCGAGCGGATGATTTTCCGGTAAAAATGCCGGTTCCACACTCACTTCAACTTCATGATCACGGACATGTGTAAACCCGATCAACTTCATTGTCAGACCGAGCTGCTTGCCGAATTTCAAGTCATCAACCGGAAAGTCCCTGATCCCTTTTACTTCCACATCGGATAACTCCACAGGCACTGAGAAGGCAAGTCTGGCAAGAATAGCCATTTTTCTGGCTGCATCGAGTCCTTCCACATCACCTGATGGATCTGCTTCAGCAAACCCAAGTTCCTTCGCTTCGTGCAGTGCATCTTCATAGGACAGACCTTCATCATCCATCCGTGTTAAAATATAGTTGGTAGTACCGTTGACAATTCCCATAATTTTATTAATTTCATCAGCCACAAGGCCATCCTTCACCGCACGGATAATCGGAATCCCGCCAGCAACACTTGCTTCATAAAATAAATCGCAGTTGTTGCGGGAGGCAGCATCCTCAAGTTCGTTTCCATGCAATGCCATCAAATCCTTGTTGGCAGTGACAACGTGCTTTTTATTCTGAAATGCCCTGTTCAGTAGTTCCCGCGTCCTTTCAATACCACCCATCACTTCAATTACAATATCAATTTCAGGGTCCTCCAATATATCTGCAGCATGGACCGTCATTAAATCGGGAGCCACACGAATATCCCGGTCTTTATCCGGATCCACAACCAAAATCCGTTTAACTGAAATATGGCAGCCAAGCTGATGCTGTAACTTTTCTTTATGATTTTCGATTAACCGATAAACCCCAATGCCAACTGTTCCAAAACCCATTAGTCCGACAGAAATTTCTTTATCCATGTTTTTCACCCCATTTATAGAATATAAAAAGACCCTTTACGCCCCATAATTCTGCTCAAATCAGAATTATCGGGACGAAAAGGGTCCACTTTTCGCGGTTCCACCCGGTTTTATAGCATTCTCGCAAATGCTACCTCGTATGACTGCAATGAATTACAGTCAGGTTTTTGATAACAGGTGCACATGTCCTGCACCCGGCCGGACTTACTGGAGGACTCCTTGGTAGGGGGATCCCCGCCGTTCGGTCCGGCACTCAGAGATGGTGTTGAAGCAACATATACTTTCGGGATTCCAGCCTCCCCGAATCTCTGTGAATATAAACGTTGCCTCTCGTTCTCTTCATCGATTTCCTTAAAAATCCAGCATTCACCACGTTAAAAGTAAGTGCTGGGATTTTTTTATATAATTATATTTAATGACGTTACAAAAAAATTATATTGCGGACTATCATATACTGTTTTCAGCATAAGGTCAACCATTTTTTTATTATTTTTATTGGAAGCGTTACCGATTACAGTATTACCGGGAAATTTATTTTTCGATAAACAGATGTTTCGGTGACGTTTCCTTGTTTACGGTTGATGTTTCCGGCTTGCGGTTGATGTTTGACCCGTATGGTTGATGTTTCCGGCTTACGGTTGATGTTTGTACTCGTATCGTTGATGTTTCCGGCTTACGGTTGATGTTTGTACCGTACGGTCGATGTTCTCCGCTTACGGTTGATGTTTGTACCGTACGGTCGATGTTCTCCGCTTTGTACTCGTATGGTCGATGTTTCCGGCTTGCGGTTGATGTTTGCCCCGTACGGTTGATGTTTGACTCAATCGACTATCAACGATCAACCTTTATGTTAGTGCTATCCTATTTTTTAAAAAAGTCCTTGAAAAATCTGCTCAAAAAGCATATAATTAATATCGGACTTAACGGGGCATTAGCTCAGCTGGGAGAGCGCATCGCTGGCAGCGATGAGGTCATCGGTTCGAGCCCGATATGCTCCATACTCACAACGCTTGTCCTGCGAAGGGTCAGCGTTTTTATTATCAAAAAACACCTTTCCATCAGCCAAAGCAGGAAAGGTGTTTTTTGCATTAGGACGGATTTAGAATCCGCTGCAAAAATTGCTGGGTTCGTTCTTCTTTTGGTGCCTTCAAAACCTTTTCAGGCAAACCTTGCTCGACAATATAACCACCGTCCATGAAAATCACCTCATCAGAAACCTGTTCAGCAAATTGCAATTCATGGGTTACGACCGCCATAGTCCAATTTTCTCTCGCCAGATCTTTCATAACCGCTAAAACTTCACCGATCAGTTCAGGATCAAGCGCAGAGGTTGGTTCATCAAACAGCATCAGTTCCGGTTCAATCGCCAGTGCCCGCGCAATGCCAACCCGCTGCTGCTGACCACCGGAGAGTTGATGCGGATACAAATTTGCCTTATCCTGCAAGCCTACTTTTGTCAGGAGTTCGAGCGCATACTTCTTTTCCTTTTCTTTGTTGCGTTTTTGTACTATTACCGGGCCCTCTGTCACATTTTCCAGCGCTGTTTTGTGCGGAAACAGATTATATGATTGGAACACCATACCGGATTTTCGGCGCAGCTTCAAAACTTCTTTTTTAGAAATTTTCCCAGAAAAATCGAGCTTAAAATTATCATGAAACGTAAACTTTCCCCTGTTTGGCAGTTCAAGGGCATTTAAGCAGCGCAGTAAAGTTGTTTTCCCGGAACCGGATGGGCCGATAATAGACAGAACTTTCCCTTTTTCGATGTTTAAATCAATATTTTTCAACACTTCCAGGTCGCCAAATGACTTGGATAGACCTTCAACATTTAAATACACTGGTTTCTCACCTCCTAGGCCGAGATATGACGTTCGAGACGTGACTCAATCGCCTGCTGTACAAGGGACAACAGAAAACAAACCACCCAGTAAAGAAGAGCCGCTTCAATATAAATCAGCATAAAATCATACGTAACCGCAGCAATTTCCTGCGCTTTCCGGAAAAGTTCCGTTACGAGAATCAGTGATGCCAGCGACGTATCTTTCACCAGACTGATAAATGTATTGGACAATGGCGGCACAGAAACCCTTGCCGCCTGTGGAATAATAATCCGCCGCAATGCTGTGTTCTGAGTCATTCCGATGGTGTATGCCGCTTCCCACTGCCCTTTTGAAATGGATAAAATCGATGCACGAATAATTTCGGATGCATAGGCACCAACATTGATGGAAAACGCAATGACAGCGCTCGGAAATGGATCAATCGTTAGACCAAGACTCGGCAGCCCGTAAAACACAATAAACAGCTGCACAAGCAATGGTGTCCCGCGCACAGCCGATACAATCGCCACGGACGGTGCACGCACAATCGGTGTCTTGGAAAGACGCATGATTGCAAGTAACAATGCCAGTGCAAGACCAATCGTGAACGCTATTAAGGTGAGCGGAATAGTATATTGAATCCCGCCCATGATCATCGGCAGCAATGAGTTTTTAAATAACTCCCAGCCCCCCATCGTTGCATCAATTGTCAATAACGTACTATTTGGTAGAAACATCTTCACCAAACCATTCTTTTCCTATTTTCGCCAATGTGCCGTCTTCTTTCATCGCTTTCAGTTGTTTATTGACTGCTTTCACCAGTTTTTCGTTTCCTTTGTTAAAGGTAAATGCCGTTTTAGTTGCGTCATCTTGTTTGGCAGCAATTTTAATTTGCTCTCCACCCTGTTTCTGAATATAGTCAAGGACAGCGAGTCTATCATTTACCGTTAAATCCACTCTGCCCTGTTTGATCAATTCAATCGATTGAGCCAAACCTTTCACATTAACAATTTCCGCTCCATGTTCTTCAGCAATCTTTTCAAAATTACTTGTAAGCGACTGTGCAGACTTCTTCCCTTTTATGTCATCAAATGAGTCGACATTATTGTTTTCTTTGGGAGTGACAACCACTGCGGATGTATACGTATACGGAATGGAGAAGTCATAGTTTGCTTTTCGTTCCTTATTGATTCCCACCTGGTTTGCGATGACATCAAATCGCTTCGAATTTAGTCCAGCAAACATGGCATCCCATTTCGTTTCCATAAACTCTACTTCAACACCCATTCGATCGGCAACTTCCCGGATGACTTCCACATCATAGCCGGTCAATTTGTCCTGTGAATTGTGGAATGTGAATGGTGCATAAGTTCCTTCCGTTCCAACTGTCAGCACACCGGTTTCTTTTACATGATCTAACAGACTTCCAGAAGAATTGTTCGCACTGTCAGACTGCTTGTTTCCCTCATTGGATCCGCCGCATGCAGCAAGAACAAGCATAAGTCCCGCCAGCAAAACGATATATAAAACTTTTTTCATTTGATTACCCCCAGTAAATTTATCGGATTAATGCCTAATTGATTATAAAGTATTCTATGCTTCATGTAAACGAATTGATATGTAATGTTAGGGTTACCAGAAAAAAAGTTTTCATGAAAAAAGGGCCAAATGAAATGACCCCTTACTTAGCTTTATAGTGTTTCTGAAACCGTTTTTGCTTCAAGGAAGTTCAGCAGATAATCCGGACCACCTGCCTTGGCGTCTGTTCCGGACATTTTGAACCCGCCGAACGGATGATAACCGACAATCGATGCTGTACAGCCACGATTGAAATATAAATTTCCGACATGGAAATCATACCGCGCACGGTTCAGATGTTTGCGGTTGTTGGAAATAACTGCACCCGTCAAGCCGTAATCGGTATTGTTGGCAATTTCGAGTAATTCATCAAAATCTTTTGCCTTTGCGAACGCAACAACCGGTCCGAAAATTTCTTCCTGCATGATGGTTGCATTCGGTGCTGCATCGGCGAAAATCGTCGGATAAATGTAATACCCTTTGGAATCATCTGACTCACCGCCATATACAAGACTGGCTTCATTTTTGCCGATTTCGATATAATTTTTGATTTTATCAAACTGTTTCCGGTTAATAACTCCGCCCATATACGGATTGTCTGCACCGGGGTCTCCTACCGAAATATCCTTTGTGTATTCGATGGTTTTTTCCAGAACTTCATCATAGACATCTTCATGAATGACAGCTCGTGAACACGCGGAACACTTCTGTCCCTGGAACCCAAACGCTGACTGGGCAATCGCTTCAGCTGCCAGATCGAGATCTGCTTCATTGTCCACGATAATGGTATCTTTACCGCCCATTTCAGCGACCACACGCTTCAGGAAGTTTTGGCCTTCCTGCACTTCAGCAGCGCGTTTCATAATTCGGGTACCAGTCTGCCTCGAACCGGTGAAATTAATAAAGTGTGTTCTAGGATGATCGACCATATAATCCCCGAGTTCTTCCGGGTCGCCTGGCAGGAAGTTAACAACGCCGGCAGGCAATCCGGCTTCTTCCAGCACTTCAATAAGTTTATACGCAATTACCGGTGTGTTTTCGGATGGCTTCAACAGTACCGGATTTCCCGCAACAATCGGTCCAACGGTTGTACCGCAAACGATGGCAAACGCAAAGTTCCATGGCGGAATTGCCACGCCAGGTCCTATCGGCTGATAAAAATAAGAATTATTCTCAAACGGCCGATCATTGATCTCTTTTCCTTTACCAAGCTCAATCATCTGTCTCCCGTAATATTCCATGAAGTCAATCGCTTCCGCTGTATCTGCGTCAGCCTGCCCCCATGGTTTACCAGCTTCATACGACATCATGGAAGAAATTTCATGCTTACGCCGGCGTGCAATCGCAGCCGCTTTAAACATGACATCCGCACGTTCCTCAGCTGAAAATTCACGCCATTCCTGAAATGCTTCATATGCAGCATCCATCGCCTGATCGATGTGGGCTTTTTTCGCTTTGGAAACAGACCCGATCAGCTGGGATGTATTGGATGGATTGTATGACTCCAGCTTATCATCGGTAAAAATTCGCTGTCCGCCAATAACAAGCGGATATTCTTTTCCCAAATCCATCCGGCGCATTCTGCTCAGTGCATCTTCATATTCCTGACGATTTTCCTGCTCTGCAAAATTTGTAAATGGTTCGTGTTTATAAGACACTACCACGTGAAACCCTCCTTTTATTAGGCAGAAAAACTTAAATGCATACCTAATTAAGGATTTATCACAAATTCCTTTCCGTTAAACATGTTATGATATTATAGCCGGTTCCCGTTCGACAATACCTTTTGCTACCGTTCTTGTGAAACGCTTTGCCGCCTTAGGTACAATTTTTTTGAGCACAGAATTCATCATTGGTGCAGCTAATCCATTTGCTTTTATCCGCAGACAACCCGTGATAACCGTCTTTTGATCATGTATTTTTTCCGCGCTGAAATATCCATCACCGGAAAAATTCTCATTTAACCCTTTCAACGTAAATGCAATCAGCCCCGGTTCCTTAACATCAGTAATATCAAGCTGCATACGCACAGATTTCTCAATAAGCCCGATTTCACCTTTTGCAATCCAGACAGATCGCGAACTGCTGTGAATTTCATGCTCAACATATCCGGGAATTAACGGCGCCAGGTTATTCATATCCGATACAAACGTCCAGACATTCCGAATCGGCACATCCACTGCCAGATTATGCTTGCCATGCGCCATAAACCACCCTCCTCATTCTGATAAAATACACATTTACTACTCTATGCACGTCGAAATAATATAGACGTATCAATGCGAAAGTTTCTTTTCTTTCAAACGCCGCCTTCGTTCAAACGCATTGACCAGAATGACACTTGCAATGGCGATTATCCCTCCGGCAACAGAGAGAAGACTCGGCAGTTCATGCAGCCAAACCCAGGCGACTAAGATCGCAAATGCCGGTTCGATATACATCATACTTGTAACGGCTCCTGCTTCACCAGCGGACAGGGCAATCGCCCACGTAACATAAGCTATTGCCGCCGGGAAAATCCCGACGTAGATTGCCGACAGATTTGCCTCCAATGTGGCTCCCTGAATGCTTTCAAACAAACCCGGGGAGAAAACAAAAAAAGGAAAAGTTCCTGCCCACGTAAAATACGCTGTCAATTCAACCGGTCTATATTTCGTAAGCAAAGGTTTCTGAAACACAAAAAAGATTGATGTAGCAATGGACGCAATAATAATCAATAGCGCACCTGCTGAAACACCGAACGACGAACCAGGTGTACCAAGTGTAATCAAAAAGATCCCGAAAAAACCTACGCCAAGCCCAGTCCATCCATAAAGACTCGGGCGTTCTTTCAAAACTATCGCGGCGATGATTGCCGTAAAAATCGGTGCTGAAGCGACAAACATTGCTGTCGTTCCGGCAGGCACTGTCTGTTCACCGAAAGTAATCCCGCTATGATAGACGCTGATACCAATCCAGCCAAGCAGCAAAATTTTCAGCAGATCCTTCTTTGCAGGCAGCCGGAATTTCGTTCCCGGCCAAACAGCATACAAAATAAAAACTGCCGAAGCAATCAAAAACCTCGTCAGTACTAGATGACCGGAGCTATATCCCCCGTGCAGACTAGCACGGATGGCAGCGAACGTCGAGCCCCAGATAATGATGGTAATAAAAGCCATAATAAATGCTTTTCGATTCATATTCACTGCCTCCTTTCTAATCTATCCATTATACAACATATCGTCATTTTACCGGTATCAAATACTTTTCCCGATTGAGGGAGGCACGGCAATTCGACGGTCCTCTCCTCTCGAAATAAAAAAATATCATGGCAGCAATCGCCATGACATTTCGATTGTTCCATATTCAGTTTAATTTTAATATCCGGAAAACTCTTCAGCACGAATATTATCTTCGTTTGCACCGGCATCAACAAGCAGCTTATACATGGCTTTCACCATATCCGGCGGACCGGCAAGATAATATATCGGTTTGCTCACGTCTGATACGTAGCGCTTCAACATCTCCTCATCAATATGGCCGTTTTCACCGTTCCATTCATCCGAATCAGTCTGCGTCATAACCGGAACAAACTCAAAATTCGAATTTTGCTTCTCAAACTTTTCCAAATCAGACATAAACGGCGCATCATCAGGAGTATGGTTGGAATAAAGCAGTGTCATCTCATGTGATGTCTTATTTTTTGTTGCCTCAGCAATCATGCTCCTGATTGGAGTGATACCAATCCCGCCGATTAGAAAAACTGCCGGTGTCGATTCCGTTTTATGCAAAGTGAAATTTCCGTGCGGTCCGTCAAATTTCACCTCAGTTCCTTCTGTCATATCCTTGAGCACACGCTTATACGCAGAATCCCGTATACGTGTAGCCGTAACAAGCTCATTTTCCGACGGTGCATATACAAACGAAAATGGCCTTGTGTTTCCATCCTCATCTGTTTCACTTGGATTAATCAGGGTAAATTCACCAAACTGTCCGGCCCTGAATTCAAAACCATCAGGCATTTCCCAATGAAAGGCCATTGTATCGTTTGCAACCTCTTCTTTCTTAAGTAATTTTATCGTTTCTGCAGACATATTTCTTCAACTCCTTTTACAACGAAACTCACTATTAATTAGTCTATTTAACTGTTCCCTAAATATACCAATTTAAACAAGTTGAAAAAATCACTACGATAATTCATCGTTTAGTTAACAAGTAACTTAGCCCAAACTCTGGGTGCAGATTTGTTTCAGGGAAAAATATTTCAGCCATCGATTAAACCTTTGATTTGATTAAAAACTGTAAAATCAAAGCCATTTCGAAAAGACCTGTCAATCCGAACAGCCTTTCCAAAATGATAGTCACAAGCTCCAACAGATTCATGAACATCCAGAATATTTCCGGACGACAAGCCCGATCCCGCCATGATAACAGGGCCAACCAATTGCTTGGACAAACGAACAAGTCTGCTAAGTTGTTCTTTACCGCGTTCACAATCTTTCGCGCCGCCGGAAGTCAAAATACGTTTAACATGTGACCTGTATTTTGCAAGTAACCGATACGCCGTTTCCTGTGATTCCACTTCATCAAACGCCCGGTGAAAGGTAATATCCAATCGCGGTGCCATCTTTATAATTTCAGAAAGCGCCTGTTCATTTATCGTATTATCACTATTTAATCCCCCAAACACAATTCCATTGCCACCCAGGTCCAATATCGCCTGGACATCTCCCCTAATAACCTCCATATCTTCCGCCGAATAATGAAAGCCATAACTATGCGGGCGAATCATCACTTGAACCGGTATACTAACACTTCCAAGCACCTGTTTTAACGTGCCAAAACTAGGGGTCAACCCTCCTTCCTGAATGGCTGACACCAGTTCAACCCTGTCGGCTCCCAATTTTTCTGCTTCAATCGCTTCCTGTCTGTTCTGAACGATAACTTCCAGCACGATTATCTCACTCCCTACAATATAATCTTTGTTTGACCAACAGCTTTTCCATTATCATTAACGATTTCATGTGACCGCAGCTTCAACAACCGATCAATTGTCGCTTTGTTACTATAATCTAATTTCTTTAGCAGTTCAGCAACAAGTACCGGCCAGATAAGTTCTGATCCGCTTAACACTTTTAAGGCAATACCAATTTTTTCTTTTTTCAGTGCCAAACAATAAACACCTTGTGCCCCGCCTTTTGCGACAATATTTGAATCCGTCAAAAGTTCCGTACAGATAAATTGGTGGGACGCCACTATTTCCGGTGCTTCATGCATAACCTTATCAACCTTCTCAATCGAACGTCTCACCTCAAAATTTTCAATCAGCATAGGATTACCAATCTTCAAGTACGAAATCGCCATGTTTTTCAGTGAAACAGCATGTACCGGGACACCACAGCCATCAATCGCTGAATGAATTTCATCAAGTGGTGTTTCCGACAGTTCAGTTATATACTGAAGAATCTTCTGCTGGATTGGATGCTCCAACTCACCATATCCATCCAAATCATAGCCTTTCTCCCGTGCATATGCCAAAAATCCTAAATGTTTGCCGGCACAATTATGTAATAATCTCCGTCGTGGCTTTTGATTCCGAATATAGGATTCCTTAGGCGTTTCATTCAGCGGATAACTTTGATTACAGATCAGCATGTCCTCTGACAGGTTAAGCTTTCCCATCAGACGCTCCAGTGTCTCCTCCTGATACCGCTCACCGCGTTGTGAAGCCGTAAACAAAGCAGCCTCCTCATTGGTAAGCTGAAATTTTTCCATGATATCAGTTGTAAATACTGGTATCGCCTGAATTGGTTTCATCGACGACCGATAATATACCTGCTGGCTGACATCTCCCTTTTCAAAGAGTACATCTTTATCACCATTAACTGCACAAATGATACCCTGATGCGCATTTTCAAGTATCCCGCCTCTGTATTCTTCCGCTATGATTGGATATGTCATGGAACTTCCCTCCAAATCTGTACATCTACTCTTTTAAAACAAAATATAAAAGTGTACAATGCTCAAAACTGCCTGTATCAAGGCCTGTGGCAGCATTGATTTTTTTCAAACGATAGATTAATGTATTCCGATGAACAAACAATGCTTCTGCGGTTCTGCTGACATTCATGTTACAGCTGCAGTACGTTAAAAAATCATGTTTCAGCTGCGGGAATGATTCATCATTGATCAAGGGCTTTAAGCGCTTTAATAAAATTTTTTTCAAATTTGCATCAATGTGATGTGGCAGCATGTCCATTAGCACATCCCAATCATAATAATTGTAAATCCCGGGTGTAATGGATTGCTTCCGTCCATATTGCATCAAGAGCGCTGCTTCCCGGTAAGATTGAAAAACACATTCAAGAGATGTGCAACAATTTCCGGCGGCAATCGTTACATCATCAATACCGTATACCTGAAGCATTTCCTGAAGACGGTGACCCCGGTTACGAAATTCCCCCATAAAATGACGGTAGGTACCCTCATTTTTAAGTGGCTTCAAATAAACAATTTGCTGTGCATTTAAAAATGCACAGACACTATCCCTGCTCCCGTCATACGCCCGAACCACACATTTTAATAATGTTTGTTTCAGACTTTCAGAAGATGGAATTTTTTGACTCGTATCCATTTGCTTCAATAAATGATTCCCAATATCCGTTACAATACATAACCGCATACAATCTTGTTCAATACGGAGCAGTCTGCAATAATGATCCACCTGCTCCTGGTTGACTGATTCATTTAACAGTACATACTGAACGAATGATTCAAGTGTCATCGCATTCAAATTCTCCAGTTGAACATGAAAAGTCTCCTGCCACATCATTTCCACGTAACGTTTAACCAGGTTTGCATATGATTCCACTTCATCCGGGTCTCCGATAATTCCCAATACCCCCACTGGCTTATTATCAAAGTTTAGCGGAACTGCAACACCGGGTAATACATTTTCCATCGATGCAGCTTTTTCTTCTGTAAACCGGATAACTTTATTCTCTTCGATAACCTCCACAGACGGACTGTGCATGGTTCCGATTCGTGAAGAATCTGTGTCCCCGATAATATACCCCTCATCATTACTTACACTTATGGAAAATGGAATAATTTCTGAAACCGCTTTCACAGTCTTTTGTGCAAATTGAACAAATCCCTCCACACGGCGTGCCCTCCCATCTTTTGCAGCTAGATTAATAGTAACATAAGAAACTTAGTTTCGATAATACGCTTTCCAGACATTATTTTTGTATAAGCTGCCCATAGACGCAGCTAATAAATTTGCGTTATAAATAAATAAAATCTTAGGAATTATCGATAAACTGTTGGATGAGGTGATTACATGAAAAAGTCTGCTGATATCATAATCGTAGGTGGAAGCGTTATTGGCTCAAGTATTGCCTACAATCTTTTAAATGATGGATATACCGGTGAAGTTACCGTTTTTGAAAAAGACCCCATTTATGAATTTTCCTCAACGCCAAGAAGTGCTGGCGGAATAAGACAGCTTTTCACGACAGCAATCAACATACAGATCAGCAGATACAGCCTGCAGAAGTATAAAACCTTCCCGGATGATATGGCGATTGATGGTGAAAAAGCAGAAATTGACTTCAGACAACGGGGATATTTGTTTTTAGCAAAAAATGAGAATATGACTCAATTGGAAAACCAGTCTGAATTACAGCGGCAATATGGCGTTGATTCCAACCTCCTCTCCCCCGAGGAATTACTGACAATCACCCCGGAACTGAACATACATGATCTTCAGGGAGGGTTATACAGTCCGGAAGATGGCTATCTTGATCCATATTCCGTCATGCAGGGCTATGCCAAAAAAGCAAAAAAACTTGGCGCAGTGTACCATTCCGAAAATGTCGAGACCATCTTATACGATAGGAATGGGATCTCAGGGGTACAGCTGCCAAATGGAGAAACATACCATGCACCAATTGTTATTAACTGTGCAGGCCCATGGGCACCAGCATTAAGTGAAAAAATCAATTGTCCGGTACCGATTATTCCGCTCAAGCGGCAAATTATTCAATTCGATATTGGCGACCCGCTAACACACGATTTGCCGTTAACCGTTGACCCTACCGGTGTCTATTTTCGTCATGAAGGAAAGAGTCTGATTACCGGTTTCTCGGAAAACGTAAAACCAGGCATAGATTTCAGATGGTCGCGTGATTTTTTCATGAAAGAGCTTTGGCCGATACTCGGGAACAGAATTGACAATTTTATGCGGGCAAAAATTGTCAGCGGCTGGGCTGGCATGTACAGCCATAACACCGAAGATCAAAATGCGATTATCGGGGAGCATCCGGATTTAGCCGGATATTACATGGCATGCGGCTTCAGTGGACATGGCATGCAGCAGGCACCGGCCGTCGGCAAAGGATTGGCTGAACTTATCATGACCGGAACATATCAGACACTTGATTTGTCTCCGCTCCGGTTTGAACGATTTATTGAAAAAGACCTGCTTATTGAAGGTGCGATTGTTTAATCGATCAATTTATACAGAAAGGAAGATATGATGTTATTTTTAAATGAACATGATATCCGGGACGCTGTTTCCATGAAGGACATGATTGACGCCATCGATGATTCATATGAAATCTGTCAAGCTAAGAAATTTACGATGCCAACACGGATACAGGTTCCGGATGGTGATAACACACTGCTGCTTATGCCATGTATCATAGATGATGCAATCGGAACCAAGTTAGTATCATCATTTCCGAACAATACCACAAGCCCGGTTCTGCATGGTCTTGTCATTTTAAACAACCAGGAAAACGGAGAAATAAAAGCGTTGATGGACGGTTCATTTATAACAGGATTCAGAACCGGTGCAATTGGCGGATCCGCAATCCGACACCTGGCTAAACAGGATGTCTCATCCATAGCTGTTATCGGAACTGGGGTGCAGGGTTTATACCAGGCAGTCGCAGCCTGCACCGAACGACAGGTAACTGACATTTATGTATTTAACCGGACAGCTGCAAAAATTCCTTCCTATAAAGAATTATTGCAGCAATGGATTGACAATGCCATACAGATACATGCAATGGATTCTGCAGCTGCGGCCGCTGAAAATGCCGAGATTATTATTACCGCCACTACTGCCAAAACACCTGTCCTTCCGGATGATCAGAGTTTATTTAAAGGAAAATTAATTATTGGCATCGGGTCTTTTCAGCCCGGAATGCGCGAATTTCCCCGTTCACTCTACCAGCTAACTGACGATATTTTTATCGACACAGAAGATGCCATCACGGAATCCGGTGACATCGCAACACCGCTTGCTGAGAATTGGATTTCCCGGTCATCTATTAAAACGATGGCACATTTAATAACCTCCAATGAATCGACAGTCTCTCAACACGACTCAACAATTATCTTCAAGTCAACAGGTATGGCCTTATTCGACACGGTAACCGCCAACCTTATTTACAAGCGGGCCATTGAAAAACGTATAGGGACAATATTAGCATAATACATCCATTTTTTAGGAGGAAAACAATGAGTATTATCATTATTGAGTTCGTAGTGTACTGTGTGGCAATTATGGGAATTGGTTATTTTTTCAGCAGGAAAAGCGAAACACACTCAGATTTCCTGTTGGGCGGGAAGAAACTTCCCGGCTGGGCTCTCGCATTTTCCGAACGTGCAACAGGTGAATCCGCTTGGCTGTTATTGGGATATACCGGTTTTGTATTTATGTCGGGATTGTCCGGGATTTGGGTAGCAGCAGGGATTGCCACAGGAATTATATTTGCTTGGCTGTTTCTCGCAAAAAAGTTCATGCGTGAAACTGACAAATACGGTGTCCTGACTCTTCCTGATTACTTGGCAGCCCGTTTCAGTGAGAAGGCCAACACGATCAGATGGTTGTCAACACTTCTAATTGCCGGATTTTTAATGTTTTATGTCGGTGCCCAAATGGCAGGTGCCGGTAAGATGCTTTTTACTACCTTTGATATGCCGCCTGTAACTGGTGTAGTCCTTTCAACCATCGTCATCATTGCAATTGCCTTTGCAGGAGGATTCATTTCAGTCGTCTGGACAGACATGATTCAAAGTGTCATGATGCTGATAACACTGGTGGTATTACCGATTGTTGCACTAATCTACATTAACACGAATGATTTGTCGATTAGTCAATCCCTTGCTGATGCGGGCAGTTCGTTTAATTCCTGGTTTGGCGGATTAACCGGTTTCGCAATTGGTGTTTTATTCTTTAACAATTTTTCATGGTTTTTCGGATTTTTGGGTGGACAACCACAGTTGAGTGCCCGATTCATGGCACTTAAAAATGACAAAGAAGCGAAGCAGGGCAGTATAGTCGCAATAATTTGGACAGTCCTTGCCTATAGCGGTGCATTCATGATTGGTATTTGTGCAATAACAATGTACAGTCAAGGTTCTTTTGCAGATGTTGAAATTATACTTCCTACGATGATTCTGGAGCTGATGCCGCCTTGGATAGCCGGTATATTGCTGGCAGGGGTCCTTGCCGCTATTATCACTACTGCCGATTCACAGCTGATGGTTGTGACAAGCTCGGTGAGCGAAGACATCATTAACAAATCGATGGGAATTGATTTAACTGAAAAACAATTGATTTGGGTTTCCCGGATTTCCGTCATTTTTTTCGGACTGATTGGGATGACGATCGCGCTTGTATCGGAATCACTGCTCTACCTGGTAGTAAGCTGGGCATGGGCAGGTGTCGGCTGTACTCTTTCCCCGGCAATTCTAATGGCGTTTTTCTGGAAACGATACTCCGGTGCCGGTGTAATCGCAACCATTTTGGCAGGACTGATTTCCACTGTCGTTTGGATCAGCACGCCGCTTGAAAGTATCATCACTTCCAAATTCACGACATTTTTCATCGCTGCATTTTTCGGGATTATTTTCAGCCTGCTGATGCCTGACAAAGAACAAAAACTTTCCGGCGATAAAACGGAGGAAGCGTTATAATTAATTTACCATCAGTGGGATTGACTGTTTTTTTACAGACAATCCCACTGATCATTTATGCTTCAAACAATTTAATTAATGCCTGTGTTCCACTGTCTTCCTCACCTTTTTCCGCAAGTTTTTTATACAGTTCAAGGGAGAGCTCAAGTCCTGGTGTTGAAAAGCCCATATTCTGCGCGGATTCTAATGCGATTGTCATATCTTTAATAAAGTGTTTTACATAAAATCCCGGTGCATAGTCTCCTTCCAACATTCGCGGTGCAAGTTTGGATAATGAAAAACTTCCTGCCGCTCCGGTTGATATACTGTCAAGAACCCGAGATGGACTCAGCCCCGCTTTTTTCGCATAAACAATCGCTTCACAAACCCCAATCATGTTAGTGGCGATTGCGATCTGGTTTGCCAGTTTAGTGTGCTGCCCGGCACCTGCTTCCCCCTGTAAAATGATATTTTCACCAAGCACATCAAAAATAGGATATATGTCATCAAATACTTTTTGATCACCACCGGCCATAATGGCCAGCGCCCCGTTTCTTGCACCAACATCCCCACCGGATACAGGTGCATCGATTGCATAAATGCCACGCTTCTTTGCTTTCCGGTAAATTTCCTGAGCCAGCGCAGGTTTTGATGTGGTCATATCAATTACATATGCACCTGATTTGGCATTTTCAATCAATCCGTCAGAACCAAAATAAACTCGTTCCACGTCTGCCGGATAGCCTAACATGGTAATGATAATATCAGATTCAGCCGCTAAATCAGTCACTGATTCCTTCCAGCCGGCACCAGCATCCAGCAGTTCCTCGGCTTTCTGCTTTGTTCGGGTATACACATTGATTGAATATCCCGCCTGCTGCAGATTCCGCGCCATGCTTTTCCCCATCACACCTGTACCGATCATCCCTATCGTTGAACTTTTTGTTACCACGTTGTCTCCCACCTTTACCAATTTTTCTAACTATTCCCTTCAGTATAGCGTACATTCTAGTTAGTACAAAAGCGCTTGCTTGATCAAAAGCTTTTATCAAAAATTATGTATTGTCCGCTTTATTGGGTTGGCGTCATCTGTACTGATGATTAAGAGGATTTTGTTTCGGGTATAATGACGGAGCCGAATCATATTCATTAGAAAACTTGGTTGTCACCAAGCCTTTGGGTGACAGCCATAGTTGTACTTATGCAGTAAGAAAGAATTTTATACTTTCTCAACTGCCAAACAAAAGAGCCCTTCCTCAGAAAGGCTCCTTTGTTTACGAATTTCGATTGTTCATGGACTCCCGATTTTTCCTTTTGACTTGTTCAACATCGGTATCACTGTATATTTCCGTACCATGTCCACCGGTTGTTCGAGCTATAAATTCTTTTGCCTCATTATATGACATTCCGGAGCGTCTGCTTTGATCCAAAATTTCTTGTTTCCTTGCACGTTGATTTTCATTTTCCATTATATAACCTCCATTCTTTACCTTATTTTGTTCAATGAAGGATTATTTAAAAGATTTTACTGATTATTTTTCAGCCGGAATATTTCTTTTTCCAGGTGATTAACTTTGTCATTCACAAAATTGATCTCATACCTTGCGACAATCGTATCATCAAGCTTTTTTGTCCATATCAATTAATTTATCTGTAATGTCAGCAAAGGCGTGTGCTGTCTGTGTTGTCAGCAATTCAATCTTCTTATCCAATTCGTCTGACCTTTTCTCTTGTTTTTCAAATCGCTTATCCACATCTTCAGCAAACCTGTTGAAACGATCATCCTGCGCTTCAAAACGACAGTTCATCTCGCTTGTCAGTTTGTCAAAACGGTTATCCTGCGCCTCAAATCGCTCATTCATTTCTAATGTTAGTTTATCTATACGATCATCTTGGGCTTCAAAACGCCCGTTCATCTCACCTGTCAGTTTCTCGAAACGGTTGTCCTGGTTTTTCATTGCAGTTCTGAACTCTTGCTGGAAATCTTTTTGCTGTTGCAGTATTGTTTCCAAAACCTCTTTGTTGTCCATAAAACAAGCACCTCCCCAGCCTGCCCGACCTTTAATATCCCTACTTTTTATTTAGAACTTCAATTTGTCTTTCCACCCTGAAAACCCGCTTGTTTAACACCTTGCAGTCCATTCACATCAATTATATTCATGTCGTCCGTTCTTTTTACTAACTTCATTATACCCCGAAACGTCTTTCAAGGCTAATAGATAAAAATTCATTTTATTTCTTTATACCGCTCTAAAACAGGCTTGTCATTGGAAAAAATTTAATAATAACTTAATTTTATCCGGCAAAAATACCTTTTACGGGATTAATTAAAAATTTTTCCATCTCTTTAAACTATTGATAAAATAGGGTTGCAACAATTTCGCTTTACCGTTGAGAACAGATTCTCGTATTCAACAATGATTTTTATTACAATTGATGTATACCAACGTTATGAGCATCTGGATGGAAAGGATGAATCACGTATTGATTGAAGTATATACAGATGGTGCTTCAAGCGGTGATCCCGGAATCAGTGGAGCGGGTATTTATATAAAAGCTGCCGGACAGACATATGAATATTCAATTCCTTTGGGCAAGATGTCCAATCATGAGGCGGAATTTCTTGCAATAGTAAACGCTTTGGAAATCTGCCTGATACAGTTCCCGGATGAAATTTTGTCATTCCGGTCCGACTCCAAACTTGCGGTCGATACAATTGAAAAAGATTTCACAAAAAACGAGCGCTTTCTTCCTCTTTTGGAGAAAATACGTGCAGCATCAGACGATTTCCCTTACTTTTTTATAAAATGGATTCCGGAAAAGCAGAATGGTCAAGCAGACAAACTGGCACGAAAGGCAATTCAATCGCAAAAATAATAAGGAGGCAAAACATGAAAGCAATTATTGCAAAAAAACCTGGCGGCACGGAACAATTAACCGTCACGGAGAAGCCGAAACCTGAGCCAAATGAGTATGAACTGCTGATCAAGGTAGAAGCAGCAGCAATTAACCGGACAGACATTATCAATCGACAAAGCGAATCCGGCTACCTGGATATCCCTATTCTGGGTGTTGAAGTTGCCGGAACAGTCGAACAGGCTGGGCCCGATACCAACATTCAACCGGGCACAAGGGTTATGGGGCTTGTTAATGGCGGAGGATATGCGGAATATGCTGTGATGCCGGCAAACCGTGCGATGGAGATTCCGGAAAACCTGTCATTTGAGCAGGCAGCAGCCATTCCAGAAGTATTTTTGACGGCCTATCAAACGTTGTTCTGGCACGGCAGACTGGCTGAAGGTGAAAAAGTTTTGGTTCATGCCGGGGGAAGTGGCGTTGGCACAGCAGCCATTCAATTGGCAAAACAAATCAGCAATGCACAGGTCCTGACAACAGCCGGCTCACAGGAAAAACTTGATTTTGCCGAATCATTGGGAGCAGACGTGTGCATAAATTATAAAAAGCTGGAGTTTGACGAAAAAATTTCACAGGCAACCGAAGACCGTGGTACAGATGTAATTCTCGATTTTATCGGAGCATCGTACTGGCGGAAAAACATGAACAGCATTGCAGTGGATGGCCGTTGGGTCTTGATTGGCCTGCTCGGCGGTGCACAACTGGAAAAAGTTAACCTGTGGGAGTTAATGTCCAAACGGATTCAGTTGACCGGCACACTTCTTACCCCAAGAGATAACCAGTATAAAGCTGACCTCACTGCAGAATTTGTGTCAACAGCACTGCCACTCTGCAAGAACGAAAAAATCCGTCCTATCGTGGATCAGGTATTTCCATTCGAAGAAATCCAGCAGGCACATGAACATATGGAAGGCAACAAAAACATTGGGAAGATTATTTTAAAAGTGGATTGAGAAAAAGCTGCACATGTCTTTCAATGTGCAGCTTTTAACATTACCGCTTTCGTTTATTCCGCTTATTATCCAGGTTCAAAAATTCCTTATCCTCAGCAAATTCCTCTTTATGCTGCTTGGGACTTGTATCATATTTAATGACGTTACGTTGTTTTCCCTTATCCTTATTGCGATTTTTATTTTGCTCTGACATTTGGAATAGCCTCCTTTTTTAGCTGTTAAGAAAGAAGAAAATTCTTTCTTACTGCATAAGTGCAGCTATAGCTGTCACCTAAAAGTTTGGTGATAACAAGGTTTTCTAATTTATTTTGCCACGTTTCGGCATAATTATTTGGCGCAATTTGCTCATGCTAATGAAAAAGGAGGTATTTCATATGAGCCAGGATAAAGGAAAGAAGAAAAAGAACAAGAGCAAAAAGGAACTGAATGCAATGCGCGAGGACAATAAGGCACATCAAAACCGCCCGCCCAGATAATAATTTATGACTCGCTTCCTGTCTTCTGATACGATAAACTTAATAAGGAATACGAACAGGGAGCGAGAAAAATGGAACCGAATTTACGTCTGCGAACAATTGAAAAGACCGATCTGGAATTTTTGCACAAACTTAATAATGACCCCGATGTGATGAAATTCTGGTTTGAAGAACCATACATGTCAATGGAAAAACTGAAAGAAGCGTATGAAAAAAGTCAGAACAGCACACAGCATCGGCAGTTTATCCTAGCTTTGGATAACGAAAAAATCGGCTATGTGGGACTGTTTGGAATTGAGAGTAGACATCGACATGCCGAGTTTGGCATCATGATTGATCCATCTTATCAGGGAAACGGATATGCTGGAAAATCAACAAATCTCGCACTGGAATACGGGTTTAACCAGTTGAATCTGAACAAAATCATTTTATACGTCGCTAAAAAAAATGAAAAAGCCGTCCACATTTATGAAAAAGCTGGCTTTCAAATTGAAGGAGACTTAAAAGAGCACTTTTTTGTCGATGGCAGCTATCATGATGCGGTTTTGATGAGTATCTTCCGACAAGACTTTTAATATGAAAAAAACCTGCACAACTATTAGGAATGTGCAGGTTTTTCTATACCTTCCAATTGAGCTTGTTACATTTATCGAAACCGGATAATTGAGCTCGCATCAGTTAATATTTCAACTCATAAGGTTGATGTTCTTCTCGTACGGTCGATGTTCTCCTCGTGCGGTTGATATTCCTCCCGTACGGTTGATGTTCCCCGCGTAGGGTCGATGTTTTCCTCATACGGTTGATGTTCTTCCCGTACGATCGATGTTTTCCTCATGCGGTTGATGTTCCCCGCGTGCGGTTGATGTTTTCCATAGTAACGCCGAGGATTAACATGTATAAAAAATTCCGGAGACGAGATGCAATCATTATTTTAATTATGCTTTCCCTTTAACCAAAAACCATCCATTTTTCAAATTCTCACGATTATAATAAAATCGCTCCTCATCCTCATGACGCAACACCTGTCCGCCGGCAGCTTCTACAATTGCTTGTCCGGCCCCGGTGTCCCATTCCATTGTTGGGGCATAGCGCGGATAGAAGTCAGCTTTTCCTTCTGCAACAAGACAAAACTTCAGTGAACTCCCGGCAGAAACGACATCGACTTCCTTATTTGCACGCAAACCGTCAATAAATTCTTCGGTTTCAGCTGACATGTGGGAGCGGCTGGCCACCACATTGACAACACTGCCTTCTGTTACTTCAGGCAGTTGAACACTTTTCTCAACCAAATCATCTTCATCAGCAACATCCGCTTTTGATGCGCCTTCCAGTTTGAATGCACCCAAACCTTCACGTCCAAAATAAAACGTATCAAGAACCGGTGCGTAGATAACGCCCATAGCCGGGTATTTTTCGTCAATTAAGGCAATATTCACAGTAAACTCGCCATTTTTCTTGATGAACTCTTTTGTGCCGTCGAGGGGGTCCACCAAAAAGAACTGCTTCCAGTCTTTTCGCTCTTCATACGAAATATCACGGCCTTCCTCACTTAGAACAGGGATTCCGGCGTATGCATCCTGGAGTCCGTTCATAATTGCCTTGTGTGAACGCTGGTCAGCCTGGGTCAATGGTGAATCATCTTCTTTAACCTCAACCTCGATGTCTTTTTTGTAAACATCAAGAATCTCGTGTCCTGCCTGCAAGGAAATGTCCAACAGCTTTTTCAGACTTACCTCAGCCATTATTTTACATATCCTTTCTCTTTCAGATAAGCAACAATTTGCTGAACGGACTCTTCCAGGCTCTGCTTATCCGTATCAACGGTCACTTCCGGATTTTTCGGCGCTTCATATGGGGCATCGATTCCGGTGAAGCCTTTAATCTCACCTGCGCGTGCTTTTTTGTACAAGCCTTTTGGATCACGGGATTCACACGTTTCCACACTTGCATTTACAAATACTTCAATGAACTCGCCATCTTTCATTAGTTCACGCACATCATCACGGTCCTCACGATATGGTGAAATAAACGCAGTCAGGGTGAACAAGCCCGCATCCACCATCAGCTTGGATACTTCCCCGATGCGGCGAATATTTTCTTTACGGTCTTCCGGACTGAAGCCGAGATTCTTGTTTAAACCATGACGGACATTGTCGCCATCCAGGCGATAAGTGCGTACACCCTGTGCATGCAGTTCTTTTTCCAGTTCTACAGATACGGTCGATTTTCCGGAACCGGATAAACCAGTAAACCAGATAACCGCACTTTTATGGTTGTTCAATTTCTGTCTGTCTTTTTTTGTAACTTTTGAATCGTGCCATACGATATTATCAGATTTTGCCATCTTTTTTCCTCCTAAAACCACACATTATAAATGATTGAAACCGATGTAATCATAACCAGAATACTTAAGGGTGTCCCCACTTTAATATAATCCTTGAACGTATAGCCACCCGGACCATAAACGATCAGGTTCGTCTGATAGCCAATCGGTGTAATGAAGCTTGCAGATGCAGCAATGGCAATTGTCACCGCGAAGCCCATCGGATCCACTGTAAGCTGCTCCGCAAGTGACATCCCAATCGGCACCATCAGCACAGCCGCTGCTGTATTTGTAATGAGTTCGGTAAACAAATTGGTTAAAAAATAAATCATAAAAATAATCGCCAGAATTCCGAATGGTTTTCCGAAACTGACCAATCCTGTTGCAATCCATTCAGCAAGTCCAGTCTCCCGCATCGCAACACCAATACCAAGTGCACTGGCAATTAAAAGCAGCACATCGAATTGGATATACCGTTTTGCTTCCTGCGGTGTGACAATTTTTGTAATTAATAAAATGAGCACCGCCAATGCCATCGCCTTGAACATACTGAAAACTCCAGCCGTAACAAGAGCAATCATTACAAGCAGCAATCCGATGGAAAACCAGCCTTTGACCGGATTTTTTTTCAGTTTTTCCGGCGTATCCAATGACGATACCACATAAAAATCATTCGATTGCTGATTTTTTTCAAGAAAGTCGGTTCCCGCAAGTAACAACAGCGTATCACCTGGCCTGAGCACAATGTCACCGACTTTGCTCTTGATACGTTCATTATTACGATGGACAGCAATAACCCCGGCATCAAACTTTGACCGGAAACGGGACTGTTTAATCGTCTTCGTTGTCAGTGCCGAGTCATGCGAAACAACCACTTCCACCAGATTTGATGTTCCATTTTTCAAGTCGTTTAATCCAATGTTGGTACCCGTCTCAAGCTCAAGTCCCTTTATTTCCTCCAAATCGGCAATCGTAGAAATCAATCCGGTAAAAATCAGCCGATCTCCTTCTTCAATAACCGTCGTTGATTTAACCGGAGAAATATGATCTACCCCGCGAATGATTTCCACCAGGTACAACCCTTTCAAATCACGGAGTCCTGCGTCTTTAACTGATTTACCGATTTGCTGAAATGAATTGGATACATGCATTTCCGCAATATATTCCTTGGAGTCCTCTTTTACGCGCTGACTGAACCCTTTATGATCCGGGAGAAGCCTGTGACCAATTGTAAACAGGTAAATCATCCCGACTATTGCAATCGGAATACCTACAACCGACAGCGTAAACAGAGAGAAGCCTTCCATATCATACGAACCGGTCAGCATACCATGCACAACCAGGTTGGTGGACGTACCAATCAGTGTAATCGTGCCACCCAAAATCGTTACATACGATAGTGGAATCAGGAACTTGGAAGGCGCAATCCCCCGGTCTTCACACCATTTTTTAATAACAGGTGTGAACGTGACAACGATTGGAGTATTGTTTAAAAAAGCGGAAAAAGCAGATACAGGTACAAAAAAACGTACCATCGAACCTGCTTGTGTTTTACTGTTCTTTAGCCATTTTGTCATCATCTGATCAATGAGTCCGCTCTTTTGAACCGCACCTGCGACAATAAACAGCAGTGCAATCGTCAGCATCCCCTCATTGGAGAAACCACTCAACGCTTGTTCCGGACTCAAAATTCCCGAAACAAGCAAAATAACCAGTACTGAAAACACGATCATATCAGGACGCGCTACATCCAATAGCAGCGCGCCCAGCATACCTATTATTAAAATCAAAACAAAAATCATTTGAAAAGTCATGGGAGTTTTCCCCTTTTAGTTTTGCTTCATTCCTTTAATCAGAATGTCGGCAACTTCCGGACGTGAAAATTCTTTTGGAGGACGCTCTCCATCACGAAGTAGTCCACGAACTTTTGTACCGCTCAAATGCACATGGTTTTCTTTATCATGCGGGCATGTTTTTGCAGTGGCCATGTTTCCGCAAACCGTGCAGAAAAATGCATGTTCAAATTTGAAAACTTGAATGCCCAGTTCTTCTTCAAACTGAGAAATAAATTCCTGTGCTTCATAAGTGCCGTAATAATCACCCACACCGGCATGGTCGCGGCCAACAATGAAGTGTGTGCAGCCGAAATTTTTCCGTACGATTGCATGCAGAACGGATTCTTTAGGTCCGGCATAGCGCATTGCAGCAGGATAAATTGCCAGACGGGTGCGATCTTCCGGATAATAATGCTTCAAGATTGTCTGATAACTTTCCATCCGGACATCAGCAGGAATATCATCTGCTTTCGTTTCACCAACTAGCGGATTCAACAAGAGACCATCAACTGCTTCCAGGGCACACTTTTGAATGTACTCATGGGCACGGTGTACCGGATTGCGTGTCTGGAAGCCGACAATTGTTTTCCATCCTAGATCATCAAACATTTTGCGTGTTTCTGTCGGATCCATATAAAATTCATTAAATTCACCGTGATCCGGACGCTGCAGCAGCGTAATAGGTCCGCCCAGATAAACAGCACCGCGCTCATATAGCTTTTTAACGCCAGGGTGCTTATCCTCCGTAGTTCCATATACATTCTGTGCTTCAAGTTTACTGTCATATGTAAACTTTTCTTCTACTTCAATCGTTCCGTAAATAATTCCGTCTTCACCTTTAAGCGCTACTTCATCACCAATATTTAATGCTTCTGCCTGTTCTTTTGTTACCGGCAATGTAATCGGAATTGTCCAAACCGTTCCATCCGACAAACGGTAATTATTAACAACACTTTCATAGTCAGCCTGACCCATGAATCCTTTCAGCGGGCTGAACCCTCCAATACCAATCAGTTCAATATCGGAAACGACCCACGGATTCACCGTCAATGATGGGAGTGATTCTGCTTTTTTTATTGCTTCTTCTTTTGCTTGTCCTTCCAATTCGCGGTTAATCAAAGTACCGCCATGTGGTTCATTAGCCATTGTATTACCTCCAAAATCTGTTTTCATACTTTTACAGTATACCATTGTTTTTCGTCAAATTCTATCATTATTCGGGGGTATACGTTATTGGAACAGCTTTTGGGAATCCGACTTCAAGTTTTTTAAAATTGCTGCTTTTGACTGTCATGTTTCACTGCGAATAAAATGGTGGTAAATACATTGTAAGAAAGGTGGTTATTATGACAGACGACTTGCAAAACCAGCGGATTACCCTTGCTGAACGCCCAGCCGGCATGCCAACAACGGAACATTTTTCAATTCAGGACGCACCACTATTGCAACCTGAAGATGGACAAATTCAGATTCAATCCCTTTATATCTCGGTCGACCCGTATATGCGGGGGAGAATGAATAAAGGAAAATCATATGTGGCACCGTTAAAACTGAACGAGCCGATTAACGGTCGGATTGTGGGGAAAGTGCTGCAATCAGAATCGAATCAACTGCGTGCCGGCGATAAAGTTGTCGGTATGCTGGACTGGCAAAAATACAATACCGTAGATGCTGATAGTGTACGTAAAATTGAAGAAACCGGTGCACCGCTGCCAGCCTACTTAAGTGTGCTTGGAATTAACGGACTCACAGCCTATTTCGGATTGCTCGACATTGGCCAGCCAAAAGCAGGCGAAACAGTTGTCGTTTCAGGTGCTGCCGGTGCGGTCGGTATGATTGCTGGTCAAATCGCAAAACTTAAAGGAACGCGCGTTGTCGGTATTGCCGGGACTGATGCTAAAACAGACTTTTTGAAAAATGAACTTAGGTTTGATGAAGCGATTAACTATAAGACAACAGACGACATATCCAAAGCAATTGCCGCATCATGCCCGGAAGGTGTTGATATTTACTTTGACAATGTCGGCGGACCCGTGTCAGATGCAGTTATGAACCATCTTAACGATTTTGCGCGTATTCCACTATGTGGTGCCATTTCATCCTATAACCGGACAGATGATGACCTCGGAACACGAATCCAGCCAAAACTGATTAAATCCCGCTCCATGATCAAAGGATTTATCGTCGGCGATTACAGCGAGCGTTTTGATGAAGGATTGCGTGATCTTTCAACATGGCTGGCAAAGGGAAAACTCAACTACAGGGAGAACATTATAGAAGGATTTGAAAATGTTCCCAATGCATTTCTCGGTTTATTTACAGGTGACAATATTGGAAAACAATTGGTTAAAGTACCGGAAGAATAAAGCTTTAGGAAAGGAGCAGTTACGATGAAAGCAGTAATTATTGAAGGTTATGGCGGAAAAGAGCAATTACAGTACACTGACAGGAACATGCCTGTTTTGAAGGATAATGATGTATTAATTGAAATTGAGGCAACTTCCGTGAATCCAGTCGACTGGAAAATTCGTGAAGGCTACCTGAAGGAAAAAATCCCATATGATTTCCCTGTGACCCTTGGTCTGGACGCAGCTGGAACAATCAAAGAAACCGGAAAAAAGGTGCAAAAGTTTCAGGTCGGGGATAAAGTTTTTACCCGCCCAGACATAACACGTAACGGGACATACGCTGAATATGTTGCAGTCGATGAAGGTCTCGTTGTCAAAAAACCGGACAACCTTTCGATGGAAGAGGCCGCGTCTATTCCACTGGTCGGATTGACGGCATGGCAATGCCTGGTTGATTTTGCTGGAATCAAAGAAGGCGACAAAGTTCTGGTGCATGCAGGCTCCGGCGGTGTTGGAAGCTTCGCCATCCAGCTCGCAAAGTCATTCGGTGCATGGGTTGCCACAACATGCAGTACGGACAATGTTGAATTCGTTCAATCACTGGGAGCGGATAAAGTTATTGACTATCGCAGTGAAAACTTTAGCGAGACTCTCCAGGATATGGACATTGTCTTTGACACACTTGGCGGCGACATTCAGCAGCAAAGCTATAACGTTTTAAAAGAAAAAGGCTGCCTCGTCTCGATTGCAATGCCGCCGGATCAGGACGTTGCTGAGGAGTATAATATTAAAGCAGGATACGTGTTTCTTGAACCCGACGGCGAACAGCTTGCTAAAATTGGTGAGAAACTGGAAAATGAAACAATCCGTCCAGTCGTTGGAACTGTTATGGATTTGAAAGATATTAAAAAAGCACATGAATTGAGCGAGACACATCATGCGAAAGGTAAGATTGTGCTGAAGGTGAAGTAAGTGGAATTATAGGGTAAGGCCGTCATTTTATGATGGCCTCACTTTTTGCTTTGCTGTAATTAAGTATTTAGGATCATTAAAAATCTGATTCCTTCTATTATGAAGGGTATATGATTTAATTAGGCACAGATAATTTAAACAGCGGTCTTATTTTTTCAGTGTAATTCTTAATGTGTAAATAGATATAATTAGGGCGATAAGCGATATAATGAAAGCAATCCAGATCATTAAAATCAGCCTCTTCTCTTGTTTAGTTAGTATATTTGTTATATACTATGAATAGAATATGGAGTGGGGAAAAGAGAAATATTCCTCTTTTCCCGCATTAGGTTTAAGACTTTCGCTTTCCCGAGCGAGGGTCTTTTTGTTTTTCACGTCTTTTTAACATAACAATTACGAAATTTATAATCGCAACCGTTAAATTAATGAACGACGTTACCAAAACAAGTACCATCTCCATATCATCCCCCCTTTCTTACAGGGGGTGATTTTATATTACCATAATCCTGGATTAAAACAAGTGTTCGTATTAAAAAATCACTTCCTGCTTTTTACTAACTACTTTTATTGTTGCGCACCGGCTCTTCTACCACTAATCTTTCCTGATAAAAAATTGACCTTTAGGGCATGCTAAATGCAAAATCAGAAAGGTGGTAGTAAAAAATGGATCATGTAAAGGCATTAATTATTAAGTTCATTATGTGCACGGCCGTTTTGTGGTTGATACTCGGCGCTTTTTACGGGGTTGAATTTGGAAATATTCTCATGCTCAGTGTACTGCTAACAGCAATTTCGTATATCGTTGGAGATCTTTTTCTCCTCCCCCGCTTCGAAAACTGGGGTGCAACATTGGCGGATTTGGGGATTACATTCGTAGGAATTTGGTTTCTTGGGCCGCTCCTGTTTGAGGAAAATCTTCAAGTTGGCACTGCAGCGATCATTACGGCCATCATCATTGCAGTTGGTGAATATTTCTTCCATAAATATATGGCACGTGAAGTGCTCGACGATCGTGACCACTTTGTAACAGATGAGGACAGAGATGTACAACAAGGTAAGCTGCAGACTGAATTCAGCGAAGAAATAACGGATACTGACCGGAAAAATAAAGATGAGTAGTTAATGGCAATCGCGCGGCACTTTGCTTCCGGTGTCGCGTGATTTTTATTTGATTGACCTTCTCAATCCGCTCCAGCTTTTCATGAAAACCAGACAACAGCTTGAATCATTGTCAAATTTACAATATAATTTTCTGGATTCTACGCTTTCATCATTCGAATTTCCCTTCTCTCATGGCCTTACCCCTGCCTTAACAGTTTTTTTACAAACTAAAAATATTGTATATAATGACATACAATTCACGCTATGCTAAACTTATATCCACAAAATTCCTTTTAATTGGGGTGCCACATGAAAAGACTGTTCATTGTTTTCACATTGCTTGCATCTGTTTATTCGCTTATACGTCGAGTTCATTTTGAAACTGATAATTTCAAGTTGAAAAAAGTTGCATCTAAAACGGATAAGATACCGGCTGAAACAAGCTTTAGCATTTTGCAGATGACTGACTTGCATAATAAAGTATTTGGCTTTAATAATGAACAGTTGGTTGACATTGCAAAAAAAGCCAACCCCAACATCATTGTTCTGACCGGTGATTTACTGGATGATGATACGAAGGCGCTTGGCAGTGTTTTTTCCCTTGTCGAGCGATTAACAGCCAATCATAATCATGTTTATTTCGTCTCGGGAAACCACGATTGGGCAAACGGCCGCAAAGCTGAATTGCTGAACGGTTTACACGACCGGAATGTAACCATCCTGAACAATCGAAACACGCAGATTATAATCGGTGAAAAAACACTCAACCTGGTTGGTGTCGATGATCCTTCTAAAAAACATGAAAACATAGTAGAAGCATTTAAAGACATTGACTTTAATAATTATACCGTACTGTTATCGCATGCACCGGATATTATTAAAACATATCCTTTGCTCAAAGCTGACCTTATTCTAAGCGGACATACACATGGCGGCCAGATACGGGCTCCGTTTATCGGGGCATTGGTTGCACCTGATCAGGGACTTCTTCCTAAGCTGGACAAAGGTGTTTTTGAGATCGGTCCTGACCAGTATCTTTATATCGACAGCGGGCTTGGCACCAGCAGAATTCCGGTGCGTTTTTTAAATCAGAGTCAGTTGAGTTTGGTGACGATTACGGGGAACGGCTAATACTTACTCGATAAATTAACTTTTGAGGGATCGGGGCAAGGTGCTTATTGTTCCACTTGGGAGCTGTGTTTCCCCCATTTGGAGACTGTTCTCTCCCGTTTGGAGACTGCATTCTCCCATTTGGAGACTGTCTCTCCCGTTTGGGGACCGTTCACTCCCACTTCAACAGCTTTCACCCTTCTCAAGCCTCAATCTAATTAAAAAATGACACTTCCCCATCGGAAGTGACCTTTTTTATTCGGCTGCGTATCTTTAAATACACTGCAAACAATGCATACCCAGCTTTTCACTCTCATACGAAAAACAGCAGAACTAACGCATACGCTACCGGTTATCAATTTTTTCCGTATACATGTCATGATTCATCAAACGGTGGTCGGCCATTTTCTCAAATTTAGTTCCGGATTTCCCATAGTTGCAATATGGATCAATGGAAATTCCTCCACGCGGTGTGAACTTTCCCCACACTTCAATATACCGTGGATCCATCAATTCAATCAGATCATTCATGATGATGTTCATGCAATCCTCATGAAAATCGCCATGATTGCGAAAACTGAACAGATACAGCTTTAATGATTTGCTCTCCACCATTTTCACATCAGGAATATAACTAATATAGACCGTTCCAAAATCGGGTTGTCCCGTCATCGGACACAGTGTCGTAAACTCGGGACAATTAAATTTTACAAAATAATCCCGCCCAATGTGCTTATTATCAAATGTTTCCAGCACTTCCGGTGTGTAGTCAAAAGCATAGGTCGTCCCCTGGTTTCCCAGTAAAGACAAATCGGTTAATTCATCATCCTGTCTCCCTGTCATTATCAAAACCTCCTATCAAAAGAAAAAACCACTGCCCAAGGCACATGGTTTTTGAAAAACATTTCATCTGTCCTTAGTTTTTTTAAGAGGGTTTAAGCTAAGAACCTCTTCCATTATTTAATGGATAAATGACATCTGATATACTCGCTTTAGTATACGGTGGAATAACAACAGTGTCAATAACAAACCGGTTCACCATTAAGCCGTCCACTTCAACTCTCCCGCTCAATCAACTCTGTAGCAAGGACTACCTTCTTCGCCACGGTGCGTCCATTCAAAATACGCTCTTCCAGCAGGGAGACCGCCGTCTCACCCATCAATTCGGTATATACTTTGACAGTGCTCAACGATGGTGAAACGTACTTTGCAACACTGGAGTCGTTAAATCCAACGATGCTTACACGCTCGGGTATTTTTACATCAAGATCGTTTAAAGCGCGCATTGCACCGATAGCGATTGAGTCATTTGCACAGAAGAATGCACCGGGAAGGTCATCCCCCAATGTATGGACTGCTTTTTCCATCATTTGATATCCGGATTCAACCGTAAAAGTTCCTTTAAAGCTGTACGCCTTATTAAAACAGCCTTTTTCCTGCAAAATACTACAGTAGCTTGTGAATCGCGGATCATCCAGTACTTCTGTTGATCCGAAAAACTTTTCTTCGCCAGCCAGCATACCGATTTTAGAATGTCCGTGATCCAAAAATCGGTTTAGAATATCCGCTGTTGCTTGATGAAAATCCACAACCACCGAGTCAGCTGATTTTCCGGCATGGATATCATCCACAAAACAAATGGCAGTACTCCATTTTTCCAGCTGTTTCTTCTGCCGGACGGAAAATTTCCCGATTGCAATGATGCCGTCGACGTCGGGCTTTTTCTCGGTATTTTGAAATAAACGAATGTACGCATAACCTGCCCGATCCAGTTTTTTCTCCACGCCAAGTCTGATGGAATAATAGTACATGTCGTTCAGCTCTTCTTTTTCCGTATACCAATGAACAATTGCAATCCGTAGATGCTTATTTTTCTTATCAAGATGTTTTGTGTACCCAAGCTGTCGGGCAGCATCCATAATCTGTTGTTTCGTATCGGCTCCCACGGACAGACTTGGGTCACTGTTGAGAACACGGGAAACAGTAGCTATTGATACATTCGCTTTTTGAGCAATATCTTTTATGGTAGCCATTTCTTCCACTCCGTTCCTGAAAATGCAGGATCATCACCTTACATATTACCTGAATCAGCACCCGAAGTCCGTTTTCTTAGGTCTGCTTCAATTTCCTCAAGACTGCGGCCACGTGTTTCAGGCAAATATTTGATAACGAAAATCATCGCCCCAATTCCAATTGCAGCAAAAATCAGGAATACCTGTTCAATGCCCATTACCTCTGTCAGCAACGGGAAAAATTGCGCAACGAGCAGGCTTCCGATTGACAGTGCCAGTGCAGAAATACCTGTTGCAGCACCGCGGGCACGCATTGGGAACAATTCCGGCAGCATAACCCATAAAACCGGTCCCCAGGTAATCGCGAAGAAAATAATGAACAAGGTTAGACATGCAACAATGATCCAAGCTCCGGCAGTTGAATCAAGCCCTATCGTCCAAATCAAACCTGCCATAATCAATAGCGAAGCAACCATCCCAGCATTACCGGACACAAGCAGCTTTTTCCGATCAATCTTATCAATAATCATGATTGCTACAATGGTCATAATCACGTTAACTGTACCAATCCCGACTGTACCAAGAATGGATGTCACATCACCAAGTCCGGCTTCACTGAAAATGGTTGGTGCATAATAGATTATCGCATTGATCCCAATAATTTGCTGGAATAACGCAAATGCACACCCAATGATCAGTGTCGGACGGAGCCAGGAAGATTTCAGCACATTCCAGGTACTTTCCGAAATGCGATTAATTTCATTCATTTCCTCAATTTCTTTGTCAATTTCATCCGGCTTGCGTGTCAACTTCATCACGCTTCGTGCGGCTTTTTCACTATGATGTTCAAGCAGCCATCTTGGACTTTCCGGCATAAACAGAACACCAATCATTAAAATAAGTGACGGTACTACGGCAAGTCCCACCATCCAGCGCCACGCTTCCATGTCGGCGAAGGCATAGTTTACCAGATACGAAGACAGAATACCGATTGTGATCATCAGCTGGTTCAATGAACTTAACGAACCACGCGATTCCGTCGGTGCCATTTCGGATAAATAAACCGGTACAATTGCAGTTGAACCACCAACAGCAAGTCCGATAATCAATCGCCCCACTACCAGCATAACCATCGTCGGTGCGAGTGCCAATGTCAGCGCACCTATAATAAATACGATAGATATCATAAACACAAGCTTGCGTCGTCCGAACTTATCCGATAACGGTCCACTGAAGCCGGAGCCGAATATCGCCCCGACCAGCATGGAGCTGACGACCAACCCTTCCGTAAAACTTGTCAACGGTATGTCATCTTTTATAAACAATAGTGCACCCGAAATAACTCCCATATCATATCCGTACAAGAGTCCTCCCAGAGCGCCAAGAAAAAATATCATTTTTTTACCTATGTTTTTACTACCCAACATGCCATAACCTCCAATGTATAAATTCATGAATTAGTATACGCTTTCACAATGTATATGTAAAGAACAAACATAACTTTAAAAAGGTACCACAGGTATCACAGTAAAAAATTTATATTTTTTACTAAAATAACTACAATATTTTATTGTATTTTACTTGCTCTTATAGTAAACTAATTCGTAGATGTAAGCGGTTAAACTAGTGAGGAGGATCGCCCCATGAAAAATCTTACCAACGAATTCCAAAAAGTATTTGAGCCCCATGATAACGTACATACGTTTTTCGCCCCCGGCAGAATTAATCTGATCGGCGAACATACTGACTATAATGGCGGTCACGTTTTTCCCGCAGCGATTTCATTTGGTACGTATGCAGTCGGAAAAAAGCGGAATGACACATTATTTCGTTTTTACTCCATGAACTTTCCGGAAACAGGTATCATTGAATGTGACCTTAACGACCTTAGGTATAACGACCAGCACAGTTGGGCTAATTATCCAAAAGGTATGATTCAATATATTCGGGAAGCTGGGTTTTCAATCCCTTATGGAGCCGACATTCTCTTCTATGGGGATATCCCAAACAGCGCCGGCCTCTCTTCATCGGCTTCGATTGAAATGGTTACCGGGGTTTTTTTGGAAAAAATATTTGAGCTGCGGATTGACCGGGTTAACATGGTAAAAATCGGTCAAAAGGTGGAAAATGATTACCTCGGAGTAAACAGTGGAATAATGGACCAGTTTGCTATCGGAATGGGCAAAAAAGACAATGCCATTCTGTTAAACTGTCAATCACTTGACTATAGTTACGCACCGATTAAACTGGAGGATTACTCCATTATTATCATTAATACAAATAAACAGCGCACGCTTGCTGGCTCAAAATACAACGAGCGAAGGCAAGAATGTGAGCAGGCACTTGCTGATTTACAGACCGAACTCCCTATCAGTAGTTTCGGAGAATTATCGGTGGAAAAGTTTGAGGCGTATCAAAATATAATTAAAAACCCGGTTCACCGCAGACGTGCAAAGCATGCTGTCACGGAAAATGCCCGCACCCTTGAAGCCATGCGTGAATTACGCAAAGGGAATTTGTACAGCTTTGGCGAATTAATGAATGCTTCCCACCAATCCTTAAGGGATGATTATGAAGTGACCGGACTGGAACTGGACACGATTGCGGAATCTGCCTGGCGTCAGAAAGGGGTTATCGGCGCACGGATGACCGGTGCCGGGTTCGGCGGATGTGCCATCGCAATTGTGGAAAACGATAAAATAGATACGTTTAAAAGAAATGTCAATAAAGCCTATCAACAGACGGTGGGATATGAAGCGACGTTCTACACCGCCTCTATCAGTGACGGTGCAAAAATGACGGAGGAGTAATCATATGATTTATGAGCATATTGAAGGGTTGATACATCGCGCAATCAGGATCGGTTTAATTAAAAAAATAGATCGTATATATGTACGGAACCAAATCATGCACAAACTTCGGCTCGATTCTTTTCCGGAAAACACCGTGCCTTATCCTAATGAAACGATTCCGGACCTGCTGGATAAGATAGTTGACTACGCTGTCAAGAATCAGGTTATCGACGATGTTTTGGATGAAAAAGAACAACTCAACGCCGACATAATGAACTGTCTGATGCCACTGCCATCAGCCGTCAATGACGCCTTTTGGCAAAAATACGATATGTCACCACAGGCTGCAACGGATTATTTTTATCAGCTGAGCAAGAACAGCAACTACATTCAGACGAAACGAATCGAAAAAAATATTCATTTCAAAACGAAAACCGAGTACGGCGAAATGGACATTACGATTAATTTGTCAAAACCGGAAAAAGACCCGGAACAACTTCGACGGGAACGGGCAAACAAACAAAGTGTCAACTACCCGAAATGTGTTCTTTGCATTGAAAATGAAGGGTATGCAGGAAGGACCGGGCATCCGCCAAGAGCCAATCACCGTGTTATAAGGGTTCCCTTGTCCGAAGAGAATTGGTGTCTGCAATACTCCCCATACGTTTATTACAATGAGCACAGCATCCTGTTTGCAGAGGAACACCGTGACATGCGGATTGACCGGCAAGCATTTGAGCAGTTGCTGGAATTCACCGACAAATTCCCGCATTATTTTATGGGATCCAATGCAGATTTACCGGTTGTAGGCGGGTCCATCCTGGCACACGATCACTATCAGGGCGGACGGGATCGTTTTGCGATGACAGATGCACAGGAGGAATTCTTTTTTCAGCTTGATCGCTGGAATAAAGTTTCTGCGTCTGTCCTCAAATGGCCGCTTTCCGTTATTCGCTTGAAGTGCAGCGACAAAGGAGAGCTGCTTGATGCTGCAACTCACATTTTAAACACCTGGAAGGGATACTCAGACCCGGCTGCGGACATTGAAGCACTCACCGGCAATATACCGCATAATACGATTACACCAATTGCCCGCATACGTGACGGGTTATATGAACTTGACCTTGTCTTGAGAAACAATCGGACAACGGATGAGTATCCACTGGGAATCTTCCACCCGCATGCTGACGTTCATCATATTAAGAAAGAGAATATCGGACTGATTGAAGTAATGGGACTGGCGGTTTTGCCGGCCAGATTAAAAAATGAACTCGATGACGTTAAACAATTTCTGCTTGATGAGAAAAACGGTATAACCGACTCCCATAGGTCATGGGCAGAACAAATGCGAACGGAGTATGGCGTCCAGACTGATGAGCGTGAAGCTGATAGAATTATTGAAACGGAACTGGGCAAAAAATTTGTGCAGATATTGGAATATGCAGGTGTTTTCAAACGAACACCAACCGGAGAAACAGCATTTAAGGATTTCATTGATAAACTGAATAAGAAGGAATGAAGCTGAATGAAAATAATCGAGCAACACTTAACAGAGATTGAACCAACGTGGCAGGAATTTACGTTAGTAAATGATAATCAAACCGAAGTGAGTTTTCTTAATTATGGCGGAATCATCACTGAAATTAAAACCCCTGATCAGGATGGAAATGTGGAAAATATCGTTCTCGGGTTTGAAGACTATAGAGATTATACGGCAAATCCGGCCTTTTTCGGCGCCATTATCGGCCGTGTTGCCGGCAGAATCCCAAATGCTTCATTACCGATAAACAATCAGACGTATCAGCTGTCGGCAAACGAAGGGATTAACCATCTGCATGGCGGCCCGAATGGTTTTCATAGCGTGCTGTGGGAAGCGGAATCCTTCAGAACTGATCATAGTGTGGGAGTCACACTTACACATCGAAGTCCTGATAATGACGGAGGGTATCCTGGCACTCTGGATGTTGATGTAACCTATGAATTAGACAACCAGAACCGCTTTACCATAACCTATCATGCTAAAACAGATAAAACGACCCCGCTCGCACTCACCAACCATTCTTATTTCAATTTGAGCGGGAACGGAAAGCATACCGTTGAAAACCACAGCATTACCATGCCAAGCAAACGTTTTGCGGAATTGGACAGCAACTTCATACCGACAGGCAACATCCTCGATGCGGCGGGCACCCCGTTTGATTTTACAAACGGACGACATATAAAAGGTAGCATCGAATCGGATCATCCACAAAATAAAATCGTCGGCAGCGGGTATGATCATTATTTTCTTTTTGTCAATAGGGTTAAACCGGATGTAAAGGTCTGTGAACCGGAAAGCGGTCGTACCCTGACAGTAACAACAGATGAACCCGGAATGGTTATGTACACATCCAATAACCTCGACGAAAATTTGAAACTGAAGAGCGGCACATCCAGAAACTATATGGGACTGTGTCTCGAAACACAAAGACACCCCGCCACATTATCACACAGCAACTTCCCGCCCATTCTGCTCACACCCGAAAAAGAGTATCGATCCAGAACAACCTTTACATTCGATACTGAAGACTAATAGAAAAGTTCGGGTGGTGCCTCACCGAAAAGTTGAAAAGCAGACCCAAAAGAGTCTGCTTTTTCTCTATAACCTATTTCTGTTTGTTTTCCTGCTTAATATACGAATACTCAGATGCATCTACTGGCTCCCACGATTTACTCGGTTCATAAAATCGTAAGAGATCACCGTAGAGAACATTATCAGACAGTTCCAGTTCATGACGAACTTTTTCAGCCATTTCCTTCATTTCCTTTGTCGGTTCTTGAATAGGCTTACCTGTATCATTGTCATAAAACTTACCGTCAGCCATGGTATACTCCGGAGTGACAAAATCACCGTCACGGAACACCACATATTCTTTATGCTGTTTAGAAAACATATCCGTGCCAAACATAATGTACTTGTTGGCCTTTATTCCCATCAAATGCAGCATTGTCGGCATTACATCAATCTGACTGGTATATTCATGAACAGTTCCTTTTCCATCAACACCAGGAATTTTAATCATAAACGGAACACGCTGCAATTGCGTATGCTTGAAGTCGGTAATCTTTTCTCCGGTAATCTGTTTCATGGCTTCTTTATGATTTTCCGAAATACCGTAATGGTCACCGTAAATCATAATAACCGAATCCTTATACAATCCTGCTTCCTTCAGATCCTTGAAAAACTGCTTCAATGCCTCATCCAGATATCTTGCTGTCTGAAAATAACGGTCCACTGATGGATCTCCAGTATTCGCCGGCTTGATGGATGCTTCCTCATCACTTATCTTATACGGATGGTGGTGCGTTAACGTCATCAGGTGAGCATAAAACGGTTCCTTCAGCGACTTGAGCATTGGTATGGATTGTTTAAAGAATGGTTTATCCTTTAAGCCGTAGTTAACAGTATTTTTCTGGTTCATGTCATAATACTTTGCATGAAAATACTTATCTATCCCAAATTGTTTATAAACCTCATCTCGGTTCCAGAAACTCTTGTTGTCGCCGTGAAAAATAGCTGACGTATAATCCTGCCTTTGCCCCAGAATTGCCGGCAGTGCCTGATACGTGTTATTTCCTTTTGTCACAAATGCCGCTCCCTGTGGCAAAGGATATAGCGACGTATCCATGGTTAATTCCGCATCCGCAGTTTTCCCCTGTGCCACCTGATGAAAGAAGTTATCAAAATACGTGAAATTCTTATTTTCATCGTGCACAAGTGAGTTTAAAAATGGTGTTACTTCTTTACCATGAAGCTTGTAGTCTATTAAAAATGACTGAAACGACTCAAGGTGAATTTTAATAATATTTTTTCCCTTTACCGCCCCAAAAAGTTCTTTATTAGGAGCTGCGTATTTATTTGCAGTATAATTTTCAACCACCGTAATATCATTGCTGTCGGCCAGCACACGCTGTCTGGACGATTTTATCGTTTGAATAGTATCATAGATTGCAAAATTGTACGAGCCCAAATACTTTACAATATAGTTGCGGTCGAACGTTCTGGTTAACAATTCCGGACGATCCGTTTCAGCCAAACCGAGATTGACAGCGAATGCCATAACACCTGCGGCAAGAACAAGTACAGGTTTCCGCAATTTCATACGGCTGTCTGACCAGTTTTTTCTGTTTCGTACATATAGGGTAATTAACACAATGATATCCACTGCATAAAACAGGTCATGCCAGGCAACCAGATTAACAATACTTCCGCCCAGACTGCCAAAGTTATCCGTCTGGGTAAGGGTTGGCAATGTTATATAATCTGTTGCCGACCGGTAATACACGACATTGGCATATAACAAGAAACTCATCAGGAAATCGATGATAATAATCCAGATCCCCGCACGTTTCCCCTTTGCAAATAACGCGATACCAAGAAAGATTAGTGCTGAACTGAGTGGATTAAAGAACAACAGAAATTGCTGCATAGCATTTTGGATATCAAGATTAAATTCATAAATGTATGTCAAATAGGATTTTATCCAAAGCAGACCTACTGCAATAAAGAAGAATCCCCATTTTGATATTGATTTATTCTGATTCATCATTTTATTCATCATTACAATCAAACCTTCTTCAAATTATCAAATTATCTATTCATTGAAACACAAATTTCCATAACAAGCAAGTATAGAAATCATAGAAATATAGTCGAATTATCCCATAACTTTTTCCGACAAAATCCGCGCAGTGACAGGACTTGTCGAAGGGATAACTGTATAAACTCTTTCTTTTCTGGACACTCTTGTAAAATAGCAATCTATTACAGGAGTGAGTTTTATGTTAGGAAAACAATTATTAACGATAATAATAGGAAGTATAGTGACTCTGTTTATTTTCATCCCTGTCACACATGCTGACAATGGAGAAACATACTCAGTTCAAACAGAAGTGCTCGAGGTAAAAAATGCCCCAGCTCAAGGAGCAGAAGTGATCGGACACCTTGTCAGAGGTGACCAAGTGACAATTTTCCAGGAAAAATACGGCTGGGTGCAAACCTATTATAATGGTAAGGAGGCGTGGGTAGCATCACAGTATCTGATTCCAATGATAAAAGATTCCAAGAAGCAGGACTCATCTGCTTACTCAAAATCCGAACAGGATAAATCAACCACTATAAAGGAAGAAACCAAACAATTCACACCTGAACAGGTGCTGACAACCGCCCTGTCAATCAATGCTCACGGTCCATTAAGTGGACACCACATTGTCATTGATCCCGGGCACGGCGGAAAAGATCCGGGTGCAATCGGCATAAGCCATTCCAAGGAGAAACAGCTTACACTGGCAACAGCGAAGACAGTGGCAGATAAACTTAAGGATAAAGGTGCAACCATAACCATAACGAGAAAAAACGACACGTATCTATCATTAAAAAAACGGGTGCAAATCAGTGCCTCCCATGAAGCTGATGCATTTATAAGCATTCATTACAATGCATTTCAAAAATCTGCAGTGGGAGGAGTCAGCACATATTACAAAGCAGGTGAAAACAGCAGTGATCTGGCCAAGTCCATTCAAGGATCGTTAATGAACACGATTAATCTGAATAACCGCGGGGCAAAACAAGCAGATTACTTCGTCCTTCGGGAAAACAGCAATGCCGCAGTTTTAGTCGAACTTGGATTCATCACAAATCCAAATGAAATTAAAGCAATCAAAACAGACGAATACCGGGAAAAAGTCGCGAGAGGTATTTATAGTGGCCTGAAAGAATATTTTAGAGCCAAAGATTAATAGACCCCCTGCAAAAGAGGGCCTGTATACACCAAATCAATCAAACCAAATCTGAGTATAAAAACTATGGTATTCGCGACAGCTTATAGCGAATGCCGAAGTTTTTTATAAGATCTGTCATAACTTAAATAGTTGCCAGCCTATTAAGCTGGCAACTATTTAAAACATATTCGACAATACCAAATGATAATAGAAATTCGATCTACTCCACTATCAAAACGATGCCATCTTTAATTTGGATCCGGGTGCCAATTTGTGCATTGTCTCTGAGCCAATCGTTGGCGTGTATACTTAGCACATATCCATTATCAGGGATTACGGAATTATTTCCACCTCTTTTTACGACACTCCCATCGACAATGGTGACTTCATATCCCCACTGATTAGTCCCGGTGCGCTCACCTTGTTCAGGCGTATATTTTATTAACTCACCTGCGCCACGGAAGGTATTTACGCCATTCAATTCCCTGTAATTAACAACACTTAATTCCCACATACTTTTCATTAGAAACGGTTTCATGATTGGCTGACCTATCTTCTGTGGCATCTCATTAGCCTGTATCATTAAATCCCGCAGTTGATCATGATATTCCTCAGCCCTTTCCCTATTATCTTCTGCTTTTGCCATTAAATATTGAACAGCAACTTCACCAGCCTCACCATATACATTGAGATTCTGTAAGTACGGCTCAATGGCCTTCAGGAAATCATCGTTTTCCAATTGTTTCCGCAAATTTTCAGGAATCTGATTCATTGCTTCAAATTCAGCAATTAATTTTTCTGCAGCCTGATCTGCATTATTCGACTGATAGGCTTTCCAAAATTCTTCAATCGATGGTTTTAGCGTGAATTCCAAAGGAGCCAGTTTTAACACACTTTCCACGAGAAATGGTCGCAACACCCCTACGCCAATTTGTTGAGGGATTTCTTCCGCGCGACTAAAAGCATCAAGCAGTTTTTGTTTATATTCACTAGCTTTATCATCATTCCCGGCTTTTTCTGCCATCAGATATTGAACGGCGTATTCCCCAGCCTCGCCATAAAGACTAAGCTTCTTTAAATATGGATGGATTTCCTCTAAGAAACTTTCATTTCCCATTTTTCTCCGTAAATCATCAGGCAACTGCTGCAGTTTTTCAAATTCTGCTAGCAATTCTTTCTTAGCATGCTCAGCATTGTTTGATTGATAAGCTTCCCAAAACTGCTTAATTAATGGCTCTATTGTCAAAGATTCTCTATCGTTGATTGGAGAGGAATACGAATTCTCAGCGAACGTTTTCAATAACTCCGCTGCATCCCCGCCAAATGATTGAATGCTGCGTTCCCACGAATCTCTTGGATCGTAGTCACCTGGATTCCAACTATAATCAGCAATCGTGAACAACGGAATTTTTGATGCCTCTGCCTCATTCATCGGGTTGGCGGTTAATCCAATCATGCCATGCTCAGTCAGATCGGGATCCCTATTTACCAGCGGACCCAGGAATAAACGATTACGATTATAATCATTCACTGGATAGTTATCCCATAATAGTAAATCATGCTTAAAAATGTTCGAAACCGTTTCTGTGCCTTCCGATGTTATTTTCTCAGAAACTACTTTAGGGCCTGTCCACATTACGATAATGTCGTCATTCAGCAACTCTGCAAACCTTTCGCGATAAGCGGTAGTACCATTACCAGCGTAATCTGTCGGAACAGTAATCAGTCGCTCCGCACCATCGTGTTGCTGTAAAAATTCTTCACTGAACCGATTTAAAAGATACGCATGTGCTGCAGCAACCGGGGTGGGATCATCCCCAAATTTGTTTATATCCTGCTCGCAATGCAAGCTTTTACTTATGTCATCCAGAAAGATTGCGTAGGAACGAACACCAAGATCCCACATCGCCTGCATCTTGTTCTTTAACGAATTGAAATCCTCGTCCCCTGAATAGCAAACCGTATTCCCCGGTGAAAGTGAGAAAGTGAACTGAACATGATTATTTCTGGCTTTATTAATCAACTCCTCCAATTTTTTTAATTCGTCCTTAGGGTATGGTTCGCGCCATTTTTCCCGATGATACGGATCATCTTTTGGTGCATAAATGTACGTATTGAGCTTATTCTCACCATAAAATTCAATTTGGCTTAGTCTGTCTTCATGTGTCCATGGTGGTCCATAAAATCCTTCGATAGACCCGCGAATCGGCATTTTCGGCCAATCGCGAATTTCCACTTCTGGAATCCAGTCCCTGCCTTTTCGATCCTTGATGATTTGCTTAAACGTCTTTGCTGCGTAATAAGTACCCGTTTTGTCTTTACCTGCAAGAACGATTGTCTTGTTATCCACATTTTTTGAAGCAAGTACATAGCCCTCTTCTTTCAATGATTCAGGTCCTTCGACACCAAGCTGATTTAATACAGATGCAGATGACGGATTTTCTCCGGGGCCACCAATCCAAATAGTCACCGGAGTATCTACTTCATCACCAGGTTGCATACGGACAATCCGCTTCACATCCGCCGCCTGCAGTGTATCAACGACTTCATTGACTGCATGGCTGTCGGTGTCATCACCAACTACAATTCCGACAACAGGCGTTAATGGAAAACCTTCACCAATTACCTTAACTTCCTGCGGCTTTGGATTAATTTTCAAATCCCCTTTCTCCGCCGCTGAAACCTGATTCATACCATTGACAAGAAATGCACATAACAGTAGAGCGAAAGAGGTAAACAACACGCTTTTCCAGTAACTTATTCTCTTCATCTTTCTCCTCCCTCAAAATTTTTTACTTCACTATCAACCATTAGAAACTGTCCACGTAATATTATTCTTTATGAAGCCAAAAAAATATGGTGATTGGAACAAAAGTCTCTAGTTATCACCATGTTAAATCATGCTGTAAAATGTGTATCATATTGAATCATCTAGCCATATAAACTCGGAAATTGAGCACCTTCTTGTCAGTTTCTGCCATGCCTGTCTTAAAAATATCAAATATATCAAAAAATTCCCATAGTTAATCAGAAGCAATTTAAAAGCAGAGCAATAACGTACTTTGACCCATTTTGGAAAAATTTAAGCAAAAAGAACCGCCTATTTTACAAGATTCGACAAAAACCGAAGTAATCATTTTCAAAATCCACTCTTGACTTCCCGGAAAAAGTAACGTAATATATATAACAATTTCATAAAGATTCATGAAATTCTTATCAAGAGAGGTGGAGGGAATTGGCCCTTCGAAGCCTCGGCAGCGGATCCATCGGGATACTGTGCCAAATCCAAAAGACAGATTTGTCTTAAAGATAAGAAGAGGAATCCATATAAACTTTCGCACCTCTTCTTATTCTTATAGAAGGAGGTGTTTTTTTAATTTCAAATATTGAGAAGTTACGGTCGCAGGAGTATTTAATTAAACCCGGGTATAACGATTAGTTTACCCAAAACAAAATCCAAGGAGGAATTTTTAATGGCTAACGTAACGTTTAAATCAGAAGTAGCATGGAGCGGTAGCGGGGTACTTTCTACTGCAGATGTACAGGGAAAGAAATTTGATATTGATGAACCAGTTGCATTGGGAGGAAATGACGCAGCACCGAACCCGGTGGAATATTTGCTTGGAGCACTTGGAGGGTGCATTAATGTACTCGTCACAACATTTGCGGAGCAATTCTCCGTTGATGTAAAGGACGTTAATGTACACATTGAGGGTGACTTGGATCCTGATGGTTTTCAAGGGAAAAATCCCAACGTGCGGCCCGGCTATCAGGAAATACGCTATCAAATTAGCATTGATTCCCCTTCCCCGAATGAAAATGTAAAGGCATTAATTGAACACGTGGAAAAGGTTTGTCCGGTAAAAGATACATTACAGGGGACCACGTTAAAAAACATAGATTATATAAGTGCTACTTAAATAAACTTTTTTAATTGGACCCGGCACCACTTTTAAAGATAAATCACTCAAGTTTAAACTCCTTCAATTTAAGGAAAAGCAAACTGAAGGAGTTGATTCTGTGACACTGACTGATAAGCAGTTAAATGAGTTGAAAGCAGATCTTTTAAATATGAAAAGAAACCTTGAAGCACAGGAAACTGCAGAACGGTCAATCGACAATGATCCAGATGAGTTGAATGTAGCTGATAACCACCTCGCTGATTCCGCAAGCGAGTTTGTTGATCGTCAACAGCAGATGGCTGAAAATAATTTACAGGAAGAACGCCTGACTGAGGTGAATGAAGCACTTCAACGAATCGATGAAGGAACATACGGAATATGTTTAGACACAGGAAAGGAAATTCCATTTGAACGTCTAAAAGCAGTACCCTATACAAAACGTACCGTTGAGGCCGAAGAAACGCACCAAAAACACAGTAACCAGGCCGTGGCTAGCTCTGACAGTCACACCAGCAAGCTGTTAAAACCAAACGGCGAAATGGAAGATTCGAGAAACCGCACCTTGGAACGGCTTGAAGAGGAACACAATACGGTTGAAAAAGCTGATGATAAATCAAGATTTAACGAAGAGCCAAACGATCAAACAAAATGGGAATAACGGGAACAGAGACGGCCGTATGGGTTTCCATACGGCCGAAAAAAGTGCCATATAGTTTGAGAACATTGCTCTTACATAATTAATTGCCAATAAAACTCAGCCGAAATCAGAACAATAGCAATCCATAAAACACCTGCAACTCCACCAACCCGCAGGATATCCTTTTTGTTAAACGCACCATATGTATAGTAAATCATATTAACCGGTGACTGTGTAACCAGGAAAAATCCAGGTACGCCGGCAAGAAAAACAACCATGGCAATCAGTACCGGTGAGATGGTGCCCAACTGTTTGCCGATTTCAAGACCAAGCGGAATCATTATTGTCATGAAACCGAGCACACTTACAAAAAGCGTACGCAACAGCATTGTACCAACAATAACCAGCCCTAAAATAACAATGGTCGCGTTGGATGGAATAATCTCGACAAATCCGTTTGCAATAATGTTTAATGAACCTGTTTCTATCAATAGATGAGAAAGAATAAGTGTCGATCCGAAAAACAGAAACATGCCCCAGTCAATTTCCTTCTGCGCTTTACTCCAATCCCAGATACCAATCACCGGGAGCAATGTTAGAACGGCGCCGAACATCCCGACCATTGAAATCGAATAACCGTGCACCGGCTGGATAATCCACAACACAACTGTCACACTGATTATAATGATCATTTTAATCTCGGAGGCTTGCATTTTACCCAGCCTGACAATCTCCATATGAATGAAACGAATCACATCATTTTTCCGGATCTTCTCCGGTGGATACAATTTAAGAAGCGTAATCCATAAAATAACGATGAATAGCATGATTGGCGGTATAAACAGCAGCATCCACGTAAGATAATTCAATTCTATACTGCCATTCCGATTAAACATACTGAATGCGTACAACGTGGAATTTGCACCAGTAATAACAGCTGCACCACTAAGGGTGACAACAAAACAGCCGCCAATAAACAGCGTTTTTGCAATATTATCTGCTTTGCCAAATTCCTTCAAGCTGCCTGAGATTTTATCAATAACAGATACAATCAGATTGCCTCTTCCGATATTTGTTGGGACAAGGACAGACAGCATCAGAATCAGAAACATCAATAATAACAGGAGCAGCCTCCCGCTCCCCCTCGAAAACCGCAGCACATACAATGACATCCGATAGGCAAGCCCGGATTCCAGAAAAGCGCCGGCAATCAGAAAGGTTGAGAACAGTAGCCAGACAACATCAGATCCCAGGAACGAAAGCGTTTCCTCAAATGAAAAAAAGTGGAGTGATATCATCAGCATTAAGATAAGTGCTGTAACCGGGGAAGGGAGTGCTCCCCCAATCCACAGTATTTGCGCGATAACCAGCACTCCAAATGTCTGCACGATAACATTCCACTCGAACAGCAGCGGAGAAACAACGATGACATAAATTGCCACTGCCAGAATAACAAGAATATTTGATTTGGACATAAACGATCTCCGCCTTGATTAAGATTGTGCCTGTTTCTTCTTTTTAATTAGATTCATAATTAATGGATATGCCAGTGATAACACTGTTAAGATGACCAGTGTTATGGCGATAGGCGATCCGAAGAATATCCCGATGCCTCCGTCAGATGCGACTAGGCTTTTCCGAAAATTCTGCTCCATGCCGGCCCCGACAATTAATGCTAAAATCAGTGGTGCCATTGGAAAATCAAGTATTTTCATAAACAATCCAATTACACCGAAAATCAGTAAGATATAAAAGTCAATAATATTGTAACTTAACGTATACGTACCAATGAAAGCCAGTACCAAAATAACGGGATACAATACTTTTGGCGGAATATCCAATATCTTCACAAACATACCGACCATCATAATATTGATGATAAATAAAAAGATATTTCCCAAAAACATACTATCAATCAAACCCCAGACCAGCTCAGGATCGTTTTGAAACAATAGCGGACCTGGCTGAACACCGAGCATAATGATGACACCAAGCATCACAGCTGTTGTACCGGACCCGGGAATCCCCATGGTCAAAAGCGGAACCATAGCCCCAATAGATGCCGAGTTGTTTGCCGCTTCCGGTGCCGCAACACCTTCAATTGCCCCTTTTCCAAATTTTTCAGGATTTTTGGAAAGCTGTTTTTCGGTTGAATAACCAAGCATCGATGCCAGCGTTCCACCTGATCCCGGCAGTATCCCAACCAGAAAACCAAGCGGCGCACTGCGGAAAATCGGCCCTCTTGACCGCTTCCATTCCTCTTTTGAAATCCAAATCTTATCATACTTATTCTTTTTATCCTTTGGTTTATAGATTCCAATCATATTATACAGAACTTCCCCAACTGCATAAACACCGATGATGATAACCAGAAAATCTATCCCTCCGCTTAGCTGCGGAATATCAAACGTAAACCGGTACACTCCGGTCTGTAAATCAACTCCGATGGTACTAAGCATTAATCCAAGTCCCATCGAGATAAACCCCTTTGTCATATTACCCATCGACAATGACACAACCATGGAAAGTGTCATCAGGTATAAGAGGAAGTACTCCGCGGGTCCGAATTTCAATGCAAAATTGGCCAGCGGTTCTGCTAAAAGCATAAATCCTATTACTGCAATAATACCTGCAATCAAAGATCCGATTGCACAGATAGCAATCGCCTGTCCTGCCTTCCCGTTTTTAGCCATGACATTTCCGTCGAACGTTGCCGCAATGGCTGATCCATCCCCTGGCGTATTAAGAAGAATGGAGCTTAAGGAGCCTCCATACATCGCCCCATAATAAATGGTTGCCATCAAAATAATGGCACTGGTTGGATCCATCCCGAATGTAAGCGGGATTAAGACAGCGATTGCAGTAGCTGGACCCAGCCCGGGGAGCATCCCGACGATTGTTCCTAGAAATCCGCCAAAAACGACATACATTATATTCTCAGGCTGAAGCGCGGTTGCAAATCCTTGTAATATTTGATCGATATCCATGTTCTTCCCTCCAGACTACGGCAAACTTACGTTTAATAATTCACTGAACACATACCATGCTGCATATGTGAAAATAACCGTAACGATGATGTTAGATTTCCATTTTTTGATACCGTTGATAACAAACAACAATGCACCCAAAAATAATAATGTGGAATATAAAAATCCGATGACATTAAATAGCAGTGTATAAAAAATGGATAAAACCAATGTAGCTGCGATAATTATCAGTGTTCGCCTCTCAAACAGTGCGGGAATGTCGGAGGTTTCCGTTTCTCCTTTCCGCCACACGTTAAACAAATAGATAACGCTCGATACAGTAATCAAAACACTGATCATAATCGGAAAATAAGATGGGGCATTCGGGTTCCCAAGCTTTGCTTCCGGAAGATTAATCGACAATACAAAATAAACGACTCCTACTGCTATAAAAAACAGTGGCATTATATACTTTGCAAATACCATCTGATAATGCTCCTTCCTTTGAAACATATAAATGGATCGCTGCCGACCCATTTATATGCTTCATTTCCAATTATTCAGTCAAACCGGCACTCTTAAGCAATTCAGAGTACTTTTTAACTTCTTCTTTCAAATATTTCTTTGTTTCCTCACTGTTTTTATAAAACGACTCCCATTGATTATTTTCGAGTACTTTTTTCCACTCGTCTGTTTTGACCATCTTACTGAGCTTTTTATCCCAGTACGCAATTGCTTCCTCAGACATATCAGGTGGCCCCATAATTCCTCTCCAGTGCGGGAACACCATGTCAATGCCCTGTTCCTTATAGGTCGGAACATCTTTGAGACTATCCAGACGTTTTTCAGAAGTTACAGCAAGAATTTTGGCCTTTCCGGCTTTATGCTGCTGTGCAACCTCAGATACTGACATAACTGCTGCATCCACATGACCGCCTACAAGTGCGGAAATCTGATCACCGCCACTTCCATAAATCATGAATTCAATTTTGGAAACATCCACCCCGGATTCGAGAGACGCCTGAACAAATGATAAATGGGCATCGTTTCCTAAACCAGGTGCGACTGCAACTTTTGCAGATTTAGGTTTCTTCTTCAGCTGATTAAATAACTCTTTTGCGCTGTCAAATTTGGAATCTGCCGGAACAGCTAGAGCAATCCACTCTGTTGTCAGAATTGCAAGCGGGGTGAATTCCTTATATGTCAATTCACTGTGGCCTAACAAATTGTTCGTAATAACCAGACTTGAATTAATGGAAGTTGTATGGCCGTCTTTAGTTTTCAGATATTTCCAGCCAACTTCCCCATTTCCACCGGGCTTGTTAACAACACTGATTGGCTTCTTAATAAGCTCCTTTTCCGACAAGACCTTTTTCATTGATCTGGCTGTTGTATCCCAGCCACCACCTGGTGTTGCAGGAGCAACCATTTCCATGTTTTTCGTTGGAAATTCTTTTCCACCTTCCGCTCCGGAACCAGAGGAACAGGCTGTAACAAACATAAGCATTAATACTGTCAAAATAAAAACAAATTTCTTCAAAATTTTCCCCTCCTGAATATTTTTATTAATTGTATAATTCTGTTTGTATTCTAAAACATTTTTTCAAACCTGTAACCGTTTTCAAAATAATAAAAATTAACTGCATAAAAGATGTTTTGTTCATTTTGTTCACGAATTGGCAACTACCTTCTTATTTGAAAAACCATCCCCTGAATGAGGATGGTTACTCTTCTGAATAGTATTTTCTTTCCGGTCTGCCCACGACACCGTAATTAAGTTCCGCTCTTGCCTTGCCAACTGAGATTAAATACTCCAAATAGCGTCGTGCAGTCGTTCGGGATGCCCCCATTTTTTTGCCGATTTCTTCAGCAGTTGTTCCCTCAGTAAAAGTTTTCAGCATTTCTTTGACCTTATCCAATGTAAGCTTGTCAATTCCTTTTGGTAAGAAAGATTCCTGACTTTGCTTTATTGCCGTTTTTTTGCCAAGCAGATCATCAACCACCGACTGGTCAACTTCACTGTAGCTTTCAAGCATTTCTCTATGTTGCTTATAATGTTCGATTACTTCGGTGAACTTATCCAGGGTTACCGGTTTGATCAGGTAATTATAAATTCCGTTTCGGATTGACTGCTCAAGTAAAGTCATTTCCGTTGCCGCCGTTATCATAATGACATCAACATAGGGGAATTTTTTCCGAATTTCAGGCAGAAGATCGGTCCCAAGTTCATCAGGCATGTACACATCAAGCAACAGTAAATCAACTGGTTTATTTTGCAGTAATTCAATTGTCTCCTCTGCATTCAGGGCTTTTCCGACTAGCTTCACTCCATCTATTTTTGTAAGAAAACCCTCGTGTACGGTAGCAACGCGGAAATCATCTTCAGCAATTGCTGCGTTTATCATTGATCACCCTCCCTTACTTTCGGAATGTATACCGTAAATATTGTTCCGCCACCTTCCCGCTGATTAATTTCTATAGTGGCATTAATTGATTGTGCAGTACGCTTAACATTTGCAAGGCCAAACCCCCGTTTATTTCCTTTCTTCTTGGAATATCCGGTATCAAAGACTTTGCCAAGTTGATTTTCGGGAATCCCAATGCCGTTATCACTTATTTCAAAAATTATATCATTACCCATATCGAGTGCAAAAAACGATACGTGCATCCCTTCAGTCCGCTGTTTCGCTTCCACAGCCTCAAAAGCATTGTCAATAATATTTCCAACAATAATAACCAGCTGCGAAATCTTAATATGTTCCGGCAGCATTTGAAGACTGCTGTCAGGCTCAACGGTAAAATCAATTTTCTTTTCGGAAGCTTTACTGATTTTCCCCAGCAAAATTGCCTGTATTTTTGTATCACGTATCTGCTCAAATACAATCTTATTTTGAACAGTATTCACTTCGGATTCAGCCTGAATCATATCAATCGCTTCATTATATTTACCAAGTTGAAGCATACCGGATATGACATAAAGTTTGTTACTGAATTCATGAGTCTGCGCGCGGAGTTCCTCTGAATATTTTCTTACCTCCGAAAGCGTATTGATCATTCCCTGAAGCTCGGTTTTATCCCGAAAGCTGGATACGACGCCAACAATTTTATTCTTATTAAACGCAGGAATCCGGTTAACAATCAGAACCCTGTCAGCTGTGGTCATTTCCTGATCAATATCAGCTTTACCCGTTTTTAACACCTGCAGCATTCCAGTGTTTGGCAGAAACTTATCGACCGGCTGATGAATTGCTTCATCTGTTAAATGCAGCAGTTCTTTTGCCGTTCTATTCAACGTTGTTATGTTTCCTTTCCCATCAATAGCCAGCACGCCCTCGCGGATTGATTGCAATGTAGCATTTCGTTCCCGGTACAAAGAGGCAATCTCAGAAGGTTCCAGTCCCAGCGTTTCTTTTTTTATATTTTTAGCCAACAAAACGCCTCCACCGATCCCGATTGTCATAACAACCAGTGCAAAAAAACTTGTTTTTACGACATTGGCTTGTACAGTCGAATGGATCTTACTTTTCAGGTACCCTACTGTTACAATTCCCACTATCTTACTGTAATCTCCAAAATCCTTATAGATCGGGGCCGTCCCCCGTATCACCTCACCAATACGCCCATCCGCTTCTGAATTATAGTATCCGCCGAACACAACAGCCATGTAACTGTCATTCCCCAGCTTATTCTCCCCCACTATTGCAGGCTCAGGATGTGAATATATAACACCTTTTTTATTGGTAATAATCACTGACGCCGCATCCGATTGCTCACGAACCTGTTCAGCAATCAGCTGCAGCTGTTCCCCCGGTTTGCCGGAAGTCATAGCATTCCTTACAGCAGGCATAAATGAAACAGTCTTTGCAGTTTGTAATGCCATCCGTTTCATTTGGTTTTCCGTTGAATTTGCTTCAATAAACGCAAAAATGCCCGTCAGCAATATAATCAGAAAAGAGATTAACGTTATAATTAATACCAGTATTTTCGTTTGTAGTGAAACTTTGAAAACTTCGCGCATTTTATCCCCTCTAGATGAGGATATCATATAATAGGTTGAAAACGTCACTGTTTTTTTAAAACAAAGACTTCTTTATACTACAATCGAAGCTACGCACAAAAAAGTGGCACCTCCAGCAAAAAAATATGCGGAAGATGCCACTTTTCCCTTTTCAGATACGATTTATATGGTAGAAAGGAAAACCTCTTAGAAGTTGCTTGGTGTGCTGTGAGGATCTGTTGCCTCATCCGGTATCGGTTTTCCCCAGAGCTTATTGCCAAGAAATGCGAGTGATACAAGGATTACTACACCTGCTATCAGGCCTGCCCACCATGACCCTGTTATACCTGCTACAATGAATGAGAGTAGCCCGCTTATACCTGCTGTGATAGCAAACGGTATTTGTGTATTGACATGGTCTATATGGTCACTGGCTGAACCGGCTGAGGACAGAATGGTCGTATCCGAAATCGGTGAACAGTGATCCCCAAAGATTCCGCCGCTGAATACTGCCGCAATTATCATCGCCATCGAAATATCCATCGATGCAGCGAGTGGAATCGCGATTGGCATCAAAATTGCGAATGTACCGTAAGAAGTCCCAGTCGTAAATGCAATTAACGCACCAATCAAAAAGATAAAAACAGGAATAAAAACCGGTGAAACATTCGCATTCGTCAATCCTTCGACAACAAAGGAAGCGGTACCAATCTTGTCGGTGATACTTCCGATTGACCAGGCCAAAGCCAAAATAATATATACAATCGTCATGCTCTTGAACCCTTTCACAATCATATCCATCGATTCTTTGAAACTGAACAATTTTTGCTGCATCCCCCTTGCCAGTGCAACAATAGTAGCTGTAAACGCAGCAATTAGAATGGACATGCCACCTTTGGATTCGCTGATTGCCGTCATAAAGTCATTTTCCGGATAGCCGCCGGTCCATAAGAATAACGGCGGAATCATCCCTACAAGCACCACCAGCGGTACAACCATATTCCGCATTTTTGGTGTATAACCTTCCGCAATTTTTGCATCTTCCAGTGCATCATCAGATGGTGGTTGTGCACCATCCCGAATAACCTTCCCGGTCGTCCTGGCCCGATATTCGGCTTCAGCCATAGGTCCGAAATCCCATTTTTTAAATGCTATGATACCAACCATCAGAATGGCCAAAATCGCATAATAATTAAATGGTATCGTCGTCAAATAGGTAACATACTCCGACTCTGAGATTCCCAGCTTGGAAAATTCCACCCCAATCAGTCCCATTACAAAAACGACCCAAGTCGATACAGGACCTAACAGACACATCGGTGCGGAGGTTGAATCAACAACATACGCCAGTTTCTCACGCGACACACGCATTTTATCCGTAACCGAGCGCATGACACTTCCAACTGTCAGCGCATTAAAATAATCCTCGAAAAAAATGATAATACCAAACAGCATTGTTGACCCCTGCGCACCTCTGTCGGTTTTAACCTTTTTGGAAATGGCATGGGCAATGGCATGCGCACCACCTGTTTTTTGCAGCGCCATAATCAACACGCCAAAAATTCCACAGTATGCCAATACCGTCATCGCCCATGGGTCTCCAAGACTCGGAATAATGAATTCATTAAAACTCGCATAAATCCCCATGAGCGGGTTCCAGCCATGCATCATGGTTGCCCCAAGCCATACACCCGCAAATAATGCAGGAATAACATTGCGGGTTACAATTGCCAGTACAATTGCTAGCAGCGGCGGTAACAGTGATAGAATACCAAACTCCATCCAAAACACCCCTCTCCTATTTTATGACTATGTAATTCTAAAGTCATAATTAAAACAATATTCACTATATTATATTCGACAAGAGAGGCAGTATGTCCTTCTTATATTAAAAATTTATCAACACCTTTATTTGCCAATGCTGACACCAAACTGACGGTTTTTTAAAATAAAACATGCCCGATTCGTATTCGACAAAACTCGGGTGGTACCACCATTGGTAACAACACATAAAAAAACTCCCTCAGAGTGAAGGAGTTTCATTTATCTTATAGTTATTATGAAGCGATATTACGTTGAATGTCATTTAATCGCTTATTGTTAGTCGCTATAAAGTAAATGACAGTCAGCCAAATAATTACCGCAATAACCGATCCAATATTAAATATACCTTTTTCCGCCGTCCACATAATCGAATACCCGATCGCACCCAACAACAACGCATAATAGAAGAATGGAAGCAGGGTTTTACGAATAACATGCCCTTCTTTTCCTACCAGACCAACAACAGCCGTGGCAGCAACAACATTATGCACACAAATCATGTTCCCGGCGGCACCGCCAACGGCTTGAAGCGCAACCATCCAAGTCGGACTCGCTCCAATATTTTCACCAACGCCATATTGGAAAAGGGAAAACATCATATTACTTACGGTATTACTGCCGGCAACAAACGCTCCAAGACCACCAATGAACGTTGCTAAAATCGGATAGATTGAACCTGTCAGATTGGCAACGCCTTCTGCCAAAACCAGAGGCATTTTTTCATAACCGGCAGCCCCGCCGCCTGAATTAAGGAACACCTGAACCATTGGAACTGTAAAAACCAAAGCAGAACCGGCTGCAATCATTGTTTTACCGGAATCCTTCCATGCACGGGCATATTCAGATGCTTTCATACTGTGCATAAAGTAAGTGATTACAGAAACAACAACGAAAATAAATCCTGGTGAATAAAGAATTTCCCAACCAGATGATATTTCCGTACCGAATATATTTGGAACCGAGATTTTGACCGATTGCAGCCATTCCTGAAGAACAGTTAACCGTGAAATGAGTAATAGAACAGCGATTAATACATACGGGGCCCATGCACGCCACATGCTGATTTTGCCTGCATAAATATCGCTTTGCTTAAGTTCTACACGGCCAGTCCAAGTTGGATCCCAGCGGTCCTTTGATTCAAAATCCCAAATTTCATCTTCTTTTGGCATGAGAAAGCCTTTTTTAGCTGCAGGTATGACAATTGCCAACCCTATTAAACCGCCAAGCAAAGAAGGAAATTCCGGTCCTAAAAAATTTGCAACAAGCACATATGGTACTGTCATTGCCAAGGAGGCAAATATCGCAAATTTCCAGATCTTCATTCCTTCGCTGAATGATTTGTTCTTTCCAAAAAACCGGGTCATCATGGCAACCAAAAATAACGGGATCAATAATCCAGCGATTGCATGGAGTAAAGCTACTTTACCGGCAACACCAAATACGAAACTTGAAACATCCGTAACCTGGGAAAGTGGCTCAACACCTGTACCAACCCCCACAATCATTGGCGTTCCGACTGCCCCAAATGATACAGGTGTACTTTGAATAATCATTCCGGAGACGACAGCCGCCATCGGAGGGAAGCCCAGTCCAACCAGTAATGGTACTGCAATAGCTGCAGGTGTTCCAAATCCAGCTGAACCTTCAATAAATGATCCGAAAAGCCACGCAATGATAATCACCTGAATGCGGCGGTCCGGTGTAATATCTGTAAACCCGCGACGAATCGTGTGCAGCCCCCCGCTTTCCTGTAAAGTGTTCAACAGTAATATCGCACCAAAGATAATAAATAAAAGTGTAATAGCAACGATGAGACCATGAACAGATGCAGCAGCAACCTTTGGGAATGATATATCCCAGACGAAAAGTGCCAGTAATACAGCAGCGACGTAAGAAAGTGGCATTGCCTTACTTGCTGGCCATTTAAGCCCGACTAAAAATACAGCAACAACTATAATCGGAAGTAAAGCCAGAATAGCTAATATTCCAGTGCCCATTTTAAAATCCTCCTTATAAAGGTTTTATTATATTAATCAACAATATCAACTCCTCCATAATTGATATTGTCGAATAACAATTAGACAAAAATAATCAGCCCATTCTTCCTCTTGTTGAACATTTAAGTCGTTAGCCTTGTACTATGGAACAGGGGACAGGTCCAGCCTGTTGATAAAATATGCTTATCGTAGGTTAATCATTTAGGAGCAAAACGCTCCTATTGCAGTAACATCGATAAATCGGCCCCCGAAATTTGTTAAAACGGTTGATGTTCCTCGCGTATGGTTGATGTTTCACACGTACGGTTGATGTTCTCTCCGTACGGTTGATGTTTCCCTCGTACGGTTGATGTTCTCTCCGTACGGTTGATGTTTCCCTCGTACGGTTGATGTTCTCTCCGTACGGTTGATGTTTTCCCCGTACGGTTGATGTTCCTCGCGTACGGTTGATACTTTCTCTCAGACAGGTCTAACGTACCGTTTTATATTTCTTTCCTGGTACATGGAAACTGCTTATCCAGTTCCCTTGACCTCAACACATCGGCCCGGTTGCGGAAAGAGTTTTCCCGGATTTAACAGATCTTCCGGATTAAACACTGCTCGGATGTCGGTCTGGGCGGCCATTTCCTCTTCACTGAAAACGAAGCGCATTTCCGCTGACTTTTCAATCCCCACACCATGTTCACCTGTAATGGATCCGCCAACATCAGCACAAACCTTCAAGCACTCGGACCCTGCTTTTGATGCCCGCTCACTTTCGCCAGGTAAACTGGCGTCGAACAATATAAGCGGATGGAGATTTCCATCGCCCGCATGGAAAATGTTCGCAATACGAAGCTCATATTTCGCACTGATTTCTGCAATTCTGGAAAGCACTTCAGGCAGGCGAGTTCTTGGAATAACGCCATCCTGAACAAGGTAGTCAGGAGATATCGCCCCCATTGCACCAAAACCCATTTTCCGGTTTGCCCACCAAAGTCCGCGCTCTGCTTCATCTTTTGCCACTTTGACCTCTCGCACGTTGTTATTTTTACATACGGTAAGAATTTCATCGATCTGATCTTCTATTCCGGCTGCAATGCCATCAACTTCAATCAACAAAAACGCAGCAATATCACTTGGGTGCCCAACTGGATATGCGGCTGATTCCACCCCTTCAATTGCGATCGAATCCATCATTTCCAGTGCTGCCGGAATGATGCCGGCTGCTATAATATCGGAAACGGCCTGGCTGGCGTCATTTATATCATCATAATAAGCAAGAACGGTTTTCTTCCCTTCAGGATTTTTTAATACCTTTACCGTTATTTTGGTCACAATCCCAAGGGTACCCTCAGAACCAGTCAAAAGACCGAGCAAATCGTAACCAGGGCGGTCAGGAACGCCATCTTCACCAATCTCAACGATTTCACCATTGGGAAGAACAATTTCAAGCCCTAAAATATGATTCGTTGTTACGCCGTATTTCAAACAGTGGGCCCCACCCGAATTTTCAGCAACGTTGCCGCCAATCGTACATGCATATTGACTGGATGGGTCTGGTGCGTAATAATAGCCTTTATCTGAAACGGATTGGGTCAGCTTCAGGTTAATATAGCCAGGCTCGACAACTGCTTTTCTGTTTTCCAAATCCAGATGGAGCAACTTTTTCATCCGAACCAGGCTGATGATTACTTCACCACCAAACGGCGTTGCCCCTCCGCTTAAACCTGTTCCTGCCCCACGTGCAATATATGGAACGTTTTCTTTGTTTAAGCATTTCACAATATCCGAAACCTGTTTGGTATTTCGAACAAAAACTACCGCTTTCGGTATTCCTTTTGACATTGTATAGCCGTCACATTCGTAGGAAATGAGATCTTCTTTTAAATAAAGCACTTCATTTTCACCGACAATATGGATTAATTGCTGAACAACTGCATCCGGTTTCTGCTTCACACGCTTTTTCCTAAACAAAGCATTCACCTTCCTCTAGGATTCTACCAATTTGTTGGCTGCTTTTTTATCTTTTTCATAAGCCAAATCAAGCAGTTGAACGGTATGAACAACTTTTTCTTTCCTGCCATACTTTTTAACACCCATCGCAATTTGCAGCATGCAGCCGGGATTACCCATCGAAATCATTTCCACGTTATCCGGAACATCATCCATTTTGCGATCAAGAAGAGCACCCGCCATATCAGGATGTGTAAGATTGTATATTCCAGCACTTCCGCAGCACCTGTCCGCATTAGGTAAATCGACCATTTCCACGCCAGGTATTTCGTTTAAAAGCTGCCGCGGTTCAAAACGGACACCTTGACCATGCGCCAGATGGCACGCATCGTGATAGGTTATTTTTGTATTGATTTCCGATTTGGGCCGTTCAAAGTCATTGTCATACAAAAACTTAGAGACATCCTCAACTTTTGCGGAAAATTCCTCGGCTAAAGGGAGCATTTCAGGGTCATTGCGGAACAGTTCATCATACTCCTGGAGTGCACACCCGCAGCCGGCAGCATTAACAAGCACCTTATCATAGTCCTTAAACGCCTCGATATTCTGTTTCGCCAGCTTTTTCCCTGCCTCTCGTTCGCCGGCGTGAATATGAAGCGCACCACAGCAACTCTGACTTTCCGGCAGTCCAACTTCAAACCCATTATGTGTGAGTACTCGAATGGTCGATTCATTCACATCATTGAACATAACGTCCATTATGCAGCCGGTTAACATGCCTACCCTCTGTTTTGTATCACCTTCAGCCAGAACGACCTCCGGATATCTGCCAAGTACAGGTTTTTCAACCTTTCGGAGGATGGATTCCATATCTTTCAGGTGGTTTGGCATAACATTCAGCAGGCCAATTTTCCGCACTGCAGATTGAATGCCGCTTTTTTGGTAAAAACGCATTAAGCTGCCAACCGCATTAAGCCGATTCTGATATGGAAAAAGACCTTTCAAAACCGTACGGCTGAATGCACCGGAAATACCAGTTAACGGCATCGCCTGGCGAATTTGTCCGCGCGCTTCCTCAATCAGACCACCTACCTGGACATCAGCTGGACATGCTGTTTCACAGGCACGGCAATCGAGACAATCAAATACTGGTTTCGAAAAAGCTTCATTAATATCGATTTTGCCTTCCGCAACAGCTTTAATTAAATATACACGGCCTCTAGGCGAATTGTGTTCTTCACCGGTTTCCTGATAAGTCGGACAAGCTTCAAGACACATACCACAATGAACACAGTCCGCCCATTTATTTTCATCAGGAAGATCATCCCACAAATAATTTCCTAGTGTTTTCGATTGACAGGGCACGTCAGCTTGACCTTCCGTGAGCATTGTTGCCAGCCTGTTTTCAGACCCATTCATTTATATCCCTCCTACAAAGCGTCCGCGGTTTAAAATTTCCTTGGGGTCATTCGTCCGCTTAATGCCTTCTAACAAAGCAAAGTATCCCGGCTTATCACCCCAAACACTGACCGTCTCTCTAAGCATCAACGGCAAATGTGTACAAACGGCATACCCCTTTCTTTCTTCCACCTTTGTTCTCAACGCTTTCATATAGGGAACGATATCTTCCGGGTAACCTTCTATATATACTCTTGAAATACCATGGCCAATGCCCCCGTGCGCTTCGATCGCAACATGATGCTCCTCGGCAAGGCTGTCAGCAGCAGCCAAGTTTGCAAGCACATCCAGATTATTGCTGCCGATTTTCAGTGCTGCTTGTGTTAGTGCATCGTTCCCGCTGTCATTGGAGCCATTAGGCCCAAAATGCCGGAATTTTTCCCACCACTGTCTTGCCTCTTCTTCATGCAGGACAGTATACGTCACACCATTCGGCAAGTGTTCGTACACCCGTTTTTCCTGATCAAAAACAGCATTTTCCCTGTCTTCAAATGCAATCGCTAGTGTGTATTGCCTTTTGCCGGTCATTTTTTCTGAGATAGAAGGATTTAAAATTTCAAGTGAGACAGGTTCCATCATGGAATCAAGAATGGACACTGAAAAGTCACGAATAACCTGTTCACTGCCTTCAGGAAAATGCAGCAGTAACAGTCCCTCATATTTTGGCAGTGGTTGCAGCTTAATCGTGATTTCACTAATGACACCAAGCGTACCCATTGCACCGATAAAAAGTTTGTTCATATCATAACCCGCAACATTTTTAACAACTTTACCTCCTGTACGGATAACCCTGCCATCCGCATAAACAATTCTGGTACCAATAACCAAATCTCTTGCAAATCCGTAAGAAAGTCGTTTCGGTCCACTGTCATTGCTTGAGACAATACCGCCAATTGTTGCCATCTCCGGCCAAGGGGTATCCAGCGAAACACGCTGCCCTTTGTCAGCTAATTTATCAGTGATTTCCTTTAACGTCGTACCCGGTCTTACCGTCATGGTCAGATCTCCAACCGAATGCTCGATAATGCCTTTGTACTTGGCAAGTGATAATAAAATATCCGCCTGTTCAATTGCACCGCCAAACCCGCGCTTTGTTCCGCCTGAAATAACATTGACAGTTTTATCGTCTTTATATGCACGGGCAAGAACATTCGAAATATCTTCCTCAGAATGGGCTTCAATGAATTCAACCCCGCCGTTTCCGAGCGGATGTCCTTCCATATCCTGTTCTGCAGGTAAAACTTCCGATAAATCCTGGGAATTCATGACATCTTCCCCCTTGATTTTGTTCAAATGATTTTTACAGCTTTTTTACGCCTTTTAAAAAATATGAAAACGCTATCATTATACTTAATAATTTTTCTTGCACCTGCACCAAAATGGTTCTATTCTTCCATTAGTCAATCGATAACTTTGTCTACATTTAAGCACTGCGCTATGATAAAGTCAATACAACATTTCCAATAATGCGAAAATTTATTACATAATACTTTATTCGATTTGTCCCGGTAAGATTAATAAAACCGTAAAAATGAAAATAAGAGTAGAAGTTGAAAAAATGAGAGAGGAGGGACAAGGAATCTCTCCTCCCTGTCCCGTTAACCTGGTTTCACTGCGCCATATTTTTCTTTCGCTTCCAAACGGCGTCGGTGAAGGATTGGTTCCGTGTAACCGCTTGGCTGCTCTTTTCCTTTGAATACAAGATCACAAGCTGCCTGAAATGCAACGGAGTCATCGAAGTCAGGCGCCATTGGACGGTATAAGTCATCTCCAGCATTTTGCCCATCAACTATTTTTGCCATGCGTTTCAGTGTATCCATCATTTGTTCTTCTGTACAAATTCCATGGTACAGCCAGTTTGTCAGCATTTGACTAGAAATACGAAGTGTTGCCCTGTCTTCCATAAGTGCTACATCGTTGATATCAGGAACTTTTGAACAGCCGACACCTTGCTCTACCCAGCGAACCACATAACCAAGCAAGGTTTGTGCACTGTTATCAAGCTCCTCCTGAATTTCATCAGCGGTCCGGTCCGTATCTTCCGCAATTGGTATTTGTAAAATATATTCCCGGTAAGTCTTTTGCTCTTTAGCGAGTTCCGTTTGTACCTTTCTGACATCAACTTGATGGTAGTGAAGTGCATGCAGCGTTGCGGCTGTTGGCGAAGGAACCCAGGCCGTGTTCCCGCCCGCTTTTAAGTGACCTGCTTTTTTGTCCAGCATATCCGCCATCAAATCCGGCATTGCCCACATACCTTTACCGATCTGGGCTTTTCCTTTCAAACCGGCATCCAGACCAACACGTACATTATTTTTTTCATAACCATCCAACCAGGTGGATGCTTTCATTTCACCTTTACGGATCATCGGACCCGCTTCCATTGATGTGTGAATCTCATCGCCTGTTCGATCCAAAAAGCCGGTATTAATAAAAACAATTCGCTCCTTTACTTCATAAATACAATTTTTCAGGTTCAGACTTGTGCGGCGCTCTTCATCCATTAACCCGACTTTAAGTGTATTACGCTTCATATCAAGCATATCTTCTACACGATCAAACAATTCATTTGTAAATGCAGCTTCTACTGAGCCATGCATTTTCGGCTTAACAATATAGACCGAACCTTTTTGAGAATTTTGGTATGGGCCATTGCCTAAAAGACCGTGTTTAGCCATCAAACTTGTCATCACAGCATCCATAATCCCCTCAGGAATTTCCTGCCCTTTTGTATCCAAAATGGCATTGTTTGTCATTAAGTGACCAACATTTCGGACAAACATGAGCACACGGCCGGATAGTGCGACTTCTTCACCGTTTGGTCCTGTGTATTTGCGATCAGGATTTAACGTACGCGTAACTTCTTTGCCGCCCTTCGTGAATACCGATATTAAGTCGCCCTTGTTCAGACCAAGCCAATTACGGTAAACGAGTGTTTTGTCCTCAGCATCCACAGCTGCAACTGAATCTTCACAGTCCATGATACTTGAGGTTGCGGACTCCAGGTAAACATCTTTCACACCTGCTTCATCCGTTTTTCCAATCGAATGATTACGGTCGATTTGAATTTCAATGTGCAACCCATTATTTTTCAGCAGGACAGCGCTTGGTTCCTCTGTATTCCCTTGGTAGCCGGCAAGTTTTGCTGCATCCTTCAATCCTGTTGTTTCACCATTTTTCAAGGTTATTGCCAATTCACCGTTCACGATTGCATATTTTGTTGCTTGTGTATGTGAAGATGTTCGAAGTGGTATATGTTCATCAAGGAATTTTTTAGCGTAAGCAATAACTTTTTCACCACGCACAGGATTGTAGGAACCTTTTTTCTCCGCACCACCTTCTTCACTGATAACATCCGTTCCATATAATGCATCATAAAGTGAACCCCAGCGTGCGTTGGCAGCGTTGAGAGCATATCGTGAATTGTCGATCGGCACAACAAGCTGCGGCCCCGCTTGACGTGTAATAACATCGTCGACATTTTCTGTCGTTATATTAAAATCTTTCACTTCAGACTCTAAATAACCGATTTGTTCCAGAAATGACTTATACGCATCAAAATCAAACACATTATTTTCTTCATGCCATGTATCAATTTGCTTTTGAAGATCAGCACGTTTTTCTAACAATACTTTATTTTTCGGAGCCAAATCAGCAACAAGTTTTCCAAAATCCATCCAAAACTTTTCATTGTCAAGACCTGTTCCCGGGAGCGCTTCCGAATTAACAAAATCATAAAGCTCTTTTGCAACTTGTAGATTGCCTGCCTTAACGTAATCTGACATTCCTATTCCTCCCCTTCCATCATCTACTTATTATTTTACTCGACTCAAGTCAGTAACAGAAATATATGTTTTGCATAAACCCTATTACTTTTAGCTATACCTTTTAGTATAATGAAGAACAAGTACATATTACGGTTTGGAAAGGGTGCTTGTAATGGACATAAGGCAGATTCAATATTTTGCTGAGGTTGCAAGACAATTAAATTTCACACGAGCAGCCTCAATTCTCCATATTTCCCAGCCCTCATTAAGCAAAACGATGAAAAACCTGGAGGATGAGCTCGGTGTTACCCTTTTTTACAGAGGAATTAAGCGATTGGAGCTAACGGATGCCGGACAAGCTTTTTTAGTCAATGCGAAAAATGTTTTGGATGCTTTTGAGAATTTAACAACGGAGTTAAATGATGTCATTGATTTAAAAAGAGGGGAAATTAAAATTGGAATTCCGCCGATTATAGGTGCTGTGTTTTTTTCTAAACTGATCAGCAGATACAAAGAAGCCTATCCTTCCATTAATATTCTATTAACGGAAGTAGGTACGAACAAAATAAAAACCGGTGTTAGCGAAGGAGAACTGGATATTGGTTTAATATGTAATTTACCTGTTCAAAAAGAAAATTTTGAAACCATTCAACTATTAAAAGACCCGTTAATGCTTATTGTGCACAAAGATAATCCGTTGGCTCGTAATAAGACAATCGAGTTCTCTGATATTGAAAATGAGCCGTTTATTTTATATCGAAATGATTTCTCCCTTCATGATAAGATTATCCAGGCATGCGATAAACAAGGCTTCTATCCGAATGTCGTTTGTGAAAGCTCACAGAAAGACTTTATGGTCGAAATGGTTGAAGCAAAACTGGGCATTGCCTTATTGCCTAGTAAAATTTATGAACGCATTAACAATGAACAAATCATTGCCATTCCATTTAACAAGCCTGTCGTTAACCTGGAATTAGGCATGATCTGGAAAAAGAATAAATACCAGCCGTTTGCAGTTCGTCAATTTATTGAGATGTCAGGGACAGAGGGACAGGCTCCTCTGTCCCAGCAAGATACCGCCGATTGATCCGGTATTGATAGGCACCTGTTGGACAGGTGCCTGGCTCGGCGCTTAACCCTTCATCGTATTACGAAGTTCGCCAATCCCTTCTATTTCAACTGCTACTTGATCGCCATCCCGCAACCAAACTTGTTCAGACTCATCGTATCCCAAAATAACGCCTTCAGGGGTCCCGGTCAAAATGACATCACCCGGTTTCAATGTCATGTACTGTGAAATGTAACTGATCAGTTTTTTGCACGAAAATATCATATCCCCAGTGTTAGATTTTTGTCGTACTTCCCCGTTAACGGTACAGCTGATTTCCAAAGCATTTGGATCCTCAATTTCATCTGCCGTTACCAAGTGAGGTCCAATTGGACAAAATCCATCCAGACTTTTTCCCAGAAGCCATTGGTTCGTCCTGAACTGCAAATCCCTCGCGCTCAAATCATTTGCGGCCGTGTAACCAAAGACATAATCAAGTGCATCCTGTTCTGACACATCTTTTGCTTCCTTGCCAATAACAATAGCCAATTCAGCCTCATAATCTATTTTTTTTGCAACATCCGACAGTTTGATTGTATCGCCATCTCCTGACAGTGCATTTTTAAATTTATTAAACAAGATCGGAAATTCAGGAATATCCGAGCCCGTTTCCGCTGCATGCTTGCCATAATTTTTACCGATGCAGATGATTTTTTCGGGATCGTCAATAGAAGGGCCTATGCTAAGTGAATCTTCCTTTATAAAATCCTTTGCTTGTTGAACCACTTTACGTATGTCTTGAGTCGAATATTTTTCAATAAGCTCCGGTACACTGGATGCATCGGGCATGTATGTGGATAAGTCCAATATCCCGCTTTCGGTTTTTACCGCAGGGTAATTCCCTTCGTCTTTTCGTATGGTTACTAGTTTCATTGAAATTATCTCTCCTTTTAGTAATATATAATCCAATACTGCTTAATTCGACATAGCGATAAACAATCCTGCTTGTGTTGCTGACTAAACTTGTAAAAGTATACATATCATTACATAAAAAGAGCCTCCAGTTGTTTAACAGGAGACTCAAAGCTTAATAAATTCTGCGAGAACCAAAAGTCGACAAGCTTCGTCAACTTTTTATCTATCCAACTAGGACACATTCTTTTTCGAAATTTGCTCAAACACTTCACTGGACTCTTGCTTCGTAACAAGCGAGATACCAATGAATGCTGCTGTTGAGATAATAAAGGCTATAGCACCGGTATCCAAAGCTGGAACATAGATTTCTTTTACTTTCAAAATATAAAGTCCGATACTGAATACCAGGCCCAAGGATGATGACCAGATTGCAGCAGTTTTTGTAGCCCGCTTCCAATACAGACCAATACTTAACACGGGTACCAGCGACGCGACAAAAATTCCCCAGGAAGCGTTACCGAGCCAGCCGACTAGATCCGGCGGATTTAGTGACAACAGGAATGTCAATGCAATAACGGCTAATGTAATCCATCTTGATAGGGCAAGTTCTTTCTTTTGAGGTAACTTTTCGCCCTTCTTTATAATCTGCTGATAGATATCCCGGACAATTGAAGAACTTGCGACCAGCAGGAACGCTTCACTGGTTGACATAATTGCAGCCATTACCGCCGCAAAAATGATTCCTGCAATTGCCGGATGAAAGAAATTCTCGATAAACAGTGGTGCCACAAGATCGGGTGAAGGCGGTGCCGCCATTTCACCACGCTGTACCATAACTTTTGTATACAATCCAACAAACCATAACAGAGCAGTAATTGCATACGTGGAGGCGGCAATGACACAAGCCCACTTCAGCATGGAAACCTTGCGGATCATATAAAACTTTGAAACAACATGCGGCTGTCCCTGGTGACCGATTACGTATATAAAAAAGTAGGAAATAAACGCAAATATTCCGATTGGACCCGCGGTATGGAATGCATTGACCATATCTGGATTGATCGATGAAATTTCATTATTTAACTGTGTCATACCACCAACCAGATTCATCCCGCCAATGAAGACAATCAGTGAACCGACAACCATCACAATCATCTGCATAAAGTCTGTCCAAAGAGCGCTGATCATCCCCCCGGCTACAACATAAATAGTAAGAATTGCTACCCCAATAAATAACGCAATCTGGTAATCAACACCCAAAACTGTTTGCAGCATATTACCCAGTGCTTTATATTGCGCCATCTGGTAACCAATTGCACCTCCCAGTATTGCCAAAGCAGTAATTGCCCGTACTGCCTTACTGTTATACCGGGCCTCCAGAATATCCGGAATGGTCATCGAACCGAATTTTTCCGCAATCTTTCGCATCGGTTTTGCTAAAATTAAAAAACTGACAAAAATCCCTGCTGTCGCAAATATTCCAATCATGAATATCGGATAACCATTTTGATAAACAAGGCCAGTCAAGCCGATAAATCCGTACCCGGACATAGTGGTTGATGAAACACCAAGTGCTACAAGCCAAGGACCAAACCGTTTCCCACCGGTATAATATGTATCCATATCTTTCTGATGTTTCATGGAGTACAATCCAATAACCAGGACTAATAACAGGTATGCGACACCAATCAGTAAAATTATTATATCCCCGTCCATCAGTTCTCCTCCTCCTTCTCATCCCTGAATGCCAGTATCCCCCATAATCCTGCTGCCACAACCGATGCCGGCCAGAAGATGAACAGCATAAATGTCATTAATGGTGATAAACCAAACATGAAAGAACCTCCCCTTTGTTTAAAAATCTCAGCAATCCATTGAACACATTACGAGTTAACTCCTGCCCCATCTCCATACTGATTCCGCAAAATAAATTTCTGAACTTTTCCGGATGGTGTCCGGGGCAATTGTTCAACAAAAATTACTTTACGCGGCTTTTTGTAACTGGCGACATAATGTTTACAATGATCAACCACTTCCTGCTCCGTTATTTTTTCGCCTTCCTTTTTTACAATAACGGCGCAAACCGTCTCAATGAACTTAGGATCAGGAACGCCGATAATGGATGCATCAACTATTTTGTCATGCCGCATCAGGACGTCTTCAATTTCAGCAGCATAAATATTTTCACCGCCACTGCGAATCATATCTTTTTTCCTTCCTGCAATGGAAAGATACCCATCCTCATCAAAACTTCCCAAATCCCCGGTAAAACACCAGCCATCAATGAATGTTTCGGCTGTTGCTTCCGGTTTTCGCCAGTAAATATTGGATACAACCGGGCTCTTCACAGCAATTTCACCAATCTCTCCAACCCCAAGAACGTTTTTATCGTTATCAACAATTTTAATATCAGTCATCGGAAGCGGCTTTCCAACTGTATGACCTTTTTTAAAAATATCCCCGGCATCCAGAGAAGCTGCAATTGGTGTTCCTTCCGTGAGGCCGTATACTTGGCTGATTCCAATATGCGGAAACTGCTCATCCATCTGTTCGACTGCCCAAGGAATAAGCGAATCACCTCCCGTATAGATATGTTTGAGATTCTTAAGTTTTATCGATTCGTTTTCCGCATGAAGCATTTCATAAATCATAAACGGGTACATAAAGCAATCGGTAACATGCTGTTCTTCCATAACCTGCATCACTCGATTTATATCAAACCCTCCACTCCTCGTTATAACTACAGTCCCTCCAGCCATTAAAACCGGCAAGGCAGTATCTTCCATTGCGCCTACATGATATAACGGACCGGTTGTCATACCAATTTCATTGCCGGTAAAATTCCATTTCATAATCTGCATCACCGAAAACCAGTATGTATTAGCATGGGTCCACACCGCACCTTTTGGCCTGCCTGTTGTGCCGGAGGTATACATCAGCATGACCGGATCATCCATCTGAATTGTTTTTGATTCAACTTCCGCAACTGATCCATTTCTCAAAGTTTCCCAGCCTAAGGACCATTCCGGTGGATGCTGATTAACGTTTGAAAGACAAACATATTCTTCAACATTCACTTTATCTTTGATTTCACCCAGAGTATCCGCAAGTTCGGAGTGAAAGCATAAAATTTTCACTCCGGAATCGTTTAACGCATATTCAAATTCATGACTAGTCAGTCGAAAATTCAACCTGACAGCAATTGCACCCAACTTGGCGGCAGCAAAATAAAGACCAAAATACTCCAAACAATTAAAAAGCAATATACCAACCCGATTCCCTTTTTCCACCCCAAGTTCTTTCAGTTTGTTTGCATACCGATTTGAAATCCGATCCAGTTCTTCGTAAGTCCATTTCTGGCCGTTTTCCAGCTGAATAGCATCTTTTTGCCGCTGCAGCTGACTGCCATGCTTCATGATGCCTCTTGTCATATAACCGATATCCAAAATAATGACCTCCTTCGTAAGTAAGCGCATACATTTTTAGAACTTCTTATAAGTTCTCATTATTTATATAAGCAAAAAATATGCCAACTAATACAGAGCCATTCAACAACTGATGTAGTCCTGACCTTTTCCAGTATTTCGGACTTGCACAGTGTAAACATGTACAAAACAGACTCTCAAAGCTCCACACAAAAATAATTCCGGAATCCTGGAAGGCTTTCCAGAAATCCGGAATAAACTGCAGACTAATAACCAATATTATACCGATTAATCTTTTCATACAAACTGGACTTACCAATTCCAAGTATTTCGGCACACCTTATTTTGTCATACTGATGCTTTTTCAGCGTCTCTTCAATAATCTGTTTCTCCCTGTCTTCCAGCTGCTGTTTCAGGGTTCTTTTTTCGGTATGTGCTTCATCTTTTTTAAGATAAGCTGGCAGCGACTGTACATCAATCGATTCTCCTTCACACAAGTGAATCGCCACTTCAATAGCATTTTCCAGTTCACGGATATTTCCCGGCCAATGGTAGCTCTTGATTAATGTCATGGCATCTTCGTCAATAGCTTTAACCCGCTTATTCATCCTTGCCGTGACCTTTTTCAAAAAATGGCGGGCAAGTATGCTCAGGTCTTCGCTTCGTTCGCGTAAAGGGGGCAAAAATAACTGGGCAGCATTTATCCGGTAAAACAAGTCCTCCCGAAAATCACCACAATCAATCATTTTTTCTATAGGGCGATTTGTTGCGGTAATTACCCGTACATCAACCTTTTCAGAATAGAGCGCCCCCACAGGTTCATATTCTTTCTCTTGAAGCACCCGGAGCAGCTTAACCTGCATATATTCGGGCATATCACCGATTTCATCAAGAAAAATCGTTCCGCCATCAGCATATTTAAATTTTCCCATCTTCCCGCCTTTTTTAGCTCCGGTAAACGCCCCTTCCACATAACCAAACAGCTCCGATTCCAGCAAATGCTCAGGTATTGAGCTGCAATTAACTTTAACAAATTGCTTACGGCTGCGCTCGCTTAACTGATGGATGCTATGCGATATTAATTCTTTGCCGGTACCGCTTTCTCCGAGGATCAATACTGAAATGTCACCACTGGCAAGCTTCACAACCTGTTCTTTAAGCCGGCCGATTTCCGTTGAAATTCCGACCAAATCCTGTAGTGAATAATTGGCACCATTTGTTTCATGCCATTCTTTTCGGTAAAAATCCAGTTCAGCCAGCAATTTCTTAATGTGTACATTCATTTGCTGCCATTTTTCAAGGTCGTCGAAAATTACGGTTCCGATAGCGCCAATTAAATTCCCATTGTCGTGAATCGGAATCCGGTTGGCTACTACATAGTCCCCCTGCAGATACTGCAGATCATTAATTTCTTCTTTCCCGGTCTTGGCCACAATGTGCATTCTAGTGTTTTCAATAACCATTTCCACATGTGTACCTACAACATCTTTCTTTTTTACATGAAGAAACTCACAATATTTACTGCTCATATATTGAATAAAACCATCGCAATCAACCACAACGACCCCATCATAAACACTTTCAAAAAAGCTTTTGACAACCTCTTCCCTAAAAAACTTTACCGCTGTTCCCACACAATTCTCCCCCAAAGTATTATCAGATAGTTGCTATTATTCTATCACAGTTGTAAATTATCAGAAACTTGCAGATTATTCGATAGAATTGGGATGGTACAAACACTTGTTGAACAACCTTACAAAAAGAATCCCCCATACACAAGCGCACCAGCAATGACAAATGCCGGATGGAGTTTGACCTGTTCAAGCAGAATGTAACTTCCTGCAATCAACAGAGCTGTTTGCCAGATACCGATTCCATCATATGATTCCACAAAAAAATCCCATGCCATAAGACCGAGCAGGAGAGCGATAACCGGGCGTACATACATCGTCAATCGTTGTACTTTGGGCGAATCTTTGTATTTATATAGTACACCTAATAGTGCAATCATCAGAATCAGTGATGGGGCAACTGTTGCGAACACACCGATAATCGCACCAGGAATGCCACCAACTTCATACCCTATGTATCCCGCCATTTTAGTTGAAATCGGACCGGGCAGTGCATTACCCAACGCAAGCACTTCACTGAATTCCTGAATGGACATCCATTCATACCGGTCCACCACTTCATTTTCCACCAATGGAATCGAGGCAGGACCGCCGCCATAGCCAAGAATTCCCGGAATGAAAAAGGCTAAAAAAATATGCCAGTACACTATCATGACTCTGCCCCTTTCCTTGTTTTATCATCATTACGGCTTTTATCTTTCTGCACTAAAGCCAGGATTAAAAGTGCACCAATGACAATTCCCGGGTGTACCCCTAACTGCAGGGTTATCAGAATAATGACGGACATAACAATTGTTTTCAACCAGCCAAGTCCCTTGCCCGCTTTACTCAGAAACTGCCAGGTAAGAACTGCCAGCATCACACCGACAACAGGTATGACAGCAGCTGTCATACCTTTCACCCAATCAAAGTCTTTAAATGAGGACAAAGTGGTCAACAATAATATCATCAAAAAAATCGTCGGCAGAATGGATGCGAACACTGCATTCAGCATCCCCAAAATCCCTGAATTCCGATGTCCGATATAACCAGCCATCTTCGTAATAATCGGGCCCGGCAACGTATTGCACAGGGCCAAAATATCACCAAATTCTTCATCCGTTACCCATTTATATTTTTTCACTGTTTCAACATGAATCAGCGGAATCGATCCCGGTCCACCGCCGTATCCGAGCATGCCCACCCGAAAAAAGGCGATAAATAGATTCCATTGTGTTTTCATACGTTCACCACCTGTCTTACCAGCTTGCAATCGCCCCATCCGTTCTTGACTCAGTACCACCAATCAGCACACCAGTTTTCGAGTCCCTTAAAATAATCTGTCCGCGCCCAAAGCTGTTTGGCTCGATTTGAATCTGAACGTCATGCCCCATATCCGCAAGGCTTTGTGCAAGATGATGCGGGATGAGCCTGATTTGTAAAAGTCATATTAGCAACTCCCCCTGTTTGTGTTATTTTTCCTGATCCATCATTTGAACAACCTTCTCCCCTATTTTTATACTGGCAGTTGCCGCCGGGGATGGGGCATTGCAAACATGTAACGCACGTCTGTCATGAATAATCGCGAAATCGTCCAATAAATTCCCTTCCTGATCCAGAGCCTGTGCACGCACACCGGCTTTTGCAGGAATCAAGTCGTCAATGCCTATCTCCGGAATAAATCGCTGCACCTCTTTAATGAAAGCTTTCTTGTTGTATGACCGGACCATTTCCTTCAAGCCTTCAGACAGATTTCCGCCCGCCAATTTAAGAAATCCCGGATATGTGAGCCCTTCAAAAAAATCTTTTAATTGAAAGTCAGATTTTTTATAGCCTTCGCGTTTAAAGCTGAAAACCGCATTCGGGCCAACAAGTATCCTACCATCTATCATTCTGGTGAAATGCACACCGAGAAACGGAAAATCAGGATTCGGAACCGGATAAATCAAATTTTTTACAAGGTGCTGCTTCTCAGGTTTCAATTCATAATACTCGCCGCGGAAAGGGACAATTTTCAGATCCGGCATAACATTTGCCATTTGAGCAATCCGGTCACTGAATAACCCGGCACAATTAATGAGAAAGCGACTTTCAACAGTACCCTTATTTGTTGAAAGTTCAACATTTCCCTGTTCAAATGTAATATCCTTAACCTCAGTATCCAATGAAATATCACCGCCATTTTCCGTAATGGCAGCACTGAATTGTTTCGAAACTTGCCTGTAATCGACAATCCCTGTACTTGGAACTTTAATGGCGGTGATTCCATTGACATGTGGTTCAGCTCGTCGCAATTCTTCTGTTGATATTTTCTCAACGGCGAGCTGGTTTTCCAGCCCACGCTGATACAAATCCTCCAATAAAGGCACTTCTTCTTCACTCGTCGCAACAATGACTTTTCCCGACACCTTATAGTCTATTTGATGTTCTTTGCAAAAGTCTACCAATTGTTTATTTCCCTTTCGTGCCAGTTCCGCCTTTAAACTGCCAGGTTTATAGTATATTCCTGAATGAATAACACCACTGTTTCTCCCGGTCTGGTGAAGGGATATTGCGGATTCTTTTTCCAAAATAACAACGGACGCCTCCGGGTGTTTTTTTGTTAGTTCCATACCTACAGACAGCCCGATAATCCCCCCGCCAATAATTGCATAATCATACGTCAAAGCTTGCTCACTCCTAATTAAAACATATTAATCAGTTCAATAATTCCCAGATACCCAAATAAAAGCACACAGGCAGTCAATACGGTATTAGCCAGCCAACCGTTTTTGAAATCCTTATCCACTGCGTTTGAATTCAGCAGCCACATCAGTGAAATTGCCAAAAACGGCATGAACAATGCCCCAAGCGCACCATACAAAATAACGATAAACACCGGTTTGCCAAAGAACAAAATCAGCATTGGCGGGAACGTCAACCACAGCAAATACGCACGATAAGCCGGATCTTTTTCCGATACCGGTTTATCAGGACGCTTCCCTTTCGCCTTCAAAATCCGAACGAAGTCTGCAAACAAATACGGAACACCATTCCAGACCCCCAATAAGGATGAAAATGCTGCAGACCAAGCACCAATAAGGAACATCCAGCGTGCAACCGTTCCGAATTCCGCTTCAAACAAATTTGACAGTGTTACTAATCCTTCTTCGCCATTTATTTCAATTCCGGTTCCATACAGAAATTCCGCACCAACAATTAATAAAGATACTGTAAAAATTGCTGTAATGATATAACCTGTCGCGGTGTCCAATTTCATCATCGGGATCCACTGCTTGCCTTCCCATTTTTTTTCACGAACCCAGTAACCATAGGAAGCCATCGTAATCGTCCCGCCGACTCCGCCAAGCAAGCCCATCACTAATAGCAGTGAACCGTCGCCGGTACGGGGTACCAAACCGCTTAAAACATTTCCAATTTCCGGCATGATAATGAGTGCTGATCCCACAATCGTTACAAACATGATGCCAATCATTACCGTCATGACATTTTCAAACAGTTTATACTTCCCTGTCAAAACAAGCGTCATACCTGCAAGACCATGAATAATTGCCCAGGCCCATAATGGCATGATTGGGAACATCGTCACCATCATAATTGCACTCGTCGACATGGCTGCCGCACCATAACTGAATCCCCACAATATAGAATAAACACCAAAATATCCTGTCGCCCACTTACCAAGTGAGTGCCAACCTTCCAGAATCGTCCTTCCTGTTGCCAGCTGCCATCTCCCCATACCTTCCGTGAAAAAATACTTAAAAATAGCTCCAACTATAATAGCCCACATAAGTGTCATACCCAAACCTGCCCCAGCTACAAGTGCAGCTATTAAATCACCGGTCCCGACACCGGTAGCAGCAGTGACAAAACCCGGCCCAACTGCTTTTAACTTTGCCTTAAATGTTTCCGGTGGCGTTGGTGCCTCCGGAGTAGTTGTTTGTTGATAACGAACCCCTTGTTCTGAACTCATAAACGTACGCCTCCCTTTTTGGTATGGTTACAAATACCGCTCCTTGACATTATGCAGATGGTTACTCATGGATTCCTGTGCTTCCAGCGCATCACCTGCCTCGATCGCTTCATAAATTTTCCGGTGCTCCTCCAGTATCACTTGACTGTTTTTCGGATGGATCAGCGTATTGGAGCGGCTTTCTTTTAATCCTTCCAAAACTTGATCCGACAGCATATACATCACTTTCTCAATAACCGAGTTACCGGCCGCCTTGGCAACAGCCATATGAAAACTTAAGTCCTCTTCAGCTGCAACATGTCCCTGCAAAACAGCATTTTTCAACTCACGTAATGCAACATATATAGCTTGAATATCCATCTCTGAACCACGAACCGCCGCATAGTAGGCAGCATCCCGTTCGATTGCCAGCCTCAGTTCCATTAACTCCACGATATCCACCGTAACACCACGGATAATCGCGTTCATTTTGGAAATAAGGTCCTCTTTCGTATTTTTCCTGAGATATACCCCACTTCCATGCTTAATCTCAACCACACCTGCAGATTCCAAAACACTGAATGCCTCTTTTACCGATGTTCTGGAAACAGATAATTCATGCGCTAAGTATCTTTCAGAAGGCATCTTTTCACCATGAACAATTTCCTCCCTTTCAATTGCTGACTTAATCTGCTCCACAATCACGTGGTATACCCTTTTTTTCTTTACCGGTAGTAGTTTCATAGTGTGCAATCCTTTCATACAAATTGGACAAGTGGATGGTCCAATTTGTTGTATTATAATATGAAATCGCTTTCAATTAAATGGGAATAACAGACTATTTTAAATGGTTATAAAAGTTAAAAGTCTCTGGTAGAATTGAAAAAAACTAAACAGGAGTGAATATCATGGAAACATCATTAATTTCTCCCGACAACACATGGGCACTCTGGACTTTCCTGACAGGATGGGCAGCAGTGAGTATTTATTTGGAACAGAAATTTACATGGGCATCCAAAATTTCAGGAGCCATTATTGCGTTGATAGGTGCAATGGTTCTGGCCAACTTAAATGTGATACCGCTTGATTCGAGTGTTTATGACGCGGTGTGGAGTTATGTAGTTCCGCTAGCGATCCCGCTTTTGTTATTTCAGGCAAACATTAAGAAAATCTGGCAGGAAAGCGGCCGGATGCTGACAATTTTCTTTTTAAGTGCTGCCGGAACAGTCGCTGGAACGATTCTATCATTCATGTTATTAAAGGATTTTATACCACACCTGGATAAAATCGGCGCCATGATGTCAGCATCCTATACAGGTGGCGGGGTTAATTTTGCCGCAATGGCCGCCAAATTTAAAACACCGGGTGAACTGGTATCCGCCACGGTAGTTGCAGACAATATGATGATGGCAACGTTCTTTTTTGTGTTAATGGCTATCCCGACATTTAGCTTTTTTCGAAGCAAATTTAGGACACCACACATTGATGAAGTCGAGTCTGGAGCATCCGATGATGAAGATGAAACACAGGCAGCATCATTCTGGAAGCGAAATGAAATTTCCTTGAAAGACATCGCACTTAGTGTTGCGTCTGCATTCGCACTGGTCACCATATCATTTCATCTTGCCGATTTCTTTGCCGGAATTATTCCTGATGGTGAAAATGTAAACATATTCTATCAAATTTTAAGTGGAATCATTGGTGATCGCTACCTCATGCTGACAACACTAACAGTTCTTGCCGTGATCCTAATGCCAAATTACTTTGAAAATATCAGGGGTACACAGGAAATCGGAACATTTCTGATTTATTTGTTCTTCGTTGTGATTGGTGTACCAGCATCCATTGCACTGGTGGTTACAACATCGCCTTTACTACTTGTATTTGTTTTGATCATTGTACTAATGAATCTGTTATTTTCACTTGTTCTGGGTAAATTATTCAAATTCAATCTGGAGGAGGTCCTGCTCGCCAGTAACGCAAATCTTGGCGGTCCAACTACTGCCGCTGCAATGGCAATAGCAAAAGGATGGAATAAACTTATAGTGCCGATTCTGCTTGTAGGAACCCTTGGCTATATTGTTGGAAACTATATTGGAACAGGTCTGGGGTATTGGTTTGGTACGTTTATGTGAGGTACTGATTAATACTGGAACTAAACTGATGGAACATTTGATAATTTAACCAATTTTTATTTAAATTCATTATATATGTGGATGTAGAAAAACAAAAGGGGAGGCAGTCACCTCTCCTTTTAACTATGCTGATAAACATATTATACACGACTTTCCAACGAATCCCAAAGCCCCCACAAATACATTATACCAAGTGCACGATCATATAATCCGTATCCTGGTCTACTTGTTTCATCCCAAATATGTCTTCCATGGTCCGGTCTTACATATCCCGAATAACCTGTTTCATGGTAGGCCTTAACAATATTCGTAATATCAACAGACCCGTCCTTAGTACGATGTGATGTTTCAATAAAGTTACCATTTTCATAAGTCTTTACATTTCTTACGTGCGCAAAATGAATACGACCTGAAAATTCCCTCACCATTTTTTCTACATTATTGTTTGGATTGGATCCTAAAGATCCACTACATAAGGTTATTCCATTATAAGGATCATCAACTAGGCTTAAAAATCTTCGTAAATTATTACTATTAGTAATTATTCGTGGTAATCCAAATACTGACCATGGTGGATCGTCCGGATGTATTGCCATTTTAACATCATTCTCTTTAGCTACAGGAATAATCCTTTCAAGAAAGTACTGCAGATTGTCCCATAAATCTTCTTCAGTAACTAATTTATACTGTTCAAACAATCGTGATAAATGGTCAAGTCTTTCCGGTTCCCATCCGGGCATAGTATAAGAAGATTCCTTTGAAATCATCTCAACAAGTTTCATTGGTTCTATATCTTTTATTTTACTATTCTCAAAGAATAATGCTGTTGAACCATCTTCCTGCTTCTTAAACAATTCAGTTCTAGTCCAATCAAAAACCGGCATAAAATTATAACATATTACTTTTACTCCAGCCTTAGCCAGCTTCTCAATCGTTTTAATAAAATTAACAATATATTTTTCACGGGATGACAACCCTAGCTTAATATCCTCGTGAACATTCACGCTTTCAACGACATCAATATTCAAACCAAACTTCTCAACTTTCCTTTTAGTATTGAATATCTCTTCTTCCATCCATTCTTCACCCGCTGGTACCTTATGAAGAGACCAGGCTACTCCCTCTACCCCGGGAATCTGCTTAATTTGTTCTAATGTAACCGTATCGTTGTCCTCTCCGAACCATCTCATTATCATCCGCATGTTAAAAGACCACCTCATTTTAGTATACTAATTAGCTCTCAAATTCCGAAGCCTTAGAAACAAATTCCTTAGAACGACTTTCAACCTCTTTAAGGCTTCCTTTTAACAATGAACTGCCAATACCAACGACTTCCGCACCGTTGTTAAACCATTCATTTAGGTTGTATAAATTAACACCACCTGTTGGCATAATTGATAACTGTGGCAAAGGTGCTAGAAATTGTTGTATTGCTGTGGGACCAAACATGCTACCTGGAAATAACTTCACCATTGAGCAACCAGAAGACAACGCAGTCATCATTTCAGTTACCGTCATACACCCGGGTAAATAAGGAACTTGATAAAGATTACAAAGCTCTGAAGTATCTTTATCAAATCCAGGACTAACAATAAATTTAGCTCCTGCTAAGATTGCAGACCTGGCCGTTGTAACATCCAGAACTGTTCCTGCGCCAATAAGTAAATCGGGAAATTGATTCGATAATTTTTCTATCGTTGCTCCAGCCTTAGGAATGGTATAAGTTAATTCTATACTTTTTATTCCTCCCCTTATGCATGCATTTGAGTAATCTAATGCTTCTTTGTTTGAATCAGCCCGAATTACAGCTACTATTTTTGAATCTATTAATTGTTTTAAGGTGTTAACCATTTATTCGATCCCCCTTTTTATATCTTCGTTGCCCCGAACCCTCCATCAACTGTAACGAATGACCCTGTAACAAAACCGGAAGCCTTCTCAGAAGCAAGCCAAATAACTGCACCCTGCAATTCTTCGGGAGTGCCAAAACGTTTCATAGGTGTATGATTCATAATAGATTTCACACGATCATCGGTAAGTATTTTTCGATTTTGTTCAGCAGGAAAAAAGCCGGGTATTACAGCATTAACTCTAATTGAATCTTTAGCCAATTCCTGTGCCATAAATTCTGTAATATTATTAATGGCTGCTTTGGATGCCGAATAAGTTACAACTTTTGTCAGCGGTGTTATGGAAGACACCGAAGAAATATTGATAATGCTTCCTCCACGATTTCTTTTTCTGTTATTATTTGCAAATTCCTGGCAAGTAAACATGGTTGCTTTCAAATTCACATCCATAATGTCGTTCCATTCATTTTCCTGAATTTCATAAAATGGGGTGGAACTATTTACACCGGCGGAATTAATTAAAATATCCCATCCTCCATGTTCCTTATCTATTACCTCTGCTGCATGTCTGATTGATTCTATCTTTTTAACATCAACTTTAACAAAATGACTTTTTACGTTATGTTCCCTTATATCATTTAGGATTGACTCAGCCTTTTCTTCATTTCTACCAACAAGAATAATATCAGCACCACTCTTAGCTAAACCAATGGCCATTGAGGATCCTAATGTACTCGTCCCACCCATAATCACTGCCAACTTACCGTCCAGATTAAACATTTCGTTCATTAATTAAGCCTCCTGATTAAGAATTTTTCTAACCTTCTATATCTTGATGATAACCTTTCGAACTCCAGATGGCATATCTTCCATTAATTTAAACCCTTTTTCAACCTCATCAATTGTAAATTCATGACTAACTAATTCTTTCACATTAAAATCCATTGTGTTGAATAGATCAACTACTTTAGGAAAACGGTATGTCTGCAACCTTGACCCACATATTGTTAATTCCTTTTTGGTAATATTTACTTGTGAAAGTTCTGAAGGTTCCGAGTGAAATCCAAGCAGAACAACTCTTGCTGCAGTTGAGGTAACTTCCACGGATTGCTCAAAGGTTTTTGGAGTACCAACGGCATCAATCACGACATTGGCACCCATACCACTAGTCCAGTGATTTATTCTTTTAGCTGGTTCTTCTTCCCGAGGATTAATGGTAATGTCTGCCCCCCATGTACGCGCAAAGTCCAGTCTTTCTTTATTGAAATCAGAAATCGCTACCTTTGCCCCTTTATTAAGAGCCATTTTTAAGCAGCATAAACCTATTGGACCAGCTCCAATAATATACACCATGTCATCTCTTTTAACATCGCCACGATATACCGCTTGCGCACCAATAGTAAAAGGTTCTATTAGTGCAATTTCTGACCAGTCTAGTGAGGGATTCACGGCATGTACCAGTTTTTCCGGCATTACCATTACCTCACGACCTCCACCTTCACAATGAACTCCATACACTTCGACCGAATCACATACGTTCGGTCTATTTTGTTGACATGCATAGCATTTTCCGCATGAAGTCATTGGTTCAACAACTACTTTATCTCCAGGATTAACATTTGAAACAGAATCACCAATCTCAATTACCTCACCTGCAACTTCATGACCAATAATCCTAGGATAGGAAGCAAAAGGATTTTTTCCATGCAAAATATGCATGTCAGAACCACATATTCCCATTGTTTTCATTCGAACTTTAACCTCATCATGTTTTGTTATTGTAGGCTCTTCTACATCAACTACTTTCAAATTATGTGGTTCCCAAACTTGTATTGCTTTCATATTATCACTTCCTTTAACCAAATAGATTTGGTAAGAATAATGTTATTTGAGGAATAAATGCTACTAAAAGTAAAACGAGTAACATCACCCCAATGAATGGTAATAAAGCTACTGAAGCACGTCCGATAGAAACTTTTCCAATACTCGATGCTACAAATAAACAGACTCCCAAAGGAGGCGTTGACAAACCAATCATCAAATTTAGTACCATCATAACCCCAAAATGAATAGGTTCCATTCCAATTTGCATTGCAACGGGTAAAAGTACCGGAAATAATATAACAATAGCAGCAATTGTTTCCATAAACATACCTACAAAAAGCAAAAGTAGGTTTATTAAGAGGATGACAATAATAGGATTTTCAGATATTGTTAGAATCAAATCAGCAATTAATTGAGGAATTTGCTCACTGATTAAAATCCAGGCGAATAAATTTGCAAATCCGACCAAAATCATAATGTGAGCAGCCTCAATAACGGAATCTAAAATTATTTTTGGAATGTGACCAAATTTTAAATCTCTGTAAATAAACAAACCCACAATCATCGCATATACAACTGCAACAATAGATGCCTCTGTTGGAGTAAATAGCCCCCCTAGTATTCCGTATAAAATAACTACAATCATAACTAGGGCCCAAATCGCTCCCCAAAAGGATTTAAATATGACACCGAAACTTTGCCTTTCTCCACGAGGATATTGCCTTTTAACTGATATAATATATGTTACAATCATTAATCCAACACCAAGTAAAACCCCGGGAATAACACCAGCAATAAACAAATCACCAATAGAAATGGTAGCTAAAGTACCTAAAATGATCATTGGTAACGACGGAGGAATGATTGGTCCTATCGTGGAAGAGGATGATGTAACCGCTACAGAAAATGGCGCACTGTATCCTTCTTTCTTCATAGCTGGTATTAGAACAGACCCAAGACTCGCCGTATCTGCAAGCGCGGTACCTGAAATACCGGCAAACCCCATAGATGCACCAACATTCGCCAGTCCTAGTCCACCCCGAATATGCCCAATTACATTATTAGTAAAATCAATTATTCTCTTCGTTATTCCAGCAGCATTCATTAGGTTACCTGCTAAAATAAAACCGGGAATACACAATAATGTAAATGAGTTTATACCTCCAAACATTTTCTGAGGTATTACAGATAATGATATATCCGATGTTAAAAGATATATGAAAGACGATAGCCCTAGACTAAACGCAATCGGAACTCCAAGGAATATCATAACTAAAAATGATATAAACAAAATCGTTGTCATCATTCTTCAACACCTTCTTCCATTTGTTCATTATTTTCAGCAAAGATATAATAGATGTTTAAAAAGCTGTACAATGCTAAAAAAACAAATGCAATAATCATGCTAAAATAAATGTATATCATTTCAATTCTGAGAGTAGGAGATGTTTGACCTTGTCCTAACATAGCAAAGTCATATGAGTAAAAGACTAACATGCTGGAAAACAGACCCAAAACTAAATAAATAATTGATGAGTAAACCTTTTTAACCCTTTGAGGCAAAAAGTCAACTAACAGATCAACAGTAATATAGGCTCTTCGTTCCATAGCAACAGGTGCTCCAAATGCAATGGCATAAATAAACAAATACCTCGTTAATTCTTCAGTCCAGATATAACTTATTGGCGTATATCTACCCAGAATCTGTAATAATACAACAAAAATCATTAACGTAAAGAAAATTACAGTAAGTGTTTCTAGAATTCTCGTTAATGCGCTAATCGCTTTCATGATAACACTCCCTTAAAAACAGGGAACATCGCTTAAGATGTTCCCATAAGTTTTACTTTGCAGCCTTCAAAATTTTTTCATATAACTTCAGTTGTTCTTCATTTAGGCTCTTTTCAACTGCAGGTTTCATAGCCTCTGCAAAAGCATCTTGATCAACCTCAACAAATTCCATACCTTCATCTTTAAGCATTTTTATATATTTATCAGTTTCTTCTTTATAAAGCTTCATGCCGTATTCCTGAGCTTCTTTTGCTGCCTCTTTAACAGCAGCCTGCATATCTTCACTTAATGAATTTAATTGTTCATTACCCACTACTACATAAATCCAGCTACGCACATGTTGCGTTTTATTAACATAATTTTGTACTTCATAAAAACTTGCACTGTGAATCAGGTCGACTGGATTCTCCTGACCATCAATAACTCCCTGTTGAATTGCTGTAAACACTTCACTAAATGCCATAACCTGGGGACTTGCACCTGCCGCTTCCCAAGCGTCCATAAATAACGGAACATTTGGAACCCTCATTTTAAAACCTTCCAAATCTTCTGGTGATTTTATTGGTTTCTTGGATGTTAAATTACGAGGTGCACGTAAATGATAATAAAGTGGCGTAACACCTACTTTTTCTTTGATTGCACTTTCAATCTCCTTACCAATTTCCCCTTCAATAACCTTCTTCAAGTGCTCTTCATTTTTAAATGCATAAGGGACAGCCATTAAAGCTGCTTCTGGAGCCCAGTTCTGCATGGACTCTCCCGAAATAGTCATATCAACGGTACCCGCTTCAATACTATTTAATACCTCGATTTCGGATCCTAACTGCTCATTAGGATAAATTTCAATTTGCAATTTTCCATCTGTCTTTTCTTTTACCAATTCTGCAAACTTTTCCGCAGTTTTATGCCATTGATGCTCTTCGTTTGCCAAATGACCCAATTTCCATGTTATTGTTTCGCCATCACCTTCACCTTGTGCAGAATCACTTCCACCACAAGCTGCCAACAGAAGAATAATTGTTAACCCCAAAAACATCCCAAGTACTTTTTTCATGATTTTTTTACCTCCCCATTTTTTATAAAAATTATGTGGAACCCTATAAATCCTAAAGAAATATCATCGGCATTCCCCCTTAATATGATTTAGGAAGTTAAATAATTATAAACACTTTCTGTTACAGGTACCCCTTTCTTCATTAGCTCCTCTTCCTTTATTTGCTCGGGTTCACCGGGTACCATTACAAGATTATGACCTTCAGCAGGCTGAACTTTGTGAATCTCGTCAATCATTAGGTCAATATTTTTTAGAAAATCATCCTTACTAATGAATAACCCAGGATTAATTGTAAGTATGACGTGACCCAACCTTCGATAATTTTTGTAATCACCATACATCGACGAAATGCTTGTTCCGAATTCAGATCCGGTAAGAATACCGGAAAGTACATCAACTGTTAAAGCTAATCCATATCCCTTTGGCCCACCTACAGGCAAAAGATATTTCACTAATTTAGGATCTGTTACTGGTTGACCGTTTGAATCCACTCCCCATGAATCAGGAATTGACTCCCCCGATTCTTTCGCATGAAGTATCTTTCCTAGTGCAACATTACTGGTAGCCATATCAAGTATAATGGGCTTATGCTTTCTTGCAGGAAAACCATAAGCTACGGGATTGGTTCCAAAATACGGTTCTGCTCCCCCAAAAGGAACAACTGCACTGTCCGTTTGTGTCATTACCATGCTGACAACTTCTTTCTTTGCAGCTTGTTCGGCAAAATAAGAAAGTGCTCCACAATGACTACTATTGGTGACTGCAACCATTCCAATTCCATTTTCTTTTGTAAGTTGAATTGCTTTATCCATGGCCTCCTTCATAATGACGTGTCCAAAACCATTATCCCCATCGACTAAAGCAGCACTTTTACCCCGTTCTTTTATTTCAATTTTTGGGGTGGGATTCACCCCCCCTTTATTTAATCTTTTTACATAATGTTCAGTTCTCAAAGCTCCATGGGAACTTACGCCCCGCAAATCAGCATGCACTAATACATCAGCTACTATTTCTGCATGTTCTTTAAGTACACTTGCTTCAGTAAGTTTATCCATAACTAAGGTTTTTAATTTCATTGGTTCTAGAATTGTGTCGCTCATCCCTCAGCCTCCTTAATCGAGATTTGTGTGTTTTTTAACATTACGAATGATTTTCGGACCCAATTGACCTTCACCTGCTACAAGCGCTGGTTGAATCACAGCCACACTACCTTTCAACAATTTTTTTGTTATGTAGTTTATTTAACGCATCTTCAAAATAAGGAAGTCCTTCATTATCACCAAAAACCTCTACAACCATTGATCCAATAACATTAGCCAGTTTTAAAGTTTCTTTTGGCTCCCAATTATTTAAAAGTCCATATAGAGCCCCTGCATCAAAACCATCACCTGCTCCAACAGTATCTATAACATTTATATTTTTTTCGACTGGTTGTTCAAAGATGTTATTATCAGTCCAAAGCATTGATCCGTCTGCGCCTTTTTTTATAAATAAATGTGAAACAGAGTATTCCTTAACCTTATCTATCCATTTTTTGCTGTTATCAGTTTCAAATAATAAATTTAGTTCATCTGTACCAGCCATTAAATAATCAACATCTACCATCCAATTTAATAGTGTTTCACGCGCCTTTTCCTCACACCAAAGCTTCAAACGGATATTGGGATCCATTGAAATTTTCAAACCATGCTCCTTTGCTATATGAATTGCTTTATCTATTATTGCAATATTTTGATCATTTACAGCTGGAAACACACCGGTTATGTGCAACAATTTAGCTTGTTCAAAAAATGCTTTATTTAATGAATCAGGATTCAATGTTAGAGTCGGTGACTGATGACGATAATAAAATGTTTTGGAAGATCCGTCTCCATTTATTTCCTTAAAATTTAAAGATGTTGGATAACCACTAATTTTCTTTACTTCAGAAACATCAATTCCTTCTCCACGGGCAAAATTATAAATGTACCTTCCAAATTCATCATTTCCTAACCTACTTATCCATCCTGTCTTCATTCCAAGGCGGGCACAACCAATTGCTAAATTGAACTCAGCACCACCTACCTTTCTATAAAAGGAATTAACAAAGCGCATAGGTCCGGTTGCAGAAGGATCGAATGTTATCATAGCATCGCCAATTGTAATTACATCATTCATTTACAACACCAACTTTCTTAGATGAATTGCGTATTATTAAAGATGGTTCATGTCTATGAACTCTAGGTTTACTATTGGTTTTTTTGTTATTTATTTTATCCAATAATATTTTCGCTACTTCTGTACCCATCTCAAAGGTTGGTTGCGCAATTGTTGTTAAGGTGGGTGAATGAATCGATCCGAAACTAACTTCGTCTATTGTTATCAAACCAATGTCCTCTCCTATTTTGATATCATGGTAAAATGCATATTTTAATATTTCCATTAGCGTAAAGTCATTACCTGAAATTACTGCTGATGGTGGTTTTTCTAAAGAGAAAAGCTCTTCTAACCCACCTTGTAAAGAATTCAAATCTAGACCTTTTATATATTCATCGTTAATAGGAATTCCATGTTCTTCGAGGCTGTTTACATATCCATTTATTCGCTCAACCCGGGGAGTCACATTATCAATCAAGGAAGTTGTGACCATGGCAATATTTTTGTATTCATTATCTAACAAATGTTCAACTGCAAGTTTTGAAGCCTTCTCATTATCCAATAAAACTGTATCAACATTTAGTCCATTAACAAGACGATCTAGAAATACAATTGGAAAATTTTGCATAAGTAACTTTTCATAAATTTCCATGTTCCCACTGGTCGGTAGCACAATCAATCCATCAACTTGTTTTGCCAATAAAGTTTCAATGTACTTTTTCTCTTTAATTGAATTGTCGTCTGCATTACAAATAATGGTCGAATATCCATTTTTATTACACACATTTTCTATTGACCTAAGCACTTGTGTTGAATATGAATGTAATATATTTGCAACTATTACCCCTATAGTGGATGTTTTTTTCTTTTTAAGACTTCTTGCTACAATATTTGGCTGGTATTCCAAATTCGAAATTGCATTTTTTATTCTGGTTTTTGTTTCAATCCCCATATATTCAAAGCGACCACTCAGATATTGAGAAACAGTACTTTTTGAGACATTAGCTTGCTTGGCTACATCTGTAATCGTGACCTTTTTTGTCATTTTAATCTCCCCACAAAATTACTAAAACGGTTTACTAAATCGGTTTTGTATAAGTTTAATATATATGAAAGCGTTTTACAAGAGGGGAGTCAAATTTTTTTAGATATTTATAATATTTTTCATATTTTAAATAACAGGAATGGTAACAGATACTAAAAATATAAAAATTCAAAAAACATATATGTATTTCAGCAAGATGCATTGTCGTACAAATATCAATCAAAAAGTTGCCAACCCTAAGACTGGCAACCTTTTCCCTGAATTATATTTTTTAACCGTAATGGTAACAAACCCTACAACCTCCAATACTTACCTTGAATCTCCTTAACCTTCTCAACCGCATCAATCTGATTCTGATACAACGGTCCCTCATGATATCCTTGATCGAATGGATCATCAACACCACTTTGTTTTCCACTTAACGCTTCCAAAATCCGAATCGTGCAAAATGGTACATAAGCTGTGCTGTAACCACCTTCATGACAGGCAACAAGCCGGCCTTCACAATGTTTTTCCGCCAGCGCCTTTACCTTCATAGCCAGCTGGTAAAAACCATCCGAAGTCATCAACATTCGTCCCAGCGGATCAAACCTGCTTGGATCCTGTCCCGCGGAAACCATAATTAGCTCCGGTTCAAACTGATCTATGATTGGCTCGATTACCTGATCAAAGGTATAGAAATACCCTTCATTACCGGTTCCTGCAGGCAATTCGATATTTACGTTAAATCCTTCCCCATCACCCTCCCCGGTATAAGACATCTGTCCGCGCCTTTTCGGAAAAATATTTTCCTGATGCACCGAGATAAACAGCACATCCGGATCATTTCGAAACGCGCTTTCGGTTCCATTGCCGTGATGCACATCCCAGTCGATAATCACAATCCGTTTCAGTCCATATTTTTCCTTCGCATATTTGGCGGCAATTGCAATATTATTAAATAAGCAAAAACCCATCCCCTCGTCCTGCTCAGCATGATGACCTGGCGGCCGGGTCAATGCATATGCATTGTTAACCTTTTCCTGCATGACAGCATCAATCGCTGTAATCGCTCCGCCTGCTGACAAGAGTGCTATTTCATACGAGTCCGGTCCAACAATCGCATGCTCACCTGCATCGCCGCCACCACTGTCACTAAGTCTTTTTATTTTTTTAATATAATCCCGGCCATGATTCATTTCCACTTCCTCTGGCAATGCTTCCCTCGGCTCGATTTGCTGCAGTTCTTTCATAAATTTGGACCGATCCAGCAAGTTTTTAACCCGGCGTTTGGTTTCCGGATTTTCGGCATGGGTGTCTGCCTGTATCCATCCACCGGAATCAATGTTTAATGCGCCGTTTCCGGTTTGATGCCAGAAATAGCTTTCATCCCAAATGACTCCTGTGCTCTTTTCCATGGAAATTCCTCCTCTGCTTGCATCGCTATTCCTTGTTGTCTGCCAAATGAATCATTGCGTCCAGTAAAACATTTGCACCTTTATAAATATCATCATCCAAGGTTAACTCCGACTCGACATGACTTTTACCATCCACACTCGACAAAAAAATCATCCCGGTTGCAGTAAAATCATTCATATATTTTGCATCATGTCCTGCACCACTGTACAATCGTCTGTTCGAATAACCAAGGCGCTCGGCACTTTTGGAAACTTGAAAAATGATGTCCTCATGAAATGTTGATGTGTCCACTTCCCATAGCATTTCCGTTTCCAAGTCCACTTTTCTATCGGCAGCCATTTCATGCAGAACCGCCTTTTCTTCAGCAATAAATTTTTCACGGATTTCATCATCCAAATGCCGAACATCCACGGAAAACACAACCTTTTCCGGAATACAATTTACTGCACCTGGCTTTACATCGAGCCGTCCGACAGTTACGGTTAAATCCCCGTCAGCATCAGCACATTTTCGTTCAATATGTGCAATCATGCTTGTTGCCGCCATCATTGCATCTTTTCGAAGCGGCATCGGGGTTGGTCCGGCATGACCGCCTTCACCTGTCACTTTAACCTCCAGCCAGGACATTCCTTTAATCCCTTCTACTGCACCAATCGTTATCCTTTCATTTTCCAATATCGGCCCTTGTTCAATATGCAATTCCAAGAATGCGTGCGCTCGCTGCAGGCGATTTTTTTCATCACTTTTAAAACCAATTTCCGCCAATTCATTTTTGAAAACTTTCCTGTCCCGGTCCTGCCTGTTATACACATATTCTTTTGAGAATACACCTGCCAGACCACCTGAACCCAGTAACGGCGGTTCAAACCGCGCCCCTTCCTCATTTGCAAAATTTACAATTTCAATGGACCGATACGTTTCGATCTCATAATCATTCAGGGTACGAATCGCTTCCAAAGCACTCAACACTCCCAACACACCATCAAATCTTCCGCCATTTGGCTGTGTATCCAAATGCGAGCCCACTACCAGCGGATCAAGATTTGTCTGTCCTTTTCGTCTGCCATACATGTTGCCAAAATCATCAACTCTTACTTCCAGACCTGCCTCAATCATCCATTCTTGAAACTGTTCCCGCATTGCCTTATCTTCTTTTGATAAAGCGAGACGGCAGAGTCCATTATTGGGAATCTCTCCGACTTTGGCACTGTATTCAATCGTTTCTTTCATTCGTGCAAAGTTTATCGTAAGTGGTTTCATTCTAACATCTCCATTTATTAGTTCACTTGTAACCAGATATCTTCCGCATCCGTTTGTTCTTTTTTCGTTGCCAGCGAAACAATAATTAATGTCAACGTGGAGAGCGGCAGCCCGATAAATACAGGGTGAATCCCAAATGGATGTCCTGCCAATTGCCAAATTACCGCAACCGACAATCCAAGCCACATCGCTGAGATACCGCCTGCTTTGGTAGCTCCCTTCCAGAAGAGTCCGAAAATAGATGGTGCTAAAAGTCCCGAAACGAGCATTGCTGTGCCAATCACCCATAATACAACCAATTCAGGCATGTACAATGCAAGCAGAACCGAAATTACCGAAACAGCAATAACCGAATATCTGCTGTAACGAAGCATCTTTTTTTCAGTTGCATGTTTCATTCTTGGCTTTATAATATCGTTAATAATGGAAGACGAACCCGCCATAAAAAAGGAATCCGCACATGAAATGACCGTTGCCATAAGCGCAATCACCATAATGACTACGATTGGAAAATTAAACACAGCTCCGATTGCCTCATAGTAGACCAGGTTGGGATCAATTTCCGTCATCTGCATGCCGTATTTCAGAAAAGCTCCTGTCGAAATAATCGCAACGCCTATCAAAAAAGCAAGAACGATAGCTATCCAATAACCTGATAAAGCAGTTTTATAATCTTTCGCAGCCCAAAAACGCTGCCATAAATCCTGTCTGACAAACTGGTATCCGCCAATCGTAAAGAAGTAGACAAGCACTTCACTCGTGGAAATGCTGGTAATACTTAATGCCCCGGAATCACCAATTGAATCGGCGAATGCCTTCATTTCTCCCCAGTCACTGCCAGCCCAGAGCACAGCCACAAATAATAGAAAGACACCAATCGTCTGTACCGAACCATGAATTGCATCCTGCCAGACAACCGACTTCAGTCCGCCAAAAAATGTTTTTACCGTCAGTAGGATCCAGCTGATGATAATTCCGGCAGTCATGCTGAGGCCGATCGTCAAGTTTAATATAGTCGCAATCGCAACGAACTGCATTCCGGTAACCGCACAATAAGCAAGAAGCACACTGATTACCGTTGGAAGCCTGGCACCTTCGCCATATCTGAGTGCAGTAAAATCCCCCAGAGTAACCATATTATATTTTTCACCAATAAGACGAATCCGCTTAACCAGAAAGGACGCTGTAATAATACCAGTAATTAAGATACTGATATTCAGCCAGTGCTGTCCCATCCCAAAACGATAAGCACTTTCCATAAACCCCAGTAAAATCGACCCGCCAACTGCTGTTCCAACAAATGTTAATACCAAGGGGAAAATGGAGACAGACCGTCCGGCAACATTGTAATCTTCATAGTTCTTTATTTTTCGGTTGTTAATATAATACGAAAAACCAATTAATAATATAAAATAAATCACTACAATAACCCCAAGTATCATTCGCTCCTGATCAGTAAACATTTTCTCATCCTCTCTGATGTATTGTGTGTCACTGCTAATTAGTACCAAACTGAACATGTACACCTTTTATGTAATCCCTTACAAAAAATTTCACCCCTTTCCTGAAATAAAAATAAACCAGCACTATGAACGGAATGAAACACATTTCATTCCTGCCTTCATACAACTGGTTTACACCCTAGGAATGCTCCCCTTGCCCAGAAGAGTCAACTGGATTTAGCAGCCGTTCTGATATTTTATTATGGAGAATAATATACCAAACTTTGAAAGTTCCGTCAATTAAGTATGCAAATTTATCTAACTATCCTCTGCACTTACCTGCCACAATCCTCATTTAAAACTATTAATAGGATCTAGGCATCCCTAAAACATGTTGCCCAATGTACGCTAAAATCATATTATTATTCACTGGAGCCACCTGATACATCCGCGTTTCCCTGAATTTACGCTCGACATCGTATTCATCCACAAATCCATTGCCCCCATAAGTGTTTATACAAACATTCCCGGCTTCCCAACTAGCCTCGCTGGATAAAAGTTTTGCCGTATTTGCTTCTTCACCGCATTTTTCATTGGCATCAAATTTTTCCGCAGCTTCAGAACGCATCAAATCTGCAGCTTTAATCGATGCATAGGCATGAGCAATCGGAAACTGGACACCTTGATTTTGCCCGATTTTACGGTTAAAAACCTCTCGCTCACTTGCATATTCTGTTGCCTTATCAATGAAAAAGTAGCCATCCCCAATTGTTTCAGATGCGAGCAGAATCCTTTCCGCATTCATGCCATCTAGGACATACTTGAATCCTTTATTCTCTTTTCCAATCACACTATCAAGTGGTATTTTCATATCCTTGTACCACACTTTATTCGTTGCATAGTTAAACATGGTACGAACTGGTTCAACTTCCAATGTATCGGGTTGGTTTTTCCGAATTTCCCTTAAATCTACTAAAAACAAACTGATTCCGTCTGATTTCTTTTCCACTTCTTGCAACGGCTTGGTTCTTGCTAATAACAAAAGTAAATCAGATTGCAAAATACGACTTGTCCAGTTTTTATGACCGTTTATAACATAGCCATCTTCCACTTTTTCAGCAAATGTTTCGATTGAAGTGGTGTTCGAGCCTGCTTCAGGTTCCGTAATGGAAAAAGCCTGAAGCCGGAGTTTACCCTTAGCAATTTCAGGTAAGTATTTATTTTTTTGTTCTTCAGTACCATGGCGCAGCACAGATCCCATCGTATACATTTGAGCATGACATGCAGCGGCATGACCACCTGCACGATGAATTTCCTCAAGAATGATAGTTGCTTCTGTCAGTCCATAACCTCTGCCGCCATACTCCTGTGGAATTAAGACAGACAGTAAACCTGCTTCAGTCAGCGCATCTACAAATTCATGAGGGTATTCTCTCGGCACATCCAACTTTCTCCAATATTCATTTCCGAATGAATGACATAAATCTCGAACCTCTTTACGAAGTTCTGCTCTTTCTTGATCACTTAATTTAACTGGTGCGTTTGTTTCAGTTATTTTGACCATATTATCACCCTCCTCATTCTTAAATATGTCATACATCTTTCTTATCACCGTTGTTTATATTTCTCTTGCGATTCTTTGTACCAATCCCTTCCATAAATATCATTAATTACCATACACGGGAAATCTTCAACATAAATTTTCCGTATTGCTTCTGTCCCTAAATCCTCATAGGCCACCAATTCAACCGATTTAATTCTTTTTGCCAAAAGTGCACCTGATCCACCTATCGCTGCAAAATATACAGCATTATTCTTGGCAACTGAATTAATAACTTCACTACCTCTGTAACCCTTACCAATCATTCCTTTTAAGCCTTGTTCAAGTAAAATGGGTGAGTATTTATCCATTCTAATGCTAGTCGTTGGACCCGCAGAACCTATAACCTCCCCGGGTTTGGGAGGAGTTGGTCCTACATAATATATAACCTGATTTTTTAATTCAAAAGGAAGTTCTTCACCATTTTCAATTTGCTCCACCATTCTTTTATGCGCTGCATCTCTAGCTGTATAAAGAGTGCCTGTCATTAAAACCTGATCTCCCGCTTTTAATGATTTAACAACCTCCTCACTATCAAACGGAACCTGTATCCTTACTTGTGTCATCTAATCCCTCCAAACATCTGATCAAAGAACGACATGTTTATGCCGGCTAGCATGGCAGTTTAAATTAACAGCGACAGGGAGAGCAGCTATGTGACACGGTGCTGTTTCTATCTTTATATCAAGCGCGGTAGTCTTTCCCCCCATCCCTTGTGGTCCAATCCCTAAGCTATTAATATCTCGTATTAATTCTTCTTCTAGTTCAGCAGTATCCTGATTGGAATTCCTCTCTCCGACTGGCTTAAAGAGAGACTTTTTGGCTAGATAAGCACACGACTCAAAATTACCACCTATTCCAACGCCAACTACAAGGGGTGGGCATGCATTGGGCCCTGCTTCACGGACTGTGTCCAATATAAATTTTTTAATTCCTTCAAGCCCATCGCTTGGTGTAAGCATCTTTAGAGCGCTCATATTTTCTGCTCCCCCGCCCTTGGCGGTCATGTAAATTTCCAAATTGTTACCTGGTACAATTTCCGTATGGATAACAGAGGGAGTATTATCGCCTGTATTCCTGCGATTGATTGGATTATCTACAATAGAATAACGTAAATATCCTTCTTCGTATCCTGTACGAACCCCTTCATTTATTGCTTCATATAAATTGCCGCCAGTTATATGACACTCCTGGCCGAGTTTTACAATAAAAACAGAAACCCCTGTATCCTGACACATAGGAACACGATTATTTGTTGCGATATTAGCATTTTCAATCAGCTGATTCAGCACTTCTTTACCGGCGCCGGAAGTTTCCGTTTGAACAGCCTGTTGGAATGCTGTGACAACATCTTCACCGAGATCATAATTCGCCTCTTCACATAATCGTGCCACATTCTGAACAATATCGCTGTAATGAATCTCTTTCACTAAAACCATCCTCCTGTATTATTCAGTCTTCGGGCTTGCTTTCTCAAGAACTTCCGCCAATAATTTATTTTCCTTTTTTGGTGCATAGTCTTTTTTATAGATCATAAACGTTCGTTTAAACGTAATGACAATTTCGCCCCTTTGGTTATAGCCACTGGTTTTTACGTTTACAATCCCCACATTAGGCCGTGATTTAGATTCCCGCTTCTCAAGCACTTCCGAAAAAGAATAAATGGTATCATCCTCAAAAACCGGGCTTGGCAAACGGATTTCGTCCCATCCCAGGTTTGCCATGGCGTTCTGTGAAAGATCTGTAACGGACTGGCCCGTTACCAAAGCTACTGTGAATGTTGAATCCACCAACGGTTTTCCAAATTCAGTCTGTTCAGAATAATGATCATCAAAGTGAATAGGATTTGTATTTTGAGTAAGTAAAGTCATATATATATTATCTGTTTTAGTAACTGTTCTTCCTAACGGATGCGCGTAAATATCTCCTATTTTAAAATCTTCATAAAAGCGTCCCTTCCAACCTTCTTGAATACTCATTTCCTTTTTCACTCCTTTTTCCATTATTTCCTTGCCATATCTTTGTGCATCCCAATTTCTTCCAAAATTAAATCTGTATGTTCACCAAGTGCAGGTACAGGTTTCATAACAGAATCAATTCCATTCGACGTAACCGGTGATTTTAAAGCTCCGATCTCTCCTACAGGTGTTTGTACCGACTCCCAACGGTTACGTGCAGCCAGTTGTGGATGTTCAAAAAAGTCCTTCATATTATTCAGACGGGCATTGGCAATCTTGGCCGCTTCCACCCTTTCAATAACTTCATCAGAGGTTAAGTCTTTAAAACTATCTTCAATTAATGACTTTAACTCTTCCCGGTTAGCAGATCTTTTGGAATTGCTGTTAAACCTTTCATCTTTTTCAAAACTTACATCGCCCAGCACAAGCTCACAAAAGCTTTTCCATTCACGTTCATTTTGAAGACCTATAAACACCGTCTTATTGTCTCCACATTGGAACGGGCCATATGGATAGATTGTGGAGTGGCTAGCCCCGCTTCTTTTCGGTTCAGTTCCACCATACGCTGCATAGTAGGCTGGATATCCCATCCATTCCCCAAGTGCTTCCAGCATCGATACTTCCATAACAGTTCCCTTGCCTGTTCTAAAACGGTTCAGTAATGCTGTTAAAATTCCTGTATACGCATACATACCTGCAGCAATATCTGCAATGGAAATACCTGCTTTTGAAGGTGAATCTTGACTTCCTGTGATGGAAACAAGTCCCGCTTCACATTGTACCAGCAAATCGTAAGCCTTTTTATGCTCGTAAGGTCCACCCTTTCCATAACCTGACAAGCTGCATACAATTAATTTCTTATATTTGTTTGTAAGTTCCTGCGGGTCAAAACCCATTCGTTCCAATGCACCTGGAGCAAGATTTTGAATCAGAACATCAGCATCTTCAAGCAAACGACTCAGTGCTTCTTTACCTCCATCCGACTTCAAATCAAGTGTTATAGACTCTTTAGAGCGGTTACACCAGACAAAATGACTCGACATACCATTAACCGTCGTATCGTAGTTTCTTGCAAAATCACCTGAACCAGGTCTTTCTACTTTGATAACTCTTGCACCCAAATCAGCTAATTGGCGCGTAGCAAACGGAACAGCTATCGCCTGTTCCAGAGCAATTACAGTAACACCTTCTAAAGGTAGCATTCAATTCCTCCTTATGTATGTTTGGTATGTTTACACCCTCTGAAAAAGAAATCAGCAGAAAGTATATTCATAGATAAATTATTAAAATTGGATATTGTAGATTGGATACAATTTAAGTTTAATGTATACCTTATTTATTGTAAACCCAATTTTAACATTTTTCCGACATTTGATCGTGATTTAATTTCCAGTTTGAATATAATTTACTGATAACTCTCTAATTAAAAATCCCTTTAGCTCCAACTTTGTATAATTATATAAAATTTCTTTTTTCAAGGGATTCAAGTAATTCTTCTCCGGTTCTTTTAATGTGTTGCTTCAGGTATTCCCCGGCTTTTTCCGTTTCATCATCCAATATAGCTTTTAGTATAGACTCATGCTCTTTATTGGATTTCTGGATTTGTCCGGGAATCAGCTGTGGTGTGTCCTGGGCAAATCCACGTGAAATAGATTCAATAAAACTGAGAAGTCTCGGGCTCTGACAGCGGCTGAAAAGTAATTGATGAAAACTTACATTCCATTCTACATATTCCTCCCCGCTTTTTGCTTGTTTCATAGCTTCATGATGGGATTGCAATGTTTTCAAATCCCAATTACTAAAATATCCCATGCCCTTCTTTAAGGCTAATGGCTCCAATACTGATCGGAGTTCATAAATTTCCTTAATATCTTCCTTCTTTAGTGAACGAACAACCGCCCCTTTATGCGGTTCCAGTGTAACCAGTCCATCGGTTTCAAGTGTTCTTAGAGCCTCCCGAATAGGCATTCGACTAACACCTATTTGCTCGGCAAGTTCTGATTGTACCAACCTTTCCCCAGGTTTAAAATCACCTTTCAAGATTGCTCTTCTCAATACACTACAAACCTGATTATGCAGCATTTCCCGATCACCAATTCGTAAATCAACTTTCTCGGACATAATAAAATCTCCATTTCATTAACTTGATATTGTATATGCTTAAGCATTTTCAGACAATGAAGATAATCTTTTACCTCTCTCCATTGTTATACCTCTCATTTTACACCATACTCCCCTTTTTAAAACTCAAAAGACTTCTTGTATCATCCACCTGTTCCAGATTAAGAATCATTTTAGATAAAATCTTCCTATCCTTCTCGTCCCACATTTTAGCAAGCCCCATAAATTTCTCAAGCAGCTTATATTCCGAGACAGGATTATCCGGATCCCCTTTTGGAAAATCTGTTTTTTTACTAATAACCTCTCCAGATTTCATTTGTATTTCAACAATTGCTCCCCACTTTTCCGGATACTGATTATTAATCTCCGGGTCAACGATTACATTTACATAATCCATTAAATTGCGGACGTCGTCATCCCATAAACTTTTTTCATTAAAATCTTCCAAACTCCCTTGTCCCTTCAATAAAGCTAATGCTGTACAAAATTGCATGCTAAATTTCGACGCATATTGGGTGGTTGGTGCTTTATTATCCGTAATATCAAGTGCTGACTGATATGTTTTTACGTTAATTCGATCAATTTGATCTAAACTGATTTTCTTTTCTTCCGACAATTCAATCATCAAGTCCATAGCATGATGCGTATGTCTGCAGGAAGCATGAACTTTAAAAGAGTTCTCCAAGATTTTATATTCTTCACCCAAATTCTTGGTGATTTTGAAGATGTCGTATTCATTGCTCATTGCTTCAAAAAATCCACGTTTTCCTTCCAATATTTTTTGTGCTGCAGTAAAATCCTTCTCGGCTAATAGAGCACTAATGACTCCGTTCATCGCAGCTTTTCCAGGATGAAGTTGTTTTGACATCGCACCGTCTTCAATAAACTCCCACAAACCTGCAGCCTGTGTCCCGGCACTCCCTAAAGCATAAACAGTTTGTTCATTATTTAAGTGCAATAATTTCGCGACAGCTGCAGCAGCCCCAAACGTACCGCAAGTTGCCGTATTATGCCAATAATAATAATGTGACGGTGATACCGCTTCACCAATTCGATAACAAACTTCATAACCGACAGCAATTGCATTAATCAACTTTTCCCCCGAAAGTTGTTTCCAGTCTGCAATGGCTAATGCTGCAGGAATCACAACTGTCGCTGCATGTATAATTGACCCTTTATGAATATCATCCTGTTCAACAATATGACCTGATGCCCCATTAAGTAATGCAGCCTGAGTGACAGATGAATGTCCACCTGTTATCAGATTTGCCTGCGGGTCTCCACCCATTTCCTTAATAAACTCATCTATTTTGCGTATTGGATCCATAGTGGACCCTGCAATAGCTGATCCGAAGTAATCCAGTATGCATAACTTTGTAAAGCGTACTACTTCCTCAGGCAACTGTTCGTAATTCGTATCTATAATATAATTTGCCAGTTTTTCGCTTAAGTTCATGAAAACCATCCCCTTCAATTTTATAGAAAAGTGCTATATTTTCGCAAAAGAAAATCGATATCAGAATCAAAATTTCACATCGGCAATTTTTTCGATAATCTTTGCAATAACAGTATGATCAACTTTATTTCCATGTTCTTGTGATGAAGCATATTCCCACAACTGGTATACAGAATTGGAAACAGCAGCAGGTACTTTTGCATGATCCGTGATTTCCATGGCTGTTGTCAAATCCTTATACATGAGATCTAAAGTAAATCCACCTTCATACTTGCCCGATAATACCTGTTGCGCGACTTTATTTTCACTGGAATTACTTTTACCTGTACTGCTATTGATAACCTTGAGCATTTTGTAAGGATCGAGACCTAATTTAATGCCTGCTGCAAGAGCTTCCAATGTAACAGACAATGTAGTTGCAGAAATCATATTATTTAAAGCCTTAATAGTATGACCAGCCCCACTATCACCCACATGCATAGTGTTAGATCCAATCATATCAAATATAGGAAACGCCTCAGAAAAAGCTTCTTCATTTCCCCCGACCATAATAGTTAAGGTGCCTTTTTCAGCTCTTTTGACTCCCCCACTTACCGGTGCATCCAGCATCCTTACAGACTGTTCCTCCAGTTCTTTACTGATATTTTTAGTCACTTCTGGAATAGAACTTGTCATATCTATTAATATGCTGCCGGGTTTAAACCCAGTAATAAGCCCTTCTTCTCCACTGACAACTTGTTTCACAATTTCAGCATTTGGCAGCACTGTTATCACATACTTATTTTCAGATGCTAATGCTTTTGGTGAATTTGCTATTTTTGCACCAATTGACTCAAAATGTTCCAATAACTCTGTATTTACATCATATAAATGGAGTTCATTCCCTTGTTTCATTAAATGCTTTGCAATGCGTCCCCCCATATTCCCTAAGCCAATCAAACCTATTTTCATAGTTGACATCCTTCCAATTAACCGTCGTTTAAAATTGCCCAAGATGCTGGGATCAAACAAATACTTCATCCTTGGCGACTGTTGAGTCTCTTTACGCTAGCGACGGAGTTTTTAGAAAAATACTTATGCCCCAATCTCTTCTTTCTAAGTCTCTTCTGGGGCAAATGTTATAAAGTGTCCAAATTTATTCTTCCTCTTCAAAAACTTCTTTTGCAAGCTTAAAACTATCAATAGCAGCTGGGACCCCGCAATATATAGCAGATTGAAGTAAAACTTCCTGAATTTCTTCTTTGGTTACTCCATTATTTAAAGCTCCCCTTAGGTGAAGTTTAATCTCATGCGGTCGGTTTAATGCCGTTAACATAGCAAGGTTAATCATACTCCTGGTTTTTTTTGGAAGCCCTTCTCTAGACCAAACTTCACCCCAGCAATATTCAGTTACCAATTCCTGCATAGGCCGATTGAATTCATTGGCATTTTCAATGGATTTATCAACATAATTTGCCCCAAGAACATCACGACGAATCTCTAAACCTTCCTCAAACCTACTATTACTCATAATAGCTCTCCTCCAATATTAATTTTTTATTTAATGATCACAGTTTTTTATACAGCTATTGAATGTAGTAACTTGCGCAATTCCTTTTTTGTCTCAAAACCAATTCCTGGAGCATTCGGCAAGCGAACATAACCGTCTTCAATCGGTATATCATCCGCAAAACCACCGAATGGCTCAAAGACTCCGGGATATGACTCATTTCCACCCAATCCCAATCCGGCAGCAATGTTAAGTGACATTTGATGACCGCCGTGGGGAATGCATCGTCTTGATGACCATCCGTACTCTTTCAACATATCCAAAATTCGCATATATTCCACAAGACCATAACTTAACGCACAATCGAATTGTAGAAAATCTCGATCAGATCTCATCCCTCCATAACGAATTAAATTGCGAGCATCCTGTACTGAGAATAAGTTTTCACCAGTAGCCATAGGTTTTTGATAATATTTCGACAGTTCTGCCTGAAGTTCATAGTCCAGCGGATCACCAACTTCCTCATACCAAAACAAATCATATGGTTCCAGTTTTTCCGCATATTTGATTGCTGTTTCAAGGTTGAAACGTCCATTTACATCAACTGCAAGCGACCGTCCGGAAGGGACAATTTCCAATACAGCTTCAATCCGACGAAGGTCGTCTTCCAAAGAAGTACCGCCAATTTTCATTTTCACGACTGAATAGCCGAGATTGAGATACCCCCGCATTTCATCCTGAAGTTCGGCAATTCCCTTACCGGGCTGATAATACCCACCTGCTGCATAAACGAAAACCGACTCATCCGGTTTCCCTTCTCCATAACGATCCGCAAGCAATTGGTATAAAGGCATTTCTTCAATTTTAGCAACAGCATCCCAAACCGCCATATCGAGTGTGCCGACTGCTACTGAACGTTCGCCGTGTCCCCCGGGTTTTTCACCTGTCATTAATATTTCCCAGATACGATGAGGATCCAAATTCGATTCACTTTCATTCAAAATCTTACTTGAATCCGAAAATTCGAGAAGTCTCGGAATAAATCTCTCCCGTAATAAACCCGATGGGGCATAGCGTCCATTTGAATTAAAACCGTATCCGACTACTCTTTTCCCATTTCGAATAACATCAGTGACAATTGCAACAACTGATACATTCATGTTGCTGAAATTAATGTAAGCGTTGCTTATACTGGATTTAATTGGTACAGCTGTTTCTTTAATATCTATTATTTTCATAGCAAAAACCCCTTTGATAAGTTATATAGATGTAGGGCTTGGATTATCCTTTGACTTATCTTTTCCAAGTACATTTTGAAGCGTTTCTATTAAATCATCGAAGTTCTCCAGAACAATTGCCCCGGCTTCATTTAACTTTTTTGCTTTTATAGAAGGTCGTCCAACATGGCCAGAAATCATTGCCCCCGCGTGCCCAAACACCGTTCCCTCCGGCATGGATTCCGTAAAACGACCGGCAACATGTGAAATCAGCGGTTTTGTGAATCCACCCTTCTTAATAAATTTGGCCGCTTCTTCCTCAAATGAAGTACCTGGTTCTGAAAAAGTAACAACAGCTTTTGTATCTGGGTCCTGTTCAAACAAACCCAACAATTCCTTAATATTTGTCCCTATTAGGCCATCACCACCAATTCCAATTGTTGTCGATACCCCATAACCCGCTCTTTTGATCATCCAGGAAGTTTCAGCAGCCATGCCCCCACTTCTGGAAATGACACCAACATTCCCGGGAACAAAGCACCGTTCCGGATGATCACCACCAATTGATCCGAGCTTAATTCGTTCCCCGGGATTTACCATTCCAGCAGTGTTGGGGCCGATGATATAAACTCCACGTTCCCGAGCGGCAGCTATTATTTTCACCGTATCCATTTGCGGTACATTTTCTGTTGTAACTACAATTTTTTTAATTCCATTATCAATAGCTTCAAGGGCTGCATCTAATGTAAATGCAGGCGGAACAACTATTAAACTCGTATCAACTCCATGGTGTTCAATGGCCTCTTTCACAGTATCGTAGACAGGAACCTCCGAGACACGTTCTCCTTTTTTTCCCGGAGTGACACCAGCAAGTATTTTTGTACCATAATTAACGGAGTGATCCACAATCATCCTTGCTTCCCTGCCAGTGATACCCTGAACAACTATTTTCGATTCTTTTCCGATTAGAATTGCCACTACTAAACCTCCTTCATACTGCACACCATTTCTTTTGCGGCCTGCTCTATTGTTATATCCTCTCCATAATAAGTGATTCCTGCCTCTTCAAAGATTTTTTTCCCAAGTTTATCGTTTACTCCTGCCTGCCTTACAACAACAGGAAATGTCCGAACATCTATTTGCATATCATTCAATGCCTTGACAATTCCCTCTGCCATGACATCAATCTGTGTATTATTAGTGATATTTTGAGAAACAAAAAGTCCCTTCACACCGTTTTTTGACAAAATACCTTTTGTTAACTTGTAGACTTTTTCCACTGGTGGGTTGCCACCTGTCTCTGTATAATTTGCTGGTCTCCCTCCGAATCGGGTGATCGCATCGAAACTAACAAGACTTCCTCCTCCACCTCCACACATAAACCCTATATCTCCGCCTTCCATTTCGGTATAACGAGCTGTGCCCCGGTAGTCGGCACTATTTACTTTTACCATTTCTTTCTCCAGCTCGGTTAAAGGCCGCCATGTTCTTTCACTCCCCTCTTCCACAATGTCAGTTAATTCTGGATGACGAAACATTGCAGAATCGTCGACTCCCATTACAGAATCCGCAGCCACTACGTTATTTTCCTTCGTTAAAACAAGCGGGTTAATTTCCAATATATAGCAGTCGTATTTAACAAAAGAATCGTATAGTTTACAAAGCACAGAAGTCGCCTGAACAAGCGGCTTTCCAGTAACACCAAGCGAACTCCATATTTGTTTTGCCTGATACGGTTCAATCTTCCCGAATGGATTGACATAATATAAAACAACCTTTTCAGGGTGATTTTTAATCAATGACTCAACTTCGATCCCACCTTCTGTTGTTGCAATGATTACCGGTAATTGTTTCTGCGTATCGAAAGCTATCGACACATACCATTCTTCTTGAATTTCAACTTTTTCCTCAACCAAAACCTCATTAACCGGGAAATGTCGTACTGTCATGTTTAAAAGTTCTTCTGTTTGCTTGTTGGCTTCCAGTGGTGTAGCCGGAAATTTGATAGCTCCTGCTTTTCCCCTTTTACCCACCGGAACCAGTGCTTTTAAAACAACATCTTTTTCTACGGCAATTTGCTCAGCTTCACTTCCCGTTCTAACAACCCAGTTATAAGGGGTCTTTACACCATTTTGTCGAAGTAATTGTTTACTAGAGTTTTCAAGTACTTTTCCCATGTTCTCCCCACTTTATAAAGAATTTTTATGGTAACAGCCCGAGCCATTTCCACCAAGTAAGCGCAACAATAGTGGTTAATACTATCATAAGCAGCGTCATGTATAAGCCTGGTTTTAAATATTCGCGTTGCGATATTTGCCCGGAGCTGTAAACAATGACATTAGGCATCGTTTCAACAACAAGAATATAACCATGTAAGCATGTCACCGCAGCCGTAAAGCAAATAAATACTGGGCTTACTCCTGCTTGTGCAGAAATTCCGATATATATAGGAATAAGCGTTACTACCGCAGTTGACACATTAGACATCAACAAATGAAAAATTTGAGTTGCCAACAAAATAAAAATAACAGCGGATATTGGATCCTGAAGTAAAGACAAAATCCAATCAGTAGCCAGCACACCTCCAATTTTGTCCGCTGCACCCGAATCAGTGAGGGCATAGCCCATTGAAAGTGTAGCTCCAAGTAAAAAAATCGTATCAAAATTAATTTTTACTACATTTACCCACTTTGCACAGCCAATTCCAGGAAGTGTCATTAATACAACTCCCATTATGGCGGGAATACTTGGGTCTAATCCATGCAATGGTTCTGTCATCCAAAGGAAAACAGTCAACGTTAAAATTACTAAACACTTCTTTTCCCGTATATTTAAGGGGCCAAATTCTTCTAACTGTTCTTGCATTTCTTGTTTAACCTGTGGGAAAAACTGCTCTTCTCTTTTCAAAGGAAAACATTTTAATAACACAAACCATGCACCCGGGATTAAAATTAACCATAAAGGCAATGCATAAAGAAACCATTCAAAATATGTGATGTTAATACCAACGAACTGCTTCAACATAGCCACGGTTAAAATATTTCCAATTGCCGCTGTCATTACTGCAGTACCACTTATTGTTGATCCAAAGGCAACAGCCAGCAAAATCATTCTTCGTAAACCACTATTGCTTCGGGCACCAATTGTGTCTAATACATTTAGTGCAACAGGTAACAACAAAGCAGTTCGTACTGCTGAAGCCGGGATAAAAAAAGACTGAACTTGGGGGATAACCAGAATACTTGCGAGCAATCCCCTTGAACTTCCTCCCCACCTAGCTAAAATATGGTAGGTAATTCTTTTGGCCAGTCTTGTTTCATTCACTGCTCGAGCCAGCATCATCCCCCCAATGATCAAGAAAACCGCAGGGGAAGAAAAACCACTGTATATTACTTCAATCGGAACTGGTTTAAGAAACAGCATTAAGGAGATAATCAAAGCAGCGGTTAATCCTAAAGGAAGTGCCTCAAACACCCAAAGCACAACACCCATGGTTACGATAGCAATCATTTTTCTTGATGGATCATCGAAGGAAGATGGCAACCCCGCGTATATCGAAATAAACAAAATCGTTGCCAGGGTTATACCTATCAATCGTCGCTCATTAATTACACGTCTTCCGCTTTTTCTATTATTCCCCTCATCTATCTTTTCGTTATTTTCCGGTGAAATATTATTCATATAAGCCGTCTCCATACATTAGAAAACTTGGCATTCGCCAAGACTTTATGGCGAATATCATAGTTGCACTTATGCAGTAAGAAAGTATTTATACTTTCTTAACTGCCTAAAAATACCGTAGTGTCCATCTTAGTGGTGTTCATTCTATTTTTATAAATATAAGTGACTTTTTCAGTTTGTTTTTGGTTGTGTCATTTTCGCTGGATTAACGATTTCGTTAAATTCCTCCTCTGTTAATAGACCCATCTCCAAGGCGGATCTTTTTAATGTCAAGTCTTCTTCGTGTGCCTTTTTTGCGATCTTGGCTGCATTCTCATACCCAATGTGAGGATTAAGCGCCGTCACTAACATTAATGAATTTTCCAAATTCTTTTCAATCACTTCATGATTCGGCTTTATCCCAACAGCACAATTATCATTAAAAGAAGTCATACCATCTGCTAATAATCTTGCTGATTGTATAAAATTATATGCAATTACCGGTTTAAATACGTTCACCTGAAAGTTACCTTGACTAGCAGCTAGACCAATTGTTAAATCGTTCCCCATAACCTGTGTTGTCACCATCGTTAAAGCTTCACACTGAGTTGGGTTAACTTTCCCTGGCATCATGGAACTACCTGGTTCATTGGATGGAATGATGATCTCGCCAATTCCACTTCTGGGACCACTTGCAAGCCAGCGAACATCATTAGCAATTTTCATTAAATCAGCAGACAAGGCTTTTAAAGCACCATGGGTATAAACGATTCCGTCATAACTTGTTAGTGCATGGAATTTATTTCGGGCAGGGATAAAAGTTTTACCTGTAAAAGAACTGATTTTTTCAACTGCATTCTCAGCAAATCCTGCATAAGTATTGAGCCCTGTCCCCACAGCAGTCCCCGCAAAGGCCAACTCTTGCATTTTTTGGTAACTTTCACGAATCATCATCTCGGTTTTTTCCAACATACGATGCCAGCCACTAATTTCCTGTCCCATCGTTAAAGGGACTGCGTCTTGCAAGTGCGTTCGACCGACTTTGATAACATGATTAAACTCCTGAGACTTTTCATAGAAAGTATTTTTTAATTTGACCAGAGCAGGTAACACTTCATCTTCTATTGCTGTTACTGCGGCAATGTGAATTGCTGTAGGCATATTACAATTTGAGCTTTGCGACAAATTTACATCATCGTTGGGATGAATTCGTATCTCTCTACCTTTTTCCTCCAAGATCTGATTACCTTTATTAGCAAGAACCTCATTTATATTCATATGCGATTGTGTACCGCTCCCTGTTTGCCAAACCAGTAATGGAAAATGTTCATTCAATATCCCTTCAATAATTTCATCAGCAGCCTGTGCAATCGCTTGGGCTTTTTCTTCACTTAAATGACCCATATCCTGGTTAGCAAGTGCAGCACTTTTCTTTAAAATAGCAAATCCTCTTATAATACTATCCGGCATTTTCTCCGTGCCGATTTTAAAATTTTCACTACTTCGCTGCGTTTGTGCTCCCCAAAGTTTATCAGCAGGTACACTTATTTCCCCTAAGGTATCGTGTTCAATTCTATTTTTCATAAACTTTATCTCCTTTTAGAAATTCCTTTATACAATTGAACCTAATATCTGCTTTGTCAGAGCGCTAGGCAATGACAAAATTTAAAACTTCTTTTGCCTTTTTATAAACCGGGTAATCAACTAGATTGCCATTAACGGAAATTGACGCTAAACCTTCTTGTTCTGCCTTTTCAAATTGCTCAACAATTTCTCGGGCTTCCCTCAGTTCTTCATCCCCCGGCATAAATAGGTTATTTACAATATCAACCTGTTTTGGATGAATTGTCAGCTTGCCCTTAAAACCTAACTTTTTGGCCTGAGTTGCTTCATATTCCAAACCTCCCGGATTATTTAATGACGGAAATACTGCGTCAATAGGCCCCTCCCTATCGGCAGCCCGGGAACCTACTACTATCCTGGAACGTGCATATAATAGTTCATCACCACTCGAGGATAATTGACATCCAATATCCAGAGAATAATCAATCGACCCAAAAGCCAGCTTCGAAACGAGAGAATCAGATTTAGCAATTTCGTACGCGAATTGTATACCCTTAGCTGTTTCAAGCAGAGGAATCACTTCAAAAGAATTACTATCATTAGTTTCCCTTAAAACAGTTCCATTTTTGTTTTGTGTCATTTCCCTTATCCTCTTGCAGATATAAGAAATATCTTCCGGGTTCTCACTTTTGGGAACAATAACACCATGTGCACCGTATTGAACGGAATAAGCCAAGTCTTCTTCCCAAAATGGTGTGCCAATATCATTGATTCTTACATAAACCGGTTTTTGATTATTCAATTTCTGCAAGGATTCCTTAACTAATTCTCTTGCATTATTTTTTTCTGAATAGGCAACAGCATCCTCTAAATCGATAATCACACTATCTGCCTCGGAGTTAATAGCCTTATTTATTATTGATAATTCCTTTGCAGGTACGAACAAGTACGATCGACAAACACTCATAAATCATTACTCCCTTTAGTTATCTTATTAAACTTGCTTCAAATATAAATCAGTCCAGAAAAAATAATGACAGTTCTGGAAATACCACAATAAAAGCTAGAACAGCAACCATTAAAAAGAAGAATGGGACAACACCTCTTACCACTTCGCCGACTTTTTCCCGTGAAATCCCACTGACTACAAATAAATTCAATCCAACAGGTGGTGTAATCATTGCCAGTTCAAGGTTAATAGTCAATATAATCGCAAAGTGAATAGGGCTAATTCCAAACAACACCAGCATTGGCAAGAAGATTGGAACTGTAATAAGAATAATTGCCGCGGATTCTAAAAACATACCCATAATAAAGATTAGTAAGTTGATACCAATTAGGAAAATCCATTTGTTAGCAACATTGGCATTCATCCATGTAGCTAAGTCTTGTGGTACCTGTGCAATCGTCAAAAACATCCCGAAAACTACAGCCGCAGCGATAATAAGGTAAATCATCGCAGTAATATTGACAGATTCATTTACTATTTCCCGAAACTTTTTAAAAGTAAGTTCACGATAGACGAAAGCAGAAACTATAAAGGCATATAGAACGGCGAGGAAAGAAGCTTCAGTAGGTGTAACGACCCCACTATATATCCCACCTAAAATAACAATTGGAAGTATAAACCCCCAAATGGCTTTCATACCCTTTTTCCAGCGATCAGACCATGATTGTTTAGGTAGTGATCCGTAATTATTAATTTTTGCATATATAACAGCTGACGCTATCAAAGTACCACCTAACAAGATACCGGGCACAATCCCCGCCATAAATAACTCACTTATAGACTCTTCAGCAACAACTCCATAAAGGATCAGCGGAATGGAAGGGGGAATTAAGATACCGAGGGTACCAGCAGCCGCAACCAGACCCATTGCATAACGTTTATTGTAACCTGCATTGACGAGACCTGGAATCATAATACTCCCAATTGCTGCTGCGGTAGCAGGACTTGACCCGGATATCGCTGCAAAAATCATACATGCAAGAATAGTTACCACAGCAAGTCCACCGCGTAAATGTCCGACCCATGACTTCAAGGCTTCAATTAAGTGCTTTGAAATTCCACCTTTTGACATAATAATTCCAGTAAATACAAACCCCGGAATTGCCATTAACGAAACATGTGTTAACTGACTAAACATTTTTTGAATAACTGTATACATGGTAAAGTCAATCATATTTAATGCAACAATACTGGATAGCGCTAAACTAACTGCAACAGGAACTCGAATAAGGCAAAGTGCAATAAAAACTATAAACAAAACGAGTACCGGACTCATACTGAAATTCCCCCTTTCTTCTCATCTTCTTCAATAATGTAATTTTCGTGTTCTTCATAATCAGGTCCGTCTACTTCTTCTTTATCCCCTATAATTGCTTTATACGTTTTAATAGCAAAGTAAATACCAAATAACACCATAGAAATAGGTAATATAATATACTGAATCCACAAAGGTATACCAAGTGCAATAGTCGTATAGCCAGTTTCATATTCAGTCATCATGGTTTGTATGCCTGTTTTTGTCATAAAAATTGCAAATCCAACTCCCATAAGATTAGCTATTACTGCCAGCACCCTTTTTACATTAAAAGGAAACAGGTCATATACAACATCAACAGCTATATGATGATCACTCTTAAGAGCTCTTCCAAACCCGATAAAAATTGCCCACGGTAACAAAAATCGTACAACCTCAAGCAGACCGAATACTGGTGAATTCATCACATAGCGCATAAAAACACCGTATAACATTGCTAAAACTGCTCCCAAAAACAAAATCAGGGTTGCTCCTTCCTCAATGACGTCAAACCATTTTAAAAGTTTTTTCATAATAATCCCCCTTGATTAATAATTTTAGTTAAGAAAGGCTGTGATTATTTTGCCTACTGCACCATCCTTGCACAGTTAAGTTCAGCAAACGCTTTCAAATATAGAAAAACTATTAATCGCACCCTCATCAACTTGTTTAGGCTATACTATAACTTTTTGAAGATTCTTTGTAGTTTAAATAGGTAAAAAAAATCTTTTGTAATTAAAATAATCAAAATGTTACCTCAGAATTTAAATAAGGTTTAATACGATTTTTATTTTCTTTTTTTATGTTGTACGTATAAGTAGGGCGACCGGTCTTCTTATAATCCAGTTCCACCGATACCATTTCAATATCAGCCAGAAACTTCAAATATTTGCGCATGGAAACACGAGATATACCCACCAGTGCAGCAAGTGTTTCCGTAGAAAATTTTTCTTTCGTTTTCACCTCAGTAAAAATTCCTTCAACTACACTGCAAAGTGTTTCTTTTGTTAGTCCTTTTGGGAGTTGTGTGGATGAGTCTATCGTGAATTTATTTTGATGCAGCAGCTGTTCATCAAGTTCTTCCTGATCAAACTTATCGTGTCGAATTATTATTTCGTGCTCATTTTTATATTTTTTTAAAGCATCATTAAATCGATCAAATTCAAATGGCTTTATTAAATAGTCCACTGACCCAAGTCTTAGTGCAGATTTAACACTTTGGATATCGCTTGCAGCCGATATGACAATGACATCTATGCTTTTATCTTCTTTCCTTATTTCCATTAAAAGCTCTATTCCGTTTTTTTCTGGCATAAATAAATCCAACAGGATTAAATCCACTTGATTTTTTTCAAGAAACGACTCTGCTTCTTTCGTATCCTGAACAATTCCTTCACAGGAGAACCCCTTAACAAAACCCAAATAATTTTTATTAATTTCCGCAACCATCGGATCATCTTCAACGATTAATACTTTAATCACGCCGATTCCTCCTTTTCCTGATATGGAATTTCTACTGTAAACATCGTGTACTCTTCATTACTAAAAAGGTTAATATTTCCACCTAATTTTTCTATATTTTTTCTAACTAAAAATAGTCCGAAACCACGATTTTCACCCTTAGTGGAAAATCCTTTCGAAAACATATTCACTTGTACTTCTGCAGGAATTCCGCCTTTGTTATCCTGAACAGAAAATGAAAACTTCTTGTTATCATATCCGATTCTCACTTCAATCTCTTTTTGATTGTGATCCTGTACTGCTTCCATTGCATTATCAATTAGATTTCCGATGATTGTAATAATTTTATCCATGATTTCAGAATCACTTGGTAGAGGTAACACGGAATCGCCACATATGTTTAGCTTCACCCCCTGTTCTCGAGCATAGCTCATTTTACTTAATAGAAAGCCTGCCAAGATGGGATCTTTAACGAGACTTGATATGGAACCAACTTCCATTTGATATTTATCCGTGATCTCATGAATGTAAGCTTGCAGTTTTTTATATTCACCAATATTGACCATCCCTAAAATTACATGTAATTTATTCATAAATTCATGAGACTTTACACGGAGTGCATCAGCATATTTTTTCACCCCTGAAAGTTGTTCAGCAAGCTGTTTTAATTCTGTTTTATCACGGAAAGTTGCAATTGCGCCGACAATCTGCCCATCCACTCTAACTGGAAGTCGATTTACAACAATAGTCATCCCATTTAAATCTCTTTCCTGATCATAAGCTTCTTTTCCATATTCTAAAACATCAATTAAGCGGGAAAACTCCATATATTCATCAACCTTATGGCCAATCGGATTACCGTCAATACCTGCTCTTTCAAAAATCCGAACAGCTTCAGCGTTTGCTATCACAATATAACCCTCCTGATTAATGGCTACTATACCTTCGCGAACGGATTCAAGCATCGCATTCCGTTCTTGCCACAGGTTTGCAATTTCAGGGGGTTCCAGGCCAAATAAAATTTTCTTGATCCTTCCAGCTAAAAGAACCCCTCCAAGTACCCCCAGCACTATCCCTAATCCAACTCCGGTGTATATTATTTTGTTACTGTTTTGTACAACCTCATTCACTTTATCCAGCATTATCCCAACCGCTACCACACCGACCTGATTCCCATCAGTTGTAAAAACCGGCTCAAACCAACGCATTGACATACCCAGTGTCCCTTTGGCAATTGAACTATAGCTTTTTCCATTTAATGCTCTTTGTTCATCCCCTCCTACAAAATGATTGCCAATTTTCCATTCGTCAGGATGTGATTTTCGAATCCCATTCATATCGAAAACAACAATATAACGAACATTGGTCAATTGACGAGTTTCCAGTGCAAATTCCTGAATATCATCCTCTTTTTGCTTATCCTGTAATCCTTTAATTACTAACGGTGAGTGACTGACCATACGTGCAATATTCCTCGTCTTTTCGGCTAATTCATTTTTCGTTTGCCCGGTAAGTTCTCTGCTGATTAGAAAACCCGTTACCGAAAAAGCAAGAATAACCACTGTACATACAAACAAAATAATAATTACTTGCAAACTTAACCCCTTGTGTTTTAACCTCATGTACTATCCTCTCCACCTAACATTTTGGATATTGTATCCAAAATGTTCAATAATAAAAAATCCATTTATATGGGTTTTTTCGACTTACTTTAGTTACAAAATTATTTTTTTACCTACAAAAACTATGAAGATTGTTTTAAAAATTATAACATATTAGAAAATAATATGGGAGGTGCATTTTTAGAAATCTTCAAATAATAATTTGATAGTTTCCGTTTTAACCAATTATTGTAGAGTTAATTTAAAGCCTTAAAGGAGTGTGATAAAAAATAATCAACTTAACTTCCACATATTTAAATCTATCTTTGAATTTTGAAAGCGGTTACTATTTTTATTTCGTTATTTCGCTTATCAATCTGTAAAATACTCACTCAATAACTTTTTTTAAAGGGGGAAGTAAGATGCATAAGTTTAAAAAGGGATTTCTAACCTTTCTATTATTAATGGTAGCTATTATTATCTCAGCATGTGGTAATTCTGAAACAGCTTCATCATCTGAAAATGGCAATAGCAATGAAATTCAGGAAATGACAATCAAAATTTCGCACGTGGTTGCGGAAAATACTCCAAAACACCAAGCATCTTTGGCAATGGCCGAATATATAGAAGAAAATTCCAATGGTAAAATCACTGTACAGGTGTATCCAAATGGACAGTTATTCGATGATAAAACAGAAGTCAAAAACCTTAGAGCAAATAACGTTCAATTCATTATTCCTGACATGTCCAAAATGGTTGGTATGAATCCGGCTTTTAATATCCCAGCCCTTCCATTTATATTTGACTCTAACGAAGAAGCCTACGCTTTTTGGGATGGAGAAACTGGACAAAAAATCCTCCAGAGCCTTGAAAGCGAGGGTATAATTGGATTAAGAATGTGGCCAAATGGTCCGAAACATATCACAAATACTGTACGTCCAATTACAGGTCCTGAAGATCTTGAAGGTCTGAAAATTCGTGTGCAGGGTGGACAAGTACTGGCAGAAATTTTCAAAACTGTTGGAGCTGGTCCGCTACAACTTCCATTCGGTCAATTGTACACTGCGCTTGAACAAGGAACTGTAGACGGTCAAGTCAACACTTACAGTAATATTTCAACTAAAAAACTGGGTGATGTACAAAAGTATATAACCACTAACTGGGGAGCAGCCAGAGTTGACTATGCATTATTAACGAATAAAAAGTTCTGGAACAGTATGAATGAAGCAACAAAAGAAGTCGTAAAAGCCGGTATCGACCATGGAACAAAGCAAGCCCGCACCTTAGCAGAAGAACTTAATTCAGAGGCTTTGAAGACAATTAAAGAGCGAGGGAAAATGGAAATTCATGAGCTGACTACCGAAGAACGGGAAACTTTAAAGGAAGCATTGCAACCTGTATATGACAAATTTGCTGACGAAATAGGTAAGGATGTTATAAAAGCAGCCAAAAATGCAGGAAAATAAAACACAACTAACCAGAGGTAAAAGCCGTTGTTAACGCAGCGGTTTTTACTTCGATTAAAAACAACAGAGGAGTTTGTATATGCCAAAATACAAAATAGCTGTGATTCCAGGGGATGGAATTGGTAAAGAAGTAGTACCGGCAGCACTTGATGTTCTACATACAATTGGTGAAGTACATGGCAACCTATCTTTTGAATTCACAGAATTCCCCTGGAATTGTGATTACTATATTACACATGGAAAAATGTTACCTGATGATGGAATAGAAACATTAAAAGGGTTTGACGGCATTTTTCTTGGAGCAATTGGAAACCCTAAACTGGTTCCTGATCATATTTCATTATGGGGGCTATTACTAAAAATACGCCGTTCATTTGAGCAATCAATTAATCTTCGACCAGCAAAATATTTCAAGGGATTAAGATCTCCCCTATCCAACCCGAACGATTTTAATTTAGTTGTTGTTAGAGAGAACAGTGAAGGTGAATATAGTGAAATAGGCGGTCGTATTCATAAAAATGAAGATGAAATAGCCGTACAAAACGCTGTTTTCACCCGAAAAAAGAGTGAACAAGCTATACGCTATGCCTTCGAACTGGCTAAGAACAGACACGGACACGTAACCAGCGCAACAAAATCGAACGGTATCTTTCATTCAATGCCATTCTGGGATTCTATCTTTAATGACATTAAAGAAAATTATCCCGACATAAAAACTTCCTCCACTCATATAGATGCACTATCTGCTTTTCTGGTCACACAACCAGAAAAATCAGATGTAATTGTAGCCAGTAATTTATTCGGTGATATTTTAACCGACATTGGTGGAGCCATAATGGGTAGTATAGGTATTGCGCCAGCTGCCAACATTAATTTGACTGGCGAATATCCATCTATGTTTGAACCTGTCCATGGTTCAGCTCCTGATATTTACGGCAAAGGAATTGCCAATCCCATCGGTCAAATATGGACTGCCAAAATGATGTTGGATCATTTTGGACAAAGAGAATTGGGACAACAATTATTGGATGTGATTGAAGATGTCACTGGTGACAACATCAAAACCAGTGATATTGGTGGAAAGGCGACCACTAAAGAAGTAACTAGTGAAATATGCAAAAGGTTAAAAGCTCTTTAAAAAATAATTAAGGGGGAAACATTCTTTGGAAAAGAAGATATATCGCATAGCGGTAATCCCAGGAGATGGTATAGGTATTGAGGTGGTAAACGAAGGAATTCGGGTACTGGAACATTTAGCAAAACAATCCGAAGAAAAATTTGCTTTTGAATATGATTATTTTCCTTGGGGATGTGAATATTATTTAAAATATGGAAAAATGATGGATGAAGATGGGGTTGAGAAACTTAAAGACTATGATGCGATTTACTTTGGGGCAGTTGGTTACCCTGGTGTGCCTGATCACATCAGTTTATGGGGGTTACGAATAGCTATTTGCCAGGGGTTAGACCAGTGGGCAAACATTCGTCCTGTGGAGTTTCTACCTGGAGTGCCAAAAAGATTAAATCACCCGGATATAGATTCATTGAATTGGGTTTTAATCAGAGAAAATTCAGAAGGTGAATACTCTGGTATTGGAGGTCGGAACTTCTCCAGCCGTGGTGACGGCAAAGAAGTAGCTGTTCAATCTTCCTTGTTTACTGAACATGGCTGTGAACGAATTATACGCTATGCATTTGACATGGCGCGTACACGTAAGAGAAAGAAAGTTACGAGTGTAACAAAAAGTAACGCTCAACAATATGGAATGGTGCTCTGGGATGAAGTATTCGACCGGGTTAGCAAAGAATATCCGGATGTAGAAACAGATCAATGGCTGGTAGACGCAATGGCTGCACAATTTGTGCTGCATCCAGAAGAATTGGAAGTAGTAGTTGCATCTAATCTTTTTGCAGATATTTTATCAGATTTGGGCAGCGCCTTATCTGGAAGTCTGGGAATTGCGGCAAGTGCAAACATCAACCCTGAGGGGCATACTCCAAGTATGTTTGAATCGGTTCATGGATCAGCCCCGGATATTGCGGGAAAAGGTATCGCAAATCCAATAGGTACTATAGGCAGCGCTGCGCTTATGCTCGAACATTTTGGATTGAAGGACGAGGCAAAACAAGTTAATGATGCAATTAAAGAAACTACAAATCAAGGTATCCTAACACGGGATATTGGAGGCACAGCTGATACCAAAGACATTACAAACGCAATCATCAACAGTCTTTCGAGCGTCTACAACAAGGCATAAATTGAATGGCTGTAATCGCTATTGATTACAGCCATTTAATCAGGGTAAATGAACAGGGGTGATTTTTTGAATATTATCATTGCAATAGACTCTTTATATGGAGGCCATTCAACTGTGGAATGTGCAGGTGAAGTATCAAAATGTATAAATAATGCAGATGAAAATACAAAAATTATTTCAGTTACCTTCCCTATCCCTTTTAATTCCAGCCAACATGTTGCCGTTTAAAGCAGCAGAAACTGTTTTAGCAAACATATCTGTTAGTTTTTCATCGGTTTTTAATTCATTAACATATCCAGCTAAAGCAGAACATGCTAAGTGATTATCAATGGAGCGACGCAGAACTATACTCCCTTTATTAAGCAGAGCAACCTGCAAAAAAAAAGACCAAGACACCAATTATTGTGCCTTGATCTAAATAAACTTTAAACATAAACCTTCTTCTCTTTCGCCAAATCCTGCGCAACCCCGATAATCCAATCTTCCTGGCCGCCAACTGCTCCCATTTCAGCAACTTTCGTTAAGATATCACGTGGATCCACTCCATACTCTTTGCCGGCTCTTTCGGCGAACAGCAAGAAACTGGAATAGACTCCTGTATACCCCATTGTTAAGCTTAAATTATCAATTTGAACAGGGCGTTCCATAATTGGCTTGATGACGTTTTCTGCGGCATCCATTGATTTATACAAATCAACACCATGCTGGATTTCCAATTTGTTCAATACAGCAACCAATTGCTCTGTCGCGGTATTTCCGGCGCCTGCACCCATTCCGGCTAAGCTTGAGTCAATACGATTTGCACCCTCTTCATACGCTGCAATCGAGTTGGCCACACCCAGGGATAGGTTATTATGTCCATGGAAACCAATTTCTGTACCCAGATTTTCTTTAAACAGGGAGATTCTGCGGCGTGTATCGTCCATTGTAAGAGCCCCCGCTGAGTCTACCACGTAAATCGTTTTTGCTCCATACGACTCCATCTTTTTCGCTTCTTCCAATAGATTTTCAGGGGAAGTACGATGTGACATCATCAGGAATCCAACCGTTTCCATTCCCAATTCATTGGCAGTTTTGATGTGCTGCTCAGATACGTCTGCTTCCGTACAATGTGTTGCAACACGGACAACCTGTGCCCCCCATTCATGCGCATCTTTCAGGTGTTCAATTGTACCAACTCCAGGTAACAACAGTACGCTAACTTTAGCATTTTTTGCATTGTTTACTGCAGTTGTAATAATGTCTTTTTCCGTCTCTTTGGAAAAACCAAATTGAATGGAACTTCCGCCCAGGCCATCACCATGTGTTGCTTCAATAATATCTGCACCTGATTCATCTATTAATCTGGTAATTTCAGCGATTTGATCCATGGAATACTGATGGCGGATCGCATGCATCCCATCACGTAACGTTACATCATTTATGGTTACTTTGCCTTTACTCATTGAACTGTCTCTCCCTTCAACAGACTTTCTGCGATAACTTCTCCGGTTTTGGTAGCAGCGGACGTGATGATATCCAGGTTTCCTGCATATTTTGGCAGGAAGTCACCGTTCCCTTCCACTTCCACGGATACTGTTACAACGTTTCCTTTCACAACCGGATCTGCTTTATAGCGATAACCTTTTACATATCCTTGTACCGTTTCAAGCATGGATTCCAATGATTTGAAAATTTCTTCTTTGTGTTCTTCAGCATTGCCAGCTGTTTTCACGTGAATTGTATTTCGCATCAAAATTGGAGGGTCTGCCGGATTAAGCGTAATAATCGCTTTTGATTCTTTCGCTCCGCCCACTTCCCGTAATGCATCAGCTGTCGTTTCGGTAAATTCATCAATATTCTGCCGTGTACCCGGTCCGGCACTTTTACTGGAAATAGATGCTACAATCTCGGCATAATCGACCTCAACCACATCAGAAATCGCCTTTACCATAGGGATTGTTGCCTGGCCGCCACACGTAACCATGTTTACATTGTCCAGGTGTGGAATTTCATCCTCCTTCAAGTTGACAGCAGGTACGAGAAAAGGTCCCACTGCAGCAGGGGTCAAATCGATTGCTTTTTTACCCATTTCTTTTAAAATCGGGGCATTGTGCGCATGAGCTTTTGCCGAAGTAGCTTCATAGATGATGTCGGCAAGTTCCGGATTTTCTTTCAATCCATCAATCCCGTGATCAATTGCTTCTACTCCGTTTTCACGTGCGCGCTGCAATCCTTTTGACTCCGGATCGATACCGATTAATGCTGAAACCTCGAGTTTGTCACTACGCAGCAGCTTATACATTAGGTCTGTTCCAATGTTTCCTGAACCGATAATGGCACATTTAACTTTCTTCTGAGACATGTTCATTTCTCCTTTTATTTCGATTTTTTCCTTCACAGCAATATTCACAGGCTTCTTCCAAATGACCCTTCAATAATTCCTGAGCCGTACCAACTTCCCTATCCATTAACATTTTCACAATACTGGAATGGTGGGCAATAATCTGTTTTTGATTGGAAACACTGGCTTCACTGGTAATATCAATCAGAGTCCGGAACAATTCCTGTAATGAGGACCAGAGCTGAATCAATGTATTGTTTGTTGTCATTTTTACAAGCAGACCATGGAACGCAAGATCAATTTCAATATCCCTTTCTCCGTTTTCATGGGCTTCCCACATTTGATCAATATACAGGAAAAGCAAATCCTTGTTTTTTTCAAGCGCTTCCTCGGATATTTGCGTTAACGCATGGTTTTCCAAAAGAATACGGCTGTTGTACAAATCCTTAATTTCCTTTACATCAAAACCTTTTACAACCGTACGGCCATTGGAGTGTTTTTCAACCAGATTTTCCGATTCCAGCTTGGTAATCGCTTCCCTCACCGGGCCGCGACTGACATTAAGCTCTTTTGACAATGTCGCCTCAACCAGATAATCCCCTTTGGAATAGCTCCCCAGAATGATCTCTTTTCGCAAATGATCAAGTACCTGATTGAATATATTCTTTTTCACTACCCTCATGGCTAATCCCCTCTTAAATATTCTGAAAAGTTAACAGTTAACTTATTTTTAGTATAGGGAACGCTTTCAGGAATGTCAAGAATATACGCACATTTATCGAAGAACTTTATTTGACCTAATTCGGGTCGACCTATCACTATTGAATTTTTAGAAAACTTGGTTGTCACCAAGCCTTTGGGTGACAGCCATAGTTGCACTTATGCAGTAAGAAAGAATTTTATACTTTCTTAACTGCCAAACGAAAAACTCCTTCCACATGCGAGAAAGAGTCTTTCATTAATAGCTTTATTTAACTGCTGGCGATTTCACAAATGGTGTGCCACGTTTAAAGTACGTGTCCGGCAGTGGCGCACCATAGTGGATGATTGCTTGTTCCACTTCATCCTCTTCCCATCTTACCGGCTTCCAATCCGGGTCGAAGATGAGATAACCGGAATCACCAAATAACTCGATACGATTGCCGCCTGGTTCGAAAACATACATGCACATTGCCTGAGATACCCCATGTTTTAACGGACCTGCTTCGATTGGAATGTTATTTTCCGTTAAAATTTCTGACAGATCATGTAAATGCTGCGGGAAGCCATACCAGAATGCAACATGATGCAATCGTCCCAATCCTTGCTCAGATGTCGACTGATCTCCCATGAAAGCAATCTCGTGTACCAGTGGACTGACACTTAACCATGATCCGATTTCCGATCCATCATTTTTGACGACGTGCTCTCTTAGTTTGAATCCAAGATCATCCATCATAAAATTCTTGTTTGCGGTTACATTGCTGGACATCAGGTTAATATGGTCGATACGACGCACCGGCACTCCTTTGATCGGACGCTTTTGCGGGCGATTTTTCAGCAATGTGATCTCACTATCAGGCGCCTGATAATAATCCACATCCCACAATATTTCCATATTGTGATTGTCCGGGGTAACAAACTGGTATGCTGCGCCATGTCCAAGATCGCCATCAATCCAGCCTTTTCCGGCACCGGATTTTTCAAGGTCTTTCACGCGTCGTTCTAACGCATTTTTCGAGCTTGCCCGCCAGCTTACATGACCCAGTCCCGGCTCATTTCTTTCTGTTACTTTCAATGAATGATGATAGAAATCCTCATACGAACGAAGGTAAACAGACTGTCCTTCCCGCTCCACTTCAGTCATCCCCAGAATTTCTTTAAAAAACCACAGTGTTCCATCCGGATCCGGTGTAAACATCTCCACATGGGCCAGTTGGGCAACATCAAACCTTTTTAATTCTTCAAGCATGTAAAATTCCTCCCCTTGAATTTTTATTTGACAACGCTTTCACTGTCTGTAAAAAATATAATGTGAGTAAAACACTTGTAAATCACTTCTTAACTTATATTTTATAGTTATAATTCAGTAAATAAAACGCAGAGTTCCTCTATACGCAACATTTCGAAACTTTTTTAAGAAAAATTTACTGGGTGAAAAGTGCTAGATAAATAATGTAAAAATGTGCCAGGAAATTCTTACAAAAGAATTCCCGGCACTACTCCTTACTTGCCTAAATCCTTAGCACTTTTCCCGCCAACAGACCAGTGCGTTTTTGGCACTTCGCTGACTATCACACGCACATTTTGCTTTGGTGCATCCAATGTTTCACTTACGGTGTCTGCTACATTTGCCATAAGGGCGTCAATCTTTTCCTGTGGTCTGCCCTCCAAAACCTGAATATTAATCAATGGCATGTTAATCGCTCCTTCCGATCTATTTTACAAAGAAAGAAATATCTCCAAGTCCGCCATATTTAGCACTTACGTAATCTCCCGACGATAACCGTACCGCCGTGGTGATGCCACCTGTTAAAATCGGCTGGCCGGCTTTTACTTTTTCTCCCTTTTCACTTAACATGTTTGCCAGTCTCGCAACGGAATTCGCCGGATGCCCAAGCACAGCTGCACCTGCACCCAAATTCCGAATCTCACCATTAATAGAAAGGGTCACGCCGACTACATCCAAATCCAACGCATCCGGCCGTTTCAGATTTGTTCCAAAAACCGCTCCAGCTGCAGAAGTGTTATCTGCAACGACATCCGGCAAGGTGAAATTAAAGTTTTCATAACGGCTGTCGATAATTTCAATCGCCGGGAAAACATATTCCGTGGATCTTAGTACATCAAGTGGAGTCACATTAGGTCCTTCCAGATCCCGTGATAAAATAAATCCAATCTCCGGCTCCACTTTCGGATGGATGTAATCATCGATTGAGATGGAATCTCCTTCATTAACAACCATATTATCAAATACATAGCCATAAATCGGGTTATCCACGTTCATCTGTTTCATCTTGGCTTCACTGGTAATCCCCATTTTGGGACCAATAATTTTATGGCCCGCTTCCAGCTTTTGATTAATGACTTCTTCCTGCACCAAATACCCTTCCTCAATCGTCAATTCCGGGTATAATTCTGCTGTTATCTTCGTGATTTCTCTTTTTTCCTTTTCCGCATTATGTGTATAATCGGCAAGCTCTTTAATTAGATTTTTGTCCATGGTTTTCCTCCCGATACATTCTTTTAACCGTTTCTTTTCATTTGGTTGGATTGCGTTATAACAAGCGAACTTCGCCTGAAACGTGCGAACCTTGCATCAAAACGCGCGAACTTCGGCCGAAACGTGCGAAATCTGCATCAAAACGTGCGAACTCCAGCCGAAACATGCGAACCTTACTTCAAATCGTGCGAAATCCGGCCGAAACGTGCGAAGTCCCATCCAAAAAGTCAAGTCCTTATCTATGTGTAAAAGTCCAATACAAGTTTTCAACCTTATGATGGTATTTATGTGAATTTGATGTGGTGGGAAGGGCCCTTCCCACCACATCAAATTTTCGCGCGCTGGAATCCTCTTCAACTTTTGTTTCGAATAAACCTTTTTTTATTCTTTTGTTGCCCTTCATAATCCATTAGTACTGCGCCAATTAGGCGGAAGGCGGATTGTGTATTCGGAAATATACGAATGACTCTTTCCCGCCTTCTAACTTCTTCATTTAGGCGTTCCAATGAATTCGTGCTGCGTATGAACGTATGATATTTCTCTTCTTCATTGAGATACTGAATGGCATCATCGAAGCCTTCTTCCAATGTCTTAAGTGCTTGATTTAGCTTTGGATCTTCTTCGTAACGCGTGACGAACTCCTCCTTGAAGTTTCTTGCGTCATCTGGTGTAACGGCTTTAAAAATCCGTTTTAACCCCGTGATTACCTCTGACATACCCTTCTTTGGCAGTTGATCCACAATATTTCGTTTAAAATGAACGGTGCAGCGTTGCCATGAGGTTCCGAGGAATTCCTCCTGTATTGCTTTTTTGAGCCCTTTATGGGCATCTGAAATCATAAGTCTTGGTGAATGCAGCCCCCGGCCTTTCAGCTCTTTTAAAAAGCTTTTCCAAGCTTCGTAACTTTCGGTATGGTCAACTTTTAATCCGAGCACTTCCCGTTGGTTATCCTCGCTTATCGCTGTCGCAATGTAGACAGCTTTGGATACAACCTTACGATGCTCGCGAACTTTGATATACATGGCATCCACAAAAATGTACGGATAATAGGTGTTTGCCAAATTTCGATTCGCCCATTTATTGACGATAGGGTCTAGTTTCTCTGTAAGCGATGATACAAAGGACTTGGATACGCTCTCTCCACACAATTCTTCTACTACATTTCGAACCTTGCGTGTGGAGACCCCGTTCACCACCATTTCAAGCAGGGCAAGGACGAAAGCCTGGTCACAGCGTTGATACTTTTCAAAAATACTTGGTGAAAACTCACCGCTGCGAGTCCGTGGAACCCGTAACTTGATCTTTCCAATACTCATCAAATATTCTCTTTCATAATAGCCGTTTCGATAATCACGTGAACTACCAGTACGGGCGTATGGCGGAACATCCAAAAATTCATCCCGTTCCTTTTCCATATACTCATTCAGAATTAATACAGCTGTTGATTTATAGATAGCGTTCATATTGGAGTTCATAATCTCATCTTTTAACTTGTCCATGTTTAGGTTAAAATGTAGTTGGGTCATCATTAATTCCTCCTTATGTTTTTGTGGTTGAAAACATTGTATCATAGGAATTAATATGGCCTTTTCTTATTTCGCTTTTACACAATTATACGGACTTAACCATCCAAAACAACCGAAGATCCCGCCACTCATGAATAAAATTTTCACCAAGCTTTGAAATAACCTCATCTATTCAGTAAACGTTACGCTTACTTCACCCAGTTCAGCAAATTTCGCATAAAAATGATCGCCGGGCTCTGCCTCGATTGCTGCTGATAGAGCACCTGACAAAATAACTTCTCCTGCTTTAAGCGTAATATCGTATTTGGCTAGTTTATTTGCAAGCCAGGCCACACATTTCGCTGGATCGCCCAATGCCGCAGCACCGACACCAGTGTTTTGCAATTGATCGTTTTTATAAACGGCCATGCCGATTTGCTTCAAATCAATATCGGTCACTTTTTTCGGATTATCTCCCAGTAAATACAGACCTGATGAAGCATTATCGGCTATCGTATCCGGCAGGGTAATCTTCCAGTCTTTGATTCTGCTGTCGACAATCTCAAGTGCCGGAACTACCACATCAGTTGCCTGCAGCACATCAAGTGACGTAACATCCGGTCCGACCAGATCATCTTTTAAAATAAAAGCAAGTTCGCCTTCCACTTTAGGCTGCAGAACTTTATTGGCTGGAATTTCTCCCCTGTTGGAAACTTTCATATCATCAGTTAAATGTCCGTAATCCGGTTCGCCGACACCCAACATGTCCTGCATCGCTTTTGATGTCAGGCCAATTTTCTTTCCGGTGATTTTCCTTCCGCCTTCAACACTTTCCTGGATTGTCTGCAATTGAACATAATATGCCTCATCAATGGTAAGGTCAGGATCCACCGCAGTCAGCGGTTGAACCCCTTCCCCATTCTCCCAGGCACTTGCCAGATGTTTGGCATGACTTTCAATTTTCGATTTATTTTCTGTTACCATAAATAGCCTCCTACAGTTTCAGTGTGACGTTCGTCAATTCGGAGTAGAAGTCAAAGCTGTGCGCTCCGCCTTCACGGCCAAGACCACTTTGCTTCATGCCGCCGAATGGTGTACGCAGGTCACGCAAGAACCAAGTGTTTACCCAAACCATACCTGCTTCAATTTGCGCGGATACGCGTGCTGCACGTTTCACATCACTGGTCCAAACGCTGGCACTCAGTCCATATGGTGTATCATTTACTTCCTCAAGAACTTCTTCTTCTGTATCAAATGGCGCAACGGTTACAACCGGTCCGAAAATTTCTTCGCGGACACATCTGGAATCTTTGTCAAGGTCAGTAATAATCGTTGGCTCAACAAAATAACCTTTGTCAGCATCAACTGCATTACCGCCGAGCAGGAAGTTGCCGCCTTCTTCTTTGGCAATATCCAAATACTTGAGCACTTTGTTGTAATGTTCTTCACTGACAAGTGCACCAACGTTTGTATTCGGATCAAACGGATCACCGACTTTCATTTCTTTTGCTCTTGCTGTGAATTTCTTCAGAAACTCATCGTAAATAGAGCGTTCCACATAGATTCGTGCCCCGCACAAGCACACTTCACCCTGGTTAATGAAGCTTGATTTTATAGTAGTTTCAATTGTTTCATCCAGATCTGCGTCAGCAAAAATAACGTTCGGATTTTTACCGCCAAGTTCAAATGACAGTTTTTTCAATGTTGGTGCTGCCGCCTGCATGATAGCAGTTCCAGTAACCGTTTCACCGGTAAAGGCAATTGCATCGACATCTTCATGGGATGACAGTGCAGCACCGGTATCACCAAAACCATGCACCATATTAACAACACCATCCGGTACACCGGCATCGGAACAAATTTGTGCCAGTACCGTTGCTGTCATTGGCGTTACTTCCGATGGCTTCATAACAGCTGTATTTCCTGCTGCCAGTGCCGGTGCCAATTTCCATGTCATCAGGAACAATGGCAGGTTCCATGGATTAATGAGTCCAACTACACCAACCGGCTTACGAACCGCATAGTGAATAGCGATATCATCCTGCTGGTAAGACTCAGTCCCAACTGTTGTCATATAGTCAGCAAAGAAATAGAAGTTATTTGCTGCCCGGTCAATATCCACACTATTGGAAAGCCACAGTGGTTTACCGGTATCCAATGTTTCCAATGTTGCCAACTCTTCTTGTCTTTCTTTAATCAAATCCCCGATTTTACGAAGAATGTTGGAGCGTTTTTTCAAGGGCATTTTTCCCCATTCGCCATTATAAGCTTTTCGTGCTGCCTTTACCGCCTGATCAACATCATCTGCGCTGCCGATCTGAACGTTTCCCAGCACTTCTTTTGTAGCAGGATTCGGGTTTTCAAAAGTTTTTCCATCACCTGACTGCACATATTTACCATTAATGTAATGGTTGCAATCAATTGGCTTTACGTTCGGTTTATTTTCAGTTGCTTGCATGAAAAATTCCTCCTTATAATTAGTTGGAAATGTAAAGATCATTTCCATTATTTAATTCCTTTGAAAGTTGTTTGATTAATCTTGCATCTTCAGTATACGACTGGGTAAAAAATAAAAAAAGGAAGCAGTTCCTCTATGCGGAACAAATACTAAAAAAATTTAATTTTTTATTGTATACTTGTTAAGTAAGCGACACCAATCATTGGTAAAACAACAATTCATTATAATTACAACAATTCCCGTATAGGGAACATTATGAATAGGGGAGGAAGCACCATGGCAAAAAAGAAAGGAGAACCACAGCTTCTTTCATCGGTAACAAATGCATTACGTATTTTAAAAAGTTTTTCCACGTTTGAGTCGACCAAAAAAGTCGGGGAACTCGCTGAATCATTGGGTCTGGCAAAAAGTACCGTCAGCAGACTACTGGCCACCCTAGCAAGCGAGGGATTCGTCAAAAAAGACGAAAAGACAAATGGTTACAGTCTCGGGTTGTCTGTATTGACGCTTGGCGGAATTGTGATCAACAATCTGGAAATTCACAGCGAAGCCGCTCCGGTACTTAATAAATTGGTGAACGATACCGGAGAAACCGCCCATTTATCGATTCTGGACGGGCTGGATAACATTTATATCCATAAAGAGGAATGTACTCACCCAGTTCGGATCCTAACCCATGTCGGCAGACGAAACCCCGCGTATTGCACCAGTTCCGGAAAAGTTCTCCTTGCGTTTGATGATGGAAACACTGTTGAAGAGATCATTGATCAAGGGCTGGTCGCCTATACAGAAAACAGCATCACCGATCCGGACAAATTGCGGAATGAGCTTGAAACGATTCATGACCAGGGCTATGCTGTCAGCACTGAGGAATTGACAGAAGGAACTAGATCTGTCGCTGCCCCCATCCGAGACTATACCGGAAAAGTCGTCAGCGCTATTACAGTTGTTGGACCCATTCAGCGCATGGCTGACAATAAAATTCGCGATATTGCCAAAAAGGTCAAAGAAGCCGGAAATGAAGCATCGGAACGACTGGGCTATGACAAGCGATATTTTAAGCGGTTTGAACAGATGAATCTGTAAATATTAGTCGACATACCCGGGTGGTGCCTGTACCGCCCGGAGATTAGTAAAAAACCTTCCCCAACTTCGCAGTCAGAGAAGGTTTTTTCACCCTTTTATCTTTATTCATCCAAAACGGTCTTGGCAATATTTCCATCCAATTCCTCAAACTCATCCAATGAAATCGTGTCATACAATTCCTGGCGTGTCTGCATGTCGGAAAGTCCTTCTTTTTGGGTACCTTCTTCCATAATAAGCTGAAAAATCCGTTCATATGCCTTTGCAGCCACCCTTAAGGATGTAACCGGATAGATTACCATACCGAATCCCATATCCTGAAATTCCTGTGCGGTAAAGTACGGGGTCTTGCCAAATTCCGTCATATTCGCGAGTAATGGTACATCCAGCTTTCCTGCAAATAAACGAAATTCCTCTTCCGTTTGCAATGCTTCCGGGAAGATTGCGTCCGCACCTGCTTCCACGTAAAAATTAGCCCGCTCAATTGCCGAATCCATCCCTTCAACTGCTTTGGCATCTGTTCGCGCCACAACAACTAGAGATGGTGCCACTTCCTTGATTGCTCTGATCTTTTGCGCCAGTTCTTCTTTTGCAACAAGCTGTTTTCCATTTAAATGACCGCACTTTTTTGGGAGCTTTTGATCCTCTATTTGAACGGCGGCCACCTTTGCCTCGACCATTTCAGCAGCAGTACGTGCAACGTTCAGTACACCGCCGAATCCGGTGTCAATATCAACAAGCACCGGCAGATTGACAGCCCGGACTAATCCCCTGGCACGATCAGCCATCTCGGTGGAAGTAATCATGCCGAGATCAGGCAGCCCAACGCTTGCTGTGTAGGCACCACCTGACAGATATAGAGATGAAAAACCTGCCTTTTTAGCCACAAGTGCAGCCATTTCATCATGTGCGCCGGGAATTTGTAAAATATCTTTCTTTTCGATTAGTTCCTTAAACTGTTTTGCTAATTCTTCCTGTGTTGACGACTGGTTGACAATCCACGGCATCTGTTGTTCCTCCTTCTAATGTACAAATAACGCCACAAATTCGTTTACGTTCATTGAGATTAATCTTTCGTAATCAAAACTGATTTCTTGAATCACCTGCAGTTGTTTTTTTGCAAATTTGGTAGCGAGGTTATTCGTGTATTTCTGTCGTATTTGCGGTATTGCTTCCTCCCTGCGGAACCGGTGCCCCAATGGATATTCGCAAATGATGTTTTCGGTGGCAGTTCCGTCTTCAAAGTGGACTTGCACCGCATTCGCAATGGAACGTTTTTCAGGGTCAAGATAATCTTCGGTGTATGCTTCATTTTCTTTTAAAACCATTTTATCACGTAACACATCGATGACCGGATCAGCAGCCGCTTCATCTTCATAATCCTCTGCCGTTATGCCGCCTTTTAAAAGTCCCACCGCGGTAATGTACTGAATGCAATGATCCCGGTCCGCCGGGTTATGAAGAGTTCCTTTTTTATCGATGATCCTGACGGCAGATTCATGTGTCGTAATCGTTATCTGAACAATTTCATTCAGGCGGTCTTTAACTTCAGGATAAAGCTGTATTGCTGCTTCTGCTGCTGTCTGTGCATGAAATTCCGCCGGATAGGATACTTTAAATAATACATTTTCCATGACATAACTATCAAGCGGTTGGCTAAGCACAAGCTCCTGTTTGTTAAATAAAACATCCTGAAATCCCCAGCCAGGTGCACTTAAAGCAGTCTCGTAGCCCATTTCTCCATTAACAGCCATCAACGCCAGCCGAACACCTCTGCTGGTCGCGTCCCCTGCTGCCCACGATTTTCGCGAACCGGTATTCGGTGCATGCCGATACGTACGTAAACTGGAATTATCAATCCAAGCGTTGGACAACGCATTAATAATTTCTTCACGCCCGCCTCCGAGCATTTTTGTAACCACAGCTGTAGTGGCGACTTTTACATACAAAACATGGTCAAGCCCAACACGGTTGAGACTGTTCTCCAGAGCAAGAATCCCCTGAATTTCATGGGCTTTGATCATCATTTCCAGAACTTCTTGCATCTGTACAGGGTCTTCTCCCTTGCTGAGACGTTCCTGACTGACATAATCCGCCACTGCCAAAATACCGCCAAGATTATCGGACGGATGCCCCCATTCAGCGGCAAGCCATGTATCATTATAATCGAGCCAGCGAATGATGGCCCCAATATTGAATGCCCCCTGAACAGGATCAAGCACATAGGAAGTCCCCGGTACCCGAGCCCCGTTTGGAACAATCGTGCCTGGCACAACCGGCCCTAACAGCTTTGTACATTCCGGATAGTTCAAGGACAGAATACCGCATCCCAGTGTATCAATCAACACATGATGAGCGGTCGAGAAAGCCTCTTCACTGGTTATTTCCTTATTTAACACATAATCGGCAATTTCCTCCAAAATTTCGTCAACAGCCTTTTGTTCCTTCAATTTTTCCATCATCAACTTCCTTTCTATTGTCTATCGTCCAGCAAATACTGGACTTCTGCAAGTCCTTTATCAATCAATAAATCGAGCCAATTCTCACAAATTCCGCTCACCTATGTATTTCACCCTTGGCCTGAACAGGCGATTGTTTTCATGCTGTTCAATAATGTGTGCACATAGTCCAGCCGTTCTGGAACTGAAAAAGATTGGTGTGTATAACGGAATAGGAATCCCAAGCATCCAATAGACAGGAGCAGCATAATAATCGAGATTCGGATATAGTCCTTTTTCCTGCGCCATAACAGTTTCCCCTGCTTCACACATATCAAGCAATTGCGAATCACCTTTGCGCTCGCATAGCTGTTTCAAAGACTCTTTCATGATCGCAGCCCTCGGGTCCATTTTCTTCATATAGACACGATGCCCGAACCCCATAATCTTTTCTTTGCGTTGCATTTTATCCTCAAGTAATGTCACAAATTGATCAACTGAGCCTGCTTCATTTAACATACACATCACCGCTTCATTGGCACCGCCATGCAAACTTCCTTTCAACGATGCGACTGCACCGGTCAGTGCTCCGTACATATCTGATTGTGTCGAAGCAATCACTCTCGATGTAAACGTGGAATTGGGCATTTCGTGTTCACTATATAATAGAAGCAATCGGTCAAAAATTTCTGCTTCCAATTCCGTTGGTTTTTCACCCGTAATCATGTACAAAAAGTTTGAGCTATACGGTAATAACGGATCCGGATCAATCGGGTTTTCATTATTTATTATCCGGTAGCTGTTCACGGTTACAGCCGGTAATTTTCCCAATAAGTCATATGCCCGATGTTTATTCGCCTCAAGCGAACGGTCATCCAGCGCCAAGTCAAACCCGGCCAAAGCGGATATGGCTGTCCGCTGACCATCCATCGGGTGCGTTTCTTTGGGAAGTAATTTGAGCACATCCATAATCGTAGCAGGAAGCTGATAGTTCCCCTTTAATTTCTCTTCAAGAGCTTGTCGCTCAGCCTTTGACGGCAATGTGCCCTCAAGCAGCAGATAAACCACATCGGTATACGTTTTTCTTGTTGACAGATCAATCAAATCATAACCCCTGATAATGATTTTTTCCAGTTCCGTATCCAAAAGGGAAATTCCCGTTTCAGAAGCGATAACACCTTCCAACCCCGGAACAAACGCATCCTTTGTTTTCATCATGAAACCTCCATCCCATTCCTTTTATGATGACCTTCGTGATTGTATTGCTCATTCTATAAGTCTATTATACGTTTGAAATGGAAATCAGAAAAATATATAATTTTAATCATCAACCATAGTTTTTTTCAATACCAGAAAATATGCACAGGAGGTTATCCATGAAACTGCAGGATTGGAAAATGCTTGATGCGTTGTATGCCACCGGGAACATCACACAGGCATCGAAACGTCTCTTTCTTTCACAGCCAACACTTACATCAAGGATCAGAAGCCTTGAGGATTATTACGGGGTAAAACTTATCATCAGAAAGCAAAGAGGAATTACTTTTACACCCGAGGGGGAAGTGCTCGCGCGCCATGCCAAAAAAATGCTCCATGAACAGATAAACATTGAAGAAAAACTGAACAACATGAAAGAACAAGTTGCCGGCACGCTAAGAGTCGGGGTTTCCAATTTCTTTGCGCTGAATAAAATGCCGAAACTGCTGCGGCTTTTTAAGCAAACCTATCCGAACGTGGAGTTCCAGGTGGTGACCGGCTGGAGCAGTGAAATGTACCGGCGGATTTTAAATCATGATGTCCATATCAGCTTTATCAAAGGGAATTATAGCTGGAAAGACAACAAAGAACTGCTCTATGAGGAAGAAATATGCATTGCGTCACCATGGGATTTTACATGGGAAACGCTACCGGATTTTCCCCGCATTGATTATAATACGGATGAAAAAATGCGGCATATCGTCGATAATTGGTGGTATAACAACTATAAACAACATCCCAACATAAACATACAGGTCAATCAGGTCGAAACCTGTAAAGAAATGATTGTTAACGGTCTTGGCTATGCCATTTTGGCCAACCTTGTTGTGCGACCACATCCTGAATTGGTGACCAAACCGCTGCATTATCCTTCAGGTGAGACCATCACGCGAAAAACCTGGATGTATTATCACGAAGATTCGCTGCAGATGAATCTTGTCCATGCGTTTGTGAAATTTATCCGGGAACTGGATGTGAAAGGATTGTAATACCAGTAAATATAATGTAACAAAAATCGGATGGTGTCAGGCACCACCCGATTTTTACAATTACTTGGAAAGAACTTTACTCACTTTTTCAATCGCCCAGTCAAGGTCCTCTTTTTCAATAACCAATGGCGGTGCAAAACGAATTGTGTTTTCGTGTGTTTCTTTACACAACACGCCTTCTTCCTTCAGTGCTTCACAATATTTGCGGACCGGATGATTAAATTCAACTCCGATAAACAGTCCGCGAACACGAATTTCCTTCAATTCCGGATTGTCAATCTTGCTCAATGCTTTTTCAAAGTATTCACCAAGTTCCAGTGAACGTTCAACCAACTTTTCCTCTTCAATTACATCAAGCGCAGCCATTGACACAGCACATGCCAGTGGGTTTCCACCGAATGTTGAACCATGTGAACCCGGTGTGAAAACATCCATAATATCTTTGTTGGCAGCAATTGCTGATACCGGCATGACGCCGCCGCCTAGAGCTTTACCCATCACAAAAATATCCGGAGTGACTCCTTCCCATTCGCATGCAAACATTTTACCGGTACGTGCAAAACCAGTTTGCACCTCATCAGCAATGAACAATACATTATTTTCATCACAGATTTTACGGATTTCTTTTAAATATCCTTCTGGCGGAATGATAATGCCTGCTTCACCCTGGATTGGCTCTACAATTATAGCAGCAGTGTTTGGTGTGATTGCCTTACGGATTGCATCAGCATCTCCGTATTCCACTTTGTTAATGTTTGGTACAAATGGACCGTAATCCTTAGTAGCACCGGGATCATCGGATAAAGAAATTGCGTTTAACGTCCGGCCATGGAAGTTTCCTCTCGCAGCGATGATTTCTGCTTTGTTATCTTCCACTCCTTTTACTTCATATGCCCACCGGCGTGCAGCTTTAATACTTGTCTCGACAGCTTCCACACCAGTGTTCATAGGCAGCACTTTATCTTTTCCGGTTATTTCTGCAACTCGTTTGGTCCATGGTCCGAGCAATTCATTATGGAACGCACGGGATGTCAACGTTACTTTGTCCGCCTGATCTTTCAGCGCACCAATAATTTTCGGATGACGATGGCCCTGGTTTACAGCAGAATAAGCACTCAACATATCCATGTATTTATTGCCTTCAGGATCTTTCACCCATACACCTTCCGCTTCTGCAACGACTATCGGCAGCGGATGATAATTATGCGCACCATAATGCTCTGTCTGTTCAATAATTTCTTTAGACGATGCCATGAAAAACTCCTCCTTGTAAATCTGATTGGAGCAGAATGCTGACACATCCCGCTCCAAATATTTCTAGTATGTCTCAGATACTGTTTTTGCCATCATGTGCAGTGCCAAATAATCCGGACCGCCTGCTTTGGAATCAGTACCGGACATTTTAAATCCGCCGAATGGCTGGTATCCAACAATCGCACCTGTACAGTTTCGGTTGAAATACAGGTTCCCAACATCGAACTCCATCGTTGCTTTATTCAGATGCTCACGGTTTCTGGAAATGACAGCACCAGTTAAGCCGTATTCTGAGTTATTGGCCATATCAAGCGCCTCATCAAAATCTTTTGCTTTGGCAAAGGCAACAACCGGACCGAAAATTTCTTCCTGCATAATACGCGCTTCAATATCGACATCAGCAAAAACGGTTGGCTGAATAAAGAAGCCTGTGGAGTTATCTCCTTCGCCGCCGGCAGCAAGTTTTCCTTCCTGTTTGCCAATTTCAATATAATCCATAATTTTATCATAAGCACCCTGATCAATAACAGGACCCATATACATATCAGGTGTCGTTGTTTCGCCCACGGTCAGTTCATTTGTGCGCTTCACAACTTTATCGAGCACTTCATCATAGACATCTTCATGCACGACAGCACGGGATCCGGCAGAACACTTTTGCCCGGAGAATCCAAATGCAGAGGTTACAATTGATTCTACTGCAACATCAATATCGGCTTCTTTGTCAACAACAACAGTATCCTTTCCACCCATTTCCACAATAACACGTTTCAGATGGTTTTGCTCCTCCTGGACAGCTGCAGCACGGCCATACAGACGTGTACCAACATCACGGGAGCCGGTAAACGTAATTAAAGCAGTTTTTGGATGATCGACCAAGTAATCACCGACTTCCCCGCCGCTTCCGGGAAGGAAATTGATGACGCCATCCGGCATACCTGCTTCCACTAAGACATCAACAAACTCAGCTGCAATGACAGGTGTGGCACTTGCCGGTTTCAGAATCGTCGTATTTCCTGTTACAAGTGGTGCAACAGTTGTACCGACCATAATTGCGAATGCAAAGTTCCATGGCGGAATCGTAACGGCAACCCCCGTTGGAATGTACATGTATCGATTGTATTCGCCGATTCTGCTGTTTACGTCTTTACCCTGATCCAGTTCAATCATCTGACGGGCGTAATATTCCATGAAGTCGATACCTTCTGCAATATCTGCATCTGCTTCCTTCCACGGTTTACCTGCTTCTTTAATAAGCAGCGCCGTGAATTCAGCTTTTCTGCGACGTACAATGGCCGCCGCGCGAATCAAAATGTTGGCACGGTCCACTGCTTTTGTATATTTCCATGTTTTAAACGCTTCAGCAGCAGCCTGAATTGCCTTTTCAGCTTCTTCCTTGCCTGCTTTCGCTACCGTTCCAATAACTTCTTCTTTATTTCCGGGATTAATGGAAGTAATTTTTTGCTCGGTGGAAACACGCTCGCCACCAATTAGAAGATCATAATTTTTTCCCAGTTCCGCCTGGATTGTTTTCATTCCGGCGTCCAGTGTTTGACGATTTTCTTCAACTTTAAAATCTGTAAATGGTTCGTGTTTATATCGTGTTAACATGTAAGCCCTCCCAAAATTATTATTTGTTCCTTTTCTATAAAAGCAAATTTTATGCCAACTATTCAAATGCTGAATTGGCGGGATTTCAGGTTCATAGCTGCAAAATCAAATTGCACTATGTCAAGTATTGCCGCAAATGTATTTTGCAGTATTTACTGTTTTACCTTAAAATAAAGTACAGGAGGATAGCTTATGAATAAAGATGATACACAGTCGTTAATTCATATGAATGATTTATATAAACAACTGCTCAATGAAGTGAATGTCGGGGTTCATGCGATAAACGCACAGGGAAAAACAATCATTTATAATAAAAAGATGATGGAAATTGAGTCGATGGAAAGTGCCGATGTGCTTGGCAAAAATGTATTGGATGTCTTCTCCTTCAATGAAAATCAGCACAGCACCCTTGTGCATGCACTGAAAACCGGGAAAGTTACCAAGGACGTCAGACAAACATATTTCAATAACAAAGGTGAAGAAATTACTACGATTAATAATACATTTCCGATTGTAAGAAACGGAAAAATTACTGAAGCTGTCGAGATTGCCAAAGATGTAACTCAGTTGGAACACGTCATCAAGGAAAATGTGCTGCGGAAGAAAAACAGCAGTTATACATTTGATCAGATTATTGGGGACAGCCCAGAATTCACCTCGGTTATCGAAGAAGCCAAACTCGGCACACGCACAGCTTCATCCGTGCTAATTGTCGGGGAAACCGGTACAGGTAAGGAATTGTTTGCCCAAAGCATCCATAATGGCAGCGATAGGTCTGGCGCATCTTTTATTGCCCAAAACTGTGCGGCAATCCCGGAGAGCCTGATGGAAAGTTTGCTGTTTGGGACCAAAAAAGGCGCATTTACGGGAGCTATCGATTCACCAGGCCTTTTCGAGCAGGCAGACGGCGGAACTTTACTGCTTGATGAAATCAACTCACTTGATGCCGCACTTCAGGCCAAACTGTTACGGGCAATTCAGGAAAAAACAATCAGAAGAATCGGTGATACACAAGATAAAAAAGTCGACGTACGCATTATCGCAACCGTGAACGATGATCCAGCAGATATTCTGGCAAACAATCACATCCGCAAAGACCTGTTTTACCGGCTTAGTGTTATCACCCTTCATATCCCGCCATTACGGGAACGAAAACAAGACATTATACCGCTGTCACAGGAATTCATCCATAAATATAACGCATTATTCCACATGAACGTCCGGAAAATCAGCGAAGACGCAATCGCCCTTCTCTACCAGCATGATTGGCCGGGAAATGTGCGGGAGCTGGAGCACACCATTGAAGGCGCCATGAATCTGATTATTGATGAGGAAGAAATCCAGACACACCATCTGCCAATCCGGTTCCGGAAAAGGTATCAGAGCAGTGAAGATGACAGCCCCGAACAGGATGTAACAAATAACACTTCCCGATCACTGCATGCGACAATCAGCGAAGTGGAAAAAAACTACATCAAACAAGTGCTGGCTGAAACCAATCACAATGTTACACAAGCTGCAAAGAAACTTGGCATCAGCAGACAGAGTCTTCAATATCGGATTAGAAAATACACAATTTAATAATCGGGTAATGCCGGACATCACCCGATTTTTTCCATTACTTTTTCTTCTTCTTGATCACCGGATTTTCCAGTCCATACTCCAGTAAGAGATGATTTCGATGAGATTTTATCAGCCATTCCCCCATTCAACAATTTTCAAAAACAGACTCATTTGCATTTTTGTAAAATTAACTTTACTTTTTTATTCCTTCCTAATTTTACATATTGCCAACCTTAATATAGACGCATTTTAACACACACCCTTTTCATTAAGGCATTTTGTCATAGTCAATTTGCCCTTTGTTCAGATATCGATAGTTTTATAGAATCAAAGTAAATCTGGAAAAGGAGGAACGTCATTGTTATCTTTCTCATCGAAGAGTGATTTATACACCAACGTATTGAATTTAAAGGAGATGGAAAACATGCGGAAAATGTCATTAAGTCTTGTTCTACTGTTAGTTCTATCAGCACTATTGTTGCCAATCCAAACACTCGCCCATTCAACGTCAAATACGGGGGAACCATCACTGAACCCAAACCGCATCCTTAATGTAGCGCACCGCGGAGCATCCGGACATGCACCGGAACATACACTGGCTGCATATGAACTCGGTGAAAAAATGCACGGGGATTATATTGAAGTAGACTTACAAATGACGAAAGACAGCGTTCTGATTGCCATGCATGATGAAAAAGTAAATCGAACAACAAATGGGACAGGCTACGTGAAAGATAAGACACTGAAGGAAATCAAACAGCTTGATGCAGGTTCCTGGTTCAATAAAAAATACCCGGAAAAAGCAAACCCGGCATACGTTGGGTTGGAAGTCCCTACTTTGGAAGAGGTCATTCGGAAATTCGGCAGAGATGCCAGGTACTATATCGAAACAAAATCTCCGGAAGTTTATCCCGGAATGGAAGAAGAATTACTTAGAATCCTGAACAGATATAAATTGATTGGACCAAACGCACCATCAAGCAAAGTGCTTATTCAATCGTTTAGCGAAGAAAGTCTATCAATCGTACATTCTATCAACCCGGATATTCCACTCATCCAATTAATCTCATATTCCGAGCCAGCAACCATTACTGATGAAGAATTGGATGAAATTGCATCATATGCAGTGGGAATCGGGGCCAGCCATACGAAAATTGATCAGGAATATGTGCAAAAAGTCCGTGAACATGAGCTGCTCATGCATCCATACACTGTAAACACGAAAGAAGATATGAAGAAAGTGCTGGATTGGGGCGTGACTGGGATGTTTACCAACTATCCGGATCGGTTTAATGAAGTATTGAGGGAAAGATGATAGATGGACAAGACCTAAGCTAATGTTTTGGCTTAGGTCTCTTTTTTACAGGTATAGACAGAGTATAATGATTTCCTTATTTAATTGGATTCAGATAGAATGGTCTTTGTTTTTCGAACTCATTAATTTGGTTTTCAGCCTGCAACGTGAGGTCAATATCATCTAGGCCTTCTAAAAATTTCATCCGAACATAGGGATCAATTGAGAAAGGTAAAGACCATCCTGTCTGATCCTTTAATACCTGACTCTTCAAATCTACTTCTAACGAAAATCCAGGGTGATTTTTTTCTCGATCAAATAAGCTGTCCATTTCAAGTTCATCAAGTTCAATTAAAAGCAAACCATTTTTGGAACTGTTATTTTGAAAAATATCGGCAAAGGAAGGAGCTACAACTACTCTAAAACCGTAATCATATAATGCCCAAACAGCATTTTCCCTGGAAGACCCACATCCAAAGTTGGACCCTGCAAGCAAGATAGAAGCGTCATTATACTGTGATTGATTTAATTCAAAGTCTTCGTGAATCGCCCCGGAATCATCATAACGCCAGTAATACATTAGATGTTTACCAAAGCCGGTCCTTTCCGTTCGCTTTAAAAACTCTGTAGGTATTATAATGTCTGTGTCAATATCCGATTTATTGATCGGAACCACACTGCCCGAGTATTTCTTAAATGGCTTCATTCGTCTTCACTCCCTGGCGATATTTCCATCCTCGTATATCGGTTAAATGGCCTTCTATAGCTGCTGCAGCCGCCATGGCTGGGCTTACAAGATGTGTCCGTACATCTTTTCCCTGCCGCCCTTCAAAATTCCGGTTGGAGGTGGAGGCAACCCTGCTTCCCGGAGGTGCGATATCCGGATTCATTCCAGGACACATGCTGCATCCAGGTTCCCGCCATTCAAACCCTGCATCGATAAAAACCTTGTCCAACCCTTCCTCTTCAGCACGTCGTATAACATGGTAAGAACCAGGAACAATTATAGCTTTAACATTACTACTGACCTTGTGGCCATAAGCCACTTTTGCCGCAGCTCGTAAATCTTCTATTCTGGAGTTGGTACATGAACCAACAAATACATGATCTATAGACACCTCATTCATATATGTACCAGGCTTTAAATCCATATAAGACAAGGCAGATTCTGCCGCCAGCCTTTTTTCCGTATCTGTGTAGCTTTCCGGGTCAGGAATAACATTGTCAATATTCGTTACTTGACTCGGATTTGTCCCCCAGGTAACTTGTGGAGCCAAATCACCTACATTAATTGTAACCGTCTTATCATAAACAGCATCTGGATCGGTATAAAGTTCACTCCACTCTTGTACCGCTTGCTCCCACTTTTCTCCTTTTGGAACAAAACTTCTGCTTTTCAAATATTCAAATGTCTTTTCATCAGGAGCAACCATACCAGAACGTGCACCGGCCTCAAGAATCATATTGCAAATCGTCATTCGTTCCTCCATAGACATTTTTTTAACAGTGCTTCCGGTGAACTCCACGACATGTCCAACTCCACCATTTGTTCCAATTTCACCAATAATATGCATAATAATATCCTTACTGCTGATTCCTTCAGGTACTTCTCCCTCGATTTGGATATTCATTGTTTTCGGCTTTGCCTGCGGGAGTGTTTGAGTCGCCAAAACATGCGTGATTTCACTCGATCCGATACCAAAAGCAAATGCTCCGAACGCACCATGAGTGGAAGTATGACTATCTCCGCATACGATTGTTTTTCCAGGGGTAGTTAACCCAAGTTCCGGACCAATAATGTGAACGATTCCATTATCTTGATGCTGTGTATCATATACCGTAATGTCGAATTCCTTACAATTATTAATGAGGGCTTCTACCTGTTTCTTCGCCAGGATATCCTTAAAATCTTCCAATTTTCTATCTGTTGTAGGAACATTATGATCTGCTGATGCAAACGTTAGATCAGGACGCCGCACTTCCCGTCCTTGCTCCCTCAGCAATGAAAAAGCCTGAGGTGATGTGACATCGTGAATTAAATGGAGATCAATATAAATTAATGGCGAATCTAATGCATTAATTACATGACTGTCCCAGACTTTTTCAAAAAGTGTTCTCGGTGTCATTTCTATTTCCCCTTTCAGCTTTTTAAAATCATTTCCTGCGCCGTTAAAACAATTTGTGCTCTGTTTTTGAAAAAACTTCATCCAGCATTTTAATGTCATGATGGATATGCTGTCTCATTTCAGCCTCTGCCAGTTCACTATCCCCATCAATAATAGCCTCAGCTATTTTCTGATGCTCCTCTAAAAAGGAATTTCCTTTAATATAATCGCTTAAAATATTATTTCTCATATAAATGGTTTTGGCCCGGATCAAATCCATAAACTGTACTAATTGATTGTTATTTGAGGTTTGAGCAATCAGATCATGGAATTCTGTATTCAGCTCGACAACCGATTCCTGATTGCCATTTTTTAGCGCATCTTTCGTATCGGTAATTATTTTCTCTAGCTTCTGCTTATCTGAGTTTGTAATTTTCTGGGCGGATAATTTAGCTCCAAGCGGCTCCAATCTTTCTTTGCAAAGATATAAATCCACTACATTTTCAAAAGTTGGATCAAAAACGTAAATATGTCCTTTTTCCTGATACAGCAGACCATCGTGAGTTAACATCCGTACTGCTTCACGGATTGGCCCCCGGCTTACTCCCACTTTTTCTGCTAATCCCGTTTCCGTTATCCGTTGACCGGGTATGAATTCATTTTCCAATAGACTTTTTTGAATACTTTTGTATGCTTGAATATGAAAAGGTTCAGATTTCACAATACGATTCACCATAATCACCTCTTAAAAAGGTGCAGAGTCAACATATGGTGCTCACTCTGCACTTTAATTTAAAAATTTTCCTATAAACCAATTACCTTTTTATTTTCCTGTTCATCTTGTTCAGATACATCAAATGCAAGACTACCCCCAACACATATAATCAGATTTATTAACAATCCCCATAACCCGCTAAAAATTCCGAGTGGTGTAAAATTTGTAAATGTCATGACCGTTGCAACAATGGTACCCACAAGCATTCCAATAAAGACAGATCTGGTATGCATTCTGTTCCAATACAGTCCAAGAATAAATGCAGGTGCAATCTGAATAAGCAGTTCAAATTTCAAGACAAAAATTTGATACAGTGTCGCGGGGGGATACCATGCGATAATAAGTAACAGTCCTACTGCTATAATACCTACTATCTTCCCTACCAAAATCTGTTGATGTTCAGATGCTTTAGGATTTATAAATCGACTATATAAATCTTTTGAAATGACTGAGGAAAATGTTAGCAATACTGAATCAGCAGTTGATATAATAGCGGCGATAATTCCGCCAAACAACAAAATCATAGCCCAATAAAAGATTAAACTTTCCGAAGCAATCACATTTGCCATCATTCCGACTAATTTTTCAGCCTCCATGCCTTCCATTCCCGGAAATGCATTTAAACCAATTATCCCTACAAGGAAAATAACACCCGTTGTCAGAAAAGGCATCCATGACATACCAATCAATGATTTTTTTAAGGTATCCTCACTTTTTGCAGCAAAAATCCGCTGAATTGCGTGGGGATAAATAGCAGCCCCAATCGTCACAAGACTTAGCATGCTAAACCACCCAACAATACCATCCATTTCAGGAACACCCAATTTTTCAGGCGCAAAAGCTTCCATATAATCTGTAGCCGACGGAAGTCCTCCAAAATATATGATCGATCCTATGACTAGCACAAAGACACCGATCAATAGTGCTACACCCTGCATGGTGTCAGTATATGCAACCGAACGCATTCCCCCAAGCCAACTGTAGATCAGCATAATTACAATAAAGAACACAACGCCGATTTGATAAGGAATAGTTCCACCAGTCAATCCGGAAACGCCCTGTCCGACAGCAACCAGTTGTTCAAGAAGGTAATTCCCCAGCCCATAAAGCATTAAAATCGAGCCTAGTATAGTAATTCCTTTTGATCTAAAACGTTTTGCCAACCAATCCGTCGGGGTTATGAAATTGTGCTTTCTGCTAAGTACATATAACCTTGGTGCGAATAATAAGTAACCAACAATCACTAAGATCATAAATGTAATGGATTGAAGCCATTCAAAACCCATACGATAACCTTGAGGTGCATAACCAATAATCGTATTCCCACTGTACTGTGTTGCGTAAAAAGTGAAGAATAGAACCATGACACTAAGGCCCTTTCCACCCAGATAGTACTCCTCGTTACTCTCTCTGATATTTTTGTTTCGCAAATAAGTTACGAGCCCAATGCCAAGCATCAGTAACCCGTAAGCAACCATTATGACAATACCTGACCAACCACCAAAAGCCAAATTATCAGTCATTACTCTTCCCCCTCGGTTGTATCTTCTTCTGTAACCCAAAGACGTTTAATTGCAAAGGTAATGGTTGCTGAAAAAGCTACAGAAACAATCAGTACAATCCAGCCCCAATAAGGGATTCCCAAAATCACCGGCTTATAGCTTCCAGTAGGCAGATACCAGGGAACACTCAGCAAAAAAAGAACACCAAATACAACCCACAGCTTCCAGTTTTTAATTGGTTCCTTCTTAATTTTTAACATTCCTATTCCTCCTAAGATTCAGAATTATAGTGGTGCATAAATCCATACAAGGTTCTTTTCGTTCCAGGCAGTCATTATCTGTTCCATGTCATCCAGACAATGACTGCTTATCCAATCAGGCCTTGTCAGAAAGTCGCTACTGAATGCAGATCCGCAATTTTACCGGCTTTAACTACCTGTCCGGGGAGTTCATGATTTACAAGCGTTTGCAAATATTTTGAGGTACCAATCAATTTATCGACATCAGCCTCAATTTCATATCCCATAAAATAAAGCATATGAGCTAGATCTTCCATACAAATGTTACCTGTAGCTCCTGGTGCAAATGGACATCCTCCCAATCCGCCGAGGGACGCATCAAAACTATTAACGCCAGCCCTTATTCCCTCCATTACATTGGCAAGCCCCATTCCTCTTGTATTATGAAAATGAAGCGTAATATCAAGATGCGGCCACTGTTTTAATATATTTTTACACAAATTATATACGTGATTAGGTGTTGCCATGCCTGTGGTATCCGCTAATGTAACCCCATCAACACCTAATTCCAAATATTTTTCAATAAGTTCCAACACCCGTTCTTCTGGAATATCCCCCTCAAATGGACAACCAAACGAAGTACCCAAAGAACCTTTAATTGCTGCATCCTTATTGGATAAAAACTCCATCATTGGTTTAAAATTTTCAAAAGTATCATCCGTAGATCTTCTGACATTTTTCAAGTTATGTGTATTACTGGCAGACACAAGAAGATTGATCTCGTCGACCTCACAATCCAGGGCACGTTCAGCTCCCTTCATATTGGGTACCAATGCACTGTATACGACATCAGATTTACGCTTAATCCCTCTCATAACTTCCTCTGCATCCCGTAGATTGGGAACAGCTTTTGGTGAAACGAATGATGTCACTTCAATTTTGTCAACTCCCGCATCACTCAATTGATTAATCAATTTTATCTTGTCATCAGTCGGAACAAACACATCTTCATTTTGGAGCCCGTCTCTTCCAACAACATCATTCAGATAAATTTGCTTCAAACGTATCACCTTTCTTATTAAAAGATTCATATTACACCCTGGTCCCTAAGTTTTGATAGTTCCGTATCGTCCAAATTCAGAAAGTCTTTAAGAATAGAATTTGTGTGCTCGCCGAGTTCGGGCCCTAACCAATTCGTTCTACCCGGTGTCTTACTCATCTTTGGTATAATACCCGGGATTTTAATTTTTTCTTTATCGTTCAAATCAAACTCCTGAATCATCTCCCTTTCAAGATACTGTGGGTCCTTGACTATATCCGAAATATTATATATCGGACCTGCTGGAACACTGGCATCATCCAATTCTTTTATAGCAGTCTCGTAATCAACCGTCTTTGTCCAATTCTCAATAACATCATCAAGAAAATCAGCTTGACGTGCTCGGCCATCATTACTCGAAAATTGTGGGACTCCTGCTAAATCCGGCCTGCCAACAACATTCATTAAACGTTTAAATATTGCATCACCATTTCCACCAATCACTATATATTTTCCATCACCACACTGATACGTATTGGAAGGTGCGACTCCAGGCAAAGATGTACCTGTTCGTTCCCTGATTGTTCCAAACTTATCGTATTCCGGCAGCATACCCTCCATTAAACTAAATACAGATTCATAAAGTGCCACATCAATGATTTGTCCTTCCCCGGTTCCAACAACGTCCCGATGGTAAACCGCCATTAACGCGCCAATTACGGAATACATCGCTGCAAGTGAATCGCCTAGTGCTATTCCCACCCTTGTTGGGGGAAGGTCTGGATGACCTGTTACGTGACGGATACCCCCCATTGATTCACCAACACTGCCAAAGCCGGGTTTATCCCGATAAGGACCTGTCTGCCCGTAACCGGATACACGAACCAATATTAAACCGGGATTTATTTCAGAAAGCTGATCATAGCCCAAATTCCATTTTTCAAGCGTACCCGGCCGAAAATTTTCTATAACGATATCCGCTTCCTTAACTAATGACCGAACTATTTCCTGTCCTTTTTCTTTTTTCATATTTACCGTGATTGATTTTTTATTCCTGGACTGTAACCTCCACCATAGAGACTGTCCTTCATAAATATGTCGCCATTCACGGAGGGGATCACCTTTTTCCGGAGGCTCAACTTTTATTACATCAGCCCCAAATTCAGCCATTAGCTTGCCGGCAAATGGACCAGCAATCAGGCTTCCAAGTTCAACAACCTTTAAACCTTCTAATGTTTGTCTCATCATCACCCATCCTATTAACAATATTTAAATTAGATTACAAATTTATGAATGTGAAGATCCTGTTGATTATCTCTTTTAAATAAACAGCTTTAATGTAAGCGCTTTTATAAGAGTGTAAATTGTTATCAGATTTTTGTCAACAGTTTACACTGTTTTAAATTTTGGTATATTATAATAGTTACATCTACTTTAAAAATCGAACAGGATGAGTGAAATATGGAAAAGGCAACAATTTTCGGTTCCAAAAGGCTTAGTGCATGGAATATGCTTATCTGCCTGTTTATACTTCAGATTCTTGTAGCATTAATTGGCAGAAGTATTTCCCCGCTAGGTATTGTTATTGGTGAAGATTTGTCATTGTCCAAAACACAAATTGGATTACTCCCTGCGGCATTTTACCTGGGGCAATCTATAACATCAATTCCCATGGGACTTTTAACTGATTCGATTGGTTCCAAAAAGATGATTATTCTCGTAACATACTGTCTTGGACTTAGTTTTATGGGGGCAACTTTTACAGGTGGATTAGTGCTTCTTCTTGTATTGCTATTTATAAGTGGTGCCGGTTATGGGGCAATGCAGCCAACTTCCAATCGAGGTGTTCTTTATTGGTTCTCAACAAAAACCCGTGGTACTGCTATGGGGATGAAACAGATGGGCGTAACACTGGGGTCAGCTTTATCTGCACTTATTTTACTGCCGCTCTCCAATTCCTTTGGATGGAGACCAACGATTTTTGTCGCTAGTATTGTATTAATGGTTTTTGGAACGATAGCCTTTTTTTACTACTCAGAACCATCATCTATTAAAAAACAACAAACATTGATTCAACCAAAAAGTATTTTCTCTTCTTTTATTTCGGTATTTAAACAAAAAACGTTGATTTTAATTAGCATGGCTGCAATGGCCTTATGTAGCAGTCAGTTAATTCTTAATACATACATAGTTCTCTTTGCCTATGAACAGCTCCAATTATCTATATTTTTGTCTGGCATACTACTTGTCATCTCGGAAATAAGCGGATCCCTTGGAAGGATAGGCTGGGGTATGATAAGCGATAAAATATTTAAGGGAGAACGAGTTATTGCATTAATTATTATTGCTGTTATTAGTGGAATTGCTTCTTTGACAATTGCATTTTTACCACAAAGTACTCCTTTTTCATTCGTAATAGGTATTATTATCATTTTTGGGTTTTGCATATCCGGCTTCAACGGGATATGGATGAATGCAGCCACTGAAATTGTCCCCCGTGAAAAGTCAGGTGCTGCAAGCGGAATAAGCCTTATGCTGGGAACAATGGGTATTGTATTTGGACCTCCCATTTTCGGATATATTGTGGAAACTTCAACTGAATACATGTTCGGATGGCTGTACTTAACAAGCTTAACAATAATTGCAACAGTACTTTTAAGCTTTGCACTAAAACTATCAAAAACAGGAAACAAATAATATAGAACTATATTATTTGAATCTACCTCTATTTTCAAAATCAGGAAGTGTGCTAGATTCTGAGTTTTGCCACAAAACTATTTCATTCAAACTAAACCTCTTACACCAACTGTAAGAGGTTTAACACCATACGTTGTCCAATCCACTAAGCAAATTACAACGCCTTTACCATTCCACCATCAACAAGCAATGCTTGCCCGGTAACATAAGAATTTGCGCCGGAACATAAATACACAACCATATTGGCAAACTCTTCAGGCTGGCCGTAGCGCCCGATTGGTATCGATTTTTCCGCTTCCGCCTTGACTTCCTCGTAAGGTTTGCCCGTTTTTTCCGCATTTACTTTATCCAAATGCGCTACCCGATCTGTGCCAATACGTCCTGGGCCAATTGTGTTGATTAAAATATTATCCGGTGCCAGTTCCTGTGACAAACTTTTCGAAAGCCCGACAATTCCTGCTCTGAATGTATTCGATAAAATTAAGTTTTCGATTGGCTGTTTAATCGATGACGACGCTAGATTGATGATGTGGCCACGGTTCTGCTTACGCATATGTGGCAACACCTCCCTGATGGTCCGTACAAAACTTAGCAGGTTCAGTTCAAATGCCTGATACCAATCATCATCATTAACGTCATCAAACATCCCTGCCGGCGGGCCACCAGCGTTGTTTATCAGCACATCAACTTTTCCGTTTAACTCCACTGCTTTTGATACTAAATCTTTAATCGACTGTATATCTGTAATGTCACAAACGGTATTTTCAACATGATCATTTCCCGTTTCAGAACGAATTTCATCCCGTGTTTTCTTCAATTCTTCTTCACTGCGGCTGGAAATTAACACATGCGCACCTTCTGCGGCAAACTTTTTTGCAGTTGCCTTCCCTAACCCTTTACTTGCAGCTGTAACAATCACTGATTTTCCTTGTAATTCCAAATCCATTATTTTATCTCCTTTCAATTCCGGACTCAATCCGGATTTAACCCTTTCATAACAACGATTGAATCACATTATTATCAATATTCCCACCTGAGACAAGTGCAACCATTCGCTTACCGTTTGGCGTGCTCCTTAAAGCAGCCGCTACGGAAACTGCAGCGGAGGCTTCAATAACCTGCTTCATTCTTGTTAACACCATGCTAAAAGCTTCCTTAATCGCTTCCTCTTCTACTAATACAATGTCATCCACATAACGCTGGATCACCGGAAATGTTAGTTCTCCCGGTATTGAAGTCCGCAGCCCATCCGCAATGGTGGTCGTACCGCCAATATTTACGCGTTCACCTTTGTTGAGTGATAAGTATGTATCATTCGCTATTGCTGGTTCTGCCCCAATCACCCGGATGGACGGCTTGGTTTCTTTTATTGCTGTTAATACACCGGATATTAATCCGCCACCGCCAATTGGTACATATACTTCATCGATGTCTTTAACTTGTTCAATTATTTCCAGTCCTACCGTTCCTTGACCAGCCATAATCAGGGGATCATCATAGGGCGGAATATACGTCCCTTTCTCCACTTCACAAATTTCCTTTGCCCTTTTAATACGTTCTTCTGACGTGGTTCCGCAAAACTCCACGTTACCATGATATGCTTTGATTGCTTTAAGCTTATTAACCGAAGCGTCTTCTGGAACAACAATTGTCGATGGAATGTCAAGCTGATTTGCAATGTAGGCAACTGCTTGGCCATGATTGCCGGATGATGCAGCAATGATTGAGTTCGGATTCAATCGTGCTGCTGCATCCTTTACTTTGTTTGTCGCACCTCTTATTTTAAACGATCCCGTCTTTTGCAAGTGTTCACACTTTAAAAAAAGTTGATTTCTGGCATTGGCAGAAATCATATTGGAAGTCATCATCGGCGTCATTTTTACGATATCGGAAATATTTTCTCTTGCTTGATGAATCTGCTCAAGATTTATCAAATTCAAGTCAACTCCTTTTCGCGATACCAATTCCTTTATTGATTGGATACCTCACGTTTGATTCGTTCAAAAATATCCGGAGCAGTTTTATCAATCCGGGCAGGTTTCCACTTTTTGTTGAGCCACATATGGAGCGTACTTCCGCTTACAAGCAGCTCTCCCTCCTTTTCTTTGCCAGCCCCCTCGCCTGAAACCTTTTGCGCCAAAAACCTTTCTTCGTCAATCTTGCGCACCTCATAGTCAAACTGCAGTTTAATTGGTGTATAATGTCCAATTTTAGTATACACTGCTACACATTCATTGTAGGCTGCCGACTTATGGTAATTAATATCCAGATTCAGGACTGGCAAAAGCAGTCCCAAATCCTCGATATCACTGTAGGCAATGCCAGCCTCCTGCATCATCTCTGTCCGGCCCATCTCAAACCAGTTAACATAGTTGCCATGATGCACGACACCCATTTGATCGGTATCTTTGTAATAAACACGCAGTAAATGTTCATGCCAAGTCTCATCCACCATTATCACTCCTGTCTGTACATCGCTTAAACCTTTCGCCTGTTCTCAGCGTTTCCGCTCAATTCGTTCCTCCGCCATTTCTTTCAACCGGAATTTCTGTACCTTACTCGTACTTGTTAACGGCCAGTCAGATGCTTCGATAAACCAGACGTGGCGCGGAATCTTAAACCGTGCAACACGCGATGAGCACCAATCAATAATATCCCGGCGTACACACGATTCACCAGGTTTTAATTCCACAAAAGCAGCGCCTGCTTCTGTTGTTACCTTGTCCGGAACACCAACGATGAAAACTTGATTAACCGCAGGATGTTCAGCAATCACTTCTTCCACCTCTCTCGGTGCCACGAGTTCCCCTGATACCTTGTACAAGTCACTTGTCCGCCCAAGCAGTTCAATGTATCCATTTTCATCAATACGCCCGACATCACCCGTATGCAGCCAGCCGTCTTTGTCAATTGCCTTGGCCGTTTCATCAGGTTTATTATAATACCCGTTTGTAACCGTACAGCCCCTAATGACTAGCGCACCAACAGAACCCGGCTCCAAATCCTCACCCGTTTCCGGATCGCTTGTTTTATATTGAACCGTACTGCCATTAAATTCGGGAAGCCCAGCGGCGCCTCCAAGTTTTGGCCGTCCGACACGTGTCGCAATTCGTTCGATAGGATCATCCAGCTCAGTCGTCACACCAGATGACGTCACCTCCGTCTGTCCATATCCGGTGAGAATTTCCGTTAAGCCCAGCGTCTTCACAGCATTTTCCCACACATGAACCGGAGCGGGTGCCGCACCACACCATATTGCAAACAAGTGTGACAAATCAAATTCGGACACCCGCTCCGGTTCATTCAGCAGTGGGACAAGCATCGATGGCACACAAAGAAAATCATTCGCCTTGTACGCCTCCATTTTTTCCAACGCCGAAAGCGGGGAAAACCGTGATGCCGATATTAACGATCCACCGACAAACGACATTCCCAAAATACCTTCAACGATGGCAAAACAATGGTAAAATGGCAACGGCGCAAATGTTACACGGCCATCTTCAATCGCACGGCTCAAACATGTACTGTAGGAACAACGCAGCAAATGATCATGGGTCAGCATCACGCCTTTTGGCTTACCGGTTGAGCCCGATGTATACATGATCTGTGCCACCTCATCCGGATATAATGATGCATTATATCTCGCGTCCAGTTCTGCCTCTGAAGCAGCCTCGCCCCCGGCATAAAAATCATCCCAGTCTATAAAAAACTGATCTGCAGAATCTCCAGTGGACATACATACAACATGCTCCAAGACACTAGCTTCCTGAAATGCCGGATCATCCAATAAATCCTTTACAAAACCAGCAGTATCATTGCCTTTAATCCGATCATGAAGCAAAAGATAGCTGGAATCAGATTGTTGCAGGATATACCCCAGTTCATCCCGGCTTAACATCGTGTTGATTGGGATAAAAACAGCCCCAACTATTGATGCGGCAATCATCAGCGATGGATAGACCTTATCATTTTCCATTAACACAGCGATATGCTCACGTCGTTTTACACCGAGTTTCAGGAATGATTTGGCATAACGAAGTGCCTCTGTCCATACCTTCCCATATGTCACCGTGTCATCCTCTATGTAAATGAATGGCCGGTTCGCGTATTGCCGGCACATTTCTGAAAAATGCTCCGCAACCGTATGCCGTGGCCACTCTGGAAAGCATTGCTCCAGTGCCGCCCGTCTTTCTTCTATTGAAAATTCGCTCCCAATTTTAGATTGATGCTGTGTGTTTTCGGGCATATGACATCTCCTTTCAGACTGAATCTATTGATATTATATCGTTTTCTTGGATTGGTAGAAAGGAATACCGGTCAGTTGCATATTTGTCGTCTAAATTTGTTATTTCCCGGGGAATAGTGTCGGATGGATGGTGTACTCTATCAGAACATGATAATCAATTAGAAAACTCGGTTGTCACCAAGCCTTTGGGTGACAACCATAGTTGCACTTATGCAATAAGAAAGGATTTTAGACTTTCTTAACTACCAAAAAAACAGCCCCATCCTCCAAAAAGGATAGGGCTCTTATTGTATTATTTTTCTATCGTACTCAACTTGGCCGCTGAATCAAATAAAATCTCTGCTGCCTGTAAAAGTGTATCTTCATTTATATCAAACCTTTCATTGTGATGTCCTGCGGCTAATTCTGTTCCAAATATACAGTAGGTTCCATAACCGCCCCTCTTTTGAACAGCATCAATAAAGAATGTAGCGTCCTCTGACCCAGCACTTTCATTACTTTCAAGAACACCGGTAAGACCAGCATCCTGCGCACATTCTTGAAGAACTGCAGCAACCTCTGTGGAACAGGTACAACTTTTTCCTTCTCCAACAAGTTCAATGTCATATTCCAGCTGATACATAGCGGCTGCACCAGCCACAATGGACTCAGCCTGTTTTTTTACGTACTCATTAATTTCGGAAGTTTCTCCACGCGTTTCCACTTTCAACGCAGCATTATCCGGAATTATGTTTCGACCACTACCTGCATGCATCTCCCCAACATTAATTCTTGTTTTGCCATTAGAGTGACGGGAGATTGCAGTCAGATTAATTGCAGCATTCGCTGCTGCCAATAATGCATTTTTTCCTTCTTCCGGATTTCCTCCTGCATGCGAAGCGACACCTTTAAATGAAACATCCAATTTGGAAGTGGATAAAAACCCATTATTGGAAGCTACAACATGATTATGCGGTACACCGATTCCGATGTGTGAAGCAATCAAATAATCAACATCAGATACTACACCTGCCTCCACCATCGATTTAGCACCGCGGGTTCCTTCCTCTGCAGGTTGAAAAATTAATTTGAATTTGCCGCGTAACTCATCTTTCTTTGCCGCAAGTAAGGAGGCCAGCCCGAGTCCAATCGATGTGTGTGCATCATGACCGCAAGCATGCATATTATTATTGATGGAACGAAAGCCTTTTTTTAAAGGTGCATGATTTTCACTGGTAGATTCATAGATAGGAAGTGCATCCATATCAACCCGGTAAGCAATCGTGGGACCACTCTTATGCGTATCCAGAATTGCAACGATTCCAGTATAGCCCTCTGAAAAATAATCGAGATAGTCAGCATTCGCACCATTCTCTTTTGCCCAGGCAAGGTGTTTCTTTGTCTCCGTTTCATTTGGTTTCCCCATACAGTGATCCGCCGACATAACTTTTTTACCCATTTGCAATTCAAATCCTAGATCATCAAGAATACTTGCCACAATAGATGCTGTTCGCATTTCCAAAAAGCCGGTTTCCGGATATTGATGAAAATCCCTTCTCCACTTCACTAAGTTTTGTGCTAAAACCTCTTTACTCATTTTACTCTCTCCCCAAATAATTTTAGGATAAATTTATTACATATACGTATGGACACCAGGACCGTATGGAAGACCTGTGAAATAAAAGATTAACAGCAATACGATCCAGGAAAGAAGGAACGTAATAGAATATGGCAGCATCAGTGAGATATAACTTCCGATATTAGTATTCTTATCATACTTGCGCATAAAAGCAAGAATAATAACCATATAAGGAAACAATGGTGTTATTATATTGATGGACGAGTCCGCAATACGATAAGCAACCTGTGTAAATCCCGGAGAATATCCCAACTGCATAAACATTGGAACGAATATAGGTGCTTCTATTGCCCATTTAGCTGAACCGGATGTGATCAGGAAGTTCATTAAACCAGTAAAAATAATATATCCGATAATCAATCCAATTCCCGTAAATTCAATGTCTTTCAAAAATTCGGCACCATTTACTGCAACCCATGTACCCAGATTGGACCAATTAAAGAATGCAATAAACTGTGCGATCGCAAATACGAGAACTATATAGCTGGACATATCTTTCATTGATTCAGCCATATAATCACTTACATCTTTACCGGATTTAATCTTTTTAACAGTTATACCAAAGGCAACACCAATTACTACAAAGAACACAAATATTATTGGAACGATTCCGTCCAAAAATGGAGATGGTACAATCCCACCTTCGTCGTTGCGCAGCGGACTGTCAGGCAGAAATATTACAGTCACAACAATTGCCCAGTATACAAGACCTGCAATTAAGGCATTAATAAAACCCTTTTTAGCATTTGGTAGTTCCTCCGTATCTTCCTCTTCTACTGCGCCCCCTTTATATTCACCTAACCTTGGTTCAACAATCTTGGTAGTTACCAGTCCGCCAACAATAGTTAACATAAATGTAGAAACAATATTAAAGTACCAGTTAGCTACAGCAGTAACCGTAATGGAATCATTTATTAGTGCAGCTGCTTCCGTTGATATCCCTGCCAACAAGGCATCCGTACCAGCAACAAATAGATTGGCGGTAAAACCTGCTCCGGCACCAGCGAAACCAGCTGCTAAACCCGCAAGCGGGTGCCTTCCCACTTTGTAGAAAACCAATGCACCTAGAGGGGGTATTAGAACAACAGCAGCATCAGATGCTAAGTTACCCAATATACCTACGAAAACCACAGTATATGTGAGCAGAAAAGGAGGTGACTTTAATATTGTCTTTCTAATGGCATAATCCAATAACCCAACCTTTTCAGCTAATCCAATTCCCAACATCATAACTAATACGAGTCCTAATGGCGCAAATCCAGTGAAATTTTCCAGCAACGATGTGAGAATAAACTGTATACCTTCCTCAGAAAGTAAATTTTTGATTGGTATTTCCTCGCCACTTCCCGGATGAACTACTGAGGCACCCGTAAGATTAAGAAAATAGGAAATAACAACCATGAGCAAAGCCAAACCAATAAATAAAACAAATGGATCCGGCAACTTATTTCCAACCCGTTCAACCAAATCCAGAAATCTTTGAAACAAACCCTTTTTGTTTTTCATCAAATCCCTCACTTTTGAAAATTATTGTTAACGCTCATTCAATTTGGAAGGACTTACACCTTTTGGAATAGGATTGGTGTAGTCATTTTTTTTCCTAAAATGCTGAAATTCCGTTTTAACATTATTTAAATCTTCTTCAGATTCAAATAGGTTAATCCCGGTTAAAGCCATACTTGCAGCTGCCCGGAGCATTCCTCGATTTGCATAATTGCTTAACCCCTGTGATGTCATTTGCCACGTGTGTAGTGCAGTTCCCAGTGCTGATGTTGCAGAGGTCAACTGTGCAGTCGGTACAACCCAGCTTACATCAGCAACATCTGTAGATCCCGCCAGAATCCCCCTGGATTCAACATAAGGCGAAATAGTGTCAGCTAGATATTTTCCGTCAAATTCACTACCATCACCCATATATCCAAAACCTGTCATCGGATCCAAATAATTTTCCTGTTCAGACTCCTTAAAAGTAGACCATATCTCTTTAGCAAACGCTTTTTCACTTTCCGATGGACTTCCCGCCCCAATTTCTTTCAAATTCTGATACAGCAATTTTTCCAGACTGCGGTTTTGAATGTAGTTGGAACATGCTTTATCAAACTCTACTGTTACTTCTGTTTCCGTCATCATCGCTGCACCCTCAGCAATTTTACAGATTCGTTTATACATCTCATCTACCTGTTTAACCTTTGGGGCACGTATGAGGTAAAGAACTTCCGCATTCGCTTGGACCACATTCGGTGAAATACCTCCTGTATTCGTAACGGCATAATGAATGCGTGCTTCCGGAATGACATGCTCCCGCATATAATTAACACCAACATTCATAAGCTCCACTGCGTCCAGCGCACTTCTTCCCAAGTGTGGGACATTAGCAGCATGTGCTGCTGTACCCTTAAACTTGAAAAATACTTGGTAGTTTGCCAGACTCGACAGGCTCATAATCGCATTGGCCGGGGAAGGATGCCATGTTAATGCTGCATCCACACCCTCAAATACTCCCTCTCGAACCATAAAGGTTTTTCCAGATCCACCTTCTTCCCCGGGACACCCGAAAAATTTCACAGTGCCAGGAAAATTGTTTGCTTTAAGGTAACTTTTCACTGCACATGCCGCAGCAAAAGCGCCGGTTCCTAACAGATTATGTCCGCAGCCATGACCAACATCAGGCTCCGTTGACTGATAGGATGTTTCATTCGGTTTCTGACCTAAACCTGATAACGCATCAAATTCGCCCAAAAAGCCAATAACCGGTTGACCGGAGCCATACGTTGCGCTAAATGCCGTTTCAATATTGGCAACATTTTGATTCACCGTAAACCCCTGTTTTTCACATTCCTTTGCCAAATATTCGGCTGAAGTATACTCCTCAAACCTTGTTTCCGGATGATTATATATAAATGAACTAACTTCTTTGAAATAGGATTCATGATCTTTTAAATACTGTTCAACAAACTTTTTCATTTTCGATTCCTCCGACTATGTTTCTATTACATTACTGTTTTGCTTCTATTTGCAGGTATTCCGTTAATACCTTCGTTCCATTTACCAGATTGCTAATTTCCGTATATTCTTTTGGCTGATGACTGATACCGTCACGACAGGGAATAAATAATAAGCCCGATGGCCACCTTGTAGCCATATTCATCACATCGTGACCCGCACCACTTACCATCAATTCCGTTTTAAACCCAAGCTGATGACCCGTTTCAAGTAATTTTGATTTAATTGTGTCGTCAAGAAAGACCGATTTATTTTCCACCAGTGTTTCCACTTCAATTTTCACCTGGTGTTTCTTTTCCGCTTCTTTGCAAAATTGCTTGATTTTCGTTACAAGGCTTTGTTTAGCTGTATCATCCACACTGCGGATATCAATGCCAAACTCTACTTTCGATGGAATACTTGTCATCGAATTTGGCTTTACATCAACTGTACTCACCGTAGCTACAAGGTGCGGATCTTCCTGTTTATTTATGTGCTTTGTTAATTCTGATACATATTGAACCAGTGGGGCGATGGCAACTAGTGCATCATTTCGATTATTCATCGATGTAGTCCCGGTGTGATTGGCAATGCCAGATGCCGTTACCAACAATCGGGTAGGACGTGCGATGCCTGTTACTACGCCTAAATCAGCATGACAGTCCTGTAATTTTCTTCCCTGTTCAATATGCAATTCCACAAATTGTTCCAGCCGTGATAGTGGCAGAGTAGCATCAGTTAAGTCTTCCCATTTCACTCCCATTTGCTCTACGGCTTCTTTTACAGTAATACCATCTCTGTCCCTGACTCCTTCTAATTCCTCAATCATCAGTTCACCCGAAATAGCTTTGCTTCCAATAGTCGAGACACCGAAACGAGCTGACTCCTCTGATATAAAACAAACAACCGCAATATTTTTTTTGGGGGTAAACTGATTATCTTTCAGAATTTTAACCGCTGCCAGAGCAGATAACACACCCGCTACGCCGTCATACCCACCGCCATTGTAAACTGTGTCAAGATGAGACCCCAAGGCAATGGTGGGAGCAGTCTTATGAACGTTCCATATCGCCCATTGGTTCCCCACCCTATCCTGGTACGTATTCAGCCCTAACTCTTTGGCAATACGTATAAATTGCTGGTGTGATTTGCGTTCCTCTTCTGTATAACCCAAACGATTATAGCCGTGCGGGTCCTCCATTCGTTCAACCAAATTTAATTCACATAGTTTTTGTTCTATCCATTCTTGTAAATTGAGCATGACACTACCTCATTTTCGAATTAATATACAAGCGCCATCCAAATCATGGTGATAGCGAAATATCCTCGACAAACTGATACATAATTTTCGGACGCCCTTTTTGTTTTAAATGTGTAGTACCACACTTCTCAATAACTCCGGCATCTTCCAAATTTGCCAATATCCTTCTTCCATTACGATCGGTACTTTGCAGCCACCTGGATATATCCTGGGATGTAAAAGCCTGTTTATTGTATTTATACGAATACATGATAAGCCGAACAGCATCACGTATATTAATTTTTTCACTAAACTTTTCACGCAGCACCTGTTCAATATGTTTTATGTTTAGTGAAGCGTTTTCATCATTCGGATATTTAATGGTTCTCGACTGTTGTTCATCAATTACTACGATAGACGCACGATCATCCGGCTTCATTCCGCTTAAACCATAACGGACATTCTGTTCTGCATGGGATACATTCTCTCCATAGCCAATTACAACTCCAATGGACAGGTGATCTCTTACCTTAAATTCATGAATGAAATGAAATAAGTTCTTCATCGCCTCATCATCCATTTCACCTTTCGTAGTAAAAATAAAGTATAATCCGTCCCCTACATCTACAAACGACCCATTCATCTTTTCGGTAAGATACATTAAGGACTTTTGGATATCCAGTTCATGATGTTTCCACTTAAATAAATCATATGCTTCATTTTCGACAATTTCAGTCACCACCCTGCACCCTACGACTGCCATCTGCATACTTTCATACCGATTGGCTTGTGCTCTCTCTATCAACAACTCAATGGTTGATTTGATCGATATAAAAGAAGGTGTCAGGCGGTAAGCAGGGATACCTTCTTTCCTTAGCTCATTATAAGTGGACCTAATAGAAGTTATAGCAGCCTCGGTTTTACCTTCGTAATACAGTTCCTTATGAAATTTAGCAAGGTTCGCAATCCTGTCGTAACCCCCATATGGCTCATTAAAATACGAAAGTGAGTCTAATTTGTAAAACGACATTACCTTGGACATTTCCTCATCTGTAATCGAATCAATGCTTATGTTTCGAAAAATGACTCCTTTGTTGAGTTGTTCTTCCATTAAAATGCCGAAGAAACTGGATCCATGTAATGTTGGATAACTACCTTCCTCTTGGGTAATATATTTTCTTTCAATTGCTAATGAATAATTCATAATTCCGGAAAACAACCACTGATCAACCAAAAACCTGTTATTTTTTAAAATAGATTCGATTTCATTTACTTCCAGATATATGAAGGGTTTAAATTCAACCCCGAGAAAATCATCTGCAACTTTCAATATACGACTGACTGACTCACTAGGCCCAATTATACCAATTGTAATACGCAATATATCCACCCCCTCTCACAGAATCATCATCAAATAATACATAAGCCGTCATTTCATTAAAGGAATTTTTCCTTTTATATTCCTTAAAGGTATATTACTAGAAATATTCAGTTATGTCTATAATTTTTCCACTTTTTTCACTTGTTTAATTTTGGAATCGACACCCCCTGCAGGCTTATCGCTTAAATTTCGCATAAAAAAGACTGATCCAAGATCATTAACTAACGACTTTTCGATCAGGTCCATAATTAATCAGCTATGCAAAAGCAAGAAAAATAATACATAGTCCATACCATTCTGACAAAGGGTTCGATAGATTATTACTCTACCATGATTTACAGTCCCCACCAGAACTACTGATATGGTATAATCACTCTAATAAGGAGGGATTACGTTGTTACGTGATATACATGACTTCATTGATACACTTTTTCCGGAAATGATCGAAATACGACGATATCTGCACCAATACCCGGAGCTCTCATTCCATGAGACAAAAACAGCTCAATATATTGCAGACTATTATGAAAAACTGGACATCCCCTATGAAACAAATGTTGGCGGTAACGGAGTGATTGCGACGTTAAAGGGTGAAAAACCCGGCAAGACAGTTGCTCTCAGGGCAGACTTCGATGCACTTCCAATTCAAGAAGAAAATGATGTTCCCTATAAATCAAAAGTAGATGGAGTGATGCACGCTTGCGGTCATGACGGGCACACAGCTTCATTGCTTACACTTGCAAAAGCAATGAAATTTTTCCAGCAGGACTTATCAGGAACAATAGTTTTTGTTCATCAACATGCTGAAGAATACGCTCCAGGTGGTGCTAAACCTATTCTTGAATCCGGAAAACTCGATCATGTGGATGCGGTTTTCGGCTCACACTTATGGGCTACCACCCCATTTGGTGTATTACAAACTTCCAAAGATGTATTTATGGCGGGTGTCGACCGCTTTGAAATAAAAGTCCAAGGACAAGGCGGACATGGTGGCTACCCGCACGAGACAAAAGACGCTATTGTTATTGCGTCGCAACTGGTTTCCAATCTTCAGCAGATTACCAGCAGGCGATTAGATCCGCTTGACACGGCTGTCTTAACAATTGGTATCTTCGAAAGTGGATCAGCATTCAATATTATTGCAGATTCCGCTAAACTGGTTGGCACTGTCCGGTATTTAAACAAAGACGTTCAGAAAAAGGTAATGGCAGAAATGGAAAGGATAATTAAGGGGACATGTGAGGGATATGATGCCTCTTACAAATTTAATTACGTACAAGGTTATCCTCCATTAAAAAATCATGCTGAAGACGCGGAACTGGTGATGAAGGCAAGCAGCAAAGTCGATGAGATTGATACTGCAGAAGATATTAAACCTGTTATGGGTGGTGAAGATTTTGCCTATTATACAATGGAAAAACCGGGGGCATATTTCTTCACCGGTGCAAAAAAAGAGGACAACCCTTACCCGCATCATCACCCAAAATTTGATATAGATGAACGGGCTATTCCAGTTGCAGCTAAAACATTGATTTCAGCGTATTTTGCTTACCAGGATAAATAGATAAATAGCCTAACAGAGCATGAAAGCACTGTTAGGCTATTTTTAAAAATACAATAATACAAGGAGGTAGAACGATGGACAGCGAAATGACACAAGGTTTGTGGAAGGACTGGCGTCTGCACGCACTGGTGTTGGTAACGGTAATTGTGACTGAAGCAATTGGAACATACAGTTTTTCAGTAGGTCCGGGAGTTATCCTGCTTTTACCCATGTTATATGCGTTGATAATTGGATTAATTTTGTATTTCACCCCTCTGGTAAAGGAAAAACAATCGAAAAATGCCGAACCGATTATCATTTTAGGTGTGGCATTACTGCTTGCAAAAATTGGAGTCATCATAGGTCCTTCCCTTCCTCAGTTAATCGAGGCAGGACCCGCATTGTTATTGCAGGAATTAGGTAACCTCGGGACAATCTTTTTAGCATTACCGGTTGCTGTTTGGCTAGGATTGAAGCGGGAAACGATTGGAATGACTCACTCTGTGGCTCGCGAACCAAATGTGGGGTTGGTAATGGATAAATACGGAATGGACTCAGCGGAAACACGGGGGGTTTTGGCAGTTTACATCTTTGGTACTGTGTTCGGTGCCGTATTTATGGGGCTAATTTCCGGATTTCTGGCAACCTTAACGCCGATTCATCCTTTATCATTTGCAATGGCATCAGGTATCGGAAGTGGCAGTATGATGGCCGCTGCAAGTGGTTCATTAGTTGCTATTTTTCCGGAACTGGAAACACAAATTATTGCTTTTGCCGGAGCAAGTAATCTGCTTTCTTTATCAACAGGACTTTATGTAAGTATTTTTATAGGTTTACCTTTAACAGAAAAACTGTATAGTGTCATGACAAACCGGCGTAAGAATAAGGAAGCTATCAAATAAAAGGGAGGGATTTCATGCTTCGAAATATTCAGGAATGGACGCTATTATTAGTCATATTTGGATTTATTTCAATCATTAGTAACTGGATAGGTTATAACATCTTACCTTTGGAAGCTCTTCCAGGAATGATCATTCTTATTCTTATTTGTTTAGCAGGCTTTATTTTGAATAAAGTAATCCCTATTGATTTTCCAAGCGTTGCATATATTGCCCTTATCGGCGTTCTGGTTTCCATGCCATGGATGCCGGGATCAGAAATAGTAGTAGCGTGGACAACAGAAGTTGAACTGCTTGCGTTAACAACGCCAATTCTTGCATATGCCGGAATATCAATCGGAAGGTCCTGGACAGATTTTGTGCAACTTGGCTGGAAAACAATTATCGTAGCAAGCCTGGTAATGCTGGGAACTTTTCTTGGTTCAGCACTTATAGCGGAATTAGTGTTACAAATGCAAGGTTTGATTTAATAAATATCTAAAGTAGAGTAGGAGGAGGGTTTTCACCCTCCGACCTCTCGTCAAACCGTACGTGCAGATTTCCCGCATACGGCTTTCACTTTGTCAGTTCCCCATTTCCGGGAGTGAGTTTTCATTATTTCATCCTCGGATTAGAAACGGTTAGTGAGTAAGCCGACCATTGATACTAAGCCAGCTTGTGCTAAAATTTTATTTGGTATACGCCAGTTCGACTCCATCGAACGTTTCTTTCTCATATAGGCTCGCGCCCGCATTCGAATCCATTCATCCAAACGCTCGAACTTCTTCTTGACATTTCCTATCCTAAAATAGTTGGCAAAGCCCCGGATGACTTCATTGAGTTTCTTAATCATCTCGAATAAGCTCTTACCCTGTTGTCTTCTTGAAAGCTGCCTGATCCTATCCTTAAACTTTTGAACTCTGTCACTTGGAAGTACCATGTAATCTTTCCAAAAGTCAAACCCCAGAAACCGGAAACCTTCATCAAAATGGACAACTCTTGTTTTGATAGGATGTACTGTCAGTTGGAGCCTTTGTTCAAGTATTTCTTTAGCTTGTTTATACGCCCGGTCTGCCTGTCTCTTCGACTTACAGAAGATGACCGCATCATCCGCAAAACGTACCACTGGAAAGCCTGCTTTCTTCATAGACCAATCAAATTCATCCAAGTATATATTCGCCAACAATGGTGAAATGACGCCTCCTTGCGGCGATCCTTGATGCGTGTCATAGAACCGATCGTCTTCCATGACACCAGCTTTTAACCACATTTCTATTAAATCAAGCACCCGCCCGTCGGCGATTTTGTCCTTGATTTTCTCCATCAGTAAGTCATGTGGGATATTGTCAAAATACGATTTGATATCTAAATCAACTACGTACTCATACCCACTTTTCTTAGCACGCCTAACTACATCCAACGCCTGATGTTGCGAATGTCCCTTTCGGAATCCATAACTGTGTGGATAAAAGTCTCGGTCAAATAAAGGTTCCATCATCTGTCGTACTGCTTGTTGAATGATTCGGTCTCTTACAGTGGGTATTCCCAAGGGTCGCTTTTTCTTGCCATCACCTTTTGGGATATAGTGTCGTAATACCGGCTCCGGCCGATAACGATTGTGCTTCAGAAGTCGTTCTATTTCTCCCAGATTTTGGTCAAGCTGAGTCTCGAACCACATAATCGTCTCACCATCTACCCCGGCACTTCCTTCGTTGGCTTTCACAGCGTTCCATGCGTTATTTAAGTTGTTTCTTCGGTATACCTTATCAATAATGGAATAATATTTGCGCTTCGGTCGCATACATATCACCACCTTCGCGCTTACTCACCACATTGGTCTTACAGTCGCTACAGGAAACGATTCCTTTCTTGTTCCATCGCAAGGCATTGCGTGTCTAGGTAAAACCAATCGCCCCTATCCCTCTACGATATACTCAGGTCGCCAGTTCCTCTGTGTCCTTACATGGCTATTCATGTTTGGCGGGATATCCCCTCTTGAAGAACCTCTTTTCATTTAAGGCGCTACGTTTCCCACTCACTTCCATTCACAATGTTGACAAAGCAGGTCCCTTCACCTCCATCATGGAACTTTTGATTCCGTAATGGGTTGGGCAACTTCATGCACCCACTCATCCGAGTTTTCCCCTCCGTACTGTCGCCAGCCTTCATTGGCTCGGATTTCTTCACTACTACGGAGCCATCCGCCACCTGCAGTGCCATCGGTTTGGCTTTCCCTCAAGGGTTATACCTCCCCTACCTATCGATGTTTACCGATAGGAGCCTACAGTGCTTCCCCCAGTAATTACACATTCTATTCCATCCATCCTGACCCTAATCACGTCGATGTGTCCTATAGGTCGTCTCCCTTTTCCAGTTTTCCCATAAGATATGCCTCCGCACAGGTTTCCCCGTTTTTTGGGCGGGTCACCCATCATCGCCGCCACCTCTGGTTCACATGTTGTTCCGGGCTGGACTTTGCCTGCAGACCTTCCGGATTCCTCTTCGCAGAGGACACCCTGTCAATCCTGCCATTATTTGGCGAGGACCTTACTTCGGCTACGGTACTTAAAAGGGCAAAGTTACCGTGTGGATTTAAACCACCTAGATTGTGCAACAGTGGGGCACACCAACAAACCAGAGATTGAGAACACCTAAGCTCTGGTTTGTTGTTTAAAATTAAAATCACCCCTGCAAACTTTCAATAAAATCTTTCAACATAAAAGGGAAATGCGTCGAATATGCGGCGCATTTCCCTTAAACTGATTAACCTAACACGTTCTTTTCAATCTTGCCGTCTTTTACAACAACCTGAACGGTATCATTATCCGCCAAAGCATTGATATCATCCAATGGGTTTCCTTGAACAACGATCACATCAGCAAGTTTTCCTTCTTCCAATGTTCCAACTTTATCTTCCCAGCCCAGGCATTCTGCAGCAGTTTTGGTGGAAGCTACAATCGTCTCCATTGGTGACATGCCAATGCCAGCCATTAGTCCAAGCTCCCGTAAGTTGGTACCGTGTTTCATGACGCCGGCATCTGTTCCCATTGCAATCTTGACACCGGCCTTGTGAGCTTTCTCAATACTGGCTTTATGGTATTCAATGACTTCTTTGGATTTCTCAACAGCTGTATCCGGCATGCCTTTCTCCTCGGCCGTTTCTAACACTGCAACCGGAGCCAGCAATGTCGGAACCAGGAATGTCCCTTTCTCCAGCATCATTTCAATGGATTCATCATCCAAAAAGATGCCATGTTCTATGGAGTGGATCCCTGCCTTAACAGCATTTTTGATACCCTCTGCTCCTTGCGCGTGAGCCATGACTTTAACACCTTTGCGAAATTGACCTTCCTGAACAATCGTCTGAAGTTCTTCCAAGGAAAATTGGGTGAATTCCGGATGATCGGTCGCACTCAGAACTCCTCCTGTAGCATGAACTTTGATCACTTCAGCACCTGCACGCAGCATTTCACGGGTCTTCTTGCGCACTTCCTCCACCCCGTCACACTGTCCATGCGGCATGCCGGGGTGACCAGAAGGCAGAAGATCCTGAACACTGCCGGAAACGGTATAACCATCGCCATGCCCGCCGGTAATCGTCAGCGCATTGATGCTTAACTGTAAACGCGGACCGGAAATTAGCCCTTCTTCTACAGCCTTTTTCACACCACGATCGGTGCCTAATGCATCCCGAACAGAGGTAACACCAGCTTGCAGCGTATTTTTCAAGTACTCAGCAGCTTGATAATACATAAACGAAAATGGTGTTTCCAAACGCTTGGCAATCGGGGCAAATTCCATCATCATATGAACATGTGAATCAATAATGCCAGGTAAAATAGTACCGCCTTTCGCATCGACAATAGTCTCTTCACCCGTAAAGGTGTAGTCATCTTCCGGCCCAGCGTATACGATATTTTTCTCCTCAATCGCCACCAAGGCATGCTGCTGTGGCTCTCCTCCATTACCATCAATTAATAAACCATTTTTAATAACTGTTTTTGTCATTAATAACCACTCCCATTTATAAAGTTTGAACAAGAACTCCAGCTATAAGGACGGAAACGATGGTGACTGTTGTAAATCCACCAATCAGCATTGGTGATAATAACTCGTCAAATATTTGTTTCTCCTCTTCCTCATTCTCGGCAACACTACGGCTTACTTCTTCACACAAAATATAATCGCCTGGAAATCCAAACAGTGCTGTTAATGCTACAGGCATTCCTTTATATGGATGCCACTTAACTATCTTGGACATAAAGTATCCGCCAATACTAAGCCCAATAGTCCCTAGCAGAAGGATCAAAATGATGCTTGGCAGGTTTTCCAGCGCATCTTGCGGACTTACATTTGCCATTGTACCGATTACAACAAAAATGATTCCGATCATAGTAATCGTAAATGAGTTTGCTCTTTCAAGAGATCTTTCTTCAAATAGTCCCAGTTTCAAACCAATTATACCAATAGTCAAACACCATATACTGTAATGAATCCCGGTTACTTCTCCCAGCGCGGTACCAATCGCAGCACCGACGAAAATAAAGAATAATTTCAATGTCATACTGGATTTCAGCGGACTCACTCTTTTACCGCTATTTTCTGTAGCCTTTTTTTCCTGCCCGCCAGTAGCCTTGAATGTCCCATTGTCCATTTCTTTTTTCAAACCAACTGCATAACGACGCATAAAATTCATGGCCAATGGCATCCCCAGAACACCCTGGAACGCAACAATTAAAGCGGGGATGACAACCAGACTGGTAAGTCCCAGTTCCGTCAATTTTTCGGACGTGATAATTAAAGCTATAATTCCTCCGCTGACCGGACCAACCCCGGCAACTGCAGTCGGATAATCGTAAACAAGCGGTACAATTGTTAAAATCAGGATACCTGATACAAGCATGCCGCCCAGTGCAACAAGAACAGCCTTATACTGTCGCTTCAATGTCGATAAAGGTATCAACGTCCCCATATGCAAAATGGCCGGACCAACCAGGATAGCCCCCAAAGCGGCAAACGTTGATTTTTCCAATATATCTGCCGGAAAGATGCCCGTCCATTTACAGACAAGAAAACCGACCATTGCGGTTAAAAGCATCGGCACTCTTGCTCTGGAAACAATGGAAATCCATTCCCCCAATGCGATTAACGCAAAAATGATTACTGTTGCTATAAGTGGATTACTTAGCATAAAAAACTTCCCCCTTTTCGTGATGTAAATGAAAAGATTAATGAAATTCTTGAATTGCGATGCAATCCTTTGTTCACTAATCTAGCTTTGCAGAAGTGCATAAACATATCTATAAAGTTATAAATATACAATTAACGTTATGAACATTTCCATAACGTTGAGCACTTTGCAACTTTCTTAATTTTCATTGATGTTAAAAATAATGATACTACTTTATCATACAATTTCGGCAAATGAAAGAAAATTTGTTAAGTTAAACAATCCAATAAATGTAAGACAATCACTATTAACCGAGTCAATTACGGCAACGGACGTTAAATTATTTTCTTGACAATAAAACCGTCCAGACGGTATACTAAATTTAGAAAATCACCAAAGAAAGGTAAATAACGATGGCTAAAAATGATACACGACATAAAATTCTCGAGGCTGCTTCAAACATTGTACAACAGGATGGAATACTGGATTTAACCTTGGAAGCTGCAGCGGAACAGGCTGGTGTCAGTAAAGGCGGTCTGCTGTATCACTTCCCTTCCAAAGACGCATTAATTGAGGGAATGGTTCAGCATCTAATGGAAGGCTATGCTGCAAATATGAAGAAAGAGGCTGATCAGGACACTGCAGAAAAAGGTCGATGGACTCGTGCCTTTATTAAAGAAACATTTCTGCAGAGCACTCCAAGCAAAAACATGGATGCGGGCTTAATGGCAGCAGCAGCCATCAACCCTGATTTGCTGAAACCTATCCAAGACGCCTATGAGAAATGGCAAGATAACATCGAAAACGATGGGCTTAATCCGGTTAATGCGACTGTTTTGCGCCTTGCAGTGGATGGTCTTTGGTTTTCTGAAATTTTTGGGTTAGCTCCGCTCGAAAAACGGCAGCGGGAGCTTGTGCTGGAAAGGTTGATTCAGCTAACAAAGGAGGAATGAAGTGATGGCAGGCATGATGTACCTTCTTATCGCAATAATCGCTGAGGTGATTGGAACAACGGCACTGAAATCAAGCAATGGCTTCAGTAACTTGTTCCCGTCTATTATTGTCGTTGTGAGCTATGTTCTTTCTTTTTTCTTATTGGGCATGTCACTAAAAACAATCCCATTAGGCATCGGGTATGCCCTATGGTCCGGTATCGGAACCGCTCTGACAATTATTATTGGTGTAGTGGTTTGGAAAGAAGCAATGTCGTTAGCAAGTGTGCTCGGTATCCTGCTGATTTTATCGGGTGTAGTTATTTTGAATATGAATAAGGTTGGAATTGGCTAGGGTTCTGTCATCCTAGCCAATTCCCATGGGACGAAGGGACAGGTTCCTCGTCCCATTTTCAATTCAAGTGGGACGAGGAACCTGTCCCTTTGTCCCGTTTTTCAGTACGTAGTTCATCCATATCGTCCGAATGAAATATAACCTAAAGGAAAAGATAATTGCAGTATAATAATAGGGAGGACTGAAGAATGGACTATGTAAAAGCGCTGGTAATCAAATTGGTCATGATAACTGCAGTATTATGGATTGTGTTAGGTGCATTTTATGGCGTTTCTGTTGGCGATATTTTGCTTACCAGCGTATTATTAACTGGCGTATCATTTCTTGGCGATGTATTCATTTTACCCATTTTTGGGAATGCCAGTGCTGCTTTAGGCGATTTTGGCCTTCTTTTTGCCGGAGTCTGGATACTCGGTATTTTTCTGTTTGAAGGGAACTTTTCTCTCGGATCCGCTGCATTAATTTCAGCAGCTATTATTGCTGTTGGAGAGTATTTTCTTCATAATTATATGGAGAATCATGATTTAAAAGATCAAACTGAAGTGATGGACACAATGGGGGTTTCCCCACAAGATAAGATGCAAACCGAATTTGGTTCGGATGTGGATCCAGAGGCTGATATTAAAAGGGAAACATCAGATAAAGGAAACAATGAGAAGGAATAGTTTTTGTGGTGCCTGTCACTTGATTCAATCCATGCAATTCTAAATAGTTCGGGATAACAGGCACCACACAACAATTACTTCTTGTAATCCCACATCACCTTCCACTCGCCATCTGCCTGCACTGCGTAAACATCCTGGACGAGTGTGAAGTTACCATATTTCCCTTTAAACACCTGTGACACGGTTACTTTGTATACAACATCAATTGGAGCTGCTTCATCTTCCATTTTCCAATTTTCAATTTTAGTCGCTTCCCCAATCGAATACGAAAATGTCGTCACACCAAAATGATTCATAAACACATGGGCACGGTCCTGCAAATAATGTCCCTTAGCAAATTTCTCTTTCATGAGCGGATGGAACATTTCCCAGGAATCTGAAAAATCCCCAGTTTGCTCAAATGCATAAAACATATCCACTGTCTCAACTGCAATTTCCTCAGGGGATTTATCTGCGATGAAATATATTGTTACACCTATCCCAAGCAAGATTACCGCCAGCACTAATTTTTTCATATAACTCCCCCACATTTGCTTGTCGTATCATTTTATTCGTATTAGCGAGGGAATATTATCCAAGGCAAGAATGCCATAACATGAATTTCGAGTCGTGGACATAGTAGGATTAAATCGCTTATAATTAGTTATAATTGAAGTCTTTTAAAGGAGTAAAAAATGAGGCAAAACATAAACATCAACAACACGAAAGTCGGGGTAACCTTTAATATAATCATAGCAGTGTTGGCTGTTGGTGTAATTGCTTCGGCTATCGATGGCTGGGATGAAATGAAACGTGCACCCTTTTACCTGGTGCTGGGAATAGTTATTCTGTTCACTCGGATATGGCGACTTTATAAGGCGAAAAAACATACCAGTTAATGTCTCTATCCCCTTACGCCACAACTCCTACTTGACTAATAGGTTTAATGATGTTTAAGATGGAATATACAATTTAATAAATTTTCTTATTAAGAGAAGTGAGGGATCTGGCCCGATGATACTTCAGCAACCTTCTGTAAATAGAAAGGTGCTACATCCAGCATGTTTATGGAAAATAAGAATTAATTAGCCAAACCTTCCTTATTTTCCCGGAAGGCTTTTTTATTTTTTAAGGAGGAATAGCATATGACGAAAGCAGCAACTGAAGTACGAAAACTAAAGAATTACATAAACGGTGAGTGGGTTGATAGTAAAACTACTCAATACGAAGATGTCTACAATCCTGCAACCAAAGAAGTTATCGCGAAAGTGCCCCTGTCAACTAAGGGAGAAGTTGACTATGCACAAGACATTGCACAGCAGGCATTTGAACAGTGGAAAGATGTGCCGGTCCAAAAACGCGCACGAATTCTATTTAACTATCAGCAATTACTGCAACAAAACAAGGAAGAATTAGCCCGCATAATTACAATCGAGAACGGCAAAAACACAACCGAAGCACTCGGTGAAGTCGGACGCGGGATTGAAAATGTGGAATTTGCAGCCGGTGCTCCGACGCTTATAATGGGAGATTCGCTGGCAAATGTCGCAACAGACATTGAAGCAGCAAACTATCGCTATCCAATTGGTGTTATTGGCGGAATTACACCATTTAACTTTCCGATGATGGTACCTTGCTGGATGTTCCCTATGGCAATAGCTGTCGGTAACACATTCATCTTGAAACCATCGGAAAAAACTCCATTATTAACAGAAAAACTAGCTGAACTGCTGGAAGAAGCTGGTCTCCCTAAAGGCGTATTTAACATTGTATATGGTGCACACGACGTTGTAAACGGCATTCTTGACCACCCTGGTATTAAGGCGATTTCCTTTGTCGGTTCGAAACCAGTTGGGGAATATGTTTACAAACGGGGAAGCGAAAACCTGAAACGTGTCCAGGCTCTGACTGGCGCAAAAAATCATACCGTTGTTTTAAAAGATACCAATCTGGATGATGCGGTAGCAGACATCGTTTCTGCAGCTTTCGGATCAGCTGGAGAGCGCTGCATGGCGTGTGCAGCAGTAACCGTTGAAGATGATGTTGCCGATGAATTCATCGCAAAACTAAAGGAAGCTGCTGATCATGTAAAAATGGGGAACGGCCTGGATGATGGCGTCTTTTTAGGACCGGTAATCCGGGAAGAAAACCAAAAGAAAACAGTAGATTACATTGAAAAGGGTGTCACTGAAGGAGCTACGCTGCTAAGAGACGGTCGTAAAGATGACTTGGATGGCGGTTACTTTGTTGGCCCAACCATTTTTGAAGGCGTAACAACAGACATGACCATTTGGAAAGAGGAACTATTTGCACCTGTGTTATCTGTAATTCGCGTTAAGAACTTGAAAGAAGCAGTTGAAACAGCAAACCAGTCTGAATTTGCCAATGGTGCATGCCTCTTCACTTCAAATACTTCCTCGGTACGTTATTTCCGGGAGAATATCGATGCAGGTATGATTGGGGTTAACCTTGGTGTTCCGGCCCCAATGGCATTTTTCCCATTCTCGGGATGGAAATCATCATTCTTCGGCACATTGCATGCAAACGGTAAAGACAGCGTCGATTTTTACACGCGCAAAAAAGTAGTGACTGCGCGTTATAAAGCACCTGAATTTAAATAATAGATAAACAAAACCGCCTGAATACGGCGGTTTTTTGCTTTCTATCGGCGGCTGCAAAAAGTGGGCTCGCGAAAATCGCGTGAGCCCACTTTTTGCAGCACTATTAACTATTAAAATACCACTTCCACAAAGAAAATCCGGTAATCAATAGACTAAGTATAAATCCAAAGAGCCATATAGCAAGCATTGTATTCATATATCTTCCCCTTTCTACTGAGCCTGACTTACATTAACATTAGTCGCATGCCGCGTTTTCAACACTTTCGCAAGGATAATCATCGATCCAATCCCGATAAGTGTGGACCACGCACCTGCCGCCATCGTACTCTCCTCGATGCCGCCGAAATAGATAATGAGATAAGATAGCAGCCCAATAAACATCGATGATTCGGCTGCTCTAGGCGATGCTTTTTTCTTAGCAAATACGGCATATAAGATAGGACCCAATGTTCCCGCGGCAACCCCGGAAATACCAATCCACATAACATCCGCCATATACTTAGGTGGCTGTAACACAATCAGAAACGCAGCGACCCCAACAAGCAGAACTGATAAGCGGCTGATTCGTAACGCTATTTTCTCAGCTTTTTTGTTATCTGCTTTAACAATTCCCCGTTTCACAAGCACTTTCAGGAAAATATCATTGGCAAAGACAGTCGAAATGGAAACGAACAGACCGTCTGTGGTTGACATTGCCGCAGCTAAAATAACGACACCCATTAACGCTACGACAAATGCGGGAAAGACCCATACCACATATTCAATCAGGGCAAGATCGCTGGTTTGAACGCTATTACCGAGCCCTACTCTGCTGAATATTCCTCCAAAAAGGATCAGTAAACAGCAAGAAGTGGTAATCACATAAACCAAGATCATTTTTCCGACATCTTTTTCACTCTTTAACCCAAGTACCTTATTGAATAAATGAGGAGCCGATGCAAATGCCCATTGGATTATAATGGCACCCATGATGGCAGTAAATGAATCAAAATAGATGGAATTCGAATTAAACACGCCTACCAGACTCGAATCCTGGCCGGCCAAATTATTGGTGATACCGGATACTGTTGAAGAAATATCCCCTTTCCAAAAAACAACTAATCCGGAAATAAAAATAAACAAACCGGCAGCAGCCATTAATATCGCCTGTACCGCATCCGTATAAACGTCAGCAAATGCACCACCGGCCAGCACATACACGACAACAACAACTGCAATCAGGATTAATCCGCTCGTATAAGACATTCCAAGCATGTACTCGAATATTCTCGCACCTGCGACAAATTGCCCGGCGATGTAGAATATGTTGAAAAGCAAGATTAACCCCGTGCCGACCCGTAAAATATCACTGTTGTAAAAATCACCCAGCCAGTCCGGCAACGACAAGGACTTCTGCTTCGTGTTCAGTTTTCGTGCTTTTTTTGCCACCATTAAAACACCGATAGGCCCGCCACCAATCATGGCCAAAAACAGCCACAGATTCGAATATCCCCATTCATACGACCAGCCCGGGTAACCTAAAAATGTAGCAGCACTCAAATAGGTTGATGCAAAGGACAGCCCAAGCACTACCGGACCCAGCTTTTCACCACCAATCGCAAAATCACTCATATTTTTCGTTTTCTTCGAGCCAACAAATCCTAAAGCCAACATAATGACCAAAAACAACGATAATCCGATCCACAAATAGATTGTTAGTGCGTCCATTTTCTCCTCCTTTTAACGTGTTGTTATTTGCTTAATACTCCTAATTTTTTAGCAGGATGATTTTCCGGCAAGTGGGGCTGTCCTTTACCAAACATGTTCTCCCGCAATGTTTTTGCCTCATATTCTTTCCGATAGATCCCGCGTTTCTGCAACTCAGGCACAACATAATCCACAAATTCCTCAAATGTCCCCGGTGAATACGTTTGGGCAATATTAAATCCATCAGCATCGCCCTCGATTGCCCACTCTTCTATTTTGTTGGCGATCTGTTCCGGTGTCCCGATAAACCGGACCGTTCCATTGCCAAGCCCATGATTTTTAACAGCCTCACGCAATGTCCATTTTTTATTTGGATCTTTGGCATACATATCCAGATTCCCCTGAACAGCTTCCGTTTTCATATCCTCGATATACTGGTCAGGATCGTATGTGGAGAAATCAATCCCTGTATGCCCGGATAACAGCGAAAGCGTTCCTTCATAGCTGACCTGCTCCGTAAGTTCCTCATATTTGGCATAAGCCTCTTCTTCTGTCGAACCGATAATCGGCAAAATCATTGGGAAAATAAGCACATTACCAGGTTGTCTGCCCTGTTCCTTCGTGCGATTCCGAATGTCCTCGGAATATTGCTGCAAAGCATCCAGTGAATGATTTTTTGTAAAAACAGCTTCTGCGTGTTTTGCCGCAAAATTTCTTCCCCTTGGTGAAGCCCCTGCCTGGAAGAGAACCGGCGTACGCTGTGGCGATGGTTCGACTAAATGCGGTCCGGGTACATCGAAAAATTCCCCTTGATGATTAATCAAGTCGACCTTATCCGGATCTGCAAAATTGTCATTTTCTTTATCATAAATAACGGCATTGTCATCCCAGCTGTGTTCCCATAACTTATAAACCACTTCCAAAAACTCATCCGCCCGGTCATAGCGGAGATCATGCTGAAGGCGTCCGGAAAGACCAAGGTTCACCGCTTCACTTTCCAAATACGATGTCACCACATTCCAGGCCACACGCCCTTCTGTCAGGTGATCCAGCGTGGATAACTGCCGTGCCAACGCATAAGGCTGTGCGTATGTTGCGGATATGGTCGGTGCAAAACCTAAGTTTTCCGTTACCGCCGCCATTGCCGAAATCGGAATCAACGGATCATGTGCGGGCAGCTGTACAGCATGCTGTGCCGCCGGTCGATGGCTGTTTTTATAAACACTGTAGGTCCCTAATACATCAGCGATAAAAAGTGCATCGAATTTCCCACGTTCCAACACTTTTGCTGTTTCTGTCCAGTAAGACAATCGGTTATGATTGGTACCTTGATCTTTTTCATATTTCCACAACCCTGTTGAGTGCGGAGAAGGTGAGTTTTGGATAAAACCGTTTAAATGAATTTGCTTTTTCATAAAATATCACTCCTTGAAAGTTAAATACACTAAACCAATAAGAAAACTAGAATTTAAGCGTATAGGTGACTGCAAATTAGGCGTTTTCCTTACAAAACCTTTAATCATCACGCCTTTTGCCGGAAATCCTGTATGTACTTGTTTACACTTCCATTTTTTATACGCTCCCCTTTCCAATCAAATGCAAAAAACCCTTCTCCGAAATAGAGAAGGGTTCACAAAACAATGAATTAATTTTGCCGCACCTTCTCATCTTCGGAATGCTATCCATTCCTCTGAATTTGGCACCATGCTTAATAAAAGCTGGTTGCCGAGAGTTCACAGGGTCAGTCCCTCCCTCTCTCTTGATAAGAAGTAATCATAATTATTTAATTTTTGTTTATGTTATCACAGATATTTAATTTGTCAACATGAATTTTAGATCAGTACAATTTCAATTATCCACTCATTATGCAGTTGTTCATCCTTGAATTGACTGCATTATATCAGCCATCATGCATAATCATATATGCGCACAATTTCGAACTGGATATGCGCGATTTCGGAATGGATATTCGCGGTTTTGAACCGGATATCCACGTTTTTGCAACCATTATTCGCGATTTCGAATCAGATATTCGCGTTTTTAGATAATCCCATAATTTTGATTAATTCGACCTACGATTCGAATATATGATGACCCCATCATATATGTGCGATTTTGAACCGCTTATGTGCGGTTTCAACATCGATATGTGCGGTTTTGACACATATATGTGCGATTCCGGACCAGATATGTGCGATTTCATCCCCAGCCGGAAATCTTACGTTCCATACTCTCTTACTTTTTCTTCCGAATCCCGATCACACGGCCCGCTTCTTTTGGCTTTTCTTCCGGCGTATGCTCAGCAGCCAGCTCTTCCACCTTCGCAAAAACTTCTTCAGGAAACGGTGCCGGACTGCCGGATGTCTGATCAATTCCCATCAGCATCTGCTCACTGGTTGCAGCACGTTTTCCTTTTTCGCCATACAATTCAAAAAAGACGTGCGCTCGTTTGGCATCATAATCAAGCAGGCTCAAACGAACCTCAAAAGGCTCATCCAGCTTCATTTCATCTAAATAACACACGTGATTTTCCAGCGTAAACATTGTGTAGTGTTGAGAATCACGGAAATCTCCGGTCAAGCCGATCAGATTCATAAATGCATCAACACCCCAGCTGAATGCACGCACATATTCGGCATCATTCATGTGGCCGTTGTAATCAATCCAGTCTTCGCGGACAACATCACTCAAGATTACTTTGCTCATCGTACCGTCCCTCCCGTTCGTTTAAAGTTTACCTGTCAAATTAGCGCTTGGCCAGTATTTTTCCAGCAGCTGTTGCAGTTCAATTAAAAATTCATTACGACGTTCTTCCAGCTTTTCCATTTCAACGCCTGCTGTTTGCTGTTCACAGCCTTCAATTACTTTTTCGGCAAGCTCATCCGTTAACTCCGGTGCTTCCAATTTTGTCCATGGCAATTTCAGCGCGGGTCCAAATTGTTCCAATAGATGGCGCATGCCTGCTTTTCCGCCACCCATATGCAACGTCATGAAAGGCCCCATCAGAGCCCAACGCAATCCCGGGCCATATACGATCGATGCATCAACTTCCTCAGTGGTTGCGACACCGTCATTTACAATGTGCAGCGACTCGCGCCAGATAGCCTCCATCAGCCGGTCAGCGATGTGTCCTTCAATTTCTTTATTGACGATAAGAGGCTTCATGTCAAGTCCGCTGTAAAACTCTCTTGCGTTTTCAACAAATGCAGCATCCGTTTTCTCACCGCCGACCAGTTCAACCAACGGCATCAAATAAACTGGATTGAATGGATGTGCGACAATAACCCGCTCCGGATGATGTTCCGCATCAGCCTGAAGCGTACTTGGCAAAATACCCGATGTGCTTGAGGCAATAACTGCTTCCGCTGGTGCATGCTGATCGATATCGGCAATCACGCCTCGTTTCAATCCTTCACGCTCCGGAACACATTCCTGAATAAAATCAGCATTCCCAACAGCTTCTGCGAGATCTTCTTTAAAAAACAGGTTATCCACGGATGCCGCGTCAGACAGTCCCATCTGCTCCATCGCCGGCCAGGCATGTCGCACAGCCTCCCGCATCCTTTCTTCTGCACCCGGGGCTGGATCTGTTGCTGTTACCTGATAACCGTTTGCCAGAAACCGGGTAATCCAGCCGTTGCCGATTACGCCAGTTCCAACAACCGTAACCTTCATTATTGTATTATTCATCATGCTAGTCTTCCTTTCCATTTGGGTTCCGTAAATTTAATAAATCACGTGCCTCGGCTGGTGACATGATGTCGGACCCAAGGCTTTGTACGATCCCGAGCGCTTTATCAACCAGCTGTTCATTCGTTGCCAACTGCCCTTTTTTCAAATACAGATTGTCTTCAAGCCCAACACGAACGCTTCCGCCCTGCAATACAGATTCGGCGACGATCGGCATTTGCATGCGGCCAATCCCGAATGCGGCCCAACGTCCATTTTCAGGGATTCTGCTCTTCATATACGACAACGTCTCTGCATCAGCTGCCGCTCCCCATGGAATGCCAAGACAAAATTGAAACAGCGGATCACCGTCAATCAGACCTTCCTGCACCAACTGATTGGCAAACCGAATTTGTCCGGTATCAAAGCACTCCAGCTCCGGCTTAACGCCGCTGTCCTGTACGAGCTTAGCCTGTTTGCGCAGCCAGTCAGTCGGGCTGACATACAGCATGTTTCCAAAGTTAACACTGCCGCAATCGAGCGTACACATTTCCGGAAGTAGTTTTCCAACCGGTTCATGACGTTCTTCCGGTGTTTGAATGTCGGTTCCGGCACCGCCACGGGTCGGATCTTCCTCGCTCGGAATCCAATCACCGCCGCCACCGGACGTAATATTGATAATCACATCAGTATCCGCTTCACGAATTCGTTCCACCGTTTCCTGATAAAGATTGACGTCATGGCTTAATTTTCCTGTCTTTGGATCACGGACATGGATATGGGCAATCGTTGCACCCGCTTTTGCAGCTTTAATCGCTGAGTCCGCTATTTCTTTCGGGGTAACCGGCACATGTGGACTTTTTTCAGTCGTTTCTCCGGCACCTGTTACCGCACATGATAAAATCACTTTTTTATTCATTTGAATTCCTCCTGTTTTTTTGGTACGTATTTAAAGATTTCGCCGCTTTCAAAGTGTACGATTAACCGGCGAATCCAGTCATAATAATTCATCCACTCATACGCTTCTTCCAAATATTCATTAACCAACTGCTCATCCGCAGCCGATAATTCCGATTGTTTTTCCTGTATCTGCTTCAGGCTGTGCATCAATTTCTGCTCAAACTGTTTGTTCCGCTTAATCGCCTTTTTCCAGGTCGAAGTAAATAACGAAATAAATGTTTCATAATAATCCTGTTCCACCTGGTATAAGTCTTTGCGAATCCCCGGTTTAAATACACGTTCGGCAATATTCAACTCCATCATTTCCCGGACAACCTGACTCATGCGCATTTTACTCATACCGGTCTCAGCAGACAGTTCATCCAGCATCATTGGCTCGCGATTCATATAAATCGTGCCAAGAACACGCCCAACGGTTGGGGATACGCCAAAAGCATGCATATTATCGATCAATTTTTCAATAAATTGCTGCTTCACACCATAAACTTGTTCGTCCATCACAATCCCCTTTCCAAACGTCTTTTCGTACTATATCACAGGATAAAAATTCTTCAAAAAATCGTTTTGGCATGAATTTTAAAGAATATACGAGCAAATTTGAGCATATCGATTATAAACTTTATAAACAAAAAAGTTTATATATTTTACGAGTTTTACAAAACACATTATATTAGATACGCTGTAAAAGTTCTCAGAGGTGAGGAACGGCTCACACCCAAATAGTACGTCCAAAACAAACAGTCTGTTACATTGTTATTTCATTCAATCCCTAAATGGATCATCAAAATTACGGAGGTGGCATTTACTTGCTGACATTTCAAGATGTTTCAAAAGTATACAACGGAACAAAAAAAGCAGTTGAAAATATGACATTGGAAGTGGAAAAAGGAGAATTTATCGTCTTTATCGGCCCAAGTGGCTGTGGAAAAACGACAACAATGAAAATGATTAACCGATTAATTGAGCCGACCGATGGAACAATCTCCATTGAAGGTGAAAATATTCTGGATAAAGATCCCGTGGAACTAAGACGGGAAATCGGCTATGTGATCCAGCAGATTGGACTTTTCCCGCATATGACCATCCAGGAAAATATTTCACTCGTCCCTAAACTTTTAAAATGGCCTGAGGACAAGCGCCGAAAACGAGCTGAAGAATTGCTCGAACTGGTTAACATGGATGCTCAATTCCTTGATCGATTCCCGCATGAACTAAGCGGCGGACAGCAACAGCGAATTGGCGTACTGCGGGCACTGGCTGCGGATCCTCCCCTTATTTTAATGGACGAACCATTTGGCGCACTTGACCCAATCACACGGGATTCACTGCAGGAGGAATTTAAAAAACTGCAGCAGTCCCTCGGCAAAACGATTGTCTTTGTTACCCATGATATGGATGAAGCACTCGAACTGGCTGACCGAATTGTCATCATGCGCGACGGTGAGCTTGTTCAGGTAGGATCACCGGATGAAATTATGCGGAACCCGGTCAACGAATTTGTGGAACAATTCATCGGAAAAGATCGTCTTATTCAAGCACAGCCAAATATCCAGACAGTCGAGCAAATCATGAATCATGACCCAATCACCATCAAGATGGAGCAGACACTTGCCGAAGCCATCCAAATTATGAAAGATAAACGGGTCGACACACTGCTTGCAGTTGATGAAAAGGAAAAACTAAAAGGATATATTGATATTGAAATAATCGACCAGAACCATACGAAAAATACACTCGTCAAAGAAGTCGTTAACTCGGAGATCTATACGGTTGAAGAAGGAACGTTACTGCGTGATTCCATTCACCGGATTTTGCGTAAAGGGATTAAAAACATCCCGGTTGTCGACAACAAACAAACACTGCTTGGTATTGTTACACGTGCCAGCCTGGCTGATATTGTCTACGATACAATCTGGGGCGAAACGGAAACTGCACAATCAGCAGGTTAATGAAAGGAGATGACACGATTGCTTGATTTCTTAGCCAATAATGGTACACAGCTTTTAATGAAAACATGGGAACATTTTTATATTTCACTTAGCGCCGTGGTATTAGGCATTCTTGTGGCAGTGCCACTTGGAATTTTACTGACGCGCACACCTAAAGTTGCCGGTTTTGTAATTGGAACTGTCGGAGTCGTCCAGACCTTTCCAAGCCTTGCAATTCTTGCGTTTTTCATTCCAATTCTAGGTGTTGGTAAAATACCGGCGATTGCAGCTCTGTTCTTCTATTCGATGCTGCCAATTCTCCGCAACACCTTTACCGGCGTGAAAGACGTCAATAAAAGTCTGCTGGAAGCCGGGAGCGGTATGGGCATGAGCAGCTGGCAGCGGGTTATGCATGTCGAACTGCCGCTTGCAACACCAGTAATAATGGCTGGCATTCGGGTTTCCACTGTCTATTTAATCGGCTGGGCAACACTTGCTTCGTTTATCGGAGCCGGCGGTCTCGGTGACTACATTTTTAACGGACTTAATTTATACCGGACTGATTTGATCCTTGCAGGTGCCATCCCGGTTACATTAATGGCATTGTTAACCGATTTACTCTTTGGATACCTGGAAGGTCGTCTGACACCGAACGGGATAAAAGATCAACAGGATGCAGCATAGGAAAGGAGAGAAAACGATACCGTGAAATCTACAACTATTAAATCATTTGTCATACTGCTGATTTCACTCGTATTGCTAAGCGGCTGTTCACTTCCGGGCTTAAGCGGGCCAAAGGATAAAACGGTAACAGTCGGTACGCTGGGTACAGCAGAATCAGCAATTATGGGGAATATGGTCAGTTTGATGATTGAACACTATACAGACCTTCAGACCGAATTAATCACCAACATGGGTTCATCTACCGTACAGCATAAAGCCATGACCAACGGGGAAGTTGACATTACGGCTACGAGGTACACCGGTACAGACCTTGTCGGTGCACTCGGTATGGAACCAATTAAAGATCCGGACAAAGCGATGAAAATTGTGAAACGGGAATTTAAACAGCGATTTAATCAGACATGGTTTGATTCGTACGGTTTTGCCAATTCCTATGCGTTTACTGTAAAGGCTGAATTGGCAAAAAAGGAAAACCTTAAAACCGTATCAGATTTAAAAGCTATTGCGGACGAGCTTCGACTTGGTGTCGACAGTGCCTGGATCAGAAGGCCGGGTGTCGGGTATGAATCCTTTAAAAAAACATACGGATTTGCATTTAACCGCATTTTTCCGATGTCAATCGGGCTTGTCTATAAAGCAGTGGAAAGCGGTGAAATGGATGTCGTGCTTGCCTACACAACAGATGGACGACTGGAAGCTTTTGATCTTGTCACATTAAAAGATAATAAACATCTATTTCCACCGTACGACGCGTCACCGGTTGCCAGGAATGAAGTACTGAACAAACACCCGGAACTCCGGGATATTTTGCAGAAGCTCAGCGGCACCATCAGCACGGAAAAGATGCGCCGGCTGAACTATCTTGCCAACGTAAAAATGAAGGAACCACAAGTTGTTGCAAAAGATTTTCTTGAGAAAAATAACTACTTTGAAGATAAATAACAGGAGGTGACACATTTGGAACTAATTCAGGATTTATGGACGTATTACGCTCAGAACTTCGGGTATGTATGGGAAGAATTCATCCGACATTTTCTGATGTCGGCATACGGGGTGCTGTTTGCTGCTATCATTGCGATTCCAGCAGGCATTTTCATTTCGCGGCACGCCAAACTCAGCACATTTGTAATTTCACTGACAAACATCATTCAAACGATACCTGCCTTGGCAATGCTGGCTGTCTTGATGCTTGTAATGGGGCTTGGTGCGACAACAGTTGTATTTGCGCTGTTTTTATATTCCATCCTGCCTATTCTGAAAAACACCTATACCGGCATGCAAAATATCGATAGTGCATTGTTGGAATCAGGACGTGGAATGGGCATGAATAAATTCCAGGTACTGCGGATGGTCGAACTACCCCTTGCATTATCCGTTATTATGGCTGGACTTCGGACAGCACTCGTCATCGCAATCGGGATTGCCACGATCGGTACATTTATCGGTGCCGGTGGTCTTGGTGACATTATCATTCGCGGGACAAACGCCACGAACGGTGCACCAATTATTTTAGCCGGTGCAATTCCAACCGCTGTCATGGCAATTATTGCCGACATAGGGATGGGCTGGCTTGAGAAGGTCCTTTCCCCTGTCAAAGGAAAAAGTTTAAAAAACAAGCAGGAAGCTGCGTAACTACGCTCAAGATAACATTCCCGGACCCAAATAATGGCCGGGAATCCTGTTTAGGAGGAGAAGTTTTATGCAAATCATTCTTGACAAAAATGTCGCCTGCACATTGCGTGATGGGACTATACTTTATGCTGATATTTACCGACCTGGAGAGGAAGGCGAATTTCCGGTTCTGCTGACACGGCTGCCGTACGGAAAAGATCTGCCGTTTTATTCCCACCGCTACCTGGATACAAACCGGCTGGTGCAAAACGGGTACGTCGTGATTATTCAGGATGTTCGCGGCCGTTTTGAATCGGAAGGAGAATTTGTACCGTTCATCAATGAAGCAAAAGATGGTTATGATGCAGTCGAATGGGCAGCTGCATTACCGTATTCAACCGGAAAAGTCGGCATGTTCGGATTATCCTACTACGGCTTTACCCAGCTTGCTGCAGCCGCTGAACGCCCGCCACATTTAGAAGCTATTTTTCCCGCCCAGAGTCTGAACGACCCGCGGCGCGGCAATATGTATCATAACGGAGCATATGGACTTGGAACAGCAGAAACATGGGCATTGGAATCAATTGTTCCGGACAAGCTGAAACGAAAGTATGGGTCCGGCACGGAAAACTATCAGAAAATGATACGGAAAACTGCAGACTTTATGAATCATATCAGCGAATGGTACAGCTACAAACCGATCAATGAATGGACGCCATTGAAAGAACTGAAAGTCACCGATTATTTCTTTGAGCAGTTGGAACTGGATTTAAATGACAGCCACTGGGACAAAGCAAGTGTTTTTCATCGTTATAAAGAAATGGACGTTCCAGCCTACCATGTTGCTGGATGGTATGATTCATTGCTGCAGTCCACACTGGAAAATTATGTGGAAATGGACAAGCAGGGAAACCATCAGCAAAAGCTGATCATTGGACCATGGGCGCACGGCGATTTCAAGTCAGTTATTGGCGAACGCAATTTTGGGGTTCACGCTTCTGAAGATTGGATTGATTTAGAAAATGACTTGACTGGTCTGCATCTTGACTGGTTCGATCACTGGCTTAAAAATGAATCATCCAAAATTATTGAGGAGCCGACTGTAAAACTTTTTGTGATGGGGACCAATCAGTGGCGGAATGAACAAGAATGGCCGCTTGCCCGAACGCAGTACACCCCATTCTATTTACACAGCCGCGGTCAGGCAAACTCCCGCTCCGGGAACGGAACATTATCATTTGCAAAACCCGGAGAGGAAGCGGCCGATTCGTTTATTCATAACCCGGAACACCCTGTCCCGACAAATGGAGGCGGAACACTGTACGATGGCGTTCAAACAACCGGACCACAGGATCAGAAAGCAATTGAAAATCGCGATGATGTCCTTGTCTACACATCAGAAAAATTAGACAAGCAGCTGGAAGTGACTGGTCCGGTAAAAGTAAGGTTATGGGCTGCAACCGATGCACCAGACACTGATTTTACTGCTAAATTAGTAGACGTTTTCCCGGACGGAACCGCATTTAATTTAACTGACGGCATTGTCCGTGCCCGCTACCGTAACGGGTACACACCAGAACCGGATCTAAATGGTGAGGTTGTTAAGTATGAAATTGATTTATGGGCTACAAGCAACGTATTTCTGCCGGATCACCAAATCAGAATCGAAATCGCATCCAGTAATTTCCCGCGATTTGATGTGAATCCGAATACCGGAAGAACGATGCTGAACAGCACGGAAACGAGGCCGGCACAACAGACGATTTATCATAGTGCGGAATATCCGTCGCATGTTGTGTTGCCGGTGATACCGGGTAGTGGTGCTGACTCCAAAGAGTAAAGATTAGGGCTAAACAGGCATTGTCGATCGAGTGAGAACCTTTCCCGATCGACCTGGAGGTTTCCTCGATCGAGTGAGAACCTTTCCCGATCGACCTGGAGGTTTCCTCGATCGAGTTAGCACCTCTCCCGATCGACCTGGGGCCCTCACGCTTTTCAAGTAAAAGAAGAACGGCTGCTGTCCGTTATAAAACCCGCAATTCCCTAGGAAACGACGTTAATACCTCAACCTCACCTTTTTCGTTAATAAAAACCTCATCCTCAATACGCACACCGCCATACCCAGGTATATAAATTCCAGGCTCGATGGTGAAGAACAACCCTTCTACCGCCAATTGTTCATTCTTACCGTGAATTGAGGGTTCTTCATGCACGTCAATCCCCAGTCCATGACCGACACGGTTATTAAAATATTCACCATATCCGCTTTTGTCGATGACATTCCTCGCAGCCAGATCAAACGATTTCAGGGGCTTGCCGGCTTGGACTGCATTAATTCCTGCTTGATTGGATTCCAGCACAGTATTGTAAATTTCTTTTTGTTTTTCAGTTGCCTCACCTATCACAAAAGTTCTTGTTGTATCTGAGCAGTAACCATTTTTGGTTTTCACACCAAAATCAATTAGAAGAAAGTCACCATTCCGAAACTCACGATCCCCTGGAACTCCATGCGGCAATGCTGCTTTCTCACCGGAAAGCACAATCGTCGAAAATGAAGGACCCTCCGCTCCAAACTTTTTCATCAGGTATTCCAGTTCAGCGGCCAATTCCACCTCCGTCATGCCGGGCTTTACCTTTTTAATTCCTTCGCCCAACACCTTTTCAATAATATCCACTGCCTCTTGCAAATATGTAACTTCCGGTCTGGATTTTTTTAATCGCAGTTTATTAATGAAAGGTTGAATATCGTCATAGCTTGCCTCCGGAAAAGCGCTGCTCAAATTTCGGTGTTTAAACATACTTGTCTCTTTCATTTCGAGGCCAATCTTTTTTATATCTGCACCGACATTGTTTTTTAATATGGAATAAGGATCCTCCTCATCAGCTATCGAAACAATCCGTTCAACAAATGAGTCATTTTTAGCGATTTCCTTATCCAGTGCTGGTACAAACAATGTGAATCCCTCTGTTTGTCCATCCCATACTAATGCCATAAACCGTTCATGCGGATCCGAATTAAACCCGGTGAAATAAAAGACATTGGCCGGCGCCGCAATCATAGCAATGGAGAAATTTTGCTCCTTAAAATATTGCTCTAATTGTTCTAATCTATTTTGATAATCTAATACCATATAAATTCCTCCTTTGCCTATAGTATAACATGAAGCAATTCAGTCTGAACCTTACAAAATGCCAACCAGACAGTATATGGAATCGCACAATGAAAAGAGCCTGATTACGAACCAGACCCTTTTATGTTGCCTCTCTACAGCCCGCTAAAAAATTCATCCAACTCTCGATTAAACTTCTCCGTCTCTTCCAAAAACAAAAGATGACTGCTGTTCTCAAAAGCTACCAGTTTTGACCCGGGAATCCGCTTCTGAATATACTCCCCTGCTTCGATCGGAAAGAACCCAACCGTACCAAAGCAAATCAACGTCGGCACATCAACATTGGACAATGTCTCCCGATAATCAACCGCCGTCTGGTTAAATACAATCGCACTTTCAATCGATGCCGGAAGCTTATTCATTTCTTCCAAAATCCATTCATGGTCTTTCGGATCAGGCTTTTCTTTAAACATGCCATGGATGAAATCACTGTTAAAGCCATTTTGATCCTCCTGAATCGCCTGCATCACACCTTTAATCGCCTCAAAATCAAAGGCTCCGAATTCCCATTCCGGCCAAACATAGTCAGATGGGGATTGATCAACAATCGTCAATGCCTTAATATTTTCCGTTCCAAACTGGTTCACATAGTCCCACAACACAAAAGCCCCCATTGACCAGCCGACTAAAATAACATCCTCCAAATCCAGGAGTTCGATAAATTTTTTCACGTCCCGGGCGTACTGGGCTACCGTATGCCCATGCTCTACTTTTGACGACTGCCCATGTCCCCGCAGATCGAGCGTTATCGTGCGGTACTTTCCACTAAAATATGGTACCTGTTTATGAAAAAACTTGCTGCTCATCATCACACCGTGTATGAAAATGACCGGCCGCCCTTTTCCACTTTCCTGATAGTGAAGTTTTGTTTGTGAATCAAGGTCAATGTATGGCATTGGATCGCTTCCTTTCTAAAATGAATTTACTTTCTATATATATTTATTTGTAGCGACCGGAATTCACTTTGATTATACCTTTTTGAAACTCCTATTCTTTCTAAAAATTTTAGCAAATGAGCCCCTTTCTTAAAAGTATAATGAAATAAAACGTACCTTTGCATAAAAAGAAGGAAATCCCAATTGAAAGGATTTCCCTCTTTTTATCACTCCTTATATCTCACACCCAACGCGTTGTAATAACCTTCTTCCTCGTATAAAATTCAACGCCATCCTTGCCGTTCGTATGGAGATCCCCATAGAAAGAATCCTTCCAGCCGGAGAATGGGAAAAATGCCATTGGCGCCGGCACTCCAATGTTCACACCCAGCATACCTGCATCTATCGTTTCTCTGAATTGTCGGACAGCGCCGCCGCTATTGGTGAATAAGCATGAACCGTTTGCGAAGCGCGACTTATTTGTCACGTCAATTGCTTCATCCAGATCATGAACACGCACAATGGATAAAACCGGTGCAAATATTTCATCCTGCCAAATTTTCATTTCCGTTGTTACATGGTCAAAAATAGTTGGGCCGACGAAATAGCCTTCCCGTTGAATATCCTTGTCATTCCGGCCATCGCGAATTAAGCTGGCTCCTTCTTTTTCACCCGTTTCAATATATTGATAAGTTCTGTCTTTATGATTATCCCGGATTACCGGACCGAGGAAAACACCTTCATCCAACCCGTTACCAATTTTAACTTCATTAGCTTTTTGTACCAGTTGCTCAATGAATTCGTCTGCAACGGAATTTTCAACCGCAACCACAGACGCTGCCATACAACGTTCTCCTGCCGAACCAAATGCCGCATTGAGTATTTGAGTTGATGCATTATCCAAATCCGCATCTTGTAAAACGATTGTGTGGTTTTTAGCGCCGGACAAAGCTTGAACACGTTTAAGATTGTCTGTTCCACGTTTATATACGTATTCCGCTACCGGTTGTGACCCGACAAACGAAATAGCACTCACATCTTCATGATCAAGCAACCCATTAACAACATCATGTGCGCCGTGTACGATGTTAAATACACCTTCAGGCAAGCCCGCTTCCTCCAGTAATTCTGCGATACGATTTGCCAGCAGCGGTGTCCGTTCGGAAGGTTTTAAAACAAATGTATTGCCGGTTACAATCGCCATCGGAAACATCCAGGCGGGCACCATCATCGGAAAATTAAACGGGGTTATCCCTCCGACAACGCCTATCGGATAACGGTAAACACCTGACTCAAGTCCGGCGGCAATTGAGGGGAGTTGTTCACCCATCATGAGAGAAGGTGCACCCGCTGCAAACTCAACATTCTCGATACCGCGTTGTACTTCACCAAATGCTTCTTTGAAACTTTTACCATTTTCAATCGTTATTAATTCAGCAAGTTCATCATGTTTATCCGCAAGCAGTTGCTGAAATTTAAATAGAATACGCGCGCGCTTCGGAACCGGGACTTCCTTCCAGGATTTAAAAGATTCCTTAGCCACTTGCACAGCGTCATCCAGGTCTTCCTTGTTCGATAAGGGAACTTGAGCTATAACCTCACCTGTAGCCGGATTATATACGTCTTCCGTTTTTTCCGAATTTGCTTCAATCCATTTTCCATTTACATAGTTTTTAAGATTCTTCGTTTTAGTCTGTGCCATAAAAGTTACCTCCCATTAAAATTCTATATAACCTATTATATCTCAATTAACCGTTTTAAAGGCTTTCTTCACAACAGAAATAATGAAATCAATATCCTCATCCGTGCTTGCAAGCGGTGGGCAAAGTGTCAGGATATTATCAAAGCCGGCAACTGTATCGCCATTCTTGGCAATGATTAATCCGTTTGCTTTACATTCTCCGATAACTTTACTTAATAACGCAGACGAAGCAGGCTCTTTCGTTTTTTTGTCGTTCACTATCTCGATGGCAAATAGAAGACCCTGGCTCCGTACGTCTCCCACATTTTTGTGTTCCATTAATTCTTGTAACCCATTGTACAAACGTTCACCAAGCACCGAAGATCGGCTGACCAGATTTTCATTTTCCATTATTTCAATATTCTTTAGTGCAACAGCACATGCGGCCGGATTCCCGCCAAACGTATTCACATGCCGGAAATGATTAACATCGCCATCTTTTTTAAACGCTTCATAAATATCTTTCCGAACTGCTGTTACAGACAGAGGAAGATAGGCACTCGTAAGTCCTTTAGCCATCGTAATAATGTCCGGATTTATATCGTAGTGCATATGACCGAACAATTTGCCTGTACGTCCAAAGCCGCAAATAACTTCATCGATTATTAACAGAACACCATGGCGCCTGCATATTTCCTGAACCTTTTCCACATACACTCGATGAGGAATTAATACGCCGCCGCCTGTAATGGTCGGTTCCATAATAACTGCAGCAATGGTATCCGGATGCTCCCAAATTATTTTCTTCTCCAATTCCTCAGCGCACTGAAGGTTATGTTGCTCCACGGACTGTCCCGAAGGTCTGCGATAATTATCGGGAGGGGATACATGCAGGAAGCCATCCGACAATGGTTCATACTTAATTTTACGCTGTGCCTGGCCGGTAGCTGAAAGAGCTCCCGCCGAATTACCATGATACGCCCGATAACGTGATATAATTTTGCGTTTTGATGGATTGTCGTTTTGTTGGTGATATTGCCGCACCATTTTAAAAGCGACTTCATTTGCGTCCGATCCACTATTGGAATAAAAAATCATATAATCATCTTGCAGCATATCATTCAGTTTTTCAGCAAGTTCGATTGCCGGTACATGACTTTGTGATAATGGCATGTATGCAAGCTGTTTCAGCTGATCATACGCGGCCTGTGCCAGCTCCTCCCGCCCATACCCGACATTTACACACCAAAGACCAGACATACCATCTAAATATCTGTTCCCATTATGGTCTGTTATCCAGGAACCCTTACCGTCCGTTCCAATTATCGGAGACTTGTTTTTTTCATGCCGGGACATGTGATGCCAAACATTTTGTTGATCTTTTTCGACCAGTGACTGTTTTTTTTCGTCCTTTAAAATATCCATCTTCACTTCCCCTTTCTAAAAGTTAGTTCACATAGATAACACTATTTTTATGAAGGCGCTTACCAAATTACACCTCCCTGTAGAAAATTCCCCAGGTTGACGATTACGCATCACTAATTCATAATTTATTTTACAAATAATTATAAAAATTAGCATTTTACATCGTGTCAAATTATTTTGTTCTTACTTTTACATTTTGGAGGGAATGTTATTGGATAATAACTTTGAAATAACTGTTAAAGACGTACTGGAAAGAGAGACATTCCAACGAGCCAAAATATTAGCTGGTGCCGGCGGTATAGATAGAAGAATCAAATGGACACATATTTTAGAAACAAAGGAATTTGAATCGTTGATTAATGGCGGCGAGTTAATTCTTACTACCGGTATTGGCTTTAACAAAGAAAAGCCTGTTAATTTTTACGAAAGGTTAATTCATAAAAATGTTGCCGGCATTTGCATCGAGAAAGGCGAACATTTTAAGGACATATCATCCGAGGTAAAACAACTCGCTGACAAACACCATTTTCCTATTATTGTTTTTGAATCAATTGTAAAATTTGTAGACATCACACATGATTTGCATACATTAATCATCAACCAGCACCACCACAAGATCACCAAATTAAATGAACTGACCAAAACTTTCACGGAGCTGTCACTTTCCCCAAATGGAGCCCTGAAAATATTAAAAGAAATGTATTTTTATTTTGATCAGGACGTTATGTTCATCAGTGAGGAGAAAAAATCATATTACTATCCACCTGAAACAAAACAATTAGCTGACTCCATACAGAGAAATTTAAAGAGTATGAACCTGAATAAAAAGAAGTACACCCATATTAATATGTGGAATACCAATTTTACTTTTTATCCGGTCAGAGGTCTTGGACAGGTATGGGGCTACTTATGTTTAGAAACCAGTGAACGTTTGAAAGATGAGTTCACCTACTCCGTCCTTGATACTGCAGCATTAGCCATTGCTCAAATTACGCTGCGCAACCGGACCCTTGAAGAAAGAAGACTTAATCAGGAGGACAAAAACGTTCGAAGTCTGTTACAGGGTGAAAACATCGACACAGATAGCTTTCAGCTGTTCTTCCCCGATACCAAAGAAAGTACAAGTTACCGTGTTATTTTAATACAGGAAATAAAACCAGAATCCCAAAACGATGATGATTGGAGTGAGATAAAGATACAGCAATCCCTAATCATCAAACGTGAGTTCAAAAAAGCCGGCTTTTTCCCAGTTGTTTCAATCAAAAAAAATGAAATTGCGATTATCTGTTCCTGCACTGCCTCATCCCAACAAATTAAAGATACAGAAGCATACTCAAAAGTAATCCACAACATTCTCGATATAAATGAGAAAGATATTTGGGATGGAGCGAAATATACAATTGGCGTCAGCAGAAAACTGGAAGACATATCCCGGGTACCTCAGGGATATAAGCAAGCCATGGAAGTACTTCGCTTACATAAATCAGGTATATTGCAAACATACTTCTATGAAAAAATCGGGATTTACCGGATTCTTCTTTGGCAGGATAAGGAAGAAAAACTGGATGCCTACATTAATGACTATCTGGGACCCATAATAGCGTATGACCAAAAAAACAACAGCAGCCTTCTTGAAACACTTGCTGTTTTCCTGGAGTGTGGTTTTTCCAAAAAGAAAGCCTCTGAAAAACTCTTTATTGTCAGGCAAACATTGTATTACCGGCTTGCAAAAATTGACGAGCTGCTCGGGTATAATCTGCTGGAATCGTCTGACCGCCTGGCTGTTGAAACAGCTATTAAGGCGTATTACTTGAACAAAGTAAAGGCATAATTCCTTAAAAAGTTCCCAAACAATTTTATAACCGTTTGGGAACTTTTATTTTTGAGTGATCAATAGTTTCTCATTTCACGGTTAATTCCAAAACTGTCTGCAGAATGACATTAACTCCATTCTCACAGTCTTCCCAATATGTCAGTTCGTCCTCAGCATGACTCTTGCCATTAACACTTGGTACAAAAATCATGGCAGAAGGAATATAGGTTGCAATGAACTGCGCATCATGTCCGGCCCCACTCACCATACGCTTGTAGGAATATCCAATATTTTTCGTTGAACGCTCCACTGCATTTACGATCCCCTCATCAAACCATACTGTATTCCGATCCCATTGTTTAGTTGTTTTTACATCACATTTTTCCTTGCCTGAAGAATCATGCAGCCCTTCAACAATTTCCTCTACTTGTCTGATCGTGTTGGGGTCCTGGTGTCTTGCCTCAAGAGTAAACACAACCTTATTGGGAATGATGGTATGAATGTTTGGGCTGACATCCATTCTGCCAATCGTGTAAACTAGTTCATCATCCAGTTTATTCATTTTCTCACGGATTTCTGTAATTAAATTATTGGTGGCAAACAGAGCATCTTTGCGCATCGGCATTGGTGTTGTACCAGCATGATCAGAGTCGCCGCTAACCTCGATTTCATAATTGACCATACCTACCACACCTTCAACTATACCAATCTGCAATGACTCACTTTCCAAAACAGGCCCTTGTTCAATGTGCAGCTCCAAAAATGCTGCGGCATCTGTTAACCGATTTTCTTCTTTTCCTTTAAAACCACTGTTATCAAGAGCCTCACCGAATGTAACTCCTTCCGTATCCGTTGACTGAAGCATGGTAGCTTTATCAAACCGGCCGGAAAGCACTCCTGAAGACATCATGGCAGGTTCAAATCGCGCACCCTCTTCATTGGTAATATTAGCCACTACAAGAGGAACTTGGGGTTTAATGTCATTTTCAACAATTGTTCGAACAACTTCGAACCCTGTTAATACCCCAAGTACTCCATCAAATCTGCCGCCTTTATAAACAGAATCCAGATGGGACCCGACAACCACCGGGGACTGATCATTATTTACTCCCGGTAAAGTTGCGTACATATTGGCCATATCATCGTAAACAACGGTCATCCCGAGCTTTTCACATTCAGATTGGAAATGCTTTCTGACTTTCAGATCCATATCGGATAATGCTAGTCGTGTAACACCATTGTTTTCAGTTCTGCCAAAATCGGCAAACTCCTCTATGGTGTTTTTAAGCCTTTCCCCATTGATCAGTACTTTTTGTTTTTCCAAGATTCTTCCCCTCCCATTCCATCTCTCTGTATTTACTTCGTTATTTTCTCTTGTTGTTTAATGAATAATGTGGCAAAATACTTTCGGCTATCCGGGCTGGTTAAACGCACTTTTTTCTTATCAGCCGTCGTTTTATGCTGAAATTCAACCACATCTCCATCAAGTGTGCCTGTTGAACTTGTCATGATGTATCCTTTTTCCATGAAATCATCTATTTGATTTTTTTCTGATAGATACGCATCATAGCTTGCCAATGAACTATCCCTCCTTTTAGACTAACCTGTCACTTCTTCCGTACCCTCTTCATCTTCATCAATCACCCAATCACGTCCAACCGTAATCCCGAGGTATTTATCGTCATCCGGATCTTCAATTTCTGCCTGTGGAAATCGTTTGAAGTACCAATATTTAGCCAGCACATAGTAAATGGCTCCTGCTAAAACAAATCCTACGATAAACGAATACGTCATCAGAAGAATGGCCACAGAACCGCCAATAACCCAGGCTATGAAACCAGCAATGTTTACACCACCGTGAAACCTGAACTGCCCCCGATGCTGATAGAGTTCCTGTACATTTACCCTTCGCTTTCGTAATACATAATAATCAACAACAAGAATCCCGCTTATCGCCGACAAAACTGCTCCAAAGAATAACAGTGCTTGTGTCAATATTTCGTATACACTCCAAGGCTGAATAACTGTCCCCACGATTCCGACCACAAACACCGCAATCGCGTTTGACACCTTTGGTCCCAGTGCATTTGAAAAAATCGCAGCAGCAGGCACAATATTTGCGGCCGTATTTGTGGACCACTGTGTAAGTACAATCATCAAAAGCAGCATCGCGAGCATCCAGCCAGAAGCAGTTTCCTGCAGGGCGATAACCGGGTTGGAACTGCCTGCAACCATAAAGGCCGCCGCACCGATCATGATCATAAATGCTTCTGTCAATGGCATGGCAATCAGGCTGCCGATCAAATTCGTCCTGTTTCGTTTAAACCAGTTTCGTTCAAATCTCGGCGCTTTAAAAAACCGTGATATGGTTGGTATATCACACCCTAATGTTGCCCAGAAACCCATATTGGCAAAAATGACGATAAGAAACGCTGTAACCGCAGCACCGCCAGTAACTGGACTTTGTGCCCAGGCCCAAACATTTCCTCCCTGCTCGATAATATCCGCTGTCAGAGTTTGATAGATGATTAAAGATAGTATAACAATAACCGGCGCAGCAAAATCAGCAAACCGCTCCACCCATTTAATACCTGAAGCAGTATTGATCAACTGTACAAGCGAAAAGATAACAAAACATAGCAGCCAATTATCGAATGCCGGGTTGATAACATGGATGATCGAGTTTATTGCAGTTGAACCAAAATAGGTATTTAACCCAAACCAAAACGATGCCGTAACTGCCCGTGCTATCGAGGGTATATGAGTTCCGACGATACCAAATGGTGCCCGCATATAAACCGGAAAAGATAAGCCATGTTCCACCCCAATGTCGCCTACTATTGAAATTAATGTTCCAACCGCAACACATCCTATTAATGTTGCCAGGACTACCCAGGGCAAGGAAATACTTTCAACTCCGGAGGCGCCGATATCAAAGGTTGCTAACAGTATGGCCATCCCAATCCACATCGCAAAAAACCCCATGATTCCAATCTTCCGCTGATGATGATTGATTGGAAGTAAATCCGGTGACTTAAGGTACGAGTTGTCCTTATTTGTCTTTCCCATTGTCCATCCCCTTTTGGTTTTAGGGCACGTTATGGTGCCCTATTTTTACATGCAGCAGCAACTTTGATCCCCTTTTTAACCAAATTACTGATAGCCAAATCCCCCAGACTTCTCACTTCATCAGCGTTTTATTTACTGTTTAGCATTTGCAAAGCACTCTGCCGGTCATTCCAGGACATCGGCGGTTCAGTTGGCTCTAGGTCTACCATGTCAATTGCTCCATCGACCGGACATACGATGGAACAAAGGTTACAGCCAACACAATCGTCCTCCCTTACTTTCAAATAATCATTTCCATTTTCATCTACGAGCATATCGATACACTGATGGGAGGTATCTTCACAGGCGATATGACATTTGTTGCAATTAATGCAAACATCATTATTAATACGGGCAACCATACGATGATTTAAATCAAGATTACTCCAGTCAGTATATTTTTCAACTGATTTACCAACAAGTTCATTTACAGAAGCAATCCCTTTGTCATCCAAATAATTGCTCAATCCCTCAGTCAAATCATCAATAATACTGAAACCATGATGCATGGCAGCTGTACATATCTGTACTCCACCAGCACCCATCAGCATAAATTCAATCGTATCCTGCCAGGTGGAAACACCACCGATACCTGAAATGGGAATATTAATATCGGGCTGTCGCGCACATTCCCCTATCATATTTAGAGCAATTGGTTTAACTGCTGGTCCGCAATACCCTCCGTGCGCCGCCTTTCCATTAACATTAGGCATTGGATTCCATGTATCAATGTCCACCCCTATTAAACTATTGATTGTATTAATCATACTTACCGCATCAGCTCCCCCCCGCTCTGCAGCTTTTGCTGTTGCGGTTATGTCCGTAATATTTGGTGTTAATTTCGTTATTACCGGCACTTCGGAAACTTCTTTTGCATACATTGTGGATTTTTCCACTAAGTCAGGATGCTGGCCAACTGCCGCCCCCATTCCTCGTTCAGACATTCCATGGGGACATCCGAGATTTAACTCAATTCCATCTACCCCTACAGCTTGAACCCGCTTGACAATTTCATGCCACTTTTCTCGTTCTGGTTCCACCATTAAAGAGGCTATAATGGCCCGGTCCGGAAAACGTTTCTTTGTTTCATAGATTTCCTTTAAGTTTTCCTCAATCGGCCGGTCAGAGACTAATTCAATATTGTTAAAACCCGCAACCCGTTGCCCATTAAAGTGGTGTGCACCAAAACGGGAAGTCACATTCAACACCGGCTCACAGAGTGTTTTCCATACAGCACCGCCCCATCCAGCTTCAAACGCGCGTTGCACCTGATAACCCGTATTCGTTGGCGGTGCAGAAGCAAGCCAATAAGGGTTAGGTGACTTAATTCCTGCAAAATTGATACTGATATCAGCCATTTTTATCCTCCCATCTTTTCATTTCAAACCTGTTGTTTAGCGCCTTCTAATTGCTGGTGTATCGCATATGCTGTCTCTTTTCCCTGCTGTGCGGCGGATACCGCCATTGCTTCACCAACACCTTTTGCAAAGACGACATCACCTGCCGCATAGATTTTTGGGTTGGAAGTTTTGAAGGTTCCGGGATCCACCTCGACAACACCACCCCTATGTTCCAATCCCAACCTTTCGATTAATTGATGATGCCGTGTTTGACCAATTGCCTTGATGACAATATCAACGTCTATTAAAAACTCGGACCCTTCCATTTCCACTGGTCGTTTGCGCCCATCTGATTCCGCTTCTTTTAACTCCATCCGAACGCATTCCATCTGCTTAACATGGCCATTTTCATCACCAATCAGACGCTTCGGTGTAACCAGCCATCTGAATTCGACCCCATCCTGCTTGGCAAAGTCATATTCAAATTCATATGCCGACATTTCCGCTTCGGTCCGGCGGTAGAGAATTTTAACATTATCCGCTCCAAGTCTTACTGATGTTGTCGCACCATCAACCGCTGTATTTCCTGCACCTATAACAGCTACACGCTTTCCGGCAAATTCAGTTGGGTAATCTTTATTCTTTGTTTGCTCAACTAAATCAATGGCATCATAAATACCTGTTAATTCCTCTCCTTCGACTCCCAGCATCGGTACCTCCGCCATTCCTGAAGCAAGGATTACCGCATCAAAATCATGTGCAAGATCCTCCTCAGTAATGTCCTTGCCAACTTCGATATTTGTACGTATGTCAACACCCAGGTTCTCCACCTGTTCCACTTCCCATAAGGAAATATCCTTTGGAAGCCGGAATGGAACAATTCCATGCGTGTCCAGACCACCAGCCTCACCTTTAGCTTCAAAAATCGTTACCTCATAGCCCATCCTTCCAAGTTCACGGGCTGCTGATAATCCGGCCGGACCACTTCCAATTATCGCTATTTTCCTGCCGTTTTTCTCACCTGCTTTAAACAAAACTTGTTCATTTTTTATCGACCAGTCTGTTGCAAACCGCTGCAAGTCACCAATCATTATTGGTTTCGTGGAATCATTAAGTACACAAGCACCCTCACACAACTCCTCTGTCGGACAAACACGTGCGCAGCTAGCTCCGATTGGGTTTGCTTCCATGATCGTTTTTGCTGAACCTTTTAAATTTCCGGATGCAATCTTTTTAATAAAGCCCGGAATATCGATTCCAGTCGGACAGGCTTTAATGCAAGGCGCATCATAACAATACAAGCATCGGTTAGCCTCATCTAATGCCTCCTGCGCATTATAACTAGGCTTTGATTCGTCAAAATTCTTTGCCAGATCTGCTTCCGAAAGCATACTTTGCAGTAAATGATCCAATGAAAAGCCTCCTTTTTCAGAAGTTTATCTCCTGAAAATAATCAGTTCTTAAAAGGACAAGTGAATTCAACATCACCCCCTGTATAAAACCCACATGATTATAAACGCTCACAAATTATTGTGAGGCACTTTGTTTTGATACCCAGCCACAATCAGCAGGGTGTAAGAAAACAACAGGTTAATTTTGGTAGAGATTAAATTTAATGATTTAAGTGCGTGAGATCTTGGTGAGGTATGTCATTGCATATACTGAGGTGCACCGGATAACCCCGAAATTCATTCAGGATTACCCGGAGTTTTTTAAAATCGGGCAAAATAAAGCTCGATTTCATATGTGTTTTATTTCTTCGTCTTTGATTGTTTTTACATCATCAAAACCAAGCGCAAATGGTTTTCCGGGGATAAACTTTCCATCACCCTTCTTACCGGTGTATTCGCCTTCATCAACCACCAGTTTTCCGCGAAGGAACACTTTATCGACTTTTCCTTCCTGTTTGTATCCCTCAAATGTGCTATAGTCCACACCATGTAAACTAGTTTCATTTGAAATAACAGACGAGCCATTAGGATCGTATAAGACAATATCCGCATCCATACCGACCCCAATATGACCCTTTTGATGGTGCAGCCCCATATTTTTAGCCGGTGTTGTTGCAAATAAGTCAACAAATCGTTGTCTGGATATCTTTCCAGTGTTCACACCATAGGTCCAGAGCACACCTAAACGATTTTCTACACCTGGTGCGCCATTAGGAATATCGGTAAAATCCTCAATTCCCATATGTTTTTGTGATTCCCAGTCAAATCCGCAATGGTCAGTACTGACAGCATTTAACCAGCCATTATTAACGGCTTCCCATAAAGCCTCCTGATCCGCATTGGTCCGTAATGCCGGTGACATTACATATTTAGCTCCTTCGAAATTTGGTTTAGCCAAATCATCTTTATCAAGCATCAAATACTGGACACACGTTTCACCATAAACCGGCAGTCCTTCATTTTTAGCAGATCGTATGGCTTCCATAACACTTTTAGCGGTGACATGAACAATATAGACAGGGGCTCCCACCATAGCAGCCAGATTGATCACACGTTGAGTCGCTTCCAGTTCCACCCTGGCAGGTCTTGATACGGCATGATAATATGGATCCGTCTTACCTTCAGAAACCAGTTTCTTTTGGAGATAATCAATCACATCCGCATTTTCACAATGAACCATAACTGTAACTCCGGCTTCTTTCGCCGCTATTAACGCTTTATACAGAGCCTCATCATCACTGTGAAATGGCATCCCTTTATATGCCATAAACAATTTAACGGTGGAAATACCCCTGTTTGGCAAATCAGCGATCTCTTCAAATGTCGAATCCACCGGGTCACATACGACCGCATGGTATGAATAATCCGCCATGGCTTGATGGGCAACTTCCTTTTTATCCACATCAAAAACGGTGTCGGCCATACCCTTTCCCTGTTCCTGATTAACAAATTCGACAACCGTAGTCGTTCCGCCGGCAACAGCAGCATTTGAAGTTTCAAACCCCCGTACCCGCTCCCCCTTAAACTCGAACGAGTAATGTACGTGTTGATCCACTCCACCCGGGAGGACATATTTCCCTTTGGCATCAACTTCCTTATCAGCCGATTCATTTAATTGTTCTCCAACCGCAACGATTTTTTCACCCTCAACCAATACATCTCCAATAAATTCATCGATAGCGGTTACAATTGTTCCGTTTTTAATTAATGTACGCATGTATATCCTCCTTCGAAAATTTGTAAGCATTTAACGTGGTGTCTGGTTTATTTTTTTTGATTTTGAAGTTAACTGTGTGACCACTTGAAGCAGTAAATCACCTCCCGTTTTGATATCTTCCTCCCTTGTATATTCTTCAGGGCAATGACTTTTCCCTCCTACACTTGGAATAAAAATCATCCCCACATCAGTTACATCTGTCATCATCGCAGCATCATGGACGGCACCACTATTCATTTTCATATAGTTATAAGCCTGTTTAACTGCTGCTTCTTCAATCGTATCAACAATTTCGGATGACATTTTCACAGGATCAGACGCCCCGACCAATTCAACCTTGCTTTGAAGATTATTCTCAGATGCTATAGCATTCACTTCATCGGTCAATGCATTAACAATGAAGTCAATTCCCTTTTTCTCAACATCCCTTACATCCACAAAGAATTCGACGCGCTGCGGAATAACGTTCGGCATATTAGGCTGACAGGAAATTTTACCAACAGTGGCAACTGTTGTTTGCGGGGCTTCATTTTTCGCGGTTTGCTGTATATGTGAAATGATGTGTGCAGCTCCAGCCAACGGATCTTGTCTTAGATTCATCGGTGTTGTTCCAGCGTGATTGGAATCTCCCTCTAACGTTACTTTAAGCGTTTTCATTCCTGCAATAGCCTGAACGATGCCAACAGATTTTTGCTGCATCTCCAGTACTGCTCCCTGTTCAATATGTAGTTCAATCATCGCATGAACTTCTTCTTTTCTGAGAACGTCTTTTTCAATTCGGTCTGGATTAAGGCCGAATTTCTTTGCAACATCATAAACAGAATCACCTTCTCCATTTTTAATTGTTTGGAGCTCCTTGATTCCATACTTCCCTGTCAATACCTTGCTCCCCAGCATGGTACTGCCGAAATTAGACCCTTCCTCCTCAGCAAAAATCACCAGTTCAACCGGATGAAGCAAACTTACTTGCTCCTCTTTTAAGACTCTAATAATCTCTAAAGCTGTCAGAACACCTGTCAAACCATCGAACTTGCCCCCATTTTCCACGGTATCGATATGAGAGCCAATCATGATGGGGGGCCTGTCAATTTCTTTTCCGTACGTCGCCCTAATATTTCCAACGCCATCCACTTTTACCGAAAGACCGAGCACCTTCATTTGCGAAAAAAGATATTCTCTTGTCTTTTTGTCCTCTTCACTATATGAAAATCGGGTACAGCCATTACCTGGTGTTTTCGTATAGCCTATAATTGCTTCAAAATCTTTTAACATTCGCTCGAGATTAATCCCCATTTTCGGATCCCCCATTATAATGAAAACGCATATTTCTAATACCATTATTTATTATCGGTTTTATATTTAATAAGGTAGGGTTGATGTTTTGCTGGTGCGGTCGATGTTCCGATCGTACGGTTGATGTTCTGCTCGTGCGGTTGATGTTTTGATCTTACGGTCGATGTTTCGATCGTACGGTTGATGTTTTGCTGGTGCGGTCGATGTTTTACTTGTACGGTCGATGTTCCGATCGTACGGTTGATGTTTTGCTGGTGCGGTTGATGTTTCCCTCGTGCGGTTGATGTTTTATCCAGGAATTCGGCAATCTAAAATGAAATCGCATTCAAAATAAGTTACATCAGACTATTGCCAATTAACTAATTACTCCCATTGATAAATTAACTATATATAAACCGGGAACCAATTTCACTTTGCACACTGTAAAAAAATAGTTTTTCTGCTTTTACACATTGTTAAATCAGCCATAGGTATAACCAACCAACATTTGCTTATACCATAAAGTAATAGTATAATTTTCAACTGTTGTATTTTAAAATTCAGGAAACAAGGAGGAATGGTTGTGAAAGAAGTACAACGCCGGACATTTTTTGTATTAATTATTACACTGTTACTTTTGATTTCAGCAGGTTGCAGCAGTGGTGAATCAAAAAAGAATAGTACCGAAAGTAATCAGGAAGAGAAAGATAAGGGAACCATACATATTGGCCTGCAAAATTGGGCCGAAACAATTGCCATTGCTAATATGTGGAAAATAGTCCTTGAAGACAAAGGGTACGATGTGAAGCTGACTTCTGTAACGAAAGGCGCCTTGTATTCCGGCCTGGCAGACGGAAGCATTGATGTCAATCTGGAAGTTTGGCTGCCGCACACAGATAAACCATATGTAGACAGGTATAAAGATGAGATCGTCAAGCATGATCGGTGGTACAAGAACACCAGACTGGGATTGGCTGTCCCAGAATATGTGGAAATTGATAGTATAGCCGAATTAAACGCAAATAAAGAAATGTTCAACGGTAAAATTATCGGAATTGAACCAGGTGCAAGTCTCATGAAACTAAGTGAAAATGTTGTGAACGAATACAATCTGGATTACGATCTGATTGAAAGTTCAGGACCATCCATGACAGCACAATTAAAAAAGAAATATGACGAAAAAGAACCGATTGTTGTTACACTTTGGAACCCGCATTGGGCATTTGCGGTATGGGACCTGAAATACCTGGATGACCCTAAAAACGTATATGGGGAAGCGGATAATGTCTACTGGTTCTCCCGAAAAGGATTTGAAGGGGAGTTTCCTGAGGTAACGAAATACTTGAACCAATGGGACATGTCTCATGAGCAACTTTCCTCGCTCATGAATGTTATACGACAAACGGACAATCAACCGAAAAAAGGCGCTGCCAAATGGATTGAAAATCACCAAAAATTGGTGAAAAAATGGGTTACGGTTGAAGAGTAGATCCATGTACGGTAAAGCAGCCAAAACTAAACCCCCCGTCTGTATCAGATAGGGGGGTAGTTTACACTTACTTCTGCTGTAACAATTTAAGCAAATCCAGGAAATGATCATCCCGTGTATGGATTGCTTTTTCACCGTTATCGTCATATTCATAAAAACCTTTATTGGTTCGAATACCATGCTGATCGTTTTCCACCATTTCCTTCAAAAAGGAAGGCACTTCTCTTGTATTGGATAACTCTTGCATAATGTTTCCAACCATCGCTTTTGTTGTTTGCAGGCCAGCCAGATCCTGACTTTCCATTGGTCCGCAAAAACCCCATTTAAAGCCCAGGCTTCCTTTCATAGCGATATCAATGTCTTCTGCAGTTGCAACTCCCTCTTCCATCAGGTGAAATGCTTCACGAAGCATTGCCACCTGAACACGGTTGACGATAAAACCTGTAATCTCTTTTTTTAAAACGACCGGAGATTTCCCGATTTCCTTCATTAAGTCATATGTTGTATTTACGACGTTTTCATTTGTGCCCCCAACTTTAACAATTTCCACGATTGGTACAAGTTGCGGCGGATTAAAAAAGTGCGTAATAATAAATCGTTCAGGATGCTTCGCTTGTTGCGTTAATTCGTTTAGTGGGAACGTCGAAGTATTGGACGAAATAACCGTTTTGTCGGAAACATTACTTTCGATAATTTCATACGTTTCCAGTTTTTTATCAAGATCTTCCGGGATTGATTCAAAAACAAAATCAGCATCCTGTATCGCTTCATGCAAATCGGTTGTGTATGTGATGCGACTTAACGCCTGCTTCATGTCCTCTTCCGTCAGTATTTCCTTCTCAACCATAATTTTTAAGCTGTTCGTCATCAGCTCTCTTGCTTTTTCCAATGATGATTCGCGTCTTGCCCGCATACGTACATTTTTTCCGGCTTGAGCAAATAATTGAGCGGCACCATGCCCCATCACACCTGCTCCAAGTACTGTTATATTTTTCATTTTAATTCCCCTCTCACACATTAATAATCTGGCTCAGCGAAGTTCTATCCATTTCATATCAAAAAATGAAAGCGTTTAATTTAAAACCCAATAGAAATTAAAATATTCTATCTACTAATTATAATTGTCGAATGTCCTCGGTTCTAATTGAAAATATTTTGGTAGTAATATGAAATCCAAGAAAATTTTTATCACAAAATGTAAATAATGTATTAATTAAATTTTTCGTAAAAGGCATGTAAAAAAATGAGGGAACAAATGAGCAGGATTAAAGGATGAATTTCCGGACTTTTTCCGCCTTAAAATGACAAATTTTGCTTAACCTGTACTATTCTCCTGCTAAATATTACCCCCAATTCCACCAACCCATATTCTCCCGCTTTACATTTTTTAACAATGAATTAATAATCACCTTTTATACTGGAATTTGAATACGATACACAAAGAAAGGGGTAAGGTAATATGTCTGATGAAAGATCGCTGGATGAAATGATTCAAAAATTGAATGAGGAAACAATGCAAAAAAATGTCGACCGGCGCGGTTTTATTGAAGGTGCCGGAAAAATTGCCGGTGTCTCACTGGGTATGGTAATTGCGCAATCGATGACCGGGGTCAAGGTTGTTGCGGAAGCAAAGTTCAGTGACTATCCATTTTCACTTGGGGTTGCTTCAGGTGACCCGCTTCCTGACAGTATCGTTCTATGGACAAGATTGGCGCCTAAACCTCTTGAAGGCGGGGGAGCACCCGCGCGAAATATTCCGGTGCATTGGGAGTTGGCAAGCGATGAACATTTTCGCAACATCGTGCAGCGTGGAACCGCAATAGCAAGACCGGAATTAGGTCACTCCGTACATGTGGAAGTTGAGCGCCTGCAAGCTGACACAGTCTATTTCTATCGTTTTAAAGCCGGACATGAATACAGTCAAGTTGGACGGACGAAAACAGTTCCGGCACACGATTCGAGCGTGTCCAGTCTGGCATTTGCCTTTGCATCCTGTCAGCAGTATGAACACGGCTATTATACAGCTTACAAACATATGGCTAAAGAAGATCTAGACCTTGTCTTCCATCTTGGAGACTATATATACGAATACGGTCCAAATGAATATGTATCCGGCAGTGGAAATGTAAGAACGCACAGCGGACCTGAAATTATAACATTGGATGATTACCGAAACAGGCATGCCCAATATCGAACGGATAAAGATCTGCAGGCCGCCCACGCTGCTTTCCCTTGGGTAGTAACGTGGGATGACCATGAAGTGGAGAATAACTACGCGGATACCATTCCGGAAAAAGGCCAATCGGTTGAAGAATTTATCCAGCGGCGGATTGCTGCTTATCAGGCGTATTATGAACATATGCCGCTGCGGAAATCTTCCATGCCTCATGGACCTGATATGCAGTTATACCGTAATTTTTCCTATGGTGATCTGGCAAATTTCTTTGTGCTTGATACACGTCAATACCGTGATGATCAAGCAAACGGAGACAATAGTTCACCGCAAACCCCGGAATCGTTGAATCCGTCCCGTACTCTGCTGGGAGAAAAACAAGAAGGGTGGCTACTTGAAAATCTTGACCAGTCTCAGTCCAACTGGAATGTATTGGCACAACAAATCTTTTTCTCTGAACGGAACTATGGCCCGAGTCCTGATGAGCCGTTATACAGCATGGATGCATGGGACGGTTATACGCCTGCCCGACAGCGGATTACCGATTTTGCAGCAACTAAAGATATGAATAACTTGATTGTCTTGACCGGTGATGTCCATGCAAGCTGGGCATCCAATCTGATGGCCGACTTTAAGGATCTGAACTCCCGCATCCTTGGCGCTGAATTTGTCGGAACGTCGATCACATCAGGCGGTAACGGAGCTGATGAGCGTGCGGATACCGACCGGATACTCGAACAAAATGAGCACATTAAATTTTTCAATGACTATCGGGGCTACGTTCGCTGTCAGGTTACACCTACACAATGGAAGACGGATTACCGTGTTCTGCCATTTGTAACCAAACCGGGAGCGGATATTTCCACACGAGCATCTTTTATTTATAAAAAAGATCAGGAAGGCTTAAAAGAACTCTCTGCAACAATCGTTCCACAAGGGAAAACGAAATCCAATGAAGTGGAAGTTGATCGATACCGTGCCCATGACCGCGCGCATACCAAACAACAAAAACAACCGAATTAAAAAGCCTATTTTTTCAGATGGAAAGGAGCTACGCATATGATCTCAAACATTGGCATCCCGGGACTGATTTTAATCCTTGTCATTGCGCTGATTATTTTTGGTCCGTCAAAGCTTCCGGAGGTCGGCAAAGCGTTCGGCAAAACATTGACCGAATTCAAAAACGCCTCGCATGATTTAATGTCCGGAGATAGTAAGGATGAAAAAGACGAAAAGGGCAAAAATACATCGGATTTGACAGAGCAGGAAACGAACAAATCAGCAGGATAGAAAAAATGAAGCGGGCGGGGAACAACCCGTCTGCTTCTTTTTAAGGAGAAGGAGGGTTTGATAAAATGGGAGATAAAAACATACAGATTGTTGGTCATTTAGAGGAATTCCGTAACAGGTTGATCATTACGATCTCAGCATTTATTGTTTTTTTGATTGGTAGCTTTGTATTTGTTAACCCGATATACGATTGGCTTATAAGAGATCTTGATACGAAACTTGCTGTACTTGGACCCAGTGATATTCTTTGGGTTTATTTCATGATTGCCGCAGTCATTGCACTGGCAGCAACCATTCCGGTAGCGGCATTTCAAATATGGAGGTTTGTTGCGCCTGCGTTAAGCCATGAAGAACGAAAAGTAACATTACGCTTCATCCCTGCCCTGTTCATGTTATTCGTAGCCGGGATTACCTTTGGTTATTTTCTTTTATTTCCGATTGTACTTAACTTTTTAATGTCCCTTTCAGAAGGGCAATTCTTTGTGATGTTCACAGCAGATAAGTACTTCCGCTTTATGCTGAACCTGACACTGCCTTTTGGCATATTGTTTGAGATGCCACTCGTTGTCCTGTTTTTAACAAGATTAGGCATATTAAACCCAGCCAGGCTCAAGAAAGCCAGAAAAGTTTCCTATTTAGTGCTGGTCATTGTATCTGTAATCATCACCCCACCTGATTTTATATCGGATTTTCTGGTGACAATACCACTGCTTGTGCTGTATGAAATCAGTATCAGCCTGTCTGGTATGGTATATAAGAAAAAGTTGAATCGGGAAAATGCCGTGGAGTATTCTGTTTCGTGATTTGTTCTTAGCATTACATCATTACACAGTATTCAGCCTGGAAAAATAGACCTCACTAGACTGTTAACTCGAGGGAGGTCTATTTTTTTGTCGCAATTCATCAAATTAAAGATTCAAACAGGGTAAGCAACCGCCTTCATGGAACTTAATCCAAACAATTTTTTTAAGTAAAATCACCTATTCAACAAATATTTCAGTAAGGTAGACCGTCCTTTCGAGTTAGTTCATTTTCTCCATCTTTTGTAATATTTTAAATACTTATTGTGTTATAAGTTTGCCATGTTTATCCTTATAAGTAATTTCGCGTACAGGGAGGTGACATTATCATTCAAAATTCATCTTACACCTGCCTCTTTTGATAATTTTAGAGATTTATCGCCAGAGATTGTTAGATTTAGAGTAAAGGAGATGTATTCATAATGATGTACAAAAGAAAACGTTATCTTAATTTTGTGCTTGCCATCATCGTAGTTATTGCACTATCTGCACTTGTTTTTTCACCTTCATCTGTGTCCGCAAAATCAAAGGTTGACTGCTTTGACTATAGTGTTCAGTTAACCCTTGAGGAGCAGCGGATCACCGATTCACCGTATCCATATGCAGAGCAAATTCTTCAGCACAGCGGTTTTGACCGATTTGTTAAGAAGTTCGAACAAAGGTTATGTTCTTCACCCAATTTAAAACATACTCAAAAAATGGTAAAACGACTCGGAACTTCGCTATGGAATAAAGCAGTTGCCCGTGCACAGGGGAAAAACGTTGACGGAGACCTTGATTCGTATGATGACAGACCTCTTTATTGGGCAAGATTATCGATGACCAAGGCACTGCGCCAATGGGACCCTGATTTCAATGTCAGTAATAAAAATCGGCAAAAACTTTTAAAATCGCTAAAATATACATCCCGGGGCATTGCTTCCATTAATTTTCCAAAAGGCAAGGGAGTAAAATTAATCCTCGTCAGCGGTTTTGATCCATATGGTTTTGGAACAGAGTATGGCGCCCGACATAGTAATCCTTCCGGGGCTATTGCACTGCAGCTTGATGGATTACATTTTAAAACGAACGATGGACAGCCCGCCGTTATCCAATCCGTGAATTTCCCTGTCCTCTGGAAACCTTTTGAAGAAGGGATTGTTGAGAACACTTTTGCACCTTACCTTAAAGAAGGTCCTCAACAGATTGATTTAATGATGACATTAAGCCAAGGTGGCCCAGGAAAGTTTGATATTGAAGGATATCACGGTCGTTGGCATGTCGGCACTGATAACAATGGGAAATGGCGTGAAGGCGTAATACCAACTGTATCAAGCTGGCCTATGCCTAATCCTCTTCCAGAGTTTATCGAAACCACTTTACCGGCAAGTGCGATGATTAATGCAGATACAGGACCATTACCAGTTAGGCGTGATAATCATGTTTGCGAATGGCTTCCGCCTAACTTTTCTGAAATGGTTTGTCATGATAACGGGCCGACTCCAGGCTCCAAGGCTCGCAGCGGAGGAGGAGGAAGCTATCTTTCTAATGAAGTGGGCTATCGATCCAACCGTGTAAGACTAGGTCTAGGAGCATTTGAAATCCCTGGTGGACATGTCCATATTCCTTCATTAGATTACCCGGAGGATCCTGAGAAATATATCAATCCCGCCTTTAAGTACCAGCGCACCATCATCGTTAATCAAGGGGTTGAACTGGTGAAGGCTGCTGCAAAGTAGGGAAAGGAAAAGCCTATTACTGATAATGTAATAAAAAGATAGCAATAAACACGACCTTTACATTTCAAACGGTAAAGGTCGTGTCTTCAATATAATATAGGAAAGTACCTGCTAGCTCTTCTTACCTTGCAGCTTGTCTCTCCAACTGTATCTTTTTAAAATTACCATTGCTGGAACTAATCAATTTCTTATCTTTTGCTGTACCGAACGCCTCTCCAAACACAGCATTCGAAAACAGCCTGTACAAATGATCCGGATAATTCCGGAAACCTGCCCGCAACCCTATGAGAAGAACATTCTTTTCATTTTCTTTTACGATAACGGCTTGCCCCTGAGCTTCTGCACTGTCTTTCCAGAAACCAGCCTTGAAAAAGTTCTCATCCGCGAAAGTAGCAATAACAGTCTCGTTGTCAATTCCCGTATACCAGACCGGATTATACACAAATCCTGTACCACTTCCAGCATAACCTGCTGTGAGCAGATTATCTTCATCGTACTTAACATGGACAATTGCATTGCTGTAACTGCTGTCAGATCCTTGAATACCGACATCTGTTAACTCCAATTTCTTAGCTGCTTCAGAAGCTCCTTTCCCAACCGCAATAAATTTACCACCGTTTGTGACGAATTGATTTATCGTTTGTTTAAAACGATCATACTCCCCTTCGATCATTAGTGAGGAAATTAACCTTTTTGAGCCGCTGTAAACTAAAACATCAATATTGGAAAGCCCTTCCTCAGCCACCTCAGCAGGGGTGATTTTCTTAACATCGAAACCTAACCTTTCGAGCGCCAGTTTTGTACCACCTTCTTCCAACACTGCAACATTCAAATTAGACAATTTCCGGGCATTTTCAGGAAATTCACTTGTTTTAATGTTCAAGCCCGATTCCTTAACTGCTTTGCGCAAAACACTCCCTTTTTGATCCCTAACAAAAAAATTCCCATCATCGCCTCTGTAAACCGGTATATCCTTTTGCAGCAGATCATTCACAAGCGCTACTGCCTGCACGGAACTGTTCGGGATCAGATATGGACCTTTTCCGGACAGTTCACCCTGATGTGAGATATGCTTGACCTGCTTAGTATTGCTGATTTCCTCTTCAACACCTATTGCCTCAAATCCCCATAGATCCGGCAGTCCTGAAACAGCAATATCATACATGGAATCCGTTATGTCGCTTACATCTTCACCCTCCCAAAGCATCATATTCGCCATCCCTGCTTTAGGCTGATTCATATCGACAACAAAGGTTCCGGCATCATATTTTTTCCCATTAACGGTAAAGGCTTTCTTCGCACGCTCCACTTCCACACCATTATTCAGCAGATGCTCCACAGCTTTTAACGTTACAGTCGGATCCTCTCCATCGACCGGCAATACATACGATTCCGGATACAAGTCTTCATCGTCTCCTGGATGATTAGCGTTTACCCCACGTTTGAAAATTTCAATTTGATCATGGATCATTCCAGCTTTATTTTCTACAGCAAACTGCAACGCCCCCATAACTGCATTCACGTGCCATGCTACACCGTCCCTTGTATTATTGGGTGCTTCAAGCGTATAACTGTACGTCCCGTGATACATTCCATATTGTGTTGTAAAAATAGGCGGATATCCATCCCAGCCCGATTCCATATCACGGTACGGAATGATAACCGAATCCAGGTTTTTATAGCGTTCAGATTCATAGTCTTCTTTATTGGAAACTACTTCATCTTCCATAGCAATCGCATGATCAAGTGCCCATTTGATAAATAAATCGAATTCATAATTCGGGTTATACGGGTGCGTAGTCGGTTCAATCAAATTGACATATCCATGCAAATCAAGAAAAACCATCGGATTCCATTTTGTCATTAGATCTACTAAAGCTTTTGTTTCCGGTTGTGTCTGAACGAGAAAATCCCGATTTAAATCTATTCCATTACTGTTAGACCTCGTTCCATTAATCCGGCCGTCCGGATTCATCACGACATTAAAAACCAATATCGTATTGCTCAAAACCTTTTTCGTCTCCTGGTCATTTGCAAAGGCAAAATGCTCCACTAATTGTAAAACGGCATCCGTTCCAACATACTCATCGCCATGGATAGAACCGTTCACGAGAATGGGAACTTTATAATTCGGATGTTTTTCAATCCATTCCTGTGCTTCGGCAGGGTTTTCGGTCATTTTCTTCTTAATCATTTTCCAATTACCATACCTGCCTTTACCTAAACTCGGATCTGTAATCGTCACAGAATAGAGGTTGTGTCCTCCGGCCGATTGGCCAATAACCTCCACCTTTACCCGATTGCTGTTTTTCTCTATTCGGTGCAAAATTCCAGGGATTTCACTATATGGTGTATATTCATACTGGTAATCATTGAATAATTTAGCATCCGATTTAAGCAGCAGCTGAAACTTGTTAAACGGAATTCGATCATAGTTTTGCGTATTCGAGCTAAATGTTTCTCCTTTGGCAAAAACCTCCTTATCCATGTTTCCGAGATTAAAAAAGGTAATAAAAACAACAAGCAGAAAAAACACACCAGCACGTACTACCGTTCGCATCAAGATCTCCTCCTTTAATAGTTTTATATATCAACAAGGGGTACCCTTGGGATGACCGTATTTAACCGTTTACTGTCCCGTGTACTAACACTGCCTGTCTATTTTCTTTTGAAAATGAATAATCTGAGCTGGAAGGAATTATTAAAAGAAGATTGAAAGATTTATATTAAAATACTTGCCAAAAAATGCCGAAGATTTTCCCGCTGAAGTAATGTTCATTTGAAATAATTTACATTCATTATAGAAACGATGATAACCTACTTCAATAGAAGTTACGAAAATTTCTAAAATCAGTATTAAAGAAACTAACCTATAGTCCTGCTTTTATTAAGCTTAAATTATTTCCTGGGAAATATGTCTTAAAAAGTTGGGAAAAGAAGATGATGATAGAATTGTGCGGGGAATGATTGTCAGGATAAGTCAAAAAACACAGGTAGAAGTATTAATTCTTTACGATGCTAACCAATCCGTATTAATCTTTAAGTGTACCCTTCGTACAATAAGATGTAAATGTCAATCTTGGAAACACTCAGCATTGCATTCGTCTTGTACTATAGCGAGTGCAGAAATTATCCTATAAGGTCTATCTTAACTAATACTTTCTGATGTTATAAAAAGATACTGACACTAGAAGTCATCAATCAAATGACCCCTAGAGCCAGCACCAATTCAATCAACTAAAATGTATCCCTTTTTCCAGCCAAGCACTTCCTGCTTCACCCAATGACTCCGAAATTGTTGGATGCGGGAACACCATACTATCAATTTCTTCAACCGTTCCTTCCAGATGCATAAAGGCTGTTGCCTGGCTAATCATCTCAGTGACGTGGGAACCTACCATGACAACACCCAGTACTTCACCGTATTTCTCATCCGCAATCAATTTCATGAATCCGCTTGTTTCACCAGCCGCGATTGCTTTTCCGTTTGCAGCGATATCCACTTTTTTCGTTTTTAAGCTGTAACCTTTTTCTTTCGCCTCGGATTCAGTCATCCCCACGCTGGCAACTTCAGGGAAAGTATAAACACAACGCGGTATATTTGTTTCACCCGGCAGCGAAGCTTTTCCAGCAATATGCGTGACCGCCCTGATACCTTCGTTGCTTGCAGCGTGTGCCAGCTGGTATCCTCCAATCAGGTCACCAACTGCATAGATGCCGGCAATCGATGTCTCAAGATTTTGATTGACTTTCACGAACCTGCCATCAAAATTGACGTTCAACGTTTCGATACCGGTCAGATTTGGTTTACGTCCTACTGCAATCAAAACACTATCTGTTTCAATTACTTTCTTGTTGCCATCTGCAGTCTCTAATTCCACAGATTTTTTATCTCCGGCAGAGCGGAAACCAGTGATTTTAGCACTCGTATGCAATGTATTCCCTTTTTTACTTAACGCTTTTGCCAAATAATCCGATGCATCCGGGTCTTCTGCAGGCAAAATTCGATCGGCCATTTCGACGATTTCCACTTTCGTATCCATACTGTTGAAAATACAAGCGATTTCCAATCCGATAACACCACCCCCCATAATAACGAGATGTTCCGGGATTTCATCGATATCAAAAATGGTGTCACTCGTATAGTAGTCAATGTTATCAATTCCTGGAAGATTTGGAACAAGTGGCTCTGATCCATTTGCGAGAATGACATTTTCAGCCTGAATTGACTCCGTTCCGCTATCAGATTCTATGGTCACGCTTTTATCTTCTTTTACATGCCCATAGCCCTGATAAACATTTATTTTATTTTGCTTCATCAAGCTGTTAATGCCATTTTTCAAGGTGTTAACAACCTTGTTTTTGCGAGTAACCATATCCCCTATCGAAAAGGAAAAGTCATTCACGGTTATACCATATGTCTTGGAGCCTTTTATTTGCTCGATTACTTCGGCATGCTTCAGCATCGTTTTGGAAGGGATACACCCACGGTTCAGACAGGTTCCACCAAGGTCGCGGCCTTCGACAAGGGCAACACTTAGGCCATCCTTTGCCGCCCGGATTGCTGCCACATAACCGCCGGGGCCACCGCCGATAATTGCGAGATTGTAAGTTTTCATTATGTTCACTCCCCTATATCAACAGACCATACGGATTTTCCAGCCGTTCCTTCAATTCGGTCAGGAATGCTGCTGCCGGTGCACCGTCTATTACGCGGTGGTCAAATGACAGGCTTAGCACCATCATTGATCTTACTTCAACTGACCCATCCACAACAACCGGTTTTTCCACAATTCGTCCAACACCTAAAATGGCCGTTTCCGGTGGATTAATGATTGGTGTGAAGCCATCGATCGCATACATACCCAAATTACTGATTGAGAACGTGCTGCCAGTCATTTCATCCGGTGTCAATTTGTTATCGCGAGCTTTTTGACCTAATCCTTTACTGACTTTAGTCAATTCAGCCAGACCTTTTTTATTCGCATCTTTAACAGATGGAACAATCAAACCATCTTCTATTGCAACAGCCAAGCCAATGTTCACTGCTTTATTAAGAATAATCTCATTATCGATCAGTGACGCATTCACCCGTGGATGAGCTTCCAGAACTTGTGATGTTGCCTTCATCAAAATTTCTGTATAAGACAGTCTGTAGCCTGTTTGTTTTTCGATGATTGGCAGTAATGACTTCCGAACATCGATGACATGTGTCATGTCGATTTCGCTTGTCAAGGTAACATGTGGGATGTTGTTTGTACTCTCAACCATTTTATCCGCAACCGCTTTTCGAATTCCTTTCAGCTTGATGCGTTCAGCTTCCTCAACGGGTTCGTTCTGTAAGGCGGCCGTGGTATTCTTAAGCACATCATCTTTACGGACTTTTCCATTTGCACCCGATCCGTCCACTTGTGCGAGATCAACACCCTTATCCTTAGCAACTTTTTCAGCAAGTGGTGTTGCTTTTGCATTATCCAGTGCATCCTTAACATCCTGCTCATGAATACGGCCTTTTGGTCCGGACCCTTTGATAGATGTCAGCTCAACATTTTGCTCACGTGCTATACGTCTGGCAGCAGGTGTCGCTCTGACTTTACCATCCGTGTCATCCTGTGATTTATCTTCTCCAGATGGCGCTTCTGCAGTTGCGGGCGTTTCGGACTGAGTGGATTCCCCATCAGCTACATTCTGTGAATTCTCTTCGCCAGCTCCTTCTCCTGCAGGTGCTTCTTCAGGTACTTCCTCATTTTCTTCACCAATATAACCGATCACGGCATTTACCGGGATCTCAGCATTGATTTCATAATACCGTTTCAGCAGAATCCCTTCTTCATAGGACTCTACTTCGATATTTATTTTATCAGTCATTATCTCAAATAACGGCTCACCAACTTCTACAGGGTCACCTTCTTCTTTGAACCATTCCAGCAGTGTTCCGACTTCCATCGTACTACTGAGTTTCGGCATAAATACTTCCTTAGCCATTTTAACCCCCCTATGCCTTATTTAGCGTTTCTTTTACCGCTTGAATAATATTCGGTACTTGAGGCACATGCGATTTTTCCAATTCCGGATTGTATGGAACTGGTGAAGACGCCCCACCTAAACGCTTAATTGGTGCATCCAGAAAGTCAAAGGCATCACTTTCAACAATCATGCTTGCGATCTCGCCACCGTATCCACCACGTTTTACTGCCTCATGAACAACAATGACACGGCCGGTTTTGGCTACGGATTTTACAATTGTTTCTTCATCAAGTGGTACCAATGTCCGAGGATCAATCACCTCAACACTGATTCCCTCTTCTTCTAGTTCCGCTGCAGCTTCAAGCGCGCGGTGAACCATAACAGCGGTTGCTACAATCGTTACATCCGTTCCTTCACGTTTCACGTCAGCTTGTCCTAGTGGAATGCTATACTGCTCTTCCGGTACGTCAGATTTGGTACCATAAAGGGTTTTATGTTCGTAAAAAATAACCGGGTTGTCATCATCAATCGCTGCTTTCAGTAGTCCTTTAGCATCATATCCTGTGGACGGCTGGACAACTTTTAGACCTGGTACATGCGCTACCCACGCTTCCAAACTTTGTGAATGCTGTGCAGCGGCACCTGTACCTGATCCGCTCGGCGTCCGTAATACCATCGGAACCTTCCCTTTACCGCCATACATGTAACGGATCTTAGCTGCTTGGTTGGCCATCTGATCAAGAGCAATTGTAATAAAATCGGAAAACTGCAGCTCAGCAATCGGACGCATTCCTGTCAGTGCTGAACCAACCGCAGCCCCGGCTATTCCGGATTCACTGATTGGTGTATTACGGACACGCTCAGGGCCGAATTCTTCGATCATGCCACGTGTTACACCAAACGCGCCGCCATATACACCAATATCTTCACCTAAAATATACACATCGTCATTTTTGCGCATCTCCTGGCTCATCGCTTCACGAACTGCTTCTGAATAGGTAATTTCTCTCATTATGTTTCCCTCCTATGCGTAAACATCTGTCAGTAAGTCATCTTCTGTCGGCATCGGACTGTTTTGAGCAAATTCGACTGCTTCTTCAATTTCCTGTTTCGCATCTTTTCGAATTTCTTCAGCTTGTTCTTCTGTTAAGATGCCTGCTTCTACAAGTACATTTTTGAATCGTTTGATTGGATCTTTTGCTTTCCATTCTTTTTCTTCTTCACGTGTACGATATTTTTTCGCATCACTTTTTGAATGACCTTTCCAACGGTAGGTTTTGGCTTCAATCAATGTTGGACCTTCACCGCCACGGGCACGTTCAATCGCTTCGTTTGATTTGTTCATCATGTCAACAATGTCATTACCGTCAGCTACAACTCCAGGAATGCCATATGCCTGTGCACGATCAGCAATATTCTTAACGTTGGTCATCTCGTTCACGTTGCCAGACATACCGTACAGGTTGTTTTCACAAACAAAAATAACTGGCAGATTCCAGACAGAAGCCAAGTTAACCGCTTCATGGAAACTTCCTTCGTTTGTGGCACCATCACCGAAGAAGCATACCGTTACATAGTTTTTCTTTTTCATATGAGCTGTTAACGCTGAACCGACTGCCAGTGGGATGCCGCCAGCAACGATACCATTTGCACCCAAGTTACCGATGTCAATATCGGCAATATGCATAGATCCGCCTTTACCCTTGCAGTAGCCAGTTGTTCTGCCAAATAACTCTGCCATCATTTTGTCCGCAGTTGCACCTTTGGCAATACAGTGACCATGCCCTCGGTGTGTACTAGTAATCTTATCTTCATTGGTAAGTAAAGCACATGCTCCGGCTGCACTTGCTTCCTGGCCGACTGCTAAGTGCGTTGTACCATGAATCATTCCTTTTGCAAAAAATTCATCCACCTTTTCATCAAAAAACCGGATTGTCCACATTTGTTTATATAAATCTACTAAATTGTCCTGACGAACATCAGGGACGAGCGTCACATCTTTTGTCAATTCCATCATGCTCACTCCTTTTACATTTGTTCAAGTATATAACATTTGTAATTTAATTATAAACTTTAACCTAAATTGGGTCAAGTTAATTTAAACTCTATTTATAAAAGGCCTCTGACGTTAACCAGAGACCTAACTTGTTTCTTATTGTTTATCTTGCAATGCACGCAGTTTCCAAATAGTAGATTCTTGTGTCTGTTCTACATCGGAATACCTAATAACTTCACCTTTTTTGACAGCCCTGGTTAATTTAACATTCCGATCAACCAAACCAACTGGCATCGCATTTTCCGCCTTTGCCTCATCAGCTTTCAACAGTTTGCCGTAAACAGAATACCCACCTATTCCATCAAGATAGTCACCTTCTGCAATATCTTTTTTTGCTACTGTGACAGTTTCACCTTGTAAACCGTAATGTGGAGCGATTGTTGGTTCATTGTCAAAATACGCCTTGGCAATAGATAACGGTGTCTCCAGACTTGTCAGGTGATATGGGCGATACAGCACATAATTTGGCCCATCTCCCATTTTCAAATACTTCATTTCCGCATTGACCTCTTCTTTATCAGAAGCAATAATCGCGAACACGCCGGGAGCAACCCCGTTCACAAAATCAACAACCTTTCTGCCATTCAGCTTTCCGCCTTTTTCTTTCTCTATGAAAATACCAGGCAAATTTGCTACCTCACCTTCAAAGCCATGCATTCCAGGCTGATCCGGTGCGAAGCCAGTTGCATTTGCAACAGCATTCATTTCCACCATGGTTTTCGTTCCGTCCTGGAATGAAGCCAGCATCTTCGGACTTGACCCTTTTTCCTTCGCTTCTTCCGCCGTAACATCAGGATTCGATTCAAGATTCAGCGGATTATTTTTCCCTTTACCTAATGCAACTATCTCAAAGCCCATGGCGTCGGCAAAGTCATATAATTCCATAATCGCACCTGGTTCATCACCAGCGGAACCCGTATACACAACACCGCTGGAATCAGCCAATTTCTTCAATAGCGGTCCAACCGTAACGTCCGCTTCCACATTAAGCATGACAATGTGTTTATTATTTAAAATAGTATCCCAGGCAATTTCAGCACCGATGTTTGGAACCCCTGTTGCATCAACAACAACATCGACTTCGGGCAGTGATGTTACCAATTTGCTGTCTTTCGCTGCAACTACTTTATCTTGATTGACTGCCTCACGAGCCATTTCCAAATCATCTGTCACTTTAATATTAGCTTCTTCGATGCCGGCATGCTTATAGGCATTTTCCACATTTTCAATCGCTAAATCAGCCGTGATCACAACGCGCATTCCTTTCATACTTTCAATCTGGGAAATCATACCTCTTCCCATTTGCCCTGCACCGACAAGACCAACCTTGATATAAGAACCTGTCTTCTCAAGGTTCGCTAGCTTTCGATTAATTCCTAACATGATGACTCACTCCTCTTTATCTTTATCTGTTAAACGAAATAATTGTATTTTCATTAATCGTTGGAATTACTTTATCTTCTAGACAAATCGTTCCGGGCAATTCTGAATTGGATTCCCCATTAAAATGAAATGTTGCATGACCTAAATCTTTCATTGTTTCATTAGCTTTATTACCAACAAATAAAATGTCAAAAGCCTCCCCAGCAATAATCATCTGATCACCGGCTTTGATTTCATCGACAAACTCACCGCCATCATGAACGAAGGCAATACTTTTTAAATCCGCCGGGACGGTGTTATTAAATAGGATAATCATTTTTTCTTCAAGCATTAACGGTGCATCAGAACCAACTTCAACAATGTTAATGTTATAGTACGAATTTGCCATCATATTCTCCTCCAGTAACATTTATAAATATTTACGTTTGTTCAACATTGTAACATAGGTAAAACGTTTTGCAATTTGATACCCTCTCTTTAAGAGGGTATCGAATTGATTAACTGTAAAGACCGAAACTTGCAAAGTAAGCAATGACAACCGCTGCAGGTCCAGTGATTAATCTGGAGAAAAGAACAGCCGGTACACCAACCTCGATTGTTTCTGGTTTTGCCTCGCCCAGTGTCAATCCAACCGGAACAAAGTCTGTACCCACTTGCGGGTTAATCGCGAACAATGCCGGAAGTGTCATTTGTGGCGGAATATTTCCCTTTCCAACTTCTACACCGATCAGAACACCAACAACCTGCGCAATAACCGCTCCTGGTGCAAGCAATGGGGAAATAACCGGGATTGAACAAATCAGAGATAGAATCAGCATCCCCACCAGTGTACTTGCGAGTGGTGTTACCGTATTCGCAATCCAGTCACCAATCCCCGTATAACTGATAATTCCCATTAGCACACTGACAAATGCCATAAATGGCAGGATATTTTTAATAACTGTTTCAATCGCATCACGACCAGCTTGGAAAAGCGTACTGACGACTTGCCCAACTTTATCGCCAAGCACTTCAATAATACGAAAAATCAGATTCTTTTTCTTCTTGTTTCCTGCTTCCTTGGCAGCAACTTTTTGTTTAGCCTCTTCCTTTGTTTGTCTAGCAACATCTTTATCAAGTAATGAAGAATAACTCTCCTGTTCCGGATCACCAGTTGCCGCGGACTGTTGAGTATCAGACGAAGCATCATCCGTTTGCTCAATATTATCAGTCGAAACACCGGATACAAAGTTTTCTTCATTAATAAACTTCGCCAGCGGGCCTGATGGTGAATTGCTGAATACGTTTACAGTCAGGACACCCATTTTTGGATAAACACCACTCCTGGCTGTACCTCCGCAATTAATGACAGCACAGACCATTTCTTCTTTTTCAACAGATTTCTCAAACCCGTCAATGGCAATGCCGCCAGTCTTATCTGCTATTTCCTGCGCAACCGAATGAATTCCGCCGCCAGTTACTGAAACGATATATTTTTTTTCATCACTTGGTTCAATAACAAGCGGTCCTCCCCAGCCTGAGGAACCTTTTGTTACTTTAATTGCACGATAATCACTCATGTTAAACCCTCCTTACCATTTGGTCTTATGCTGCAATGTCTTCCGTTTTTTGTCTGTTTTTAATCATCCGGGCTGTGATAAATTCTGTCACAACTCCCCTTAACAACATAACTGCTACACCCACTAACAAATACCGTAATGCCAGTGGTCCAGTTGACAATCCAAGTTGAGTTATACCAGCTGCTACCCCCGTATATATGAATAATTCAGCCGGATTCGCATGTGGAAAAAGACCTGTAATCGGGTGTACGAACGACACCGTTGCATCATAAAACGCCGGTTTTTTGTCTTCATTCAGGAAACGGCCAAATGTATAACACATTGGGTTTGTCAGGAAGAATACGGCCAAAAATGGAAAAATTGTATACCTTAGGAAAAAATACTTCGTACATTTTTGAGCAAACTTAAAAACTTTTTCCTCCCCAATGAACTTAATTAAAGCGTTTACAGCAGTAATCAACGCAATCAGTAAAGGAATAATATCAGTTACCATGCCCATGAAGGTATCGCCGCCCTCCTGGAACATACCAATAAAACCTTCAGCCAGTTTAATCAGGAAATCCATGCTTCATTCTCCTCTCCTTTATTTTTATTCATTTCCTTCTTTATCATTTCTATCGCATTGCCAAGGGCAAAATATTCTTTTTGCGGAAGAAAATCCACATTTCTAACTTCCTCCAGTTTCATTCCAATCAGGCGCTGCATACTTTTGAATCTGGCAAAAACAGTAATTCCCTTCATCAGCTTTGCATCTGTAATACGGGAATCCTCGTCACATACGAGTACAACAATTGCACCCATACCCAGGCGCTTCTTGTAATAGCCTGTCCCTAAAAAACCAGAATTTTTTCTGCTGAGTTTTTTGATTTCAGATTGATAGTGTTTCACCTGAAAATGCGTTAATAAAAACTGCAGCGCCCAAATAGCAGCAAAGATAAATATAAATGTGCCCCACATCGTATCATTGCCCTCCCTTTACAATTGTTTAGGGTTATTATTTTTGTAAATTAATAATAAAACGCTTTCAACAAATTGTCAACAGTATTTTCTTTATTTTTTAATTTTGTTCACATCTTGAACATTTTCCAACAGACCTTCCGCAGTCTGGTCATCTGTAACGAGGATGTTGATCATGTTGTTGCTCAAAGCAGTCTGCAAGCTGTTCACTTTATGCTCTCCTTCAGCAATTGCCATTACTTCAGGAATCTTTTTTATATCATTAAGACTGACACCAATAATACGATCATTAATAGGGTGTTTTACTGTCTGACCTTCAACATCATAGAAAAATGAATTAAGATCACCTGCAGCTCCAGATGTCTTCAATGAATCAATATCCTCTTCCTGAAGGTAACCCATTTCAATCGCGGTTGTCTGACTGGTCATACCACCAATCCCGACAATCGCGAAATCCACTTCTTTGCCTTCTTCCATCACAGAGGCTACATCTTTGGATTTGACCATGCTTTTTTGCAGGTCAACATTATCCGAAAACGCAGGTGCGTATAGATAAGAAGAGCTTGCATTAAGCTTTTGGGCAAGTTTAAACGACAACTGATTGGAGTGATATTCGACAAATTTCTGCCCCATTCCGCCAACTAGCGGAACAAGATGAATGTGCGGATGATCTGAACTCTCAAACTCCTCAACGAACGTATAAATCGATTTTCCCCAAGAGATTCCCAGAGTTTCAATTCGATTTAACTTTTTAATTATAAATGAAGACGCTGCTTGCCCCATATTACGGCGTACCATATCCGCTCCCCTATTTTCCCTGGCAACAACAATTACTTCGCTCAGCCCGTACTGCTTTTCCAAAAGACGCTCCAATTCCACCGTATGAACCGTTTCATCTTTCATATAAATTTCTACAATGTTTTTCTCCTTGGCCTGTTTGAGTAATTTGGATATTATCGGTCTTGATAAACCTACTTTTTTACAAATTTGGCTTTGCGTCCAACCATCAAGATAATAAAGTTTGGAAACTTTCTCCATCAAGCTTCTCCCGTTTGTACTGTATACCAATATTATTTCCCCCTAAATTTTGTAAAAAAACAGCTATTAATCTCTTTAAAAAGCACATTTTTCAAACTATTTGATGTAAGCGATTTATTGACTTACTATTTTATATGGAATATACTCGAATTACAATAGTTTACAAATGATTTATCCGATTACTTTTGTAAATAACCAGCATGAACGGAGGGGATACGATGATGAACAATACGTTTTCAACTTTGAATCGCGTATCAATCATAAATCAAATGGAAAACAATTACTTTGACGTATTGGTAATCGGAGGAGGGATAACTGGAAGCGGAATCGCACTGGATGCTGCTACGCGGGGGCTTAAAGTTGCACTGATTGAAAAGAAAGATTTTGCATCCGGTACAAGCAGCCGCTCTGGAAAATTAATTCATGGCGGGCTGAAATATCTGCAGAAGTTCGACTTGCCGGTTGTAAAAGAAACAGGGCGTGAACGAGCGATTGTTTACAACAACGCACGTCATCTTGTTTATCCGATCAATATGAACTTTCCGATTATCAAAAAGGAATCATATAATCTCGCCACATTGAAAGTCGGACTCTCATTATATGACCGATTGGCCGAAGTAAAAAAAGAAGAGCGCCATAACATTTATACCAAACAAAAAACTTTACAGCATGAACCATTATTTAACCCGAAAACTGTGAAAGGCAGCGGCATTTATGTGGAATATCGTACAGATGACAGCCGGCTCACACTGGAAGCAGCCAAAACAGCCACCGAAAAAGGGGCTTCTGTCCTGAACTATGCGGAAATGACCGACATTCTAAAAGATGAAAATAACCAGGTAAAAGGCATCGTCGCAAAGGATCATATTGACGAAAAAACATTTACCGTCAAGGCGACACATATTGTCAATGCAGCTGGCCCCTGGGTAGATAAGGTCCGCATAAAAGACCGTCCGATTACCGGAAAACATATGGTACATGCAAAGGGAATCCATATCGTATTTGATTATCGAACCCTGCCTGTTGCTTCATCCATCTACTTCCAACACCAAGGACGTATGATTGCGGTCATTCCGAAAGATGACAAAACATATGTCGGATCAACGGAGACCATCTATACGGAGAATATGGAAGATATTCACGTTAATAAATCCGAAGTTGACTACTTGCTTGGTTGCCTGAACGAAATATTTCCAACGCTTGGTTTATCTGTCAATGACGTTACATCCAGCTGGGCAGGTATCCGCCCGCTTATTGGAAAGGAAGGAGATGCACCGTCTGAGCTTTCACGGCACGACGAAATTTTTGAATCAGACAGTGGTCTCATAACGATTGCAGGTGGAAAACTAACCGGCTACCGGAAAATGGCCGAGCGTGTGATGCAGTATATTGAAAAAAAGGATAACAAAAAACCAACCGATTCAAATACGGTTCACGTAAAATTATCGGGTGGTGATTTTACTTCAAAAAACGATCTGACAGCACTAATTGACCAGTTGCATGAACATTACAGTCATTTACGCTTAACTAAAGATGCCATTAGACAATTTGTTTTACAATACGGGACAAACACTGAAAACCTACTAAAGCAAATAACCGATTATGACGGGCGGTTCGATGATGATGAACAGCGCAATATTGCCGCCGAAGCACGGTATACAGTGGAGCATGAAATGGTTGCAGCGCTTACCGATTTCTATGATCGCCGGACGAGCTATCTCCTGTTCGATTTGGAAAAGGTTAAACGGACCTTAAATACCGCAACCGAAGAAATGCAAACCGCATTACAGTGGGACGATAACACGACAAAAAGACAAGTTGCCGAAATGCACTACTTAATCGAAAAAGCGTTGACATTTAAGGAAGATTAATTGATTTTCAAGGAGGATAAGCTTATGCAAGCAACCGTTCTTACGGGAAAACGACAACTCAAAATACAACAGCGTGCCCATCCTGTGATTAACCAGGATGAAATTTTGTTAAAAGTCCATGCAATTGGTGTATGCGGATCTGATCTCCGTATTTATAACCATGGTGATAGCAGGATTAATTTTCCGCGAGTAATCGGACATGAAATTGCTGGTGAAGTAGTAGAAAATGGAAACAATGTATCCCGTTTCGTCCCTGGAGATCGGGTAACTCTCGGTGCTCATATCCCATGCGGCGACTGCATATACTGCCAGCAAAACGAAGGACATCATTGTATTGAAGGAAAATCAATGGGTTACCAGGTTGATGGCGGTTTTGCCGAATACGTTATCCTGCCGAAACAATTCGTTCAAAATGGATCCATTCAAAAAATTGCTAACACAACGTCTTATGAACTCGCCAGTTTGTCAGAGCCATTTTCCTGTGTATTGAGCGGTATCGAGGAAGTTGGCGCAAAGGCGGGAGAAACCGTTGTTATATATGGAGCGGGGGCCATCGGATGTATGTACATTGCCGCCCTAAAGCGAATGGGAGCAACTAAGGTCATTGCTGTCCAGCGCTCAAAGGCAAGGCAGCAAAAAGCAATCGAATGCGGAGCTGATATGGTAATTGACCCTACCGTTTCAAATACTGGAGAAAAAATCAGTGAGGTAACCGGAGGACTGGGCGCTGATACGGTCATTGTGACAGCCCCTTCTGCCGAGGTTCAGCGGGAATCACTTGAAATCGCCAAAACAACCGGAAAAATCCTGTATTTTGCAGGGATTAAACCGGTAACTGAAAATCCCATTAATACGAATCATATTATTTATAAGCAATTAAAAATTGTTGGAACACACGGTGCACCACGCCACCTCCATATGGAAGCCGTGAAATGGATTGATGAAGGACTGCTTGATTTTTCCGCTTTCATAACCCATACATTTTCTCTGGATCAGACCGATGATGCGTTTCAAACTGCCCTTGCTAAAGAAGGTTTGAAATGTGTAGTGAAGCCTGCTGAATGAGTGATATAAATTGTAATGCAAAAGAAAAACATTCTACTGATAATACGAAGGCGATAAACCAATAACGGTTTATCGCCTTTAACATAAAATACATAAGCACAGAATAAGCGAAACAAATTATTCCTGGACCAATGCCTGAGCAGTTTGATCATCAATCAGCAAAACATCCAAATAACCGCCCCGCAATGCTGCTTCAATGCTATCCAGCTTATACGAGCCTTCCACTATTCCAACAACATGCGGGATATTTTTTATTTCTTTTAAATCCAAACCAATAACCTGATTATTTAATGGATGATCGATTTCTTCCCCCGCTGCATCAAAGAATCGCGAGCTAATATCTCCAACTGCTCCTGCCTTATGCAGTGATGCCAGGTCACTCTCCTGCAAATAACCGATTTCCTTCATGGTGGAACTTTTGTACGGATTACCTATGCTTGCCAGCACCATATCGACATTACGGCCTTTTTCCAGAACATGTGCGATATCCTTGGAATTCACAAGCCTTTCCTTCAACTCATCCGTTTCCACCATTGCAGGAGCATATAGATAGGAACAAGATGTATTCATTTTTTGTGCTAAGTGAAAGGCCAGCTGGTTGGAATGAATATGAACATCTTTTGTCCCCATCCCTCCAACGATAGGAACGATATGGATATCGTCCCTTCGTTCATATGGATATTCCTGAATCAATGATAAAAGTGTCGTTCCCCAGGAAATTCCCAGATTTTTTATATCCTGCAGATGGTTGCTTACATATGCGGCCGCCGTTTTACCAAGCTGCCGTTTCGCCATCACTGGTTCATACCCGGCAGTTGAAACAACAATCACTTCATCAAGGTTGTACATCTTCTCTAATTTTTGCTCGAGATCAACCGTATGAACAGTTTCATCTTTAATATAAATCTCAACTAAACCCTCTTTTTTAGCATTGTTCAACAGCTTTGAGATTACGGGGCGCGAGACATTATTCTTCTTGGCGATTTGTGCCTGTGTCCAGCCCTCGAAATAATATAGTTTAGCCACCTTGACCATTAACCTGCGTTCTTCCCAACTTAACATTAATATCGCTCTTTTCTATGGTATTTATTGGTTAGTTACATTTGTTTTGTAAAATTACTTTTGTAAAAATCATAAGGTAAAGAGCGGGTAATGTCAATGACAGTATTTAAGGCCGAAAAATGCTCTGGATGTATTGCTATTACATTGTGCAGCAAAAAAATAATAACTTAATATCATTTTCTCACACTATCTCAATGAATCATAAAAAGAACGTACTCAGAAGCAACCTTCTGAATACGTCCTTTTAATTCTTTTTCTTATTTTAGTCCTTCATTATATTCAATAATTCGGCCCCCACCCAATAAGCACTCCAATCACAAGAAATATAATGGATAGTGCATACCAGGCTCCGATAAGCGGTAACATGAACTTAACCCATTTTGTCCAAGGCACTTTACCTATTGCCAGACAAGCAAGCAGTACACCCGATGCTGGAGTAATACTGTTCATGAACCCGTCAGAAAGTTGGTATGCCGTAACTGCAACCTGTCTCGGTATTTCCATTAAATCGGCTAGTGGCGTTAGTATCGGCATCATAACGACCGCATTTCCACTTCCGGAAGATACCACCAGTGCAAAAAGAGAGTTCCCGATAAACATCGCAATTGCACCTAATACAGACGAGAATGGTTCCATTGCTACTGCGAGCCAATGTACAATAGTGTCTAAAATTTTTCCATTTTCCATAACAATTACAATTGCGCGAGCAAGTCCGATAATTAATGCTCCATATACAAGGTTTTTAGCACCCGCCATAAAATGCTTTACAACATCATTCGGGGATATTCTGGCAATTAGGCCTGTCCCTGCCGCAATGATGATAAAGATAGCCGCCATATGATTTAATGACCATCCAAATTGTAAGGCACCAACAATATAGAAAATAATTGCTGCAGCTACAAATAATAATATCAATTTATGTTGACCGGTAAAGTCCAGGTGAACATCACTTTTTTCAGCTTTTTCGTCAACATCGTCACCAGTTGGAAAGCGATTTCCCGCCATTAAGCTTTTTTCCGGATCATTCTTCACCCTGTTGATATACCAGATGATATAACCAATTGTGACAGCAAACACAATTACCGTCATAATACAACGAAACACAATACCAGAATATAATGGCAAACCGGCAATATCCTGTGCAATAAGCACTGTGAATGGACTCATGAAAGATGTGTTAAATCCTACATAAGCTGTCAGTTTGATCATTGCGACACCGGCGATTGCATCTAGATCTAATGCTTTTGCGAGGACGATCCCAATCGGGATAAACGCAATAACCGCATTGGCAATTGCACCAGTCAAACCACCAATCATGAGCAATAAGCCAACGAAAAGAATGAGCAAGTATTCTTTATTTTTTGTTTTGTTTACCGCCTTCATAATGGAGGCATTAATGGCTCCTGTTGATTCAATAACGGCAAATGTACCACCTATAATTAAAACGAGAAATATGATGCCTGCTGTCTCAACCAAGCCGGTTTGTATCGCTAAGAAGAAGTCTAAAACACCTGTTGGACTTCCTTCAGCGAAATGAAAACTGTTTGGGACGACGACATTAATGTCTCCTTGTTTTTCCCGCTCAAATTCGCCTGAAGGCAAAAAATATGTTGCCAATGCTGCCAGTAACATAATAAACAGCATGATAATGTATGCATCAGGCATTGCAAACTTCTTCTTTTTTGTTGAAGTAGAGTTATCCCTGTTTGCTGACATTACGGTTTCCTCCTTTTTTGAATTGTTGAAAAAAATAAAACGTTGTGATAGATTATAATAAAGTATTTCCTTTAAATCAACAGTAATTTAAATATTTTCCTTCATTTATTTTAGGGGGCATTGGATGCCAATATCATTTCAGGAAAAAATAGATAGACATTATTCACAGCTAACAAGTGGTCTTAAAAAGGTAGCTTCTTACCTTCTGGAAGAACCAACCGCATTTGCAGCTAATTCTGCTAAAAAAATCGGCGAATCCATTGGTGTTAGTGAAACAATGGTAGTCAGGCTTTGTATTGCACTCGGATACAGCGGGTACAGTGAATTACAGCAGGAAGTCAGGGAATATGTTTTTGAACAAAAACGGATCTTTAATAACTACAAATTAAATGATAATAATCCCGGAAATTCCCTGCATCAACTAGTTATGCACTATGATCAAGTCAATATTCAAAAAGCGTCATCTGACGTACATGAAGAGGATTTTCAAAAAACAATACGTGCTCTAGCATATTCAGAGCGTATTATTGTTTCGGGGCTGCGGTATACTTTTTCCATGGCGCACTGGCTTACATACGCACTTCGGTCTATCGGATTAAACGCGGATTTATTCAGGCCGGATTTGGATACACATATGGAACAAGGCACTAAAGCGAACGTACTGGTGGTTTTTTCTTTTCATGCTTATTCTGTAGAGACCTTGTTACTTGCTGAAGAAGCAAAAAAGCGTGGATGGCTGATTATTGGCTTTACCGATTCCCGTATTGCACCAATTTCCGAATACGCTGACATATTATATACCATTCATTTTCCAGACTTAAAAAATTCGGAAACTGCACCGGTAGTGTTTTCTCTATTGCACGCGATTGTGTCCGGAATAAGTCAACTGGAACCAGAAAAAACTATGAAGGGTAAAAAACAAGTTGAGGAAAACCGTATCAAAGGTAATTTTAAATTATAGAGACAGGAGATAAGCGTTATGACAACAAATGCAATTGATACCAAAATCATGAATATTTTTGAACATTTACACCAGAATCCTGAAATCAGCTGGAAAGAAACGGAAACAACAGCTTATATAAAACAAATACTAGAAGATCGAGGTTGCAAGGTTACCACATTCGATGATTGTACAGGGGTAATCGGTGAAATTGGCAGCGGCGAACCGGTTGTAGCAGTCAGAGCCGATTTGGATGCTTTATGGCAGGAAGTTAACGGGGAATTTTGTGCAAATCATTCCTGTGGACATGATTCACACATGTCCATGGCGATTGGCGTGCTTTTAAAATTAACTGGGATGAGTTCACTGCCTAAAGGAACCATTCGTTTCATCTTTCAGCCTGCTGAGGAGAAAGGTACCGGCGCACTGAAAATGCTGGAAAAAGGCGTAATTGATGACGTCAACTATATGTATGGTGTTCATGTAAGACCGGTGCAGGAAGTGCAAGATGGAATGGCAGCTCCAGCAATTTTGCATGGAGCGGGTCAGCATATCAGCGGAGAAATAAAAGGTGATGATACCCACGGAGCGCGTCCGCATTTAGGTGTAAATGCAATCGAAGTTGGAGCAGAATTGTTACAGAAAATAAATCATATTCATATGGATCCGCAAGTACCACACTCTGTCAAATTCACCAAATTCCAGGCCGGCGGCGAGAGTTCCAATGTCATACCCGGACACGCAGCTTTCAGTATTGATTTACGCGCACAGACAAATGATTGTATTGCCGAATTGGCAGAGAAGGTTAAGAAAGCTGTTGAGTCCGTATCGGCATCCTATGACATACCTATTGAGCTAGAAACAATGTCTGCCACAGCATCAGCAATTGCCGATAAGCATGCACAAGCATTAATGACTGAATCCATTGGCGAAGTTTTAGGAGAAGAAAATGTTGCACCACCCGTTGTAACCAGCGGGAGCGAAGATTTTCATTTTTACACTTTTAAGAAAAAGGATTTAAAAGCAACGATGCTGGGGCTAGGCTGTGATTTAAAACCGGGTTTGCATCATCCAAACATGACATTTAACCACGACATGATTATCCCCGGTGCAGAGATAATAACGAAAACAGTATTAAAAACACTAAAGTCATTTGAATAACATAAAGAGAAGAGGTGGTTAATTTTTATGTCAAATAAAACTCCTATCTTAGCGTTATCAGGATCACCACATGAAATTGGCTATGCACATGGCCATCGAGTAAAAAAACAAGTCCATTTTACACTCGAAACATATGAAAGGATGTTCCACGTACACTCCAATCTGTCATGGAAGGATGCATGCAATAGGGCATTACTTCATCACGATGCAATTGAGCAGTACAACGTTGATTACTTGTATGAGATGGAAGGCCTGGCAAAAGGTGCGGGGGTAACCTTTGAAGATATATTGGCAATCAACGCAAGAAGCGAAATCGCTCTAACCAATGTACCCGATGGATGTACTGCATTTGCAATAACAGATCAAAACGAAAGCACGTGGCTGGCACAAAACTGGGATTGGACATCTACACAAGCAGATGCTTTAGTACAATTGCAAATTGAAAAAACTAATCTGCCTGCCGTTAATATGGTTACAGAGGCAGGAATCATTGGAAAAATCGGCAGTAATAGTGCTGGGATAGGGGTCGGTTTGAATGCATTAGTTACCAATACGGTAAAACCAAAAGTGCCCATTCACTTAGGATTACGCGCTGTGCTGGAATCATCTTCAATGGATGAAGCATTATCAAAAGTTGACCAAAATCAAATGGCTTCACCAGCGCATTTCCTGATTGCAGCGAAATCCGGCAAAATGATTGGACTGGAAGTATCACCGGTTCACACCGCCGGAATAAAATCAGAGGAAAATTTTGTCACACATACCAATCATATTTTATCGGAGAAATTAAAGCACGCAGTTGTAGAAGATCCTAAACCTGACTCTTTCACGCGATATGATGTTGTAAATAATTTGCTAAGGGGAATGGATAAGACAAAAATAAATGATTCCATGTTATTTGAAGTTCTTGCTGATCATACAAATTATCCTCACTCCATATGCCGGCACACGTCGCCTGAAGATGAACAAACAGGAACAAGGATAAGTGAAACTATTTTTAGTATTGTTATGAACTTGACTGATGATAGATTGGTATGGATGAAAGGGCATCCGTGTGAGCAACTATAAATAATTATAAACCTAAACTGTGGAAAGAGACCTTTTTGACAGTTTAGGTTTGAATGATTCATCCCGTTAAAGGATCAGTACACATAAGGTTGCTAAAGGTTGATATCAAATTTGTTCCAACTCCCTCACAACCCGTGACACCGGCAAACCAACAACATTATAATAATCACCTGTTATCCCTTTCACTAATACCGCTCCCTCACTCTGGATACCATACGCACCAGCCTTATCAAATGGATCGCCGGTTGCGATATACTGTTTGATTTCCTCATCAGACAATGGCCAAAATTCGACTGATGTTTTTTCTACAAATACCCGTTCCGTTTTTTGTGTACGAAACATTACACCGGTGTATACTTCATGCATTTCCCCGCTCATCGTTGAAAGCATTTTAAAGGCTTCTTCCTCATCAGCAGGCTTTTCGAAAATCCTATTCTGAAAAGAAACAACTGTATCAGCTGACAGTATAATTTCCTTCTCAGAAACTATCTGTACATTCCGGCCCTTCAGCAATGCAAGCTGCTTGACCTTTTCGTAAGGATCACCTGTTTGTATAACCGATTCATCTGCATTTTGCTTTCGAATTGTAAATGGGATATTGATCTGTTGTAGCAATTCCTGTCTTCTCGGGGACGAAGATGCCAATATTAGGTTGGATGACATAAAAACCTCCACTATTTTTGACTTAACAGTTTCTATAACCGGAAATATTTCACATTACAGCCTTACCTTCTGAACTTATAATTATAATACCAAACAACACGAATTGTGATTACTGATTACTATTTCAACAATTACTTTCAATAACAAAAAAGACAAACTTCTACCCTAGCTCGAGAAGAAATTTGCCTCTTGATTTAACAATTCTGCATTTACAAACTCTATTAAACTTATTAACTCACAACAACAAAAATGCTATCGGGGTTGTGATAATAATTGTCAAAACCGTCCGTTCAAACCAGATTACCAACAGTTTCGGAATGCTGATCGGAATTTCAGTTGATAAAATACAAGGAACTAATGCGGAAAAGAAGATAATCGCGGAAACAGACAGCACAGCAATCACGAATTTAGTAACCAATGATGCTTCAACTACCAATAAGGCAGGTAAAAACATTTCCGCTATTTCAATTGAAGCCGCCTTTGCTGCAAGCAGCGGTTCAGGTAGTTGAACCAACCAGGTAAATGGGTAGAAAATATATCCCAGAATATCAAAAACCGGCGTATATGTTGCCAGAATTAAGCCAAGTAAACCTACAGACAATATGGAAGGAAGAATTGCTGCTGCCATAATGAAGCCATCTTTTAAATTCACCCAAATATTTTTCAATAATGGTAACGAATGTTCAGATGTTTCCATTCCTTGACTCCATGCTTCCCTTAAACGATTTTTTTCAATCTTTTTCTCAGGGTGTCCTTCCTGACCATTATAATAGGAGTCGCTTAATTTACTTAATGGCCAAATTCGCACAGTGATAGCGGTTACAAGAAAAGTTACCACTAACGTCACCCAAAAATATATGTTCCAAATATCCATAATTCCAAGTGTTTTTGCGACAACGATCATGAATGTAGCGGATACAGTTGAAAACCCTGTTGCAATAATGGTTGCTTCTTTTATTGTATATTTTCCTTCTTTAAACACCTTATTAGTTATTAACAGTCCGATCGAGTAACTGCCTACGAACGAAGCAACCGCATCAATTGCAGAGCGTCCCGGAGTTTTCCAGATAGGTTTCATGATTGGCTGCACTAGCACACCAATAAACTCCAACAAACCATAACCGACTAAAAGTGCTAAGAACACTGCCCCAATTGGCACCAGAATACCGACTGACGTTACTAAACTATTAAATAAAAATGGACCTAAGTCCGGATCAAACAACCATTTTGGGCCAAAATCAAAGACGAGCATAAACGCGACGATCATCCCAATGATTTTAAGGAAAGACAACCCGATATAAACAGCATCCTTATTCCAAGTTTTGTTTACAAAGGGATGCACAGCACCAAATATAATGACAAGCAAAATGTAGTAAGGCACAACTGCCGTAAAATTTTCCTCTACAAACGTGACCATATGATCCAGCGGAATCGTGGAATTCCCATTAATGGTAACCGGGATAAAAAAAGTAAATGCCCCTATAAAGCTGTAAATTACGAATTTCAAAACATTTTTTCCGTTTGTGGGATTCGCTTCTTTTGCTTCAACGTCATGTAAAGGATTCTCCATTTTAAACCCTCCTGATAATGGAAATTATTCTTTAATTAACTGCCTTCCAACAACGATTGGCTTCCTCTTTTATCCATTTGCGATTGATTGACCTTACAAAGAGATTTCATATTTCTAGAAATAACCAACAGGAACTTTATTACTGCTATTGAATCGATTTCTCTTCAAAACAAAAAACATATATTTCTTCAGCCATTAAAGTAAAAGAAAAGCTATTGGTGTTACAATTATTAAACTTATTATAGTTCTTTCAAACCAAATAATTATAAGCTTTGGAATACTTATTGGGATCTCCGTAGACAGAATACTAGGTACACTTGCGGAAAAAAAGATTATTGAGGAAACACAAACTACAGAAATAATAAATTTTGTTATTAACGGTGCTCCAACTACTAACAGTGCAGGTAGAAACATCTCGGTAATACCGATTGCAGCAGCTTTTGCAGCAAGAAATGGCTCTGGAATTTGTAGTAGAGCTGTAATCGGATAAAATATATAACCTAAATAACCGAATAATGGTGTATATTCGGCCAAAGCCAAACATATCAAGCCAATTGATAATATTGTTGGTAGAATACTCATTGTCATAACCATACCGTCCCGTAAATTATCCCAGATATTTCTAGCTAAACTTGGAGCATTGTTAGCTGCTACCATTGCATTTTTCCAAGCGTTTTTTAGGTACTCACCCTGAATCTTTTCATCAGGTTCGCCTTGTCCTTTATTATAATATTTATCACTCATTTTACTGATAGGCCAAATTCGTACTGTAACAGCCGTCACTGCGAATGTAACAAACAATGTTGTCCAAAAATATAGATTCCAAATATGCATCAATTCTAATGTTTTAGCAACTACAATCATAAACGCAACCGTTACCGTTGAAAAACCCGTGGCTATAATAACAGATTGCTTAACAGTAAATTTGCCTTCCTTATACTCACGATTAGTTATTAATAAGCCAACAGCAAAACTAGCTACGAATGAGGCAAGGGCATTAATTGCTGAACGTCCAGGTGTTTTCCATATAGGTTGCATAATACGCTCACCAAGGACACCAACAAATTCAAGTAATCCGTAACCCACTAATAAGGCTAATAATACCCCTCCTAATGGAACTGTAATTCCCACTGGTACAACTAAATTATCAAACAAATAAGGACCCATGTTTGGAGTTAGCAGCCATGAAGGACCAACATTAAAATAAAGAGCCAAACCAATAATAAGCCCTAATACTTTAAGAATAGAAAAAACAACATTGAATTTGCTAGTATTCCAGGTTTTTGTAGCAAATGGATATATGGCACCACCTAAAATTACCAACAGAGCAAATAATGGTGTAATACTAGGAAACGTACTGTTGAGCCATGTAACTATATGGTCTAAAGGAATAGAAGATGTGCCGTTGATCTTTACTGGTATAAAAAACATAAAGATACCAATTAAACTATAAACCAAAAACTTTAAAACATTCGATACACGATAAATATTATTGTTAATTTCGGAGCTCGGTGTTTCATATGAAATTTGTTTTTCACTCATGGAAAATCCTCCTTTTTAACATTTTTAAACATTTTGTAAACTGTATATACTTTTACCTATAGCTATACTCGACAAAAGTAATTAAAAGCAAAAACTGATAGGTATGTTCGGCTTTATTTAAAGCCGAACACAATCTCACCAGCCACATGCTAATATTAAACCAGTTGTTATTTAAACATTTCGTCCTTCCAAACCAGCCAACTCTTCTTTTGAAGCAGCTGGTGCAACCATCTCAAATATCTCGTTAATAACTGTATAGTCATAATACCCAAGTCGGGCAATCGGTTTTATTTTTAACACATCAAGTTTTCCACTAGGTAGAATAATATCATCTGAGATATGCACATGTGCTACTCGGCCGATAACCAAATCGACTGTAGATACCTCATTACCAGTGGGAATTCTGACTGTTTGAACATACTCACATTCGAAATGAACTGGCGATTCCGCAACACGTGGTCCGGGAGCCTCTATGGAACTATCCTTGTTTACACCAGCGGATTCAAATTCATCCACATCTGAAGTATGAGCCTTTGAAGAAATGTTCACCGCCTCACGTAGATCCCAAGTAGCCATGTTCCAAACAAACCAACCAGTTTCCTCGGCGTTTCGAACTGTATCCTTTCTTCCGCCTAAAACCGATTGATTTGCCGCAAACATTACCATAGGTGGATCCCATGTAAGATTCTGCCATTGGCTATACGGTGCTAGGTTATCTACCCCATCTTTTGACTGGGTTGAAAGCCAACCAATAGGACGCGGTATTGTACTACTTTTAAAAGGATCATACGGTAATCCATGACTTCTTGTACCTTGTTTTGTTGAATAATGCATGTATATTCCTCCTAATGTGTTTAGTTTATATCTGGCGACTTAAATGTTTTTAAATTAATGCAGTTACCCTGTTACTAGCTCACCCTTCTTTATCACCGCACAAACATGATTCATCCCATACTTATACGACAACATCAAATGGTTCGGCACATCGAAAATCGCAATGTCAGCCTGTTTTCCCGGCTCCAGGCTTCCAATCCGATCTGCACGACCAATTGCATGGGCTGCATTAATCGTTACTGCGGTTAAAACCTCTTCCGGCGTCATTCCCATTTTGAGGCAGCCCAGGTTCATGATGAACTGCAGGGATAATGTCGGGGATGATCCTGGGTTAGCATCGGTGGACAGAGCAACCGGAACTCCTGCATCGATCATTCTCCTTGCCCGGGCAAACTCTGCCATCAGGAAAAATGCTGTTCCCGGCAACAGGACACCCATAACATTCTTCTCAGCCATCTGACGAATACCTTCATCGGAGGCTTTCAGCAGATGATCTGCCGAAATCGCCCCAACCTCAGCTGCCAGTTCCGCACCGGCATAGGGCTCAATTTCATCCGCATGTATTTTGGGAATCAGGCCGTGTTTCTTCCCTGCTTCCAGAATCCGCCGTGATTGCTCTGGTGTAAACACCCCGCGTTCACAAAAAACATCATTGAATGTTGCCAAATCCTTTTCAGCGACTTCCGGAATCATTTCATGGATCACCCGGTCCACAAACGGCTCCGGATTATCCTTTTCATCCATCGGTACAGCATGAGCACCCATAAACGTGGACACAACGTCCATCTGATGGTCCTCATTCAGTTTTTTGGTAACTTCAAGCTGTTTCAGTTCATGTTCAAGCGTTAATCCATAGCCGCTCTTTGCCTCAACGGTTGTCACACCATACGTGAAAAAGGTGTCCAGACGTTGTTTCGATTCGGCATAAAGCTGGTCAAAATCAGCCTCCTGCGTTGCCCGGGTTGTGGCATGAATTCCGCCCCCGGCATTCATAATTTCCATATATGTTTTGCCTTGGAGCCGCATGGCATATTCGTTTTCCCTTGTACCCGCATGAACAAGATGGGTATGCGGATCAATCAGCCCCGGTGTCACTGTCTTGCCGCGGGCATCCATTTTCTCTGCCTCAGCAATACTATCTGCATATTCTTTTTTTAGTTCAGAATCTTGGCCAACAGCCAAAATCTTGCCATCCTGGATAAGTACACTGCCATTTTCAATAATGTTTATATCATTCATTGCCTCTTTTTTAGCTGGTTTTTCTGAATGACCCTTCATCGTGATAACCTGTGACGCATTTTCAATATATAAAACTTTTGCCATGATTTATTCTCCTTTGCTGTCCAACATTGGTATCTGTACATCTTTTTCTCGAGCGGTTTCTTCTGCCAGTTCATAGCCCGCATCAACATGACGAGCGACACCCATTCCAGGGTCTGTTGTCAATACGCGTTCCAGCCTTGCTTCGGCTTCCTTCGTTCCATCCGCAACAATAACCATGCCTGCATGCAAGGAATACCCCATGCCGACACCGCCGCCATGATGAACACTGACCCAGCTTGCTCCACCGACACTGTTAACAAGCGCGTTTAAAATCGGCCAGTCAGCGACGGCATCACTGCCATCTTTCATTCCTTCAGTTTCACGGTTGGGTGAAGCGACGGACCCGGAATCCAAATGATCACGCCCGATGACAATCGGTGCCTTTATTTCACCGCTTGCCACCATATCATTGATGATTTTGCCAAAGCGGGCACGTTCCCCGTAGCCCAGCCAGCAAATGCGTGACGGAAGTCCCTGAAAACTGATTTTTTCCCGTGCCATGCGAATCCACTTGCAAAGCGATTCATTATAGCTGAACTCCTTTAATATTACTTCATCTGTTTTATAAATATCTTCCGGATCACCTGACAAAGCTACCCAGCGGAATGGTCCTTTTCCTTCACAAAACTGCGGGCGGATGTAGGCGGGAACAAATCCAGGAAAATCAAAGGCATTCTCAACCCCTTCATCCTTTGCCACCTGTCTGATATTGTTGCCATAATCAAACGTAATGGCGCCTTTTTGCTGCATTTCCAGCATTGCTTCGACATGTTTTGCAATACCTTTTCTGGAAAGTTGTGTATAGTGCTGTGGATCTTTTTCCCGTAAATCAGCCGCTTCATCCAGTGTCATATCAACCGGCACATAGCCATTTTTCGGGTCATGTGCTGACGTTTGATCGGTCAGCACATCCGGAATAAATCCTTCCGCAATCATTTGCGGTAAAATTTCCGCAGCGTTGCCAAGCAGGCCAATTGAAAGAGGTGTCCCTGCATCCTGGGCCTCTTGTGCCATCCGGACTGCTTCACTTAAATTTTTCGCCTGTGTATCCAGATATTTCGTTTCCAAACGGCGGTCAATCCGGTGCTGATCAACCTCTATCGCGATACATACCCCCTCATTCAACGTAACCGCCAATGGCTGCGCACCACCCATGCCTCCAAGCCCCGCAGTAAGCGAAATGGTTCCTTTCAAACTTCCATTAAAATGCTGGCGCCCACATTCAGCGAACGTTTCGTATGTGCCCTGGACAATTCCCTGGCTCCCGATGTAAATCCAACTGCCGGCTGTCATCTGACCGTACATCATCAAACCCTTCTGATCCAATTCATTAAAATGGTCCCAGTTGGCCCACGCCGGAACAAGGTTTGAATTGGCAATCAGCACTTTTGGCGCATCCTTATGTGTTTTAAAAACAACAGCAGGCTTGCCTGACTGAACCAGCAATGTTTCATCATCTTCAAGCCGCTTCAATTCCTTCACAATAGCGTGATAACAATCCCAGTTCCGCGCTGCTTTACCGATACCACCGTACACGACCAGTTCATCCGGGTTTTCCGCAACCTCCGGATTGAGGTTATTGTTCAGCATGCGTAATGCAGCTTCCTGCAGCCACCCTTTTGTATGAAGTTTCGTTCCCCGATACTGTTCAATGTGCTTCTTGGCATCCGTTACCATTTGATCTCCTCCGCTTCATTGTAATTTTGAGCTGTGTGACGAAAACTTTTCATCGTTTCCGCTGCCAGATAAGCCGCAAGTTTGACCGTCTTACCATTCTCATCAACACGCGGATTCACTTCCGAGATATCAAAGCTGATGGTCTTTTCATGTGCAGCTGTATATGTCATGATTTTCTTGACTGTTTTAGGATCCAGGCCTAATGGTGTTGGCGCGCTGACCCCTGGTGCCGCAGAAGCCATCATGGAATCCGTGCAGAGCGTCAGCATAATGTAGTCATGGTCTTTTGAGAAAGCATCAATCTCCCGCTGCACTTTCTGAAAATTTCCTGACTCCACTTCCTGCTGCAGCATATAGTGACAACCCAATTCATCCGCTGTTTTAAACAACGCTTTTGTATTTCCAAACTCCTGCACCCCAAGACACAAATAACCGGCCTTTTCATCCTTTTCCATAATTTGTCTGAACATGGTGCCGGATGATGGAAGTTCGTCATCGCGCAAATCAAAATGTGCGTCAATATTGATAATGCCAAGCTTGGAATCCTTACCTAAAAACTTCCTTACACCCAAATAATGCCCATATAATGTTTCATGGCCGCCGCCGATAATGACCGGAGTAGCCGATGATTGTAAAATGCGTTCGACTTGTTCGCCGAGCTCCACCTGTGCTTTTTCCAAATCGCTGCCTTCACAGATAACATTTCCGGCATCGATTATGTCGCTATCCAAATGATATGGCAGTTTTGCGAGGGCTTGACGGACAGCATCCGGAGCTTCACTCGCCCCCTGACGACCTTTATTGCGCCTTACACCTTCATCACTAGCAAAACCAATAATAGCGAAAGCGTTGTCATTTTGGCGGAATTTATGGATATCCTCAACTTTTACAACCTGATGGAAACGAAAACCGGACACGTCATGATCAGTATCCACCCTCCCACTCCAAAGCTGTTTTTCCGATGGTTTGTAAATTTTGAATCACCTCTGCATCCCGTATATTTCTGAATACTATAACTTTACATAAAATTATAATAGGCTTATGCTATAAATACCAATACTTCTTTTCTATAATTCTATAGATTTTATTTATAATGGAGGAGATTGAATGGAAATACGGCAGTTGAAATATTTCGCGACTTTAGTTGAGGAAACCACATATACACGCGCGGCAGAAAAACTCCATCTTACCCAGCCTTCACTGACCGCATCCATGAAAAAACTTGAAAAAGAACTGAATTTTTCCCTTATTGATAAACAATACCGGGAGTTCCGATTAACGAATGAGGGACAAATCCTGTATCATGAGGCAAAAAAACTGCTGAACCATTATGAACATGTATCACATGAAATGACCCGATTAAAGGAAGTGGGGCCGCCAAATCTATCCATTGGACTGATTGAATCATCAATGTTTTTTATTCCCGAAGTTTTGGAGAATTTCAAGCAGGAGCAGCCTGATGTAAAGGTAAGTCTATTGGAAACCTTAGGCCTTTCCGATGTAACAAAAGCACTCAGCAATTTTGAGATTCACATGGCCATAACCAATCAGTTCATTCAAAATGAGGAAATTGAAACCATACCTATTTATAACGAACGGCTGGTCGCATTAATCCCACCCGGCCATGAATTGGAAAACCAAACAAAGCTTCGCATACCTGATTTGGAAGGACAGGATTTTATCGTATGTAAAGAGGGGTTCCAGACAAGGAAAGACATTGTCGATGCATTCCACAAAGCAGGTGTCTATTTAAACATCCAATTTGAAATCGAACGTTTCGAAACAGGCTGCAGCCTGGTCGAAAGCGGCCTCGGAATCACCGTCATACCGGAAAACTATGTACGCTTCTCCAAAAGGTCGCTCCAAACCATGATCAAACCGTTCCACGATCCCAGCATTGCCAGAACCGTATATCTGGCATATGACAAAAACCGGTACCTGCCACCTGTCGTAAAACGGTTTATTACGTTGGTGGAGGAGTTTTTTGGTTAGGGAGTGGTTTCAAAATTAATGGGGAGGGACAAATCCAGTTTCCAATAAATAAGAACGGAAACAGAATATGAAACGTGCGAAATCTCGGTAAAACGTGCGAACTACCTGCCCATTCGTGCGAACTCTCGGTGAAACGTGCGAACCCCTCCAAATCGAGTGAACGACCCATCAGAACCAGCACTAAAAAACGAGAGTCCACCGTAACTCTCGTTTGAACAATAATTAAAAAATCACTCAAAAAGCCCAAACCTTTCCATTTCCCTTTTTTCACGGCACTTAGGGCATCTTTTGGGATAGACAAACCCCTTTTGTTTATAAAACTGCTGCTCCCCCACTGAAAAAGTAAAACGATCACCGCACTCCCAGCATTTCAGCAATAGATCCTGGGGTGCTTCCCCTTTAAGCGCTTCATGAATAGATTCGGTTCTTTCGTTGACGGCGCTCAGATCAATAGGCGATTTTGCCTCCAACTTGTCGATGGTTGATCGGATCTTGGCTCTTACTTTCTTATAATCAACTATTTCCCATTCTTTCAAATATGGAATATACTTACTGTCGCCTGTTTCACCAATCTTTTCGAGGAACAATAATATTATATGACGGTTGCGGTCTTTTAAATAATACATATCCGGCGACGGCTCACCATCTTCCAGCCATTGATCCCATTCACTTAAAAATTCATCCGCACGCTGATCAGCTTCAATTTCCCATCCACGGTCCGTAAAAATAATCATAGGCAATTTGCCGCTGTATTGAATATCCAAAAAATCATGCGCAATCATCCAATCAATCTTATGCATGACACCTTCCAGCTTTTCTGCGCGAAACCACCCATAAGTTGGACAATCATTTAAACCCAATAGCAGCACCTTTTTCTCACGTGATCCCTTTAAAATCTTGGCAAGCAGTGTCCTTCCACCTTCCGCAATGATCTCATCTGCTGCCCGCAAAATAGCTCGAATATCCGCTTCCGCTAATTGTTTACTGGTATGTTTTGACATTAAAAAGGCAACTCCTCATCCGAAATGTTAGGATCCATTTTGGTAGGTTTATTCTTTTTCACCGGGGGCTTATTTTCTGTCGTAAGTATTTTGCCAAACTTCTTTTCATATAAATCCCGAACCCACACTTTGACGGGTGCTTTCCATTTCTGGTTGGACGAAGGAATGTTTTTCAGCAGGCTTTTTGGCTTCATGCCAAGCTCCTTCGCCATTTGAATATCAGCCTGATTAAGGCGGCAACGTTTTTTAGCTTCGGCCCAGGTAGCATACTTTTTACTTTTTCCCAACAATCTCAAACCTTTCAAGAATTCTTAATAGTTTACTAACACTATCATAACATATTGTAAATGGAAGAAGCGTATGGGGTTTATTTGATGGAATGGCATTTGCTGTGGCTACGAATCGGATAAATAATCAATCCATATAAACCCTGATATTCATGTACTATAAAGTTAGATTGTTTTAAAAGAAGGAAGAAACTTCTATGGCAAAATAAACAGCCTGGGTCAACGTTGAAAAAAAGAGGAGGTGGAAGCAGACTTGGCCAAATCGGAGTCCATGCTGCAAAACAAACAGCAAAACTTGGTTGATACATTATTTTAAACGAGGTGAGCATATACAGCATGCAATTAGAGTCCCTTATTCTAAGCACCACAGCATTTTTTGTATTTTTTCCCACTTCCGCATATACAAGGGACATTCCGATTAGGCTTGTCTTCTTCCCTATCCACCATGTTGTTATCACCTTGCACCACATACCTTCCAGCTTCTTTCATTTTTTTATAACGTTGTTTCAACAGTTTGACCATCTCGTTATCTTTTCTCACTTCTTTCATCACAACATCATTTACTTCTTGTTCGGCAACTCCTGCTATTTCCTTAATCTCATATTTTTTCGTTCTTAAGGAAAACAGAACAGTGAAATCGGCACGAACATAATTGACCCGTTCTTCATTTTTTATAAACTGAATGTAAACATCATCACATTTACAGCCGGGATTCATGCAATACATATCAACAACATAATATTTCACAGCTGAATACTGATTATCTGCAATAGCAAGACCTTGAGTGTCTCCAAAGACCTCAATAAAGCTTAATGCTTCTCCTTGTAAAATAGCATCCGAATTAACTGTTCTCATTTCTAACGCCCCTATCAAAAATTATTTGTAAGTCTGATACGTTAATGTTCATTCACTTACCGAACAGTGCATTATTCATAAAAAAGAACAGTCAAAAAACAATTTTGAGGATAATTTATAAATATTTCCGTGAATCTCTAATGCATAACATCTTCCATCTTTTCGGCGAAAAACCATGCATTAATTAGACAGGCGCTTTTATCTCGATTCCAGCACTGTTTCCCACGTGTCCCACGTCAGAATCATAAGCAATTAACTAAACTTTCCCTCAATTCAATCAAAACAGTGCGATGGGATGAATATATGTACTACTAAGTATTATTTCTCATTTTTTCGAAAATTGAGAAATAATTGTGATAAAATAGACATATCACATTTAAATAGGAGGAGGTGTTTATATGACCCACTGATTAAATAATCGCCAATACAGGTTTTAATTTAAGATTTCAGCTCGAAAAATTAAATCTTCGGAAAGAGGAGGGAAAAGAAATGGATGCATTAACAATTATAACGTTGGGAATTTATATGGCAGGGATGCTGGCTATTGGTTACTGGTCCTATCGGAAGACAAAAACTCTGGATGGTTATATGCTTGGTGATCGTGACCTTGGGCCTGCTGTTACAGCGTTATCAGCCGGGGCATCCGATATGAGCGGCTGGATGGTTATGGGGCTCCCGGGCGCATTCTATGCCTTGGGAATGTCGCAGGTCTGGCTTCCTGTTGGATTATCAATCGGTGCTTATATCAATTACCTTGTAGTTGCTTCCCGGTTACGTGTGTATACCGAAATTGCGGATAATGCGATTACGGTGCCGGATTATCTGGAAAATCGTTTTGCCGATAAATCTCGTATATTGCGTGTTATTTCCGGTCTTTTTATCTTGATATTTTTCGCGGTTTATGCGGCTTCAGGGCTTGTTGCCGGCGGTAAGTTATTTGAAAGTGCATTTGGAGCAAGCTACCATACCGGATTATTCGTCACGTTGGCGGTTATTGTTGCTTATACCTTATTCGGCGGGTTTCTTGCTGTAAGTACAACAGACTTTGTGCAGGGATGTATTATGTTTGTTGCACTTGTTCTTGTTCCAATTGTTGTATTTACGAATATTGGCGGGGATATTAGTTTGGCAGAGGAGCTCAGGAAGATTGGCGAAGCAACCGATGTTAACATGCTGAATATCTTTACTGGGGGGACATTTCTAAGTATACTCGGACTCCTTGCCTGGGGGCTCGGCTATTTTGGTCAGCCGCACATTATTGTTCGTTTTATGGCGATTCGTGATGTGAAAGAAATGAAAATTGCCCGCCGCATTAATATTGGCTGGATGGTTGTCGGGCTGGCCGGTGCTGGTGCGACTGGTATCTTGGGTGCTGTGTATTTCGCAAACCATGGTGGTGCACTGCCGGATCCGGAGACGGTTCTAATCGATTTCGCGGCTGTACTGTTTCATCCGATTATTACCGGTTTTATCCTTGCTGCGATACTGGCTGCGATTATGAGTACGGTTTCGTCCCAATTACTTGTTACTTCCAGTGCGATTACCGAAGACTTTTACCGTAAGTTTTTCAGAAGAGATGCGTCTGATAAAGAGCTTGTGCTAATTGGACGGTTGGCTGTTTTAGCAGTCGGACTAATCGCCGCCTGGATTGCATTTGGAAATAACCAGACTGTTCTCGGTATTGTCAGTCATGCCTGGGCCGGGTTTGGTGCGACGTTTGGTGCCGTAATTCTGGTAAGTCTCCATTGGAAGCAAATGACACAAAAAGGTGCAATTGCTGGTGTGGTCACGGGCGGACTAACAGTTATCCTATGGCTGTCACTTGGATGGGACGCAAAGTTCCCCGGACTGAATGAGGGCATATACGAAATCATTCCTGGTTTCCTGTTAAGTCTTCTTGCAATTTATGTTGTAAGTAAAGCCACAACACAACCAGATGAGAAAATAAAAGTAAAATTTGATGAGATGGAACAACGAATAAAATCATAAAGGGACATAGGGGGCAGGCTCATCCTGTCCCCTTGTTGCTTGAAAAAAGTTCCAGTAATCAACTGTCGAAAACCATACTTGCACCCATCAGGGTAAAAGTTTGGTTTTCCAGCTTTATTTGTCCCCAAACTCTTTCACAATAGCATCACTTTGTCTGGTATCTCCGGATTCAACAAAGCTCCTTCACATATGATTCCTACACTAAACACTGCAGTAAATTACTGTTAATTTCTTTATCCTGAATAAAATAAGACAAAATGTAAAAAGAAACATATATTTCCCAAACATTTTGTATAATGTAACCATATTAACTCGCATGTATAATCGAAATATTCATAATTAAGAGTATACTTACTTTGAAGTATGGACAAGCAGCACCTGCAAGAAGAACCGATGATTATCCTTGTTAACCGGCTGGTTTATTGTTGCAGGGAAAGAATGGACAACTCATTGAGGAAGGATGAGAAACAATGGATGCTGACCTTATTTTAAAAAATGGTGAAGTCATTACAGTCGATGAGAATTTTTCCATTTGTGAGGCATTGGCTGTCAAGGACAATAAGATTATAGCTGTCGGTACAAACCGGGACATTCTTACTTTACAAGGAAACCACACTCAAGTCATTGATTTGAAGGGTAAAAGTCTTATTCCCGGGTTTATCGATTCCCATGCCCATCTAGAATTATATGGAACGAATAAGCTGGGGGAAAATTGTAAAGATGTTGATAGCATAGAAGATATCCAACATAGATTACGAGAAACAGCGGAGAATACCCTTGAAGGTGAATGGATTCGAGGATGGGGATACAATCAAAATACTCTTTCGGAAGGCAGACACCCAAACCGGTGGGATTTAGATAAGGTGTCAACAGATCACCCAATCATAATTGTCAGAACATGCGGCCATATTTCCTGTGTAAACAGTAAAGCATTGGAACTGGCAGGCATTGATGAAAAAACTCCAAATCCTGCAGGAGGAAAATACGTACGGGATGATAATTTACCAACGGGGGTTTTATTGGAATCAGCGCATATGAATATGTTTATGAATGCGATGTATTCCGAAGAGGAAATTTTAAATGGATTGGAACTGGCATCCGCAGATTATGCAAGCAAAGGCATAACAAGTGTTCATGATGCGGGTGGTTACAACAATGATCATTTCCGTTATCTTCAAAAGGCAGTTCACGATGGAAAGATTAAACAACGGGTGTATGCGTTAATAGGCTCCCTTCATGATTCACCCGGTGTGCTAAACAAAGCATTGGATGCCGGTATGGTAACCGGACTTGGGGATGAATGGTTTAAAATTGGTCCGGCAAAAGTCTTTATTGATGGCAGCAGCAGTGGACCTACAGCAAGGACGAGGGCACCTTATACAAGTAATCCAAATGATAACGGAATTTTATACTTAAACGAAGTGGAGTTAAACAAATTATTAGGTAAAGCCCATGATTTAGGGTGGCAGCTTACAGCACATGCAATTGGAGACCAGGCTGTCGAAATGATGGTAAATTGTATTGAACAAGCTTTAGACAAAAAGGGTAGGTCAAACCATCGTCATCGGATTGAACATGCGGGTATGACGCCACCAGATTTAGCAAAAAAGATGAACGCATTGAACATTGTTCCGATTCCTAATCCGGCATTTATCCGAGAGTTTGGTGACGGTTACATCAACGACTATGGGGAACGGGTAGAAACTATGTTTCCTATACGTCAGCTTATTGATGAAGGGTTAACAGCTGCTATTGGTTCAGACAGTCCAATTACAACATTCAACCCGCTAATCGGTATTCAAGCTGCAGTTACCCGTGAAAGCAAGGCAGGAACAGCTGTAGGCGATTCAAGAGGCTCTGCAGCTTTATACTCGAAATGGAGCCTTTGCAAGTTTTGAAGAAGACATTAAAGGAAGTCTGGAAATTGGTAAGCTGGCTGATCTCACTGTACTTGATGGATCCATTTTAAATACCTCCGAAGATTCTATTCATACAATGAAGGTCGACATGACTTTCATCGATGGGAATCTCGTGTATGAAAATCAATATAAGAAGGAGGAGATTAATAAATGAGCCGGAGAAAATTTGAAATCATTTACTTTGTAGCCGTTACCTTGACATTATTACCTGTAATCTTCCCGGTATTTGAAATTGCAAATCGGGCAGAGCCAATTATCCTGGGTTTGCCGTTTGGATTCTTCTGGGTCATTCTTTGGATTGTGATAGCATTTATTACCGTCACAATTCTTTACGCTTTCGATCCCAATAAAGATGAACAGGAGGAATAGATGATGGCTGATTGGCTAATTGCGTTATCAATGATGATTATATATCTGGTTATTGCGCTCGTCATTGGAATCCTATCCGGGCGTGGTCAGGATAAGAGCTCTTTAAATGAATTTGCTGTTGCAGGCGGGGGTTTAGGCTTATTTGTAATGTGGTTTCTCATGGGCGGTGCCGTTTTCAGTGCCTTTTCTTTCTTAGGTGCCCCGGGCTGGGCCTACTCCATGGGCGCTCCGGCCTTTTACATTATTATTTATACTGCCTTTGCGATTTTACCATGGTACATTGTTGGACCAAAAATTCGAAAAATAGGCGTTAAACTTAACCTTTATACACTGGCAGGTTTCTTTAAAGGGAGATATGGTGGCAAGACATTACCTATTTTGATTGGGCTGCTGGCTTTGTTTGCCTTTGTCCAATACCTTGCTACACAGATGAAAGGTATGGCCTTCATTTTTAATATTATGACAGGCGGCAGAATCGATTTTTGGCTGGGGGCCCTACTTGCATATGGTATTGTAGTTATTTACGTTGCTACAGGGGGACTCCGTGCTGCAGCGTGGTCAGATGTATTCCAGGGAATCCTCATGATTTTAATTTCCTGGATTGTAGGCATATTTGTTGTCATTCAGCTCCATGACAGTATTGGCGGCATGTTCTCATCCATTGCTGAAACGAAACCAGGCTTTCTGGAAATCGGCCATTCGGGCTCAAATATGTCACCGATTGGGTATACGACAACAATTTTGGTGTCAATTTTCGGTTTCTTAATGTGGCCGCACTTGTTTTCAAAGTCCTATGTCTCGAAACCTAAAACAATTAAACAAACCGTTCTTGCTTATCCAATTTTCGCGTTATTCCTGGTTCCTCTGCTTCTAATTGGATTTGCTGCAGTAGGAGTTGTTGATCCTGATGCCGTAAGCAGTCCGGATCAAATTTTACCGTATTTAATTACCGCTGTCATTGAAATGCCCGGTTGGATTTACGGGTTAGTAGGGGCCGGGGCACTCGCCGCAGCAATGTCTTCGGCAGATGCCATCACCCATAGTGCTTCCCTGGAATTTACAGACGGGGTGATTAAAAACATTTGGCCAAATCTAAACGATAAGAAAACACTATTAACCATGCGTTTGGGAGTCATTATAATTGGTGGATTTGCATACTATATTACCATTTTTGGCGGACAGGGGTTAATTGCGTTATTGCTTGGCGCGTATGGAGCCATCGTTCAATTTGCTCCTGGTGTTTATGGAGCACTTTATTGGAAACGGGCAACAGCACCAGCTGTTATAATAGGGATGATTACGGGAACATTGGTAAACTATTATTTTCAGCTTGTGGCAACAAGCACACCATTCGATATCCATCCAGGTATTTTAGGTTTGATAGCAAACCTTATTCTGTTTATCACAATCAGCTATGTAACAAAATCTCAAAATAAACAGGCTGTCTCCACCTATGTGGACGCGAAGAAAATTTCATAAAATACTGCGTTAACAAAGGGCTGTCTCAGTAAATTGAGACAGCCCTTTATGGATTGAATTATCCTACCAAACCACAATGTCCTATAAATCAGGAACCATTTTGGAACTCACCTAAAAATCGAATTCGGCAAAAACGCGGACACCAACCAGTTTGGTGCATCCACAATTTCACTTATTTTCAGATCAACGGCAACACTGCACAGCATATATGCTTCCTGATCACTTAGACCATAAGTACCCACTAAATGTTCAATCATGTAACTTATCGCCTTTTTCGATGCTTCCACTAAATCCGGTCCATTACCAGTTGTTACATAATACCCCTGGCTATCCGCTTCGGGCATTGGCGGCCCCGGGATTTCATATCGTGGTTCTGCAATTGATTTACCTTTATGAAGTTTAAATCGGACAGTTGTTTCCATCGATGCCTCAATAGCCGTGCCACAAACTTCACCATCGCCCTGAGCAGCGTGTGTATCGCCAATCGAGAACAAGGCTCCTTCAACCCACACCGGTAAGTATAGCTTTGTTCCTTTGGTTAAATGCCTGATATCCATATTGCCGCCATTCTTTCTTGGCGGTACCACACTAAAGTTCCCTTCTTCAGGTAATGCAACACCAATGGTTCCGGGGAAGGGCTTCATAAACAAATCAATTCCGTGTAAAAATTCCGTTTTGTTTCGTTGTGTTAAATCAAATGTCTTAATGGCCGGTTTTGGAAATTGATCAGCCAATAGGCCAAATCCGGGGATAATCGCTGTCCATCCCCAGTCCAATTGTCTGAAATCCAGCATTTCAATTTCCAGCGTATCCCCCGGTTGAGCATCTTTTACATAAATTGGCCCTGCAACAGGATTTACTTTTTCAAAATCGAGACTTCCCACATCGTCAGCAGTAGAATTCTTTGAAAATTGCCCACCGGAGGATTCCGTGATTTCATATGAGATAGTTTGACCCGAATCTACTTCCGCAATAGGTTTTATACTATTATCCCATCCATGGTGCATGTGTGATTTAAAATCATGGATCGTTTTGTGCATATGGTGGTGATGATGAATTGACATAACAAATTCCCTCCTACACTAACTTAATTTCTTTATAACTACCCAAAAATCAATTGAAACAGCTCACTGCCTCCAAGATACAGATACAGCAGGATAATAAGTCCGAAAATCGTATTTTTAACCTTCCCATTTCGATCAACTTCAGCAATCTGTTTGGAATTTAATAAATACAGAAGAACTGCTGCCAGAATCGGCATAAACGCCGCTCCAAGTGCACCATATATAAGTACAATCACCACTGGCTGTTTAAATAACAGAAGCAGCATTGGCGGAAATGTTATCCAAAAGAGATAGAATCGAAATGACGGATCTTTTTCAGTTATTGGCTTTTCTTCCCCTGAAGCTTTCTTACCTTTTTTCTTAACAATACGAACAAAGTCTGCAAATAAATAGGACATGCCATGCCAAGGGCCAACAATAGAAGTGAAAATAGCACCCCATACACCAATTAGGAAAACCCAACGTGCTATATTTCCAAACCTCTCCCCATAAGCATCGGCCAGGCCGACGAGTCCATCATTTCCGCTAATTGTTACCCCTGAACCAAACAATAATTCCGCCGCAATTATCATTACGCTTATTGCAAACATTCCTGTTACAATGTAAGCCACTGATACATCAAGTTTCATAATTGACATCCAACGTCTGTCTCTCCAACCTTTTGCATAGATCCAATATGAATAGGAAGTAAGGGTTATGGAAGCACCAACCCCTCCCAATATGCCCAATATCTTAAAAAATGAGCCTTCCGGTATGGAAGGAACTACCCCGTAATCAACGGTTCCGGCATTTACTGCGATAATTACTGCAGAGCCAATTATGCTAACAAACATTATACCGATTAAGACTTTCATCAAACCTTCCAGTACCTGATATCTACCAAACCAAACTAGTAGAAAACCAGCCACTCCTGAGCCAATTGCCCAAAAAGCAAAAGAAGTACCCGGAAACATAGCAACCAGTATCATTGCTGACGTCCCTGTTATTGCTGATCCATATATTAAACCCATCAATACTAGGTATACGCCAAAATAGATGGTTGCCCACCACCCTGCCATATGCCATCCTTCCAAAATTGTTCTCCCTGAGGCAAGATACCAGCGACCTATTCCCTCGGTTAAAACGAACTTTATAAAAGCCCCTACAATAATAACCCAGAGTAAAGTCAATCCAAAACCTGTTCCGGCAATAGAAGCCATGATGAAGTCACCTGCTCCCACACCGGTAGCCGCAACAACAAATCCAGGACCTACAAATTTCAGTTTTCCTTTTAAACTTTTGGGCGGCGATGTGTTAGATTGTCCTTTTAGTTCTGGCATTTCAAATTTCCTGGTTTCCAATTTCATTCCTCCTAAAATAATAAGTTTTACATCCTTTTGCTATGTGAACATAAAATTGCACATCAATGGTAACGCTTACATTAAGAGGTAAAACTACTTAATCTAGTGCACAGAGCTTCCTTCATTTAGATATATGAAAACCATTTAAACAATGAGGCTGGGACAAAAGTGTTTTATCAAAAGAAAAATACGAATTAATTAGAAATGGTGCATATAGCCGCTCCGGAAATATACTTCGCTATAGTAGTGGATTGTTCGTCTTTTTCGATACACTTTTTCGTTTTCCCCAACCTCATTCTTTTTTATATAGTTATAATCAAAGAAAAAATCCGCCATAAACCAGTGCGCCTACAATAACAAAAGCAGGGTGTACCTTGACTTGTTCCATCAATACATAACTCACAACAATCAAAAATGCCGTTTGCCAAATACCTGCTCCCTCATAGGATTCCACGAAAAAGTCCCAAGCCATTAAGCCGAGCAGCAAGGCAATAACCGGCCGGACATAGAGGGTAAGCCGCTTAACCTTAGGGGAATCTTTATACTTATATAAAACACCCAACAGGACAATCATCAGAATGAGCGAAGGGGCCACTGTTCCAAACACAGCAACTAGCGCACCCGGTATCCCACCTATCTCATAGCCTATATATCCTGCCATTTTAGTAGATATCGGACCAGGGAGTGCATTACCTAAAGCAAGCACTTCACTGAATTCCTGAATGGTCATCCATTCATATCGCTGCACAACTTCATTTTCAACCAATGGGATGGAAGCAGGGCCGCCTCCGTACCCCAGGATGCCAGGTATGAAAAATGCCAAAAAGATATGCCAATACAGAATCATTGTCCAGCACCCTCCCTTGCCTTTTGTTTTTCATCCTCTGAGCTGCTTTTATCCTTTTGAACAAGGGCAAGCACCAATAAAGCCCCAATCACAATGCCCGGATGTACGCCAAGTTTCAAAATAACTAAAATAATAGCAGACATGATAATCGTCTTTTTCCATCCTAAGCCTTTTCCCGCTTTCTCTAAAAACTGCCATGTGAGGACCGCCAGCATGACTCCGACAACTGGGATGACAGCAGTCGTCATACCACTCACCCAATCAAAGTTGCTTATGGATGATAAGGAAGCAAGCAGGATAATCATTAGAAAAATAGTTGGCAGGATGGATGCAATTACTGCATTGATCATCCCGAGAAATCCGGATTCGCGATGACCAATATACCCAGCCATTTTCGTAATGATAGGTCCGGGAAGCGTATTACACAAGGCAAGGATATCGCCAAATTCTTCATCTGTTACCCACTTATATTTTTCAACCGTTTCAATGTGAATTAATGGTATTGATCCGGGACCGCCCCCATAACCAAGCATTCCCACTCTGAAAAATGCCAGAAATAGATTCCATTGAACTCTCATACCGGGCACCTCCTTCTTACCAGCACGCAACTGCTCCATCCGTTCTGGATTCCGTACCGCCAATAAGAACACCCGAGTCCGGATCCCTCAGTATGATCTGTCCTCGACCGAATGTATTGGGCTCCAGCTGAATCTGAATTTCGTGCCCTTTTTCAGCTAAACTTTGCGCAATATGATGAGGGAAACGATTTTCCACCTCAATCTTTTTGTCTTTCATCCATTGCCAGCGAGGTGCATCCAGCGCTGCCTGCGGATTCAAATCAAAATCAAGCATATTCATGACTACCTGCACATGGCCCTGTGGCTGCATAAATCCTCCCATTACACCAAATGGGCCAACGGGGTCTTTACCTTTAGTCATAAAACCGGGAATAATAG